>JAJEIM010000035.1 GCA_022827785.1 Acidimicrobiia bacterium
CCGTAAACACATTACCCTCAACCCGCTCAGCCAACACCCGAGTAATCGCCGCAGTCAAAGTCGTCTTCCCATGATCAATATGACCCATCGTCCCAACATTCACATGCGGCTTCACCCGCACAAAACGCTCCTTAGCCATGACGATTCCCTCCTCGTGTAGCAGACTGCTGGTACATACGTTCGGCGGGCCGGCCATCCTCCACAGGACAACCGACCGCTCGTAGCGGCGGGCAGACTTGAACTGCCGACCTCTCGATTATGAGTCGAGCGCTCTTACCGACTGAGCTACGCCGCCAGGCATCGGGGCAGGGACGAACCGCTGTTCACTGCCTGCCGAGCCCCCTTCCGGATTCGAACCGGAGACCTCCTCCTTACCATGGAGGCGCTCTGGCCTACTGAGCTAAGGGGGCCTGGTTGGACGGACGGTTCACGTCCACGCTAGTGCCGGGAGAAGGATTCGAACCTCCGAAGGCTTCGCCGGCAGATTTACAGTCTGCTCCCTTTGGCCGCTCGGGCATCCCGGCTCCGGGCAGCGGGTGCCACCTGGTTAGCGGGAGAATGCTAGTCACTTCGAGCCCCGGCGGAAACAGGGTACCGCCCCCGGACCGGGCCTCCTCCACCCCGCTGGTTTAGATGCGGTAGTACATGTTCTCCAGCCGGCGGATCCTCTCCTCGATGGGCGGATGGGTCGAGAACAGCCCTCCGGCTCCGGGCGGGCGTCTCCGGCCGAACGCCTTGAGCGGGTCGGCGATGAACAGCTGGCTGACCGCCGGGTTGACGTCCATCGGGATCCGTCCCGATGCGGTTCCGATCTTGTCCAGGGCTCGCGCCAGGCTGAGCGGCTGGCCGGTCATCTCGGCGCCCGAGCGATCGGCCTGGTACTCGCGAGCCCGCGAGATGGCCATGCGGATGACCATGCCCGCCAGCGGGGCCAGTATCAGCGCAGCCAGCGCGATCACCAGATTGATCGGGCTGCGGTTCCTGGAACCTCCGAACCAGAGGGCCATCCGAGCAAAGATGGAAAGGGCGGCGGCGAGCATGGCGGCGATCGACGAGATCAGGATGTCACGGTTGCGGACATGGGAGAGCTCGTGGGCGATGACACCTTCGAGCTCGTCGTCCTTCATGATCTCGAGGATGCCCGTGGTGACCGCCACGGCGGCGTTCTTGGGATTGCGGCCGGTGGCGAAGGCGTTGGGCTGGGCCGACTCGATCAGGTGGATGGAGGGCTCGGGCATGTTCGACACGGCGGCCAGCCGGCGCACCATGCCGTAGACCTTGGGCAACTCCTGCTCCGTTACCGGTCGGGCCCGGCTCATGGCGAGGGCCAGCTTGGCGGAGAAGAAGTAGGCGCCGACGTTCAGTAACAGAGCGAACCCCAAGCCGATGTACAGGCCCTGGGAGCCGCCGAACAGCAGCCATCCGAGCATCCATACCAGGGCGCTCATCAGGCTCAACAACGCGACCGTCTTCAGGTTGTTCATGGTGAGCGAGATGATAACGGGGCGCCGGCGCCTACCTGGTGGCCACCAGGACCCGGAAGTCGCCGAAGCCCCGCGGGTGGAGCAGGGTCTCGATCTCCTTCACTCTCGACCGGAGCCGGAGCCGCTCCATCGGGTCGCCATCCCGCGCCTCAGCCAGTTCCCTCTGCCGGAACTCCGCCCTCCTGCCATCCAGCCCCAGCTCGGACAGGAAATCGTCCTGGCGGTACAACTTGCATTGCAGTCCGCGGTCAGTCGCCGCCCTCGCCAGGGCCGAGAAGTCGACGTCTGCGGTTATGTCCATCGAACCCGGCTCGTCGAGCGGGTGCCGGCTGAGGTGGTGGGCGCGGTAGGTTCGCAGCGTCCCGCCCCGGCGGCGGCGCAGCAGGAGTCCTTCCGAAGTGTCGCCGTAGTCGATAACCACGATCGCGCCGGCCTCGAGCAGATCGATCATCCGCCCCATCCAGTTGCTGGCAGCCAGCTGGCACTCCACCACCCCGCCTGAGGGAACATCTGCGGCGTGCGCCTTCAGCCAGGCCAGCACCTCGGAACGGACCGGCGCCTCCACCAGAACCAGATCGGCGCCGTCGCTCCAGACCCGGCGCTCCGCCCAGCCCCCTTCCTCAGCCCGCACCGCAATTGCCACGGGCAGGTTGTCCACGACCTCGTTGGCGATGACCACTCCCCGGAAACGATCCAGATCCCGATGGTCCGATGCGACCTCTACAGCCGGGAGTGCCTGGCGGAGGGCCTCTCGGGCGGCGGGAGAGGCCTCCAGCGCCACGGTGCGGGGTGTCCAATCCAATGCAGTGAGGAGGGGCGAGAGCAACGCGCCCGACCCCGCGCCCACCTCCAGCAGGGTGAACCCGGCCGGGCGGCCCAGCCTCCGAAACTCACTCTCCGCGAAGCGGGCCAGCGTGGCGCCGAACTCGCCGCTCGTCTCCGGACTGGTCAGGAAGTCCCCCTCGGCCTGCGAACGCAGCGGCCCCGAGCCGAAGAACCCGCCGTCGGGGTCATAGAGCGCCATCTCCATGAAGCGGTCGAAGGGGATCGGCCCCTCGCGCCGGACCAGGTCGACGATCCGCTCCTTCAGACCGCTCCGGTTCATGCCGCGGGATGACCGTCGTCAGGCGGGCGCTGAGCGATGACGACCGGTCAGCACCTTTACAACCTCGGGAGGAGGGCGTCGAAGAGCGCCCGGAGCCTTCCCGCCGCCCTGCCTGCGGTCTCGATGACCTCCTCGCCGGTGATCTTGCGACCGGCCAGCCCGGCGGCCCGGTTGGTGCACAGCGATATCCCCAGCACCTCCGCACCCATGTGTCGAGCGGCGATGGCTTCGGGCACGGTGGACATTCCGATCAGGTCAGCGCCCAGAGCGATGGCCATCCTGATCTCGGCCGGCGTCTCGAACATCGGCCCGCGCCACCACATGTAGACGCCTTCATGCAAGGAAATCCCCACCGAGGCGGCGGCGTCGGTGGCCTTCCGGCGGAGCGCCGGGGAGTACACGTCGGTCATGTCCGGGAATCGAGTTCCCAGGCGCTCATCGTTGTCTCCCCGCAAGGGACTGAGGCCGGGCAGGTTGATGTGGTCGGTGAGGAGGACGAGGTCACCCGGATCGATGCCGGGAGTGCACCCGCCCGAGGCGTTGGTCAGCACCACCTTGCGGGCGCCGGACATGATGGCAGCTCGCACCGGGAAGACGATCTCGGCCGGGCTGTAACCCTCGTAGTGATGGATCCGGCCCGAGTAGAGCAACACCCGGTTGCCACCCATCTCGAGGGAGTAGGCCGTGCCGGCATGGCCGGGCGCCGAGGGTCGTGGGAAGCCCGGTATCTCCGAGTACGGGACCGCCACCGCTCCGTCGAGGGTGTCGGGATAGCCGCCGAGACCGGAGCCCAGGACTGCCACCACATCGTGGCCGTCGCGCCCGGTGAGCCGGTTGAGTACCTCCGCCGCCCCGGTAAGACGCTCGTACAGATCACCCATGACCACCTCGTTATCCCCGACCGGACGATCGGTCATCCGTCGATGAGGGCATCCAGTCCGATGCCGATCATCGCCTCCACCGAGTCGTAGACCACCTGGCGGTGGGGATCGTAACCACCCTGTTCCCCGTGCAAGGGATTGCCGTCTGCCGCCAGCACGGCGCCGGTGGTCACCGCGTTGAGCGAGCCGCTGACGAACAGGGCGGCGCACTCCATCTCGACCGCGATGGCGCCCGCCCGGTGCCAGAACTCAAGGTCGCCGCCGAGCACGTCGCCCGGATAGAACAGCGCGTGGGTGAGGACCACGCCCTCGTGGGAGCGGTGCCCGGTGGAGGCCACCGCCCGGCGGATCGCAGTGACGACGTCGACCGAAGCGAGAGCGGGGAATGGCGGGGGGACCAGGGCGTCGGTGACGCCGTCGGCGCGGATGGCGCCGGTGACGATGACCAGATCGCCGTCCTGGACCTCGGCGGCAAGACCCCCGCAGGTTCCGGTCCGGATGATCCGGCGGACGCCGGCGCGGCTCAATTCCTCGAACACGATGACCGCTCCCGGCGATCCCACCCCGTGAGACGTCACGGCTACCTCGACGCCCTTGTGGGTCCCGCCGTATGTCACGTACTCCCGGAAGCTGCCCAGTTGGCGGCGATCCTCGAGGTGCCGGGAGGCCAGTTCGGCCCGGGCCGGATCACCCATCACCAGCGCTCGGTCGGGCATTTCATCCGGGTCCACCCGGAGGATCGGGGTTAGTTCGGCCATACAAGCACCTCCTCGATTGACAGACTATCGGTAATCCCGACCGCCGGTAAGTCGGCGGTTGCTATCAAGGCACCGTTCGTATGGAGCAGCTCCCATCCGCCGCGACAGGTCTCGGTCCTTCAGATGGATTCCGGGAGCCATGGCCTCTTGCGGAGTCAGACCACCCGTTCGTTGCCGCCGTCCACGGGGATCTGCGCTCCCGTGGTCACCGCGAAGGCGTCCCCGCACAACTCGATCACCACCCTGGCTACCGCTTCTGAGGTCACCTCGGCGGACAGCAGGTTCCGGGTCCGGTACTCCCCCTCTGTGAGCCCGTAGGCGGCGGCCCGATCGGCGATCAGGTCCTCGTCCCAGAGGCCCGTGTCGAACACCCCGTCCGGGTGGACCAGGTTGACCCGGATGCCGTCATCGGCCCACTCGAGGGCCGCCACGCGGGCCAGCTGGGTGACGGCCGCCTTGGAGGCTGAGTAGGCGGCCGCGCTGCGGCCAGGGGCGGCCACGTTCTTGGACGCTATCACCACCACCCGGCCCCCCGCCGGAGAGCAGGCCAGGAAGGGATGGACCGCAGCGAGGAGGGCGGCCACCGCGTCGGCGTTGACGGACATTGTCGCCCGCCACCGGTCCTCGTCCAGCTCGCTGACCGGCTGTGCCTCGCCGAACACCCCGGCCGCCGGCACCACGATGTCGATGCCTCCGAACCGCTCCACCGCCGCGTCTATAGCTGCCTGCTGGGCGGGGCCATCGGTCACGTCAACCGTCATCCCCAGCCAGGCCGGGCCGTCGAAGGCGCCCGCAACCGCCCCGTCACGGTCCAGACCGACCACCGAGCACCCTTTCGCCAGCAGGGCTGCGGCGCAGGCCCGGCCGATGCCCGAAGCCGCTCCGGTGACCACCGCCACCATGCCGGTGAATTCCGGAGGCCGGCCCGCCCGGCGCAGCTTGGCCTGCTCCAGGTCCCAGTACTCGCAGTCGAACAGATGGCCCGCTTCCAGGGCCACGTACCCGCCCAGGTGGTCCTCGGAACGTTCCAGGACGGCCATGGTGTGGTGGTAGATGTCGGCGGCGATCCCTGACGCCTTGGCGGTCTCGCCCGCGGTCAGCAGGCCCAACTCCGGGTCCACCACCACCCGGGGCGCCGGATCGAGCATGGTCAGCTCGGTCCGGGAGCGGCTCCGGTTCTCATCGAAGTAGCGGCGATAGCCGTCCACGTAGGCGCCCACATCGGTGCCCACCATGGGGAACCGCTTGGTACGGATGACGTGGTCGGGAGTGAGCGGGCCCCGGTTCGCCAGGCTCCCGAGGTCGGATCGGCCCACGAAGCGGGCGGCGGCGGCGTTCGCATGGCGGGTCATGATCATCGGCTTGCCCGCTGCCGCCGAGATACGGCCGCGGAGCCGCGCCAGCGCGACGGGCGCCACCGGGGGGAGAGCCGCCCGATCCCGGGCGGACGCCGCCGGAGCGCGGGCGTCGAGCCACTCCTCGGCCCTGGAAATCAGCTCGATATGGCGGCCGTAGGCCTCCCTGGTGGTTGCGCCGTGGGTGAACAGGCCGTGGTTGAGTAGCACCATCCCGACGGCGCCCGCGTGGTGGTGATCCCGCCAGATCTCCACCACCAGCCGGGCCAGGTCGAAGCCGGGCATGATGTAGGGCACGACCAGCACGTCCCTCCCGAACACCTCCCTGATGCGCTCCTCCCCGTCAGCCAGGTTGGTGAGGGTGACGATCGCGTCCGCATGGCTGTGCTGGACGGCCGGGTAGGGCAGGAAGGCGTGCAGCAGGGTCTCCACCGAGGGTTGCGGGGCGGCCGGGTCGAGGCGGGCGGCGGACAGCTCCCGCATCATGTCCGGATCGGAGAGCCGGTCGAGCGCCAGCAGGTCGTGGAGCCGGTCGATGGGAAGGGGGGTGAACCCCGGCGCCTCGATGGTGGCCAGGTCCCACCCCGAACCCTTCACGTACAGGGCGTCGATGGTGCGCCCGGTTATGTCGCGAAACGGCGCCTTCACGGATGTGTTGCCGCCGCCGTGCAGCACGAGGAAGGGGTCGCTCCCCAGCAGGCGGGATCCGTAGACGCACTCGCCCAGCGGCCCCTCGAATGCCGCCGCCTCAGCGTCGTCCCACCTGTCTTCCATCAGATTCTCCCAGGCCGTGCGGAGGCAAGACTAGAGACCAGTCGCAGGTCAGGCGATGCGGGTCATCCGGCTGACCACCACGTGCTCTGTATGGTCCGCGATGGCAGCCAGGCCATCGGCGATGTGGGGTTCGTCGAGGTGGGCGTCGAGGTCGGCCTCGCTCCGCCAGAGGGCGACGAAGTAGAAGAGGCCGGGATCGCTGTCGACCACATGTAGCCGGTAGTCGAGGCAACCCTCCTCCTCACGGGTGGGCGCGACCATCGCGATGAGCGCGTCCCGCACGGTCTCCTCCGATCCGGGAACGGCCCGCACCCGCGCCACGGCTGTGAGAGCGCCTGCCATGGAGTTCAACTGTACCGCCCTTCCCGCCGACGGGTCGATGCCGGGCAAGCCGTCAGTACCAGGTGTCGCCGCCGTCCACGTTGATGGCCTGTCCCCGGATTATGTGCGCCGCGTCCGACAGCAGGAAGGCGATCACCCGGCCCACCTCCACCGGGGTGATGCGCCTGCCCAATTGCGCCGGGCCCATCGATCCCAGGAGCTCGCCGGCGGGGATGTCGAGCCGGGGCGAGAGCCACTCGGCCACACCCGCCAGCATGGGGGTGTCGACCCCGCCCGGGCAGACCGCGTTGACGTTGATCCCGTGCTCGGCCCATTCCATTGAGAGGGACCGGGTGAGGCCCAGGACAGCCGACTTGGAAGCGTTGTAGGCGGCCATGTTGCGGTAGCCGACCTTGCCGCAGTTGGACGCCACGTTGACGATGCTGCCCCCGCCGGAGGCCTTGAGCCGCTTGCCGACGGCCTGGGCGACCAGGAACGACCCGGTGACGTTGATCTCGAGTTGGCGGTTCCAATCCGGACCGGTCGCATCCCAGGCCTCGTCCAGCGTCACCACCCCGGCGTTGTTGACCGCGCCGTCGATACGGCCGAAGTGCCGCACCGCGGCCTCCACGGCCCGCTCGACCTCGCCCGCATCGGACACGTCGGCCCTGAAGGCGGCGGCCGATGCACCGGTCGGCCCGACCCGGCGGGCCGTCGCCCTGGCGCCGTCGGGGTCGATGTCCACCAGGGCCGCCATCCCGCCTGCTTCGAGAACGGCTCGGGCGATCCCCTCCCCGATCCCGCCGGCCGCGCCGGTCACCAGGTAGACGCGCCCCTCCAGGCCGGTCGCGCTCACGGGATCGGCCTCACCACGTGGGATTGCTCATCACGCCGCCGTCCACCACCAACTCCGCCCCGGTGATCCATCGGGCCAGGTCGGAGCAGAGGAACACGCAGGCGTCCCCGATGTCCTCGGGAGTGCCCAGGCGCCCCAGCGGGCAGGCCTTCCCCCAGCGCCCGACCCCTTCGGGCCAGGCGTGCTCGATACCGGGGCGGGAGATCAGGCCGGGAGATACCACGTTGACCCGGACCCCCGCACTCCCGTAGGTCTGAGCCGCGGCCCGGGCATGCATGATCATCCCGGCCTTGGAAACCGAGTAGTGCCCGTGACCGGGCGCCGGGTAGCTCCCCTCGATGGAGGAGATGTGGACGATCGCACCTCCCGACTCCTGGGCGGACATCGCGGCCGCAGCCACCTGGGTCAGCCGATGGGTGGCGGTGAGGTTGGTGCCGATCATCTCGGACCATTCGGAATCGGTGAGCTCGGCGAAGCCGACCACGGTCTGGATGCCGGCGTTGTTGACGAGGCCGTCCAGCCGGCCGTAATGCTCCAGGGCCGCGTCGACAAGGCGCCGGGGTCCGTCTGTATCGGTCAGATCTGCGGTCACCACCAGCCCGGGCCGTCCCGAGCGGCCGGTGATGGGCTCGGCCGGCGACGACCTCGTGTGGGAGACCACCGTGGCGCCGGCTGCGGCCATCCTCGCGGCGATCCCGGCCCCGATGTTGCCCCCTGCGCCGGTCACCACGACAACCCGGCCGTCCAAGGCGATCAACTCGGCAGGCGCACGCAGGCGACCCGGCGCCGGCCCGCCCGGGTTAGTCCCTGACATAGCGGGCGATGAGATCGGCGGCGTCCGGATACAGGTCGACCAACTCGGCGAGGCTCCCCAACTCGAATCCCTCCTCACGGTAGGGCGGCGCCATGGTAGTTCCCACCAGCGACCAGTCTCCGGTGGTGGCGGCGCCCATCCACACCCCTCCCGGAACCGCCACGAAAGGACGCTCCCCCGCCGCGAGGTCGTCCCCGAGCAGCAGCCGTCTCGCTCCCACGCCGGGTTCCAGGAGGAGCATCTCCACCGGATTGCCCGCATAGTGATGCCAGAGCTCCGGCCCGTCCAGACGATGCAGCGCCGAGAAGTCGCCCGGCTGCATCAGGTAGTAGATGGCGGTGCCGTTCTCGTCCCGCCAGGTTTGTGACCACATTCCCCCCTCGGAGGGCAATGGGGCCAGGCCCAGCAGCTCGGCTATTTCAGGGCCGGTCACTCCGCCAGCCGCCGGGCGCGCTCGGTCGCCTCCGTCCTCACTTCGTCGACATCCACGGTGAGCACCCGGCCATCGTCGACCACCTGCTCCCCGCCCACCCAGACCGAGCGGACCGCCCGAGGCGACCCTGACCACACCAGGCGCGACACCGGGTCGTCCTCGTCCGGCACCACCGGATGCAGTGCCGACTCCGACGGCGAGAGCTGCACCATGTCGGCCCGGGAACCCGGCTCGATCCGGCCCAGGTCGGAGCGGCCGATGGCGTCGGCGGCCCCGGCCGTGGTCATGTGGAGCGCCTCGTGGGGAGGGAAGAAGGCGGCGTCCCCCCGGTGAACCCGGGCCAGGCGGATGGCGGTACGCATCTCCTCGAACAGGTCCAGCCGGTGGTGCGAGGCGGGACCGTCGGTGCCGATTCCCACCTTGATGCCGGCCGCCATCATGTCGTGGACCCTGGCCAGGCCCGAGCCGTGCTTCGAGTTGGAACACGGGCAGTGGGCCACCCCGACCCCGTGGCGGCCGAAGACCTCCATGTCCTCGTCCGATAGCCACACCCCGTGGGCGGCCAGCACCCTGGCCTCCAGCATGCCGAGCGACTCCAGGTAGGCGGGCGCCGGTAGGCCGCCGGCCAGCTCCCGCACCGCCGCGTCCTCCCACTGTTGCTCGGCCACATGGATGTGGACCAGCATGCCGCGCTCGCGGGCGATCCGGGCCACCATCTCCAGGCATTCCCTCGACACCGACCAGGCGGCGTGGGGACCGAGGCCCACCTCGATCAGCTCGTTCGACGCCCACCGGTCCCGGGTGGCGACCATCTCCTCCAGCTGTTCCTGCCAGGGGCCCATCCGGCCCAACTGGGCATCCTCGATCACCGGAGCGGCCACCACGCACCGGAGTCCCGCCTCGGCGGCACCGCTAGCGACCGAATCCCCGAAGAAGTACATCTCCGACGAGGTGGTGATGCCGTTGGAGAGGAGTTCGGCCGCGCCCATCAGCATGCCCGTACGCACGTCTTCGGGGGTCAGACGCCCCTCGCGAGGCCACATGACCTCGTGGAGCCACCGATCCACGGGCAGGCCCTCTCCGGCGCCGCGCAGCAGGATCATCGGGGTATGGGCGTGGAGGTTGACGAATCCGGGCATCAGGATGCCGTCGATCCGATGTACGGGAGCCCCGGCCCGTTCGGGCGCCTCCGAGGCGGCGCCGGCCCAGACCACCCGTCCCGCCTCCACATCCACCACGCCTCCCGAGATGGGGGTACCGCCTTCGGACATGGTGATCAGCAAGTCTGCCTGGTAACGGTCCATTACTCGCCCCTGTCGAGGTAACTGGTGAGCTTGTAGCATAAAGGTTATGCAGCAACTCGGTGATCGCCCGCTGGACTGGATCGACGGCGGGGTCTCGATGGTCGACCAGACCAGGCTCCCCGACCGGTACGAGGTGATGCGGATCGAGTCGGTCCCCGACATGGTGGCCGCCATCCGCCGCCTGTCGGTGCGGGGTGCCCCCGCCATCGGCGTGGCCGGGGCCCTCGGGGTGGCGCTGGCCATCCAGGCCCACGGGACCTCAGGACCCGACTTCGACCGGGCGATCCGCTCCCTGCGGGAAGCCCGACCCACCGCAGTGAACCTGGCCAGGATGGTGGACAGGGTGGCCCCCCTCGCCGGCCAGGGTCTGGACCAGGTGCTGGCCGAGGCCCTCGCCATCCGGGACGAGGAGATCGCGGCTTCCGTGTCCATGGGCGAGTACGGGGCCGATCTGGTGACGGAGCTGGTGAGCGAACGGGCGACGGCCCGCGCCATGACGATATGCAATACCGGGGGGTTGGCGACCATCGAGCGTGGAACCGCCCTGGCGGTCATCCAAACCTTGCACGAGCGGGGCACGCTGGCGGAGGCGCTCGCGTTGGAGACCCGACCGCTCCTCCAGGGTGCCCGCCTCACCGCCTGGGAACTGGCCCGCATGGGCGCTCCCCACCGGCTCCTGGTCGACTCGGCCGCCAACTTCATGCTGGCCCGGCGCCAGGCCGACGTGGTGCTCACCGGCGCCGACCGGGTCGCCGCCAACGGGGACACGGCCAACAAGATCGGAACCTTCTCCCTGGCCCTCGGCGCCCGCTACGCCGGGGTCCCCTTCATCGTGGTCGCACCGGAGTCGACCGTGGACATGGACACCCCCGGAGGTGATGCCATCCCCATCGAGGACCGGGACGCCACCGAAGTGGTGTCCGTCCGTGACCGCGCCACCGCGCCGGCGAATACCGACGCCGCCAACCCCGCCTTCGACATCACTCCGTCCGACCTGATCACCGCAATAGTCACCGATCGGCGGGTGGTCAGGCTCGACCGAGGTGATAGCCTCCGGTCAGTGCCCCTCGGGCACCTTCGCCGGCGGGCCGCCGAGAGTCCATCACAATGACAGACACGCAAGCGGTACATCCGCTTGGAGGGAGGAGACCCTTATGACCAGGCCCTTGAAGACGCTAGTACTCGTACTGGCGCTTGCCGTAGTGGGCGCCGCGTGCGGAGACTCCGGCGACGACGCGCCCGCGACCACCGCCGCGCCCGCCACCACAGCAGCGCCCGCCACCACAGCAGCGCCGACCACCACGATGGCGCCCGAGGATCCGATCAGCCTGATCTACGTCAGCCCCAACCCGTTGGGAGTCAACAACTTCCTGATCCTCGGAGAGGTGGGCACGCAGCGGGTGGCCGACCGCAGAGGCGGTACATGGAAGACCTTCGAGTCGGTTGACGACTCGACGCGGCGAGCCAACATCGAGGCCGCGATCGACGAGGCGCCCGACATCGTCGTCCTCACCACCTTCACGCTGGTGGAGATGGCCGACGAGTACTCCAAGGCCAACCCGGACCAGAAGTTCATCATCATCGACGCCTGCCCGGACGAGCCGGCGCCCAACCTGCATTGCGGTGTCTTCCGCGAGCATGAAGGGGCCTACCTGCTCGGGGTGATGGCCGGCCATCTCTCGGAGGCCAAGCAGATCGGCTCCGTCGTAGCCCTCGACATCCCCTTCTTCAAGCGCTGGTGGCAGAGCTTCGCGGAGGGCGCCCAGTCGGTGGACTCCTCGATCGAGAACTCGGCGGTGTTCATCGCCGGGGACAACCCGTTCTCCGACCCGGCCCGAGCCAAGGAGCTGGCCCTCTCGCTGGCCGCGCAGGGGCTCGACCACATCTTCGCGGTCGGCGCCGGTTCCAACGGCGGCGTGTTCGAGGCGGCGGAGGAAGCCGACTTCCTGTCCTACGGAGTGGATGTGAACGAGTGCCCGAGCGCACCCGGCCGCATTGTCGACAACAACCTCAAGTTGGTCGATGCGGTGGTCGAGCAGCTCATCGAGCAGGTCCTGGACGGGACCGCCGGACCGGTAGTGTCGTTCGGCCTTGCCGAGGGCGGCACGGGCGTCATGGCGCTGCATCCTGATCTCCCCACGAGCGAGTGTGTCATAGCCGACCATCCCGACATCATCGAGGAGGTGCGAGCAATCGCCGACGGGATCATCGACGGCTCGATCGTCGTGAACGATCCGCTGTTCGGCTGATCCACTCCGCAGCAATGCCTGAACGGCTGTGACGCCGGCGCTCGAGCTCCGGGGAATCACCAAGCGATTCCCCGGCGTGCTCGCCAACGACGCCATCGACATGACGGTGCGAACCGGGGAGATCCACGCGGTTGTCGGCGAGAACGGGGCGGGGAAGACAACCCTCATGTCGATCCTGTTCGGCCTGTTCCCGGCGGATGCCGGAGAGATCCGGGTGCGCGGAGAGCCGGTGCGGTTCTCGTCCGCTCTGGACGCGATCCGCGCCGGCCTCGGAATGGTGCACCAGGCGTTCAGGCTCTTCCCCACGCTGACGGTGGCGGACAACGTGGTCTTCCGGGAAGAACCCACCCGCCGCGGCCTGGTGAACCGGTCCGAGAGCATCCGGCAGGTGGGAGATGTGGCCGAGCGGTACGGGTTGGCGGTGGACCCCTCCGCCGTTATCGAGACGCTCCCGGTCGGGGTGCTGCAGCGGGTGGAGATCCTCAAGGCCCTCTACCGGGACGCTCAGATACTGATCCTGGACGAGCCCACCGCGGTACTGACCCCCCAGGAACGGGACAAGCTCTTCGAGGTGATCAGGCGCCTGCGGGACACCGGACGCACGATCCTTTTCATCACCCACAAGCTCGGCGAGGTGATGTCCCTTTCCGATCGGGTCACGGTACTCCGCGACGGGAGGTCGGTGGCCGACCTCATCACCGCCGACACGGACCCGGAGGAGATCGCCCGGCACATGACCGGACGCGATGTCGATCTGGACCGGCGGGCACCCGCCCACCAGCCGGGCGAGGCGGTGCTGGAGGTGTCGCGCCTGAGCGCGACCGGCGAACACGGACGTTCGGCCTTCCGGGAGGCGAGCTTCGAAGTCCGCTCCGGTGAGATAGTCGGGATAGCCGGCATCGCCGGCAACGGCCAGAACGAGCTGATCGAAACGGTGGCCGGTCTCCGCCCGCCGGACGGGGGCTCGATCAGCCTCAACGGCGCGGATATCACCAACGCCGAAGTGTCGACCCGCCGTTCAGCGGGCATGGCGTACGTACCGGAGGACCGCCACGGGGTCGGAACCAGCCACCGGGCATCGGTCTGGGCCAACCTGCTGGTGGGCCACCAGCGGGACCCGGCGTTCCAACGCAAGGGCTGGTTCAACCTGTCGGCGATCCGCGACCACGCCCGCAGCCTGATCAAGACCTACGGCATCCGATCCGGCCCGATCGGCGCCCCCGTGTCCACGCTGTCGGGCGGGAACCTCCAGAAGGTAGTGGTAGCGAGAGAGATGTCCCATGGAGCGCCCCTGCTGATCGCCGAGCAGCCGACCCGGGGACTCGACATAGCCGCGATCGAGTTCATCCACGACCGCCTGGTCCGGTTTCGCGACGGCGGGGGCGCGGTGTTGATGGTGTCCGCCGAGCTGTCCGAGATCCTCGCCCTGAGCAGCCGCATACTGGTCATGTTCGACGGCCGGATTGTCGCCGATCTGGACCCGTCCAAGGTCACCGAAGCCGGACTCGGCCTGTACATGACCGGGGCGCGCGAGGACGGTCCGGATGGCTGAACAGGTCACGGCCCAGCGATCGCCCCTCGCCTCGAGGGTCGGCGCGGCGCTATCCCATCCGGTCGTCTTCTCGCTCGTCCTCGCCTTTGCTCTGGGATGGCTCATCGTCTACCTCACCGGGCGCGATCCCGGGTTCGCCTACAGCGAGATGTTGAACGGGGCGGTAACCGGTTCGGGGCTCCGTAACACGCTGGGTAGGGCCGTTCCGATCATCGGCATGGCGCTTGCCGTGTCGGTCGCATTCCGATCCGGGGTCATCAACCTCGGCGGGGAGGGCCAGATGGTGGTGGGCGGCCTGGCCGGCGCCCTGGTGGCGATCTACACGCCCGGGCCCGGGGAGCTGGTCATACCGCTGGCCATGCTCGCGGGGGGCGTGGCGGGGGCGGCATGGGCGATGCTGCCCGCCTTCGGCCAGACCCGGCTCCGCCTGCCGATCCTGATCACCAGCCTGCTGCTCAACTACGTCGCCCGAGCCATCACCGGATACCTCGTGCGCTTCCATTTCCTGGACGACTCGGTGACCTTGACCTCCACCCGGCAGGTGCCCGAGATGGCCCGCATGCCGAGACTGCCGATCTTCGGGGGGGTGAGCCTCTCGCTGGCACTCGTCATCGTGCTGGTAGCGGCCGCCTGGGTGGTCTATGGACGCACCGTGTCGGGTTACGAGACGCAGATGGCCGGGTTGAACGGGCGTTTCGCCCGGTACGGGGGGATCCAGGTGGAGCGCCAGACCGTTGGAGTGATGGTCGTGGCCGGGGCCATCGGAGGGATCATCGGGACCCACATGATCATCGGCGACGCTTACCGGTTCATCGACGGGGAGTTGGTGGTGAGCGGGCTGGCCTGGACCGGCCTGCTGGTCGCCCTTCTGGCCGCCAACCATCCACTGATGATCCTGGTTGCCGGGTTCCTGTTCTCGGGCCTCCAGATCGGCGGCCTGGCCATGCAGCGCAACGCCGACGTGTCGTGGCGCCTGTCCCAGGTGCTCCAGGCGCTGGTGATCGTGGCGGTGGCGAGCCGCCTCACCTTCGGTTGGTTCAAGCGCCAGCGCACCGCTCCGAGCGAAGGCGAGCTCGAACCGGCCGCGGTGGGAGAGGTGTGATGTTCGAGCAGCTGTTCGACGCAGCCCTGCTGGAGTCCGTGGTCAGAGCGATGGTGCCGATCCTGCTGGCCGCCCTCGGAGGGATGATCTGCGAACGGGCAGGCGTGTTCCAGATCGCCATGGAGGGCATGATGCTGGCCGGCGCCTTCGCGGCGGTGGCCGGTTCCTATCTGGCCGTCTACAGCGGGCTGGGCGTGCTGTTCGGGGTCGCCGCGGGTGTGCTCGTATCGCTCATGCTGGCCTTCGGCACGGTCAGCCGGCGGGGCGACCCGATCGTCCTCGGCATCGCCCTGAACCTGATGGCGCTCGGCCTCACCGGCTTCCTCCTTCCCCAGATCTTCGGCGTGCGCGGCACCTTCCGCCACGAGCGCATCGATGGGCTCGATCGGCTGCCCGTTCCCGTACTGTCCGACATCCCATGGGTCGGTCCGGTGCTCTTCGACCAGACCATCCTCGGCTACCTGGCCTTTCTCTTAGTGCCCGGCATCTGGTTGATCCTGTTCCGCACCCCGGTGGGCCTGCGCCTCCGGGGGGTGGGCGAGCGTCCTCTGGCAGCAGAGTCGCTCGGGGTCAGTCCGACGGCCTACAAGTACGGGGCGGTGATCGCCTCGGGTGTCCTGTCGGGTCTGGCCGGAGCGCAGCTGGCGCTCGGCAACCTGGTGCTGTTCACCGAGGGCATGTCGAGCGGGCGGGGCTGGGTGGCCGTGGTTGCAGTCATGCTGGGCCGGGCCCATCCGTTCGCCGTGTTCGGCGCCAGCCTGCTCTTCGCCTTCGCCGAGGGCCTCGGGTTCCGGCTCCAGGGCAACGGGCTCCCGGTCCAGATCACCGATGCCATGCCCTTCCTGGTCACCCTGATCGCCCTGATCGCCGCCCGCAAGCGCTTCGCCCGGCTCCTGGACCTCACCACCGGCGGCTAGCCACCCCCGGGGATTGGCCTCCCGGGAAGCGGGTCCGCGTCTCCGTCCCCGGCGATCCCGATGCCGCGAACCGCAACCCGTCGCCGCTCCGCTCGCAGTCCCGGACAGCCCTCGTTTTTTCGCGTTCTGCCGGCGAAGGCCGGATCTGTCACACCCTCTCTCTACCTTGTATATCGCCAAGCACCCGTACCGGCCGATGAGGTAAGACCGATCGGAGGGGCCGGCCCGAGGGAACATACGAGCCTTCATGGAGCGACAGCCGTTTCCCGGCATCCAGCCGGGCATGGCCGACCACGCTCCAACAGGATGGGTGGCGGTGGGGGAGGGGCCCGGTGCGGAGCACCGGTTTTTCGCGAGTTCGAGACCTCGGTGCGTTCTTGAGGCAGAGAACACCGCATATATGGTGCCCTGAGCCTCAGGAACGCCGCACCACCGGTGACGCACCGAACCTCAGGCTCATCTCCCGCCGGCCGGGTTCTCCTCCTTGACGAACTCGATCAGGCGCGCCGCTCGCGGGTCGAGATCCTCGCCGGACCTCCATACCGCCTCGATCAGGCGCAGCGCCACCAGCGGTCCTTCCCTCAGGTCCGAATCCTCACCAGCCGTCGCCACCTGTTGGGGTAGCACTGTCCGGGCGTAGCCGAGGACCGCCATCTGGCGGAGCACGGTGGGGTGAGCCGACTCGAGAGCCACCTCGGGATGGATGCCCAGTTGCGCCAGGCCCTGGTCGATGAGCAACCGGGTGCGAGAGGAGGCCGGGTAAAGCGCCCAGCCCGCAGGTGTGGCGACCTCCGAGCCTGAGATCGAAGTGCCGGCGGGGTCGTCCGGCCAGGAGTAGACATGCATCCTCTCGGTGGCGATCGCCTCCGAGTTGTAACGAGACCCGGACGGGCCGACCACCAGGGCCAGATCCACCTCGTAGCGGTCGAGCATCGCCAGGACCTCCTCGGACTCGGCCACCACCAGCTGGAGATCGATCTCCGGCAACTCCTGCTGCCAACGGGCCAGGCCCGACGGGAGGGTGTAGAGACCGACGGTGTCGATCAGCCCCACCCGAAGGGAACCGACCTCTCCGCGTTGCCAGCTGTCCAGCCATCGGACCAGGTCACCGGTCTGGCCGATCACCCGGTCTGCGTAGCGCACCACCCTCTGCCCGGCCTCGGTGAGCACCCGTCTCCGGCCGTCCTTCCTGAACAGGGGTACCCCGAGCCGTCTGGAGAGCTCGGCCAGCGAATGGGAGAGGGCGGGCTGGCTGATTCCCAGCTCCCAAGCCGCCTCGGTGAACGTTCCATGACGTTCCACCGCCTGGAGGTAGTACAAGCTCCGGAAGTTCAAGGACGCAATATCCATAAATATTCTCGATGGATTATAGCAGCCCTATCTATTTGACTGAATAGATACAGGAGCCAGACTCGGCCTATCCGAACCGAGAGGACGCAAGAGTGAGCGAGATACGGGTAGCAATCGTCGGGGTAGGGAACTGTGCGTCATCGCTGGTTCAGGGTGTAGAGTTCTACCGCGACGCGGCCGCGGACGAGACCATTCCGGGTCTGATGCATCCGGTGCTCGGCGACTACAGCATCGACGACATCCGGTTCGTGGCCGCGTTCGATGTGGATGCCGCCAAGGTGGGCCAGGACCTGTCCAAGGCGATCTCGGCGGGAGAGAACAACACCGTCGCCTTCGCCGACGTCCCCCATCTGGACGTGACCGTGCGACGTGGACCGACCCTGGACGGGATCGGCGCCTACCTGACCGGCGTGGTGGAGGAATCGGCGGCGGTCGAGGTCGATGTGGCCGCGGAGCTACGCAGGGCCCGCGCCGACGTGGTGGTCTCCTACCTGCCGGTCGGATCGCAGCACGCCACCGAGTTCTATGCCCGCCAGGCCCTGGAGGCCGGCTGTGCCTTCGTCAACTGCATCCCGGTATTCATCGCCCGCACCGAGGAATGGGCGGAACGCTTCCGCCGGGCCGGACTGCCGATCGTGGGCGACGACATCAAGTCGCAGGTCGGCGCCACCATCCTCCACCGCACCCTCGTCAACCTGTTCCAGGATCGGGGAGTGAAGGTGGACCGGACCTACCAGCTCAATTTCGGCGGGAACACCGACTTCCTCAACATGTTGGAGCGGAGCCGCCTCGTCTCGAAGAAGGAGTCCAAGACCAAGGCGGTCACCAGCCAGATGGAAACCCGGCTGCCCGTCGAGGACATCCACGTGGGCCCCTCGGATCACGTGCCCTGGCTCACCGACCGCAAGTGGGCGCACATCCGGCTCGAGGGGACCGCCTTCGGGAACACCCCCCTCAACGCCGAGGTGAAGCTGGAGGTGTGGGACAGCCCCAACTCGGCCGGGGTGGTAATCGACGCCCTGCGCTGCGCCAAGATCGGCCTGGACCGAGGTATCGCCGGCCCGCTCTACGAGGCCAGCGCCTACTTCATGAAGTCGCCGCCCCGCCAGATGCGGGATGAGACCGCCCGCGAGGCTCTCGAGGGGTTCATCGCGGGATAGGAGGCCGGGGAGAAGGCAACCTCCTCTGCTTTCTCCCCGGTACCGCTCGACTCACCGGTCTACGGTCAGGATCTCGGGAGGGTCGAAGGCACGATGGGCCGGGGCCGCTCCCGGCCACCGCTCCACCCGCACCAGGCAGGTCTGGGCGGACGGTCCCTGGGCCAGGCTCGAGGTCCCGACATCGGCTGTGAGCACGTTGGGGTTCCCGTGCAGGCAGGTGCCCTCCAGGTCGTTTCCGGCGCCCGGCGAGTACCAGGCCCCGGTCGCCAGCTGGACCACCCTGCGCCGGATCCGGTCCGTGATCGTCACTCCGGCCAGGCAGGCACCCCGCTCGTTGAAGAGGCGGACCACGTCGCCATCCTCGATACCCCGCCGGGCAGCATCGTCAGGATGCATCCTGAGCCGCTCCAGGCCTGCGACCTTTTCGCGACGGCTGTTCGAGCCGTGGTCCAGTTGGCTGTGGAGCCTGGTGGAGGGCTGGTTGGAGATCAGATGCAGATCGGCCTCGGCGGCCGCCTCTCCGAGCCACTCGCCTGGAGGCATCCAGGCCGGATGCGGCGGGCAGTCCTCGTATCCGAAGGCGGCGATCCGTTCCGAGTAGAGCTCGATCCGGCCCGATGGCGTCCGCAGCGGATACCGGTCGGGGTCCTCGCGAAACTCCTCCATCATCACCTGCTTCGGCTCCCCGCCCCCCAACCCGCGGTCGATGAAGCCTGCCTGCCAGAACTCCTCGAAGGTAGGGCTTCCCGGTTCGTTCCGCCGGTATTGCTCGTACAGGAACCGCACCCAGCCATCGGCGGTCCGGCCCTCCGAGAACGCATCCCCGGTGCCCAGGCGGGCGGCCAGGGCGCGGAGGATGTCGTGATCGTTCCTGGCGCCGCCCACCGGCTCGATGGCCTTCTTCATCGCGAAGAAATACGGGTCGTTGGGTTTGCCGCCGATGTCGTTGCGCTCCAGAGCGGTGGTGGTGGGCAGCACGATGTCGGCGTGCTTGGCCGTGGCGGTCCAGAAGGGCTCGTGGACGATCACCGTTTCGGGACGCTGCCAGGCCCGCCGGAGGCGGTTGAGGTCCTGGTGGTGGTGGAAGGGGTTGCCGCCCGCCCAGTAGACCAGGCGGATGTCGGGATAGGTGCGGGTATCGCCGTCGTACTCGTACTCGCCCCCCGGTCCGGCCAGCATGTCGGCGACCCGGGCCACCGGGATGAAGGAGTCGGTGGCCGGCCGGCCCGGCTTCAAGCGGGGAAGCCACGCCTTGTCGAACCCGTTGCCGAGCGCCGCCACCGCCCCGTAGCCGATGCCGAAGCCGCCCCCGGGGAGGCCGATCTGCCCGATGGCGGCGGCCAGGGCGACAGCCGCCCAGATGGCGTACTCGCCATGGCGAGCACGCTGGAGCGACCAGCTGGCGTTGATCATGGTGCGCCCCGCTACCAGCGACCTGGCCAGCGACCGGATCCGGTCGGGCGGGATGGTGGTTATGGAGCCGGCCCATTCCGGGTCCTTGGGGATCCCGTCGGTGTCGCCGGTGATGTAGGCGGCCAGGGTTTCCCAGCCCACGCAGTACCGATGGACGAACTCGCGATCGTAGGAGTCGTCCTCGATCAAGGTGTGGATGAGGGCCAGCATCAGGGCGACGTCGGTGCCCGGCCGGATCGGTACCCATTCCGGGTCCACGTAGTCGACGACATCGTCGTCGATGGGCGACACATTCACGAAGCGGGCGCCCCGCTCGGCGCACTTCCGCAACCAGCCCGTCACCTCATGGCGTCCCACCCCGCCGTAATCCACCTGGCTGTTCTTCACCGGAATGCCTCCGAACGCGACCATCAGGTCGGTCTCGGCGGCGATCACGTCCCACGAGGTGTGGACCTTCTCGAGCGCCCACCACCGGGCCCCGACCACATGCGGAAGGATGACCTCGGCCGCCGCCAGGCTGTAGGTGTTGACCGAATAGGTGTAGCCGCCGATGGAGTTCAGGAAGCGGTGGAGCTGGCTCTGGGCATGGTGGAAGCGCCCGGCGCTGGCCCACCCGTAGGAACCGGCGTAGATGGCCTGGTTGCCGTGCTCGCCCCTAACCCGGTCGAGCTCACCGGCTACCAGGTCCAGGGCCTGATCCCAGCCGACCTCCACGAAGCGCTCCCTGCCCCGGAGGTGAGTGGCGGCGCCGGGGCCGGCCTCCAGCCAGCTCTCCCTGACCGACGGCCTGCCGACCCGGCATTGCCCGATGTCGGCCAGCGAGCCCCCGATCGGAGACGGGTCGGGATCGTGCGCGAAGGGCCTGACCGCCTGGATAACGCCCTCGGAGGTCTCGACCTCGTAGGCGCCCCAGTGGGTCAGCGTCAGGCTCGAGGCGTTGCTGTCCGGATCGGGTGCGGTCATGACCCCTGGATTGTACGAGGAGCGCGGTTGGGGGGAGCAGGTATCCAGTGGGCGGCGGTTCCGATCGCTCACTAGCCTTTGCCGCCGGACCTCGACCCCGGTTGGACGGACGGGCCATGGGCACCTTTGACAAGTCGGCCATCGACAAGGATGCGCGGCAGTACGCCACCCGGATCAGGCGCGGCGACGTGGGCCGCTACGTCCTCCTGCCGGGGGATCCGGCCCGGGTCGACCGGATCGCAAACCACCTCGACGATGTCGAACCGGTGGCGGACAGCCGGGAGTTCCGGACGATCACGGGCAGGTACCGAGGCATCGAGATAAGCGCCACGTCAACCGGTGTCGGGTGCCCTTCCGCCTCCATCGCCGCCGAAGAACTGGTGAACGCCGGCGCCACCCACCTCATCCGGGTGGGCAGCACCGCCGGCATCCAGCCCGGTATCAGGACGGGAGACATCGTCATCAACACCGGAGTGCTCCGCAACGACGGAACATCCCGGGCCTACGTGCCGGATACCTACCCGGCGGTAGCAGACCATTTCCTGGTCCACGCCCTCATCGAGGCGGCCCGCGAGCGGCGGGCGCAGTCGGGCTTCGGCCTGCACATCGGCCTCGGCGCCTGTGACGACGCCTTCTACGCGGAGACGCCCGAGTGGATCGAGCGCCATGCGAGGCTCGGACTGTTGAACATCGAGATGGAGAGCTCGGCCATCCTCACGGTGGCGCAGCTCCGGGGAGCCCATGCGGCGATGGTGTGCGGCGTGTCCGGGAGCCTGGTGGAGGCCGACTTCGACTACGACCGGGGAGAGCACGCCAACCAGCGTCTGGTGGACGCCTGGGAGAACGCCATCGCAATCGCGCTGGAGGCGGTCGCCAGGTACGACACGGAGCACTCCGCTCCGTAGGTGGCGTGAGGCGTTGAGCGAGCGAACGGCTGCCCCCGACCTCGACCGCTTGATTGCGGAGATGCCCAAGGCCGAGCTGCATATTCACCTCGAGTCGACCACGCAGCCGTCCACCGCCGTCGAACTGGCCGGGCGGCACGACCTCGCCCACACCCTTCCCACCACCGATCCGGACCGCCTCTCCGACTGGTTCGAGTTCCGTAACTTCGCCGACTTCATACGGGTGATCAAGGCCATCCAGAACCTGATCCGGACACCCGACGACTTCGCCCTGGTCACCTACCAGGCCGGCGCCGACATGGCCGAGCAGAACATCCGCTACCGCGAGCTGACCGTCTCTCCGTACAACCACACCCACATATTCGACAAGGGCCTCGCCTTCCGGGACATCCTCGACGGTCTGGAAGAGGGGCGGCGGAGCGTCAGGACGGACTTCGGGGTTGAGATCCGGTGGGTATTCGACATCGCTAGGAACTTCTGCTTCTCCGGCCCCGAACGGGTATACGATCCGGCGCCCGCCGAGACAACCCTCCGCTACGCCCTCGCCGGACAGGAATCCGGAGTGATCGGGCTGGGGATCGGAGGTGACGAGGACAGGGCCCCTCCCGAACCGTTCGCCCCGGCCTTCCGCCAGGCCAAACGGGCCGGCCTGAGAAGCGTGCCCCACGCCGGGGAGTCCCTCCGACCGTGGGCCGCCGACCATGTCCGGGGATCGGTCGAGACTCTGGGAGCGGACCGCATCGGTCACGGCATCGGGGCGATCAGGGATCCCCACCTCCTCGCGGTGCTGGCAGACCGGGCCATCCCGCTCGAGGTGTGCCCCACCAGCAACCTGAGAACCCGCGCGTGCGAACGCATCGCCCTGCACCCGTTCCCCCATCTCGACGGGATGGGACTGACCCTCACCCTGAACAGCGACGGCCCTCCCCTGTTCGGCGCCACGCTGAACGACGAGTACCGCCTCCTGGCCGACGAGTTCGGTTACGGCCTCGAGGACCTCGTGCGGATCGCCCGCAACGGCTTCACCGCCGCCCTGTGCGAACCCGCCCTGCGCCGGTCGCTGCTCGAGGAGTTCGATGCGTGGGCCGCCGAGCACGGATTGGGAGCGACCTCCGCGAGCTGATCCGGCGCTCGGAGGCCCCTCTCAGGAATGGTGGTCGCTGACGAGACGGGCGGTGTCCGTAGCTATCAGGGACTCCTCGTCGGTGGGGATCACCATGATGTCCACAGGGCTCCCGTCGGTGGAGATGCGCCTCTCCCCCTCGCCGCGGTTCCGGTCGGGGTCCACCACCAGACCCAGCGTCTCCAGGCCGAGCAGGACGAGACTGCGGACCTCCTGGCTGTTCTCCCCTATGCCGCCGGAGAAGATCACCCCGTCGCAAGGCGCCGCCTGCGCCATGAATGCGCCCAGATACCGGCGGACCCGGTGGGCGAAGGCCTCCACGGCCAGGGCGGCGCCTCCGTCGCCGGCCCGGGCATGGCGGGCGACCCGGCGGAAGTCGGACGATACGCCGCTGAGGCCGAGCAAGCCTCCCTCCCGCAGCAGGCCTCGACGGATCTCGGATGCGGGCAGTCCGGCCTCCAGGAGGTGGAACACCACCGCCGGATCGATGTCACCGCTCCGGGTACCCATCACCAGCCCCTCCAAAGGGGTCATCCCCATGGAGGTGTCCACAGCCTGCCCGTCCCGGATCGCGCACGCCGATGCGCCGGCGCCGAGATGGAGGGTCACCAGGTTGGGTCCGGGATTGTCCAGCAAGCCAGCGGCCCGCTCGGCCAGGTACCGGTGGCTGATCCCGTGGAACCCGTAACGCCTGACCCCGAAGTCCCGCCACCACTGCTCGGGCACCGCGTACCGGTAGGCATGGGGAGGGAGGGTGGCGAAGAAGGCGGTGTCGAACACCGCCACCCCCACCGCTCCCGGAAGCAGGTCGCGGGCGGCCCGGATTCCCGCCAGGTTGGCCGGGTTGTGGAGCGGCGCCAGCGCGCCCAGGGACTCGACCTCCTCGATGACCGAGCGGTCGATCACCACGGACTCGGAGAACCGGTCGCCTCCATGCACGACCCGGTGGCCCACCCCCGCGATCTCCGCCGCGTTGCTGATCGGTGGCGGGGACCCCCTCTCGACCAGGGCCCTCACGATGGCAGCCACCCCCTGCCGGTAATCGCCGACGTTCAACTCGGAGGTGAACTCCCGACCACCCGCGGCGTGGTGGTGTCGATGACGCTTCTCCCCGACCCCTTCGATGATCCCGCCCGCCAGGACGTTCTCCGGTTCGCTGCCGTACAGCTTGTACTTGATCGACGAGCTGCCGCAGTTGATGACCAGTACCGGCATCCGATCCCCTTGCCGATGCTCTCGCAGAGCCGCGGACCTAGGAGGGTTGTCCAGCGGTCAGAGCGCTGAGTATTTCCGGCAAGGCCGCCTCGGCCAGAGCCCGCATCTCCTCGTCGGTACGTTGCTGGATCGGATGGGCGGTGAGCACCCGGCGGGGATGCATTCCCAGGGCCCGGCCCTGAGCGTCGGCCGCCTGCGCGAAGCGGTCCGAGGCCACGAAGACGCCCGGCAAGCCCAGGTCCTCCAGATCGACTATGTCATGCACACTGCACGACGCGCAGGAGCCTCAGTCGGCCAGGGCTTCGATCACCGCCCCGCATTCGGCGGCGATCTGGCGGCGCAGGTCGAGCGGCGCCGGCTTGGAGAAGGTGGGCTTGCGGTAGTGCCGCACTGCCACCCCCATCCCGGTCAGCAGTTCGTCCAGCCTCTGGATGAACACGTCACCGCGAGGCTTGGAGATGTCCAGCAGGGCGACCGCGCCATCCGCCAGGTTGGCGGGACGGGCGCTGAGGAGCCGCTCCCCGGTGGTTCTCTCGCTGGTCGGGTCCAGCAATAGTGTCATCTGTCACCCCTAACAGTCGATCGCCACGGTGGTCATCTCCGAGCTGGCCCTACCACCGATCCAGCCCGAGATTATCGCCGAGAACCCTCCGGCGCCCCCGCCCGCATGGACGAACCACAGACCCTCGGGGCCGAACTTCGGGATCTCCTCCTGCCGGTCCGCCAGCCAGGCCGGGATGCCTTCGGCCGTCCCGCCCGCCCCGGCCACCATCTCCGAGGTGGGGAGCCTGAGCAGCGATTGGAGCTCCTCGCGCAGACGGTCCTTCGTCCAGTCCGCCCGCCGGAAGAGCCGGGCGTGCTCGGGAGACACGACGACGATCGCTTCAGGCATTCCCGCCAGCTTGGGGTGCGCGACCATCCGGAGCTGCAGCGCGAAGGTAGTGGCGAGCGATTCGGGGGTGCGGGACTTCTGGTCGACCACCTCGATCGGTCCGTGTGCGGCGAAGAGCGTCACCGTGGACTCCTCCGGCAAGAAGCCCCGTTCCACGGCTAGAGACTCCCAGGGGGAGCCCTCCTCGTCCTCCGGGAAGCAGAACGAGAGCTTGCTCGGACTGCCGAAAGTCGCCTGATCCACGCCGCCGGGGCGGGCGCCGCCCACGTTGCGGACCACCAGGTTGAGGGCTCGCCCGATGGTGAGGTTGGCCCGGTTGCCCTGACCGAGCACGTTGACCCCCGAGTTCATCCCGATCCGCCCCCGCACCGGCCCGTTGACGATCAGCACCGGCCCGGAGAAGTAGGTGGTGGCCGACACCCCGTGGATGTTGAAACGGCGCCCGGCCGCGGCCTCCACCGCGGCCAGCACCACCGGCAGGTATTCGGGCCGGCAACCGGCCATCACCGCGTTGATCGCCACCTTCTCCACGGTGCATTCGGCGAGATCGGGCGCAAGGGTGCAGAGCACGTGGCCGGGAGGTAGATCGGTGCCCTCCAGCATCCTCGCCACCCGCTCCTCGGTTGGTGGAACAACCGGAAGGCCGTCCGTCCATCCCCGGGCGAAGGCAGCCTCAACCGGGTCCTCGGCGGTCCCCAACTCCACCCGCCGCGACGACATCGGATAGGGCGAATGGCGCCGGAGCAGGCGCTGGTGGGTGTCGGGCAGCATCGTGTCCGATCCGCATCCGGGCCGGTGATCGGGGAGGCCCGCCCCCAGACCGGTCAGCCCGGTCACCCGTTCCCATCCGCTCCGGTCCCACCCGGCCTGCTCGTCGGCTGCCTCGCCACCCTCGACCCGGTAGACGGTCGGGGTCGTTTCGGTACCGAGATGCCACGAGATGTCCAGTTCCCGGTCGTGAACCACCTCGAAGCCCTCCGGGAACCCGGCCCGATCCTGGGAGACCACCGCCAGGCCTTCCTCCCCCTCGGCGAGCTCGGCCAGCACGGGCACGACCAAGTGGCACGTCTCGCAGTCGTCCTTCACCACCACCAGCACCCCGTCAGCGATAGGAAGTCTCATAATTCATCCGTAGTCGCGATGCGATCCAGCGTAGCCATCCTCCCGACTCGCCCACGAGACACCGGACGCGGAAGTCACCGACCCCAGATGTGTCGATATCATCGCATGCGGGTCAGGTCCACGGATCGAGGCTTGGTGAAGGAGAGGCCATCCGCATGGTCATGAGCCGACTCGTCCCGGTTCTCTGCGCGCTAGCCATGGCGGTCGCCGGTTGCGGTAGCGACGAAGAAGCCGCAACCACACCAGCCGAGACCGCTGCCACATCTGCGGGAGAGGTCGCTACAACAGTCGCGGAGGTGACCGTGGCCACACCAACCGCCGGAAGGACCCTTGCCGTGATCCGGGACCGTGGGGCCTTGCGTTGCGGCGTGGGCGACAGCGCCATCGGCTTCGCCGAACCCCAGGAGGACGGATCCTTCACGGGCTTCGATGCCGACTTCTGCCGTGCCGTCGCGGCGGCGGTTCTCGGCGACGCGGGCGCCGTCGAGTTCGTGGGCACGACCTCCGCGGAACGGTTCACAGTGCTGGCAACCGGCGGCGTCGACGTGCTGTTCCGCACCACGACCTGGACCCAGAGCCGCGACACGGAGCTCGGAGGCGACTTCGGTCCCACCACCTTCTACGACGGCCAGTTGATCATGGGCAAGGCCGAGCTCGGGTTCACCGACGCGTCGACGTTGGCCGATATCGATGGCGCCCGCATCTGCTCCAACGCGGGCACGACCACCGAGAAGAACATCACCGAAGGCGCTCGCGAGATCGGCGCAGACATCGAACTGGTGACAGTGGAAGGCACCCCGGAGGCCATGGAGCTGTTCCGGGGAGGTTCGTGCGACATCGTGACGTCTGACGGATCGCGCCTCTTCGGCGAGCGTTACGCTGCGATGGGAACCGGCGAGATCGGCAAGAACGAGTGGATCATCTTCCCGAGGTCGCCGATCTCAAAGGAGCCGCTCAGTCCCATGTACCGGCAGAACGACAGCCAGTGGGCAGACATCATCAACTGGACGGTCTACGCGCTGATCATCGCCGACGAGAAGGGGATCACCTCCACCAACATCGACGACATGGTCGCCGACCCGCCCGATCCCGAGGCGGGCCGCTTGCTCGGCGTCGGCGAGGACGAGCTCCAGACCAAGATGGGTCTCGCGCCTGACGCCTTCGCGCCGGTGATCCGGCAGGTCGGGGACTACGACGAGATCTACACCCGGAACCTGGGCCCGCTCGGCTTCGACCGAGCCGGATCGGTCAACGCCCGGTGGACCGAAGGCGGCCTGATCTACGCACCCCCGGCCCGCTGACCGAGGAGCTCCTGCCCGGACTGCGGCAGGATGGCGTGGTTCAGGAACGGTACGGGTGGGGGACCGGGATCACCTCCAAGCCCTCGATGGACGCGAAGTCTTCGGGGTTGGCGGTGTAGAGAGGAAGTCCGTTGGCGACCGCGGTGGCGGCGATCAGGGCGTCGTAGGCGCGGGCTGAGGTCTTCCGGCCGGCTCGGCGAAGGTCGGAAGCGACCCGGCCGAACGCCCTCGCGGCCGCCTCGTCGAAGGGAATAGCGTCGAAGTCGGCTTCGGCTTGCTGCAGATGCGCCTGACGGCGGGCTCTCTCCGCCTCGGTAGGAGCAACCAGAGGACCCGCAGAGAGCTCGGCAAGGGTTATCGAGGTGATCATGGGCTGGGATGGCAGCGCGCCGGGATCCGTAAGGCCGGGTAGCAGGATCACGGTACTGGTGTCGAGAACTCCCGGACCGCGCTCAACCGGGGTCATAGGGACGGGTCGATAATCCGATCGATATCGCGCCGGAGAGCGTCCGGGTCGATCCGGGGTAAGTTGCGCCACCGCGACAGGAGCGTTGCCGGATCCGGCCCTCTACGTGTCAGTGGACGGAGTTCCGCCACCGGACGGCCTGACCGGGTCACAGTTAGACGCTCACCCGCCTGCACGCGATCCACGAGCATGCCTCCGTGGTTGCGAAGCTGGCGGATGGAAACTTCAGCCATAGAGCCAGTGTATCACGCGTGATACACCGATGGTCCGGACAGGAAGGCGTCCTTTCCGGTCTGCAGCACCAACTCCCTCGGGAACCTCACCATCTCCAGCATCCCGGTGTGATTACGGGAACCATGGAAACGCCGGACGACCTGGCCGCTGCGCTGGACACGGATCCGGACGCGAGAACCGCATACCGCAAGCTACCGCCCAGCCACCGGCGCGAGTACCTGGAGTGGATCAACGAGGCGAAACTCCTGAGACACGCCAGAGGAGGATCGACCAAGCGACCGGGATGCTGGGTGCCGACATGCTGCCCTACGCCGGAAAGTAGCCTTTGGGTGAGGGTTGACCGGGGAGATGACGATCGAGCGGCCGGACGGCGAACGCTATACCCACGGGTACCACGAGGCCATCGTCAGCACCTATGCCCGCCGCACGGCCGAGGAGTGTGCCGCTTTCCTGCTGCCTCACTTGCGTGCGGATGCAGTGGTACTCGACATGGGTTCGGGGCCGGGGACGATAACCGCCGGGCTGGCCCGGCGGGTGGGGCGCGTGATGGGCCTGGACGCTTCCGAGGAGATGGTGGATGCGGGTCGCAGCCTGGTGAAGGACCGAGGGATCGATAACGCGACCTTCCGGCTCGGTTCGGCCTACGACCTCCCCTGGAGCGATGGCTACTTCGACGTGGTCTACGCCCACCAGTTGCTCCAGCACCTCGCCGAACCCGTCCGGGCCTTGCGAGAAGCCCGCCGGGTCCTCAAGATCGGTGGACTGCTTGCGGTGCGCGACGCCGACTACGGGACGATGGCGTTTTCCCCCACGGATCCGGCTCTCGTCCGGTGGCACGAGTTGTATCACCAGGTGACGGCGGCCAACGGGGGCGAGGCCGACGCGGGGCGCTTCCTGCTGTCGTGGGTCATGAGGGCGGGGTTCGCCGACCCGGTCGTGACGACGCGGACCACGACCTACGCCTCGCCTGAGGGACGCATCACCTGGGGCGGCCTGTGGGAGGTGCGGGTCATCGAGAGCGACTTCGCCGACCACGCGACCCGGAACGGGTTGGCGACACGCGCCGAACTGCTCGAGCTATCCGCCGCCTTCCGGCGCTGGAGCGGCCAACCGGACGCCTTCTGGGCATTCCTCAACACCGAGGTGCTGGCGGTCAATCAGTGATCTTCCTACCCCGCACTCCTGAGCAGCCCTCTCTCGAGGTGATCCAGGAACCCCACCGGATCCTTGCGCAGGGAAGCGATCAGCTCCCGGTCCGCAACCAGGCGCCAGGTCCCCTCATCCCCCGCCAGCACGGCGGGTAGGGACCCTGCCGCGGCTAGTTGTGACTCGGTAGCCACGTCCCGGTGGATCATCTCAACCGGCACGGGGCTCTCCCGGCAGGCCTCGCGCCATGACCGCTTGCCGAAGGCGTTCCAACCGTGGGTCAACTCGCACAGACCGCAGTCACTCCGGCCCAGGATCTTGTCCACCGCGTAGCGCAGCTCACCCGACACCCCACCATCCGCGTTGTAGATCCCGACAACCCTCACCCAGCAACCCCGTCAGAATGCCCACAGGCGGGGGATGAAGATGACGGACAGGATGCAGAAGAGGATGTTGAGGGGCATGCCGGCGCGCAGGAAGTCGGCGTAGCGGTATCCCCCGGGGTTGTAGATCATGGTGTTGGTCTGGTAGCCGACCGGTGTGGAGAACCCGGTGGAGGCGGCGAAGGTGATGGCCATCAGGAGCGGCCGGGGATCCACTCCGATCTGCTCCGCGGTGGAGATGGCTATCGGAGCCAGTAGCACGGCGGCCGCCGCGTTGCTCATGGTCTCGGTCATGAGGGCGGCCAGCAGGTAGATGGCCGCCAGGACGGCTACGGGTCCCAGGCCCCCCACCGACATGACTGCGAATTCGGCCATTACTCCCGCTGCTCCGCTGGTGTGCATGGCGATGCCCAAGGGGAGCACGCCGGCCAGGAGGAAGATGACCTGCCAGTTGATGGCGTGGTAGATCTCCTCGGGGCGGAGAATGCGGGTCATCACCAGAGCGACGCAGCCGAGCAGGGCGGCGGCCAGGATGGGCAGGACATCGAAGGCCGCCATACCCACCACCGCCACGAGTATCCCGATGGCGAGGGGGGCCTTACGCCGCAGGACGGAACCGGGGACTTCGTTGAGGACGATGAAGTCGCTGCTTTCGCGCATATCCCGTATCGCCGTCTCGTGCGCCTGTATCAGCAGGGAGTCGCCCACGTCGAGTTTGATCGATCTGAGCTTGTCGTTGATGGTCTCGCCCCTGCGCTGCATGGCCAGCACCAGCGCCCGGTAGCGGCTCCGGAAGTCCAGGTCCTTGAGCGTGCGCCCTATCAGCGCTGAATCAGGTGCCACCAGGACTTGGACGAGGCGCAGGTCCTCGGTCTGGAGGGCCTCGTCGCGCAACGTGAAGTCAGCGTCGATCCGCAGCCCCATCGTGCCGCGGAGGCGTATCAGGTCCGGCAGGGAACAATGCACGAGCAGCACGTCCTCGGGCTGGATTACCCGGCGAAGCGGCGCCCATCCTTCCTCGCCCGCATCGAGAACCCGCAGGACCGTTATGTCGTGGTCCTCACCCAGCTTGCTGTCGAGCACCGACTTGCCCACCAGCGGGGAATTGTGCCGGACCCTCAGTTCCGTCACGTACTCGCCCAGGTGATATGCGGCCGCCAGTTCTTGCACCTGGCGGTCGGGCAACAGCCACCGCCCGAAGATCAGGAAGTAGGCGACCCCCGCCACGAAGAGGATCAGCCCCATCCGGGTGAACTCGAACATGCTGAACGATCCGTACCCGGCCTCCTCGGAGATCGAGCTGACCAGAAGATTGGTGGAAGTGCCGATCAGGGTGCACACCCCGCCGAACTGGGAGGCGTAGGAGAGGGGTATCAGGAGCCTGGAGGCAGACATCTGCCGGCGGTTGGCAAGGAGGGTCACCAGGGGAATGAACACCGCAACCGCGGCCGTGTTGTTCACGAACGCGGACATGACGGTGATCGTGACCATGATGACCACCAGCGCCGTGTAGTGGTTCCGGCTGAATCGCACCATGAGCCGTCCCACCGCGGCGGTGGCGCCGGTCTTCTGCAGTCCGGCGCCAAGGACGAACATGCAGGCCACGGTCAGGGTCGCCGGGTTGCTGAAGCCGGAGAATCCCTCCTGGAGCGTGACCAGACCGAGAACCAGCAGCACTCCCAGCCCCAGCATGGCCACGATGTCCAGGGGGTACTTCTCTGACACGAACAGCGCCACGATCCCGACGAGGATGACCACCACCAGGATGCCTTCGGGAGTCATGTCAGCCCATTCACCGGAAACAGCGAGTGAGAAGAAGCGGGTACATCAGATGCCGGTGGTAACCACCTTGGCCAGGTCGGCGAAGACTCCGGCGAACTCGAAGGGGAGGATGCCGGCCACCACCACGAAGAGGGCCGAGATGCCGAGGGCCAGGGCCAGCGAGCCGGTCAGAGGGCGGGTCGCCACCGCGGACCGGTCAGCGCCTTCGGGGACGTGGTCCATCCACATGGTCTTGCCGATCCGGGCGTAGTAGACGAGTGCGATCACCGCGTTGACCGCCGCTATGACGGCCAGGGCGGTGGTCCAGGCGTTGCCGGGGCGCAGGATCGAGAGGAACATGGCGAACTTGGCGTACCAGCCTGCCAGGGGCGGGATGCCGGCCAGAGAGAAGAAGAACATGGCGCCCAGCACCGCCAAGCGGGGGGCGTAGCGCCACATCCCGGCCCAGTCGTCGATCATGGTGCTGCCGGTCCGGCGGGCGCCTGCTATCACCACTCCGAAGGCTCCCAGGTTCATGAAGGCGTAGATGATCACGTAGACGATGGTCGCCGACGCCGCCTCCTGGATCACCGCAGCATCGCTGCTCACCGCCGCGGCCGCGAACGGCACCAGGATGAAGCCCCCCTGGGCGATCGAGGAGTAGGCCAGCATGCGCACCACGTTGTCCTGGCGCAGCGCGGTCAGGTTGCCCAGCGTCATCGACAGCGCGGCCAGCACCCACAGCGCCGGGCCCCAGATCTCGGTGACCGAGGGAAGGGCCTTGTAGCAGAGCAGCAGGAGTCCCACGAAGCCGGCCGCCTTCGAACCCACCGACAGGTAGGCGGTGACGGGCGTCGGGGCGCCCTCGTAGGTGTCCGGCGCCCAGAAGTGGAATGGCACCGCCGTCACCTTGAAGCCGAAGCCCACCAGGGTGAAAAGCACCGCCAGCCGGAAGGCCCCGCTATCCAGCAGATCGGGCGCGGCCTCCCTGATGCCCTCGAAGGTGACCGAACCGGTCAATCCGTACAGGAAGGACATGCCGTACAGCAGTATGGCAGTGGACAGGACCCCGAGGATGAAGAACTTCAGTGAGGCCTCGTTGGACTTGGCATCGCCCTTCCGCCATCCGGCCAGCAGGAACAGGGGCCCGGTTACCAGCTCGAGGCCGACGAACAGGGTGATCAGGTCCCTCGACGATGCCATCACCAGCGAACCCAGGATCGAGGTGAGCATCAGCAGGTAGTACTCGCCCTGGTAGTAGCGATCGCTCTCGATGAACGACACCGACATCAGCAGCACCAGGTAGCCGCCCACGATGAACACCGCCTTGAGGACCAGGGCGAACCCGTCCACCACGTACGCCCCGCCCAGCATCGAGCGGGTCTCGGGACCGTCACCGAACGCCAGCGTCAGGAGCGGTACCGCCGCCAGCGCCAGGCCGAGTACTCCGGCGAAGGCGGTCCAGTACTTGCGGGGACGCGGCAGCACCACGTCGAGCCCCAGCACCACGAGGATGGTGGCGGCTACGACCAGCTCAGGCGCGAGCGCGTGGTAGTCGAGGTCCATCCATCAGCCTCCGAAGGCGGTCCGGGCCAGGTTGACCACCGCGTCGGTCGTGGCCCCCAGGACGATCCGCGGATAGACGCCTATGGCCACGATGGCCACGATCAGCGGCGCCCAGGCCAGCCACTCGGTGGTCCCGACATCGTTGAACTCGTGACCTGACCACTCGGCCTTGGGCTCGCCAAGGTTGACCCTCTGGAGCATCCACAGCATGTACCCGGCGGTGAGGACGGTTCCGATGGCGCCGATCACCATGTAGGTCTGGAACTGGCTCAGGCTGAGCCCGGCCAGAGGTCGGTAGGCCCCGAGGAGCGACATGAACTCGCCCCAGAACCCGGCCAGGCCGGGCAGTCCCAAAGACGCCATGGCGGTGAAGGCGAGGATGCCCCCCATCCAGGGCATGAGCTTCTGGTTGCCTCCCAGCCGGGCGATCTCACGGGTGTGGTAGCGGTGATGCATCGAGCCGGCCAGGAAGAAGAGCAGGCCGGTGATCAGGCCATGGGCGACCATGCCGATCAGTGAGGCGTTGAAGCCCACATCGGTCATGGTGGCGATGCCCAGCATGACGAAGCCCATGTGCCCGACCGAGGAGAATGCGATCAGGCGCTTCACGTCGGTCTGGGCCAGGCAGGCCAGGGAGCCGTAGATGATGCCGATCACCGCCAGCAGTCCGATGAACGGCGCCCACTCCCGGGCCATGTCGGGGAGAATCGGGATGCTGATCCGCAGGAAGGCGTAGGAGCCGAGCTTCAGCAGGATCGCCGCCAGGAGCACCGAGCCGACCGTGGGCGCGGCCGTGTGCGCGTCGGGGAGCCAGGTGTGGAAGGGCCACATGGGCACCTTCACCGCGAAGCCCAGGAACATCGCCCCGAACACCAGGAAGGCGAAGGTGCCGCTCCCGAAGGCGTTCTGCGACCCGAGCGCGATCAGGGTCGGGATGTCGAACGTGTTGTTCCCGAGAAAGTCGCCGGACCGGAAGTAGAGGGCGAGGAAGCCGAGCAACATGAAGGCCGAGCCGAACAGCGTGAAGAGGAAGAACTTGATGGCCGCGTAGAGCCGCATCGTCACCGTACGGCCCAGCACCGGGATGCGGCGCTTGGCGCTGTCCCCCCAGATCCCGATCATGAAGTACATGGGCAGGAGGACCAGCTCGAAGAAGATGAAGAAGAGCACCAGGTCGAGCGCCACGAACGTGCCGTTCATGCCGGTGGCCAGGAGCAGGATCAGGGCAAGGAAGCCCCGGACGTTGCGAGGCTCCTCCCAGTGATCCCACGAGTAGATGACCGCCAGCACCGTCACCACCGCCGACAGGACCAGGAGCGGCAGGCTGATGCCGTCGATACCGATGTGGTAGCGGGCGCCGATGGCGGGGATCCAGCTCTCGGAGACCTCGAACTGGAACTTCTCCGAGCTTCCGTAGTTGAAGTTGGCCGCCACCGCAACGGCCAGCACCGCGGTCAGGCCGGTGGTCAGTAGGGCGAGCCACTTCTGGGCGTCCTCCCGGGCCTTGGGCAGGGCGAACAGGGCTAGCGCGCCCGCTGCGGGCAGGAACACGATGAGGCTGAGCCCCGCGGATTCAAACCATGCCATGTCGCTCGTCCTTCCTCTGTCTTCTCTCGGGTACGTTGCCGTCTATGTGACCAGCACGAAGGCCACCACCAGCAGGAGGGCGCCCACCACGAAGGCTCCTGCATATTGCTGCACCTTGCCGCTCTGGAGAAGTCGCAGCTTCCCGCCTGCGCCTCTGGTTCCACCCGCGGCGGCGTTGAGCAACAGGTCGATGCCCTGCTGGTCCAGGCGTCCGTAGACCAGCCCGCCCAGCCAGGCGGTCACCGCGCCGGCGCCGTTGATGACCGCATCGATGACGTAGCCGTTCACCCAGTCGACGGCCCGGGCCAGCGGACCCTTGATCGGGTTGACCACGCCCTTCATGTAGAGGTCGTCGATGTAGTACTTGCGGCGCAGGAGCGGGTAGAGCACCGGGACCTCCAGCCTGTCGCGCGCCGGCTGGGTCTCCGCCTCCGGCGAGAACAGCCTCCAACCCAGGGCGATGCCGGCCACCGCTGCGATCAGGCCGTAGGCGGCCAGATCCCATTCGATCGCCTTCGGGTGGTAGTCGCCCATGGGGACGATGCGGGCGCCCACCCAGTCCGTGAAGTTGCGGATCGGACCCCATGACACTCCGGGGATGTTGAGCAGTCCGGCGATGACGCTGGGGACCGCCAGGGCCACCAGCGGCCAGGTCATGACGCGGGGTGACTCGTGGGGATGGCCGTGGCCCTTGTAGGTGCCGAAGAAGGTGAGCGCTACTGCCCGGGTCATGTAGAAGGCGGTCACGAATGCTCCCAGGATCGCCACCCACATGAAGGCGGTGTACCCCTCGTGGCCGAGGGTGGCGAGGATCTCGTCCTTCGACCAGAACCCGGCCAGCGGGATCACCCCGGCCAGCGAAATCGACCCGACCACGAAGGTCCAGAATGTGACCGGCATCTCCTTGCGCAGACCCCCCATGTCACTCATGTTGTTCGAGTGGACGGCGTGGATCACCGAGCCGGCCCCCAGGAACAGCAGGGCCTTGAAAAACGCATGGGTGAACAGGTGGAATAGCCCGGCCGTGTAGCCGCCGGCGGCGACCGCCGCCATCATGTAGCCCAGCTGGGACACCGTGGAATAGGCCAGAACCCGCTTCAGGTCGTCGGCGACCAGCGCCAGGAAGCCCAGCACGAACAGGGTGATCACCGCGATCGTCACCATCCATGGCCGGGCCTCGGTCGCCATCTGGTGGTAGAGGGGGAAGGTCCGGGCCATCAGGTAGATGCCGGCGGTGACCATGGTGGCGGCGTGCATCAGGGCCGAGACCGGGGTGGGACCGGCCATAGCGTCCGGCAGCCAAACATGGAGGGGGAACTGGGCGGACTTGCCCATCGCCCCGAAGAAGAGAAGCAGGGCTCCGGCCACCGCCACCCCTCCAAGGAGATCGCTATGGGCATCGGCCGCCACGCTGAGCTCGGAGAAACGGAAGCTGCCCAGCGCGGGGCCCAGGAGGATCGTCCCGAGGATCAGGCCCACGTCGGCCACCTTGTTGGTCATGAAGGCCTTGACCGCCGCGTCGCTGTTCTCCTTCTCCTCCCAGTAGTGGCCTATGAGCAGGTAGCTGGCCAGCCCGACCCCCTCCCAGCCGATGATCAGCTGGATCAGGTTGGGGGCGCCCACCAGCACCAGCATGGAGCCGGCGAACAGCGAGAGGGAGGCGAAGAACCACGGCACCCGGATGTCGCCCTTCATGTACCCGTGGGCGTAGACGAAGACCAGGAAGCCCACGAAGGCCACCACCCAGTACATCATGATGGAGAGACCGTCCACCACGAATCCCAGCTCGAAGGCCAGGTTGCGGTCGGTGATCCCGAGGGTGCCGATCTCCGCGATGGTCAGGTTCACCTCGCGGTAGATGCCTCCGGCCATGTTCTGGACGAACAGCACGCTGGCCCACACCAGGTTGACGCCCATGGCGCCGATGGCAAGCTCGGCGCCCAGGCCCTTCATGCGCTTGCCCACCAGGATGATGGCCAGGAAGGCCACGAAGGGCAGCACCAGCATGATCCAGGCGGTCCCGGCGAAGAACCCGCCGGATGACAGGTCGGCCGCGCCGTCCCCGGCGGCCAGGATCGAGGGGGCCGAGGTCACTGCGCTCACCATCGCATCAGATCCAATTGGTCGATGTTGCCCGAGGCGCGGTTACGGAACACCAGGAGAATGATGGCCAGGCCGATCCCGACCTCGGCGGCGGCGATGGTGATGACGAAGATGGCGAAGATCTGGCCGTGGGCGGCCGCCGTGTTCCAGAACGCCTCGAAAGCGATCAGGTTGATGTTCACCGCGGCCAGCATGAGCTCCACTGCCAGGAGAACGGTCACCGCGTTGCGGCGCGACAGCAGGCCGTACACGCCGATGGAGAACATGAGAGCTCCCAGGATCAGGAACTGGCTCAGGACCATGCCGGGCTCCGTAGGCTCGAGGTCATACCCGGGCTCCCTCGTCCTCCTCGGCGGGGGTGAGGTCCTTGCGGGCCAGGGTAATCCCGCCTATCAGGGCGGCCAGCAGGACGAAGCCGACCGCCTCGAACGGGATCAGGTAGGTGTTGATGAACCCCTCGCCCAGGATCCCGGTGGCGGTCGCCCGGCCCACCGCGGGGAGCGGGTCCCCGAAGCCGCCCATCTGCTCGGTGACCGCGTTGATGAGCCAGAAGGTCACCGCGAAAACCCCGAGCGCGGCCGCCGCCGCGGGCCACCTGGTGTCGTGGCTGAGGTTGGTCTCCCGCCCGATCGGGGCCCTGGTGATCATGATTCCGAACAGGAACAGCACCACCACCGCCCCGATGTAGACCAGGACCAGCACCCAGGCCACGAACTCGGCCGACAGGAGGATGAACAGCCCGGCCGAGGCGGCCAGGGCCAGGACCAGGAACAGGGCGGCGTGGACCACGTTGCGGCTGGTCACCACCCGTAGCGCCGCTATCACCATGGGGATCGCCATGGCGAGGAAAGCCCAGTTGACGGGCTCGACGATCCACTCGGAGAAGGTCATCCGACCCGTCCTCCCGGTCGGCGATCGCAGGCCGTCAGGGTCACGACTGGGCTCCCAGGCCCTTGGGCACCGTCTCCATCCAGTCCTGGAGCCGGTCCATGTCGTGCATCATCGGACCCATGCCGTACTCCGAGTACTCGTACTCGGGGGTCCAGAACAGGGCGTCGAAGGGGCAGACCTCCACGCAGATGCCGCAGTACATGCAGAGGGCGTAGTCGATGTCGAAGCGGTCCAGGGTGGCCCGGGCGCGAGGCCTCCCGCCGGGACGGGTCGGCGGCTTGACCTCCTTGTGACCCTCTATGTAGATACACCAGTCGGGGCAGGAGCGGGCGCAGAGCATGCATACCGTGCAGGCCTCCTGCTCCAGGGCGATGACCCCCCGTGCCCGGGGTACGGGGGTCTCCTTGACCTTGGGATAGTTGACCGTGGACCGCAGACCGAACCTGCCTCCGGACAGGTTGAAGGCCCAGGTCCGGAGCATGGTGGTGAAGGTGACCCGCATGCCGGACAGCATGCCGAGCCGGGGCAGCTCCGTGAGGGAGGGCAAACGTGGGAGTTTCATCTATAGCACCACCTTCAGTACCGCGGTCACGATGATGTTCACGATCGAGATCGGGATCAACCACTTCCAGGCCAGCGTCTGGAGCTGATCCTCCCTCAGCCTGGGGAGGGTCCACCGCAGCCAGATCATCAGGAACACGAGGATTCCGACCTTGGCGAACAGGATGATCGGCGACAGCAGGGTGTCGGGGTTGATGCCCCACAAGCCGTACCCGCCCAGGAAGAGGGTGGCGGCGATCACCGACATCGAGAACATGTTGGCGAACTCGGCCAGGAAGAAGAAGAGGAAGCGGAACCCGGAGTACTCGGTGACGTAGCCCATCACCAGTTCCGACTCGGCGATCGGCATGTCGAACGGGAGACGGGTCAACTCGGCGAGGGTGGCGATCATGAAGATCGCGAAGCCGATGAACTGCGTCAGGACGAACGGCCAGCCCTGGGCCACCTGCGCCGACACGATGCCCTGCATCGACATCGTTCCCGCCTGGATCACGACGCCGACCGTGGCGAGGACCAGCGGCAGCTCGTAGGCGATCAGCTGGCCGGCCGCGCGGAGTCCTCCGATCATCGAGTACTTGTTGGCCGACGACCATCCGGCCATGAGCACGCCGATGGTGCTGACCGACGAGATGGCCAGGGCGTAGAAGATCCCGACCTCCAGGTCGCGCACGATCCCGTACCGGGACGAAGGGTGGAGGGGAACGATCACCAGCAGCGCCATCGTCCCCAGCATCACCAGGGCGGGCGCCCACTTGAATACGGGGCGGTCCGCCTCGTCGGGGATGATGTCCTCCTTCTGGATGAACTTCACCCCGTCAGCGATCAGCTGGGCCCATCCGAACCGCCCTCCGGCGAAGTAGGGGCCCACCCGGCTCTGCATGTGGGCGGAGAGCTTCATCTCGGCGTAGCCGATCACCATGCCGATGACGGGAACGACCGCCGCCGCCACCGCCAGCTTGATGGCCAGCAACCACCAGAACGTCAGCTCGAACGTCATCGGTCGACATCCCCGAGCACGAAGTCCAGCGACCCCATGATGGCGATGAAGTCGGGGACCAGGGCGTTCTCCAGGATCCACGGCAGGATCGAGAGGTTGGAGAACGAGGCGGAGCGGATCTTGAGGCGGTAGGGCCCGAGACCGCCGAGGGAAACCAGGTGGTAGCCCATCTCACCCTTCGGGTTCTCGGCCCGCACGTAGGTCTCGCCGGCCGGAACCTTGATGATGCGGGGCACCTTCGCCTGGAGCGGGCTCGACGGGAGGCCGTCGATGGCCTGGGTGATGATGCGGGCCGACTGGCGGATCTCCTCGAGGCGCACCCACCACCGGTCCCAGCAGTCGCCGTTCCGGCCCACCGGGATGTCGAAGTCGAAATCGCCGTAGGGCAGGTAGTCCGACACCTTCCTCAGGTCGAACCCGGCGCCCGAGGCCCGCAGGTTCGGACCCGAGACCCCGTAGGAAGCAGCCACATCGACCGGCATGATCCCCACGCCCTTGGTGCGGGCCAGGAACACCTCGTTGCCCGCCACCAGGTTCTCGATCTCGTCGCACGTGGCGAGCACCTTCGTCATGGCATCCCTGGTCTCGGCCAGGAAGCCGGAAGGTATGTCCATGCCTGCCTTCTTGGTGGTCGGCCCGGCCGCGTAGACGGGCTTGACCCCCCCGAGGCGGTTGAAGTTGGGGTGGAAGCGGCCTCCGGTGACCGACTCCAGCAGGTCCAGCACCCTCTCCCGTTCCCGGAGGGCGAAGAAGAGCGGCGTGGCGGCGCCCAGCTCCAGCGGGTAGGAGGCCATGAACACCAGGTGGGACGAGATCCGCGCCATCTCGGTGAGCACCAGCCTGATCCACTGCGCCCGGGGCGGGGCCTCCACGCCCATCAGGCGCTCGGCCGCCACCACGAACGGGACCTCGTTGGCGAACCCCGAAACCCAGTCGATCCGGTTGATGATGGTGATTATCTGGGGGTAGGTGCGAACCTCCGACAGCTTCTCGTAGCCCCTATGCATGTACCCGATGACCGGGCGGACGTTGGTGGCCCGCTCGCCGTCGACCGTGGCCACCAGGCGCAGCACGCCGTGGGTGGACGGATGCTGGGGACCGATGTTGAGGGTCATGCCCTCGGTCTCCAGCTCGACGGAGACGGCCGCCTCCGACAGGTGGTGGGCGAGGGTGCGATCCATCAGTGGTCTGCCTGTGAAACGACGTCGTGATATGCAGGCAGAGCGCAGCGGGAGTTTTGCAGGCAGACCACTATGACCCGGGGCTCTCGGTGGACGGGCCGGTCCCGTTCTCGGGCATGTCCTCGACATCGACCTTGCCCGGCCAGGGCTTCACCTCCCGGCTCAGCAACGGGAAGTCCTTGCGGAGCGGGTAGCCCTCGAACGAGTCGGGCAGGTAGAGCTTGGTGAGATCCGGATGGCCCTGGAAGTCGATGCCGAACATCTCGGCGGCCTCCCGCTCGTGCCAGTTGGCCCCCGGATAGACATCGGCCACGCTCTCGATGGACGGGGAGTCATGGTCGAGGTCGGTCGAGATGATGGCCAGGTTGCCTTCCGACAGATCGGAGACCGCGCAGAGCAACTCGTAGCGCTCCTCCACCGGCTCGCCGGGCTCGTCCCCCACAGCCACATCGTTGGTCCAGTCGACGGCGGACAGCCAGGACAGGAACACCAGACCCAGGTCACTCGAGGTTACGGCCAGGGCGTCCTTCCAGGCGGTGGGCGCCACCCGCACCTTGACGGTCCCGTGGGACACCTCGGCCCGGCCGCCCACCGCTGCGGCCACCCGATCGGCGAACTCCTCGAGCGCGCTGGCCGTCTCGGAGGCGCTGTTCTCAGACGGGTTGGCGGTCACGCTGCTTCCACTTGTCGCGCACGTCCTCGCCCTTGATCTTCTCCTGCAGCAGGACGATCCCGTCCATCAGAGCCTCCGGCCGGGGCGGGCACCCGGGCACGTACACATCCACCGGAATGATCTGGTCCACTCCCTTGGTGACCGAGTAGGAATCCCAGTAGGGACCGCCGCAGTTGGAGCAGGAGCCCATCGATATTACGTACTTGGGCTCGGGCATCTGCTCGTAGAGGCGCTTGACGGCCGGTGCCATCTTGTCGGTGACGGTTCCGGCCACCACCATCAGATCGGCCTGCCGCGGCGAGGCCGGCAAGGGGATGATCCCGAAGCGCATGAAGTCGTACCGTGGTCCGGAGGCGGCCATCATCTCGATCGCGCAGCAGGCCAGGCCGAACTGGAACAGCCAGAGGGAATAGCGGCGGGACCAGTTGAGCAACCACGAAACCGGCTTCAGGCCCCCGAAGCGATCGGCAACTACTCCCACCGGAGCACCCCTTTGCGCACCGCGTACAGGAGCCCTTCGAGGAGGGTCAGGATGAAGACGGTGATGGCGATCACGCCAGGCATGCCGAGCTCCTCCGACATGATCGCCCACGGGAAGATGAAGACGGCCTCGACGTCGAAGAGCACGAACAGCAGCCCGAAGATGTAGTAGCGGACGAAGGTCTGGTTCCAGCCCTCCCCCACCGCGTCGACGCCGCATTCGTAGGTGGCGACCTTCTCCCTGGTGGGGTTGGAGGGCCGCACGAGGTAGGTGATCCCCAGCGTGAGGGCCACCAGCAGGACTCCGAATGCGGCGAAGGCGGCCACTGCGACGTAGTCCTGGAAGTATTCGCTCACGGTCGTTCCACCCGTCGCCTTGGTCGCCCTACTCCGGCCAGTGGGGATGCTGTATCGCCCCGATGCTCCGAGTGGAACGAGGTCAGGCCGTCACCCACTCGAAGGCCGTCTGAGTATACGCTTATGGCTCCTTCGATTGAATTCCACCCGCTCGGCGGCCTGCCCGGAGACGACCTGCGGCGCCGCAGGCGAACCTAAGGTTCGAGGAGACGGCGAGATACGGTTGGCAAGCCGTTCTCTTCCTCCCTCCGGGCCGGTGAAAGGAGACCAGAACGTGAGAACCGAGCGAGTCATCAGCATCTACCTGGCGCTGGTCGCCCTGGTGACCGTGGCACAGTCTGTGATGTTTCCGGTTTACGGATACGGGCCGGACGGCACACCCACCGAGGCTGGCATCGCCGTGTGGCATGTGCTCAACTGGTTCATGGCCCTGGGATTGGCCGCCATGCTGTCCACCACCTACCGCGAGAAGCGGCGCCTCGACGCCGAGACACCGTCCGACGTCCGCCCGTGGATCGGCGCGAGCGCGAAGTTCTACCTCACGGTTCTGGTGACGGTGGCGTTCGCGCCCAACTGGGTCGCGGCGATCTTCGAGCAGGGAGAGGTCGGGCTGGTCTGGTATGCCATCAATACCTCCCTGCCGATCCTCTTCGCCCTGGAGGCCATTCGGCTCAGGCGCGCCACCTCCGGTTAGGGGCCGGCGGCCGACTCCCGAACTCGACGGCACAGGTTCGCCTGGCCGGACGGGTATCGTTGCCACATGGCCTAGCCGGCCCGCCGCGACGGTCGGCCCGTGGCTATGGGGAGGAGGGTCTGCGATGGTGGCGAACCGATTGATCGGCGCCTATCTGGGATTGGTGGCCGTCGCGGTGGCGATCCAGTTCGTGGCCTTTCCCCTTTACGGATACGACTCCGGGGGCGAGCGAAGCAGCGGCGCACTTGGCGTGTGGCAGGTGCTCGACTGGCTCATGGTGATCGGCCTGGTCCTGATGCTGGTGACTACGGCGCAGAGGAAGCGGCACCACGACGGCGAGGACTCTACGAACATGCGCCCGTGGCTCGCGTCCAGGGTGATGTTCTACGGCACGATCATGCTGGCCTTGGCCTTCGTGCCCAACTGGTTCGAGGCTGCGTGGGGGCACAGCGACAACTGGACCATCTGGCACCTGATCGACAGCGTGCTACCGGTCATGTTCGCGGCGGAAGGCCACCGGCTCTGGTACACCAAATCGGGCTGAAGCCCGATCCCGCCTGCATCCATGCCTGAGACCTCCGGATTTCGGATCCCGGACTACTCGGGAGCCTCCCTGCCCAATCTCGTCGCCGAACTGGAATGGCGGCTGACCGGGTCGGCGCCCTCGCCCCGACTCCATCCCCACCTGTCCGACGGGATCCCGGAAGCGGCCAGCTACGTGCTGCTGATGATCGACGGCCTCGGCGCCCACCAGCTAGCCCACCGTGCGGCCTCGTCCCTGGCGGCGGCCCGGCAGGGCACGCTGGACGCCCCCTTCCCGACCACCACCACGGTCAGCCTTGCCACGGTGGCAAGCGGGCTCCCGCCGAGCCGGCACGGCGTGATCGGACACTTCATGCTGCTGGACGGCCACCCCCATCCGGTCAACGTCCTGCGGTGGGTGGACAGCACGGGTCGCCCCGTCCCGGAACGGCGCCACATGATTCCGAGCCCCAACCTGTGGGAACGGCTGGCGGCCGCTGGCATCGAACCCGTCACCGTGCAACCACGCGGCTACTCAAATACTCCTCTCACCCGCATCCTGTACCGGGGTTGCCGCTTCGAAGGAGCGGACGGCTTGATCGACTTCGTCCAGGCGGTGGTGGACGTGGCACGGGTTCCCGGGCGCCTGGTGTTCGCCTATTTCCCGGACGTGGACATCTCGGCACACGTGCACGGGTTCGGTAGCCCGGCCTACGCAGAGGCCCTATTCGGAATTTCCGCCGCCTGGGAACACCTCTCCGGCCTGCTTCCCAGCCACGTCGGGATGGTGGGGACGGCGGATCACGGACTGGTCTCCGTCCGGGAGGCCGGCAAGCACCGGATCCGGAGGAGGCACCATCCCGACCTGGTGCTCTACGGCGATCCCCGCTCCCTCTACGTCCGGGGACCGGCCGAGCGGATCGCCGCCCTGGGCGCCGAGATTCCCGCCACCTGGCACCCGCTCAGGGAGATCGAGCCCTGGTGGGGGCCGCCCGGTGATGCCCGGCGGGCGCGTCCGGACGGCGCCTTCCTGGCCGAGGCCGGCCGGGTCCTGCTTCCCGGCCACATGGACCGGCGCATGGTGGGATATCACGGAGGCCTGGACGCCCGCGAGGTCGAGATCCCCCTGCTGGTGGCAGCGGCTTAGGAGGGCTGCTCGCTACAGGGCGCAGATGGGCTCGAAGCGGATGCCCTGGCCCGACAACTGCTGGAGGGCCATGTCCAGGCCTTCCACGGTGCGGGTGCGGTTGCCGCCCCCGTCGTGCATGAGAATGATCCCACCATCGACCGCGCCCGCCACGATCCGCTTGGCGATCGTTTCCGCGGTCAGATCGGTCCAGTCGTGGGCGCTGGCGCTCCACATGATCACGTCCAGGCCATGCTCCTCGGCCCGCTGCCGGGCCAGATCGTCGAGCGCCCCGTAGGGAGGGCGCATGCAGGCGGTGGCGTTGGCGCCGAGGATCTCCTGGGTCCGTTCGATGGTCCGGTCGATGGCCTCGCCGGATAGCTGCGCCAGGTTCTCGTGGTTCCAGGTGTGGTTGGCCACCGTGTGACCCTCGAGCAGCACCCTGTTCAGGAGGTGGGGGAAGCGTTCGACCATCGCGCCGACCACGAAGAAGGTGGCGCGGACGCCGTGGCGCCGCAGCACGTCGAGCACCTCGGAGGTATGCACCGGATGGGGGCCGTCGTCGAAGGTCAGGTAGACCACCGGACCCGGGGGCGCCGGACCGCGGTCGAGGGAATGGACCGTGGCGGTGATCTCGTAGTCGGCCGGCTCTTCGGCGGTCGAGACCACCTCCAGCAGCCAGGTCGCGTTCGCCGGCAGGACAAGAGCGGCTCGTCTCGGCCGCTCGCCGGGTAGCCCGGTCACGTCCTCGCCGAGTCCGGCGTCCAGCCACACGCCGACGGGGGCCCCGAGCGTGAACGTGTACCGGATGTCGGCCACCGCCTCGATCACATACGCCCGCCGTTCCCCGGGTGCGACCGTGCCGGGGATGGTGATCAGGTCCTCCCCGGGCGCGAACTCGATGATCTCACCGGTGGGCACCGGCACGGGTACCGGATCCTCGGGCTCCGGGGTGCCAGCGGCCTCCGTTGCCGGCGTGTCCTCGGTAACCGGCTCGGGTTGCTCCGGCGTTGCCTCCACCTCCGGCCCGGCATCGGGTTCCACCGGCGCCGGGTCGGCGGCAGCGACGGGCTCGGTCTCCGGCTCGACGACCTCCGCCTCAGCCGGCTCGGTGGGCGGCGCCTCCGTCTTGAGCGGCTCGGTTGCGGCCGTCGTCGCCGTCGTCGTGGGCGGAGCGGGCACCGGCTCGGGTTCGGGGTCAGCAGGCCGGGTGGACGGAACGGTCGGTTCGGAAGGCGCTGGACTGTCCGGTACCGCCGCGGGCGGGGCGGTGGTCGAGCATCCGGCAACCAGCACGGCCAGCGCCAGTCCGATGGCTACCCGTCGCGCCCGCCCCCCGCCGCGCTTCATGGCTCGATGAGTACCTTGCCGGTGGTAGCGCGGCCCTCGAGCGCCCGGTGGGCGTCAGCGGCCGACTCGAGCGGGAACCGTGCCCCGATCCGCACGTCCATCCCGCCGGCCACCCAGCCGAACAGTTCCTCGCTCCGGGACAGCAGGGCCCGGCGGGTGGCCACATGGTGGAACAGGGTCGGCCTGGTGAAGAAGATCGAACCGTTGGCGGTGAGATCCAGCGGGTCGATCGGATCCACCGCGCCGGAGGCGTTGCCGAACGCCACCATCAGCCCGAACGGGCGGAGCAGGCCCAGCCCGGCCGGGACCGTCGCCTTGCCGACGCCGTCGTAGACGACATCCAGCGGCCTGGGACCTCCGATCTCCTCCACGCGCTTCGCGAAGTCCTCCTGCGTGTACACGATCACATGGTCTGCACCCGCCGCCCCGGACAGCTCGGCCTTGGCCTCGGTTCCCACCGTCGTGTAGACCGTGGCGCCCATCCGCTTGGCGATCTGGGTGAGCAGCAGCCCCACCCCGCCGGCGCCGGCATGGATCAGGCAGGCCGACCCCGGCTCCAGGGGGTAGGTGTCGACCGCCAGATAGTGGGCGGTAAGACCCTGGATCATCAACGCCGCGGCCTGGTCCGGTGATACTCCCTCCGGAACCGGAACCAGCTGATCGGCAGGCACTCTGGCTCGTTCCGCGTAGGCGCCCGCAACGGTTCCCCACGCCACCCGGTCTCCCACCGCCACATCGGTGACGTCGCGGCCGACCGATGTAACCGTGCCGGCAGCTTCGAGACCGGGGGTGAAAGGAAGCTCGACGGGGTAGAGACCGCTGCGGTGGTAGGTGTCGATGAAGTTCAGCCCGGCCGCAGTGACCTCCACGACGGCGTCGTCCGGGCCTGGTACCGGGTCGTCTATCTCCTTCGGCTCCAGCACCTCGGGGCCGCCCAACTCGGATATCACGATGGCCCGCATCGGTACCTTCCTCCCTGGCTCCGGTTGGTATTAACGGTAGTCAGGGACTCGATCCCCGCCGCGGCATGAGCCCTGGATCAGAGGCCGTCCACCGCCTGGCGGAGGGCGGAGTCGAGACGCCCGGCCACCGCATCCCACGAGAAATGTCGCTCTGCGCGGGCTCGGGCCGCCGCACCCATCTCCGGACGCTGCTCGAGGGCCAAGCCGACCGCCTCGACGATCTGGCCGGTGGTGGCGGCCACGTAACCGGTCACCCCCGGCACCACCGTCTCGGGAGCACCGCCCGACGGTCCGGTAACCACCGGTAGTCCGGTGGCGGCGGCCTCCAGGTAGACGATGCCCAGGCCTTCGACCTCCAGACCGAGCCACCGGGATCGGGCCGGCATCACGAACACGTCGCACGACCGGTAGAGATCGGGAAGCTCCTCCCAGACGGCATCGGTGACGACCTCGACCGGGATCTCGGCCCGGTTGGCGCGGCTGCGGATCCTGCCTTCCAGCCGGCCCTGCCCGGCCAGAAGAATTGACACGGGGGTGCCGCCGGCGCTGAGCCGCTCGGCGGCCCTCAATACCCGCAGGTGTCCCTTGCGGGGTACCAGGCGCGATATGCACCCGATCACGGGCCGGTCGCGGCTTGGCGCGGAAGCCGCCGGACGGAAGATGTCCAGGTCCACTCCCGCCCCCAGCACCGCGGTCCGGGCGGCGCCCATCCGCTCCACCCGCCGCGCCGTGTACCGGGAGACCGTCAGGACGAGGGCCGCGCGGCGAAAGGTCCGGCCCAGCAGTTGGCGGAGACCGGGTACCGCTCCCGGCAGGGTCACCTCCGCACCGTGTGCCAGCACCACGTAGGGAAGCCCGAGCGTCCGGCCGAGGCGGGGGCCGAGTTGGGCGAGCGGATGGGGCGCGCCGAACAGCAGGACGTCAGGCTCGAACTCCCGGATCTGGTCGCCGATCCAGCCCCGCACGCGAGAGGTGGGCCACATGAAACCCCATCTCGACCGGATCACATGAGCTTCTTCGGGAGCGCCCGGGTGGGCCGGGGCCAGCACCCGGATGAGGGCCGAGGAGTAACCCACCAGGTTGGACAGGTACTGCTGGATCCCACCCGGCCGGGGTGGATAGTCGTTGGTGATAAGCAGCACCCGCATCGATCCCGACGCTACCGCCCTCACCCGAGCCACCGGCCGGAAACCGGCCTAGAGTCATCGCCCAGCGAGAGCGCCGAGCGGGAGACGGAAAAATGTGGCTGACCGATGCACGGGTGGTGGATGTCGTCACCGGGGAGATACAGGACGGGGTGAGCGTCCAGGTCTCGGACGGGAGGATCGGGGACATCCGCAAGCAACCGGGCGCCGGCGAGCGGATGAGCCTGGATGGTCGCTACCTGGTTCCGGGTCTGATCTCCGTCCACACCCACCTTTCGGTCGTCTACCCGTTCTCCGACACTGACGAGGACGAGAACCCCGGGCTCACCGTGCTGCGGGCCTACGGACGGGCGCAGGATGCGCTCCGGGCGGGGATCACCACCATCCGCTGCGTCCACGAGCTGAACCGGGCCGACCTGCTGCTCGCCGAGGCTGCCCGGGCAGGATGGGCCGACGTGCCCCGGATCGTGGGGGCCGGTCGCGCGATCTCCGTTCCCGGAGGGCACGGCGTGGGACAGGGCAGCGTGATCGCCGACGGCCCGGACGCCTTCCGGGAGGCGGCCCTCGCCGAACTCGATGCGGGTTGCGCCCACATCAAGGTGTTCATCACCGGCGGGATCGCCAACCTGGGGGAGACCTTCGACAAGCCCCAGATGAACCAGGCCGAGATGCAGGCCACAGTCGACGCCGCTTCCGCTCGTGACACCTACGTGGTGGCGCACGCCGCATCGTCGCTGGCGATCAACTGGGCGCTGGATGCGGGCATCCGCTCCTTCGAGCACGCCTACGACCTCGACGAGGAGACGGCCGGCCGGATGGCGGCGGAGGGCGTGTTCCTGACCCCCACCCTGTGCGTGACCAGCTCGCAGGAATGGATGCGCTGGAAGGGGTTCGAGGACTTCCAGATCGAGACCTCCCTCGAGGTCCATCCCACCCACCTGGCCAGCATCCGCCGCGCCGTGGCCGCGGGCGTGACGATGGTCAACGGGACCGACTACCCGCCCGGCGACCCCATCGAGGACACCTCGGTGGCGGTGTACGAGATGGGGCTGATGGAGGGCGCCGGGCTGCACCCGCAACTGGCCCTCGCCGGCGCCACCTCCAACGCGGCCCGGCTCTTGGGAATGGAGTCGGAAATCGGTACTGTTGAGGAGGGTAAGGTCGCCGACCTGGTCGCCGTCGAAGAGAACCCTCTAGCCGACGTAGCGGCGATGCGAGAAATCTCCTTCGTCATGCAGTCCGGCCGCGTGGTCCGGGACGACCGGCCGGCCGCCTGACCGCAACGACCCCTCTCCGAAGTTGAGCATGACCGAACGCAGATACCGCTTGGCGGTGGACATCGGCGGGACCTTCGTCGACGCCATCGCCTACAACGAGCAGAGCGGGAAGATCACGGTGCGCAAGTCCCCCACCACCCCCGCCGCTCCCGCGGACGGAGTGATCACCGCCACCCGCGCCACCGGCGCCTCGCTGGAGGAGGCCTCGGTGTACACCCACGGCACCACGCTCGGGCTCAACGCCATCCTCGAGCGCAAGGGCTCGGTGACCGGGATCATCACCAACGCCGGGTTCCGGGACATCTTCGAGATCGCCCGCGGCGACCTGCCCCGGGGCTCCATGTACGACTTCCGCTACCGGCGCCCCGAGCTCCTCGTCAAGCGCCGCCACACGGTCGGGGTTCCCGGGCGCATCGACCACCGCGGCAAGGTGGTGGAGGAACTCGACCACGGCGCGGTCGTCGAAGCGGGCCGCCTTCTCTCCGAGCGGGGAGTCGAGTCCGTGGCGGTCTGCTTCCTCCACTCCTACGCCAACAGCGAGCACGAGGAGGCCGCCAAGAGCATCCTGACCAAGGCCTTCCCGGACTTGTCGGTCTCGGTGTCGGTCGATCTGGTGAGGGAGTACCGCGAGTACGAGCGGACCTCCACCGCCGTGACCGACGCCTACATCCGTCCCATACTCGGCAGGTACCTCACCGACCTGGAGAACCGGCTTCGTGACGGCGGTCTCGACGGCTCCTTCCTGATCATGCGTTCCGCAGGTGGAGCGATGACCTCGGAGATCGCCCGGGTGTCGCCCCTCCTGACCGTCTTCTCCGGTCCGGCAGGCGGCATCGCCGGGACGATCAGCCTGGGAGAGGCCACCGGCCGCTCCTCCCTCATCTCCTTCGACGTGGGGGGAACCAGCCTCGACGCCTGCGTGATCGTGGACGGCGCCCCCACCGAGGTCTACGAGGCCGAGATCGAGAGCCTCCCGATCCGGATCCCGGTGTTCGACATCCGCACCATCGGGGCCGGGGGCGGGTCCATCGCCTGGATGGACAAGGGTCTCCTGAGGGTCGGTCCTCATAGCGCCGGCGCGGTCCCCGGACCGATCTGCTACGGCCGGGGTAACACGGAGCCGACCGTGACCGATGCCTCCCTCTGCCTGGGATACCTGGCGGCGGACGAATTCCTCGGAGGCGAGATGCGCCTGGATGAGGCCGCGGCGGTCCGGGGTATCACGGAGAAGCTGGCCGAGCCGCTCGGCATGTCCACCCAGCGGGCGGCCGCTTCGGTCTTCGACGTGCTCCTGGCCCGCACCGTGGGGGCCATCCGCGAGATCACGGTGGAGAGAGGGCTCGATCCCCGCGAGTTCTCGCTCGTGGCTTTCGGCGGGGCGGGGCCGATGCTGGCGCCGCTCCTGGCCAGGGAGATGGAGCTGCCCGAGGTGGTGGTGCCGGCCGCCCCGGCCGTCTTCTCCGCTTGGGGGATGCTGATGTCGGACCTGGAATACGACCTGGGCCAGACGGTGCTGACCATGCTGGACGACGCCGCCCTGGCACAGATAGAAGGCGTGTTCGCCCAGCTGGAGAACGACGCCGACCAGGTGCTCGAAGCCCAGTCGGTCCCTCCGGAGAACCGGGTGCTGCTGAGACGCCTGGACCTGCGTTACAACGGCCAGGAGCACACCCTGTCGGTCGACCTTGACGCTGCCGACCACACGGACTCGGTGATCGACCGGTTCCATCGCCGCCACGTGGAGCGCTACGGGCACCGGCTGGAGGAAGAGGTCCAGATCCTTACCGCCCGGGTCAGGGCGATCGGCCGTCTGGAGAAGCCGTCCGCCCTCCTGGGCGCTAGCCGTGCTGCTGACACAGGCGGCGTGGAAAGCCGTGCCGGCGAGCGCCACGCATTCGACTTCGCCACCCGGGAGCGTCGCCCGTTCCCCATCCACGAGCGCAGCCTGCTGGAAGCCGGCGTGGAGATCGAAGGCCCGGCGATCATCCGCGAGCCCACCTCGGTGACCATCATCCACGGCGACCAGACCGCGATTGCTGATCGCTGGGGCAATCTGGTGGTTCGCTTGGCCGGCCAGGTGGTGAGATGAGCACGCCCGCCCTGGACGGCGCCACCGTGGAGGTGATCCGCCACTACCTGAACTCCACCTCCGAGCAGATGCGGCGCACGCTGGTGAGGACCGCCTTCAACCCGGTGATCTACGAGGTGCTGGACTTCGGCATCTCCATGTACGACCGGGACCGGCGGCTGATCTCGGAGTCGACGGGGATACTCACCTTCCTGGGAGCCAACGACTACGCCATCCACAAGGGCGTGGAGAAGGTGGGGGTCGAGAACCTCCACCCAGGCGATGTGGTGATGATCAACTATCCCTACTGGAGCGGGGCCCACGTCTCCGACGCCATGCTGTTCGCCCCGGTCTTCTGCGAGGGAAGCGAGCGGCCCGACGCCTACCTGGCGGTGCGGGCCCACTGGATGGACCTGGGCGCCAAGGATCCCGGCTACGTCCTGGACTCCACGTCCATGCACCAGGAGGGCCTGATCATGCCCGGCGTGAAGCTGATCCGCCGCGGGAAGATCGATGAGCAGATCATGGCCATCCTGAGATACAACTCCCGGATGCCCGAGACCATTATCGGCGACTTCCACGCCCAGATCTCCGCCTTGCGGGTGGGGGAGCGCCGCCTGCGCCAGATCTGGGACAAGTTCGGCCTCGCCAACGTCGACGCGGCGATCGACCGGATCATCGAGCACGGCGCGCAGACCGCCGCCGAGGCGGTGCGGGCCATGCCCGACGGGCAGTGGTCGGCCCATGACTGGCTGGACGACGACGGCATCTCCCACGACCTGATCAGGATGGCGGTGACGGTCACCATCGACGGGGAGCGCTTCATCGTCGACTACGGCGACTCGGACGATGCGGTGCCGGGACCGGTGAACATGCCGTTCGGCAAGACCTCCAGCCTGGCCAAGTCGGTGTTCAAGTCCCTCACGACCCCCGACACCCCCGCCAACCACGGCCACTTCGAGCCACTCACGGTCGCCTGCCCGCCCGGCAACCTCTTCCACGCCGTCTACCCGGCGGCCACCTTCACGCTTTGGACGGGGATGGCGGCCTTCGAGCTGATCAACAAGGCCCTTGCGCAGGGGATGGACGAGATCAATGCGTCCTCCGGTTCCGACGAGCCGGGCTTCATGGCGGTGGGCACCCATCCCGAGACCGGAGAGATGTACGCGGTGAGCAACAACGAGGGAATCGGGTGGGGCGCGACGCCGAACCAGGACGGCGCCACCGCTCTCCAACACCCGTCCACGACTGCGGTTCGGAACACCTCGATGGAGGTCCTGGAGCACAAGTCTCCGATCTTCCACGAGCGCCTGGAACTCCGCCAGGACTCGGCCGGAGCCGGCAAGTGGCGGGGAGGCCTGGGCATCTGTCGCGAGGTGAAGTTCCTGGCCACCGGCGAGATGCTTTCGATGAAGAAGAAGACCAAGACCAAGCCCTGGGCGCTGCGGGGCGGGCACGAGCCGGAGACCAACGCCATGATCGTGTGGCCCGACACCGACCGGGCCCGCCGTGCGCGGATGGAGAGATTCACCATGCAGCCCGGCGACCGCTTCCGCAACCTCTCAGCCGGAGGGGGCGGTTGGGGGAACCCGCTCGATCGTCCCATCGACCTGGTGCGGGAAGACGTCCTGGACGGTTACGTGTCGCCGGAGCAGGCCGAGGAGGTCTACGGAGTCAGGGTGGAAGCAGACGGGACCGCCACACCCGTCGGGAAGCGTGCCGGCCGTCCATCCTGAGATCCGGCCCGCCCTCCATCGACCGCGAACCGGCTCCGGCTAGCCTGATCCGGTAACCCCACCTCGACAGGAGATCGTGCGCCCGTCCAACATCCCCCCTCTGCCCGTCGGAAGGGTGCTGCAAGAGGGCCTGGCCGGATTCCGCGCCGGCAGCGGCCCCCTGACTATCCGCGCGGCGGTCCTGATGGCCGTGCCCGCAGGGATCCTCCTGGTCCGGCTGGCCACCGGCAGCTACTGGACGAACCTGGTCCTCTGGATCTGGGCGCTGGTCATGGGCGGTTACCTCGCCTGGCCGCTCTCCCGGACCGCCCTGGCCGCCGTCTCGCCCGGCACCCGGACGGGTCCGCCGCGGGACGACTGGTGGGTGCGCGACGGCTTCGTTAGGTGCTCGGTGGCCTTCTTGCTGACCGTTGCGGTGGGAACCGTGTTCTTCATCGTGCCGGGCATCATGGTGCTGATGATCTACAGCCTGTACCCGTTCCTGATAGTGGAACGGAAGGCCAGAGGCTTCCATGCGCTGGCAGGAAGTGCGCAATTGACCAGCGGCAACCGGATGCGGCTCCTGGGGGTCGTCTTCGTATGCGTCCTGCTGTTCGTCCCAGGGATGGCCCTCTACGCCTGGAGCCAGGGACTGGCCGGGATCATCGCCCTGTGGGTCCTGGGTACGCCGGCGATAGCCATCAGCTTCACCTCCGTGGCCGCCGCGTACCGGGAGCTCGCTCGCGCCTGATGCGGGCCGGGTAGGGATTTCCCCGCCATCCGACGATCCCGCCGACATCATCCGGACCAGAAACGTTTGGCGCCCTGAGAACCCCTCTCTAGGATGGCTGAAGTAGCCAGCGATATCCGAGGAGGCCGGATGCTTACACAGCTACAGAAATTCGGTGGATTCATGGCGGGTATGGTCATCCCCAACATCGGCGCGATTCTCGCGTGGGGACTGATCACCGCCTTTTTCATTCCCACCGGATGGACACCCAACGAGAGTCTGTCCGAACTGGTAGGTCCCATCATTGTTTACCTGCTGCCCGTATTGATCGGGTTCACAGGCGGCAAGATGGTATACGGCCATCGGGGAGGCGTGATGGGCGCCATCACGACGATGGGAATCGTCATCGGCGCAGACTTCGAACTGGCAAGCGGCGCCACCGGCGACCCGCCCCAGTTCCTGGGCGCCATGCTGGTCGGACCCCTGGCCGCCTGGATCATCATGAAGATCGACGAGTCCTTCCAGGACAAGGTCCCGGTCGGGTTCGAGATGCTCTACAACAACTTCTCGGCGGGAATCCTGGGCTTCGTCCTGGCCATCCTCGGCAAGTTGATCATCGGTCCGATCATGGCCGCGATCGCCACCATCTTCGGGAATCTGGTCGAGTGGGTCACGGACGCCGGACTGCTACCGCTGGCGGACATACCTATTGAAGTCGGGAAGGTGTTGTTCCTGAACAACGCCATCAATCACGGGGTTCTAGGCCCGCTCGGTGTCGCCGATACGGCGGAAACCGGGCGCTCGATCTACTTCCTCCTCGAGACGAACCCCGGACCCGGCCTGGGATTGTTGCTGGCCTACTGGTTCGCCGGCAAGGGACTGGCCAAGCTGTCAGCGCCAGGTGCCATCGTGATCCATTTCTTCGGTGGTATCCATGAGGTCTACTTCCCGTACATCCTCATGCACCCGATCATGATCCTGTCCGTGTGGGCCGGAGGCATCCTCGCCGACATCATCTTCGTGATATTCGACGCGGGGCTGACCGCAACACCGTCGCCCGGTTCGATCTTCGCCTACCTGGCGGTGATACCGAGAGGACAGCACTTCGGCGTCCTCCTAGGGGTGGCGGCCGCAGCGGCCGCAGCCTTCGTGGTGGGTACGCTCCTGTTGCGGATATCCCCTGTCAAGGAGAGAGAGGGAACCGAGGACATGATCGGCACGATGCCCGGCATTCCCACCGGCGCCTGAACAGCCGAACACCTAGAGTTGGAAGAGCCTCCCCCGGGAGGCTCTTCCCTTCTCCTACCCGAAGGACATCAACATGAGTTCAGTTACGAAAGCGGCCGCGGATGTCCACTGGATCGTCCTGGCGTGCGAAGCGGGCATGGGTTCGAGCCTCATGGTCACGAACTTCCTCAAGAAGAAGATCAAGAAGGCCAAGCTAGACATCAAGGTCACCCACTCGCCGGTCCACGACATACCATCCGGCGCGGACGTCGTGGTCACCCACGCCGGCCTGGCCTCTCGTGTCAAACAGGTCGCACCCTCGGCGGCCGTGGTTGCGTTCCGTTCATTCCTGAACGACCCGGCCCTGATCAAACTGGTCGCCGATCTGTCCGCCGGCGCGGACGTCGAAGGGGTCTGAGAGCGGGCAGGAGGTTGGCATGGAGTCGGTAGCCTCGGTGGAGGCCATCACCCTGGGCAAGCGGGAAGGCACCCGGGAGGATGCAATCGAGCAGGTGTCCGGGATGTTGTTCGACTTGGGTGCCGTGGAGGCCGGGTACGGGGAGTCGATGCTGGCCCGCGAAGGCGTGATCTCGACCTACCTGGGCAACGGGATAGCGCTCCCCCACTGCACCTACGAGGACCGGGGCCTCATCAAGCGGACCGCCCTGGTTCTCGCCCAGTACCCCGCCGGCGTGCCGTGGGGCGACGAGGAGGATGTCGCCTATCTCGTGTTCGGGCTGGCGGCGGTGGGCGACGAGCACCTGGCCGTCATGTCGCATCTGGCCGAGGTTCTTGACGACGAGGACCTGTGCGCCCGCCTGGCGGCCACCACCGATGAAGCTTACGTCCGGGAGACCCTGGCCGCCCCCTCAGAATGACCGGACGCCGGGTCACGGTATTCGGCGCCGGCAATATCGGGCGCGGCCTGATCGGATGGCTGTTCGGGCGCGCCGGCTGGGAAGTGGTCTTCGTCGACATCTCCCCGGAACTAGTGGGGGCCCTGAACAGTGAGGGCTCGTACCGGGTCGTGGAGGTGGGTCACGGGGGCCGCTCCACGGAGACGATCGGCCGGGTGAGCGCGGTCAGCGGGACCGACACAGATCGGGCGGTGCGCGCCACCGCCTCGGCAGATGTGGTGTGTACCGCGGTGGGTGCCGGAGCGCTAGGCAAGGTCGCTCCCGTGATCGCCGCCGCGCTGCAGCAAGATGGCAGCAGGATCCGCAACGTGCTGGCCTGCGAGAACGCCGATCCCAACACCGCGCAGTTGCTAAACCACATATCGGAAGTCTCGGGCGCCGTCCCTGCCGGAGTGGGCTTCCCGGAGACCATGGTGGACCGGCTGGTGCCCGGCTCGACCGGGGAGGGCCTGACCGTCGAGGTGGAGTCCGCGTTCGACTTCAAGATCGCCGAGGAGGATTGGGTCGGGGAACCCCCCGCGGTCGAAGGCTTCGAGCTGGTGCCCGACCTGTTGCTCCACCGCAAGAAGAAGCTCTGGCTGGTGAACGGGCTCCATGCAGGGGCGGCTTTCCTCGGCCTGGCCGCCGGGCACGATTCGATCGCCGAGGCCGTCTCCGACCCGACGATCCGGACCCGTCTCGAAGAGATGGTCCAGAGCATGGCCGGGGTGCTGGCAGCCGAGTTCGGCCATCGCACCGACGCCGAGCTGGCAGCATACGGGCGATCCAACCTGGAGAGGTTCGCCGGCGGCGCCCTCACGGACCCCGTGCGCCGCGTGGCGCGCAACCCCCTCCGGAAGCTGGGATTCGACGAGCGCCTGGTGGGCCCGGCCCGTGAGGCGGCCCGGGTGGGTCTTCCTACCGGCGCCCTATGTGACGCCATAGCCGCGGGGCTCTCGCTGGACGACCCCGGCGTGCCCGGGATCGATGAACTCCTCGATGCCCTTGCCAATGGCGGGTGGCAATCCGTCGTAGGCCTCGACCTCGAGGACGGCCCGCTCTTCAAGATGCTCGAGGAGCAGATCGGCGCCTAGGCCGGGCCGGTAGACCCCGGACCCGATCCCGGAGAGAACGCGAAAATCGCCGCGAGCCGGCTTCGCCCGCCGGGCCCTTGCAGAATCTAGGGGTGGTTGTCCTGGTTGAGGGTTTGAGCATAGGCGAGTAGTGCGGGTGTGTTGTTGAGGGTTTTTCGTGGCATGAGGTTGATTTGGTGTTGGACCCATCTGGTTCGGTGTCGTATTTGGCGGTTGTTGAGGTGGCGGGGTAGCCATTGGCGGCGGCGGAGCATTCCGTTGACGTGTTCGCAGCTGCCTTTTTGTTGGGGTGCTTTGGCGTCGCAGTAGTAGACGTCGACGCCTAGGGCGGCTTCGATGATCCGCCAGGCCGTCATTTCGCCTCCTCGGTCCAGGGTGAGGGTTTGTCGTAGTCGGGGTGGTATGGGTTTGAGGATTCGTATCAGCCCCCGAGCGACGCTGCGGCTGTCGTAGCGGTCGCCTAGGGGGTGTAAGAGAGTGAGGCGGGTGACGCGTTCTACTGCTACCAGCACCGCAGCTCGGTTACGGTCGCACATGAGTAGATCGGCTTCCCAATGCCCCACCCCGACACGGTTCTCAGCTTCTGGGGGGCGTTGGTGGATGGTCTTAGACCCAGCTAACGGCCCTAAGCTGCCGTGTCTCCATCCCCGCCGGCGTCTCCGCTGCCTTTGGCGTGGCAGCAGCTTCCACGCGTCTTCTCCCAACCCCCCAGCCACACCCGCGTACACAGCCTGGTAGATCGTCTCCGCACAAACCCAGGCACCGCCCTGCCGTCTCAGCACCTCAGAAACCGCAGCAGGTGACCAACCCCGCCTCAGGCCAGAACGCACCCCTTGGGCCAACACCCGATCCCCCACCAGCTTCCCCACCCTCGGGCGGGCCGCCCTACGATCCGCGTCCGCCTGAGCCCGGTCAGCCTCATACGGCCCATCAACCCGCGCCAGCTCACGACGCACCGTACGACCACAACGCCCCAACCGCTCCCCGATCGCCGCCGCACCCCACCCAGCAGCCACAAATGCCTCAATCCGCGAACGCTCCCCATAATCCAACCTCGCCGCCATAATCAAACCTCCCAGTGGTCGGTTGTCCCGTGCTTTCAAGGCCATTCAAGGCCAAACGGACAACCACCACTGGGATTTGCAC
>JAJEIM010000020.1 GCA_022827785.1 Acidimicrobiia bacterium
GGAAACGGCTGTCGCTCCATGAAGCCTCGTATGTTCCCTCGGGCCGGCCCCTCCGATCGGTCTCACCTCATCGGCCGGTACGGGTGCTTGGCAATAGGCAACGTATACGGGGGGTGTGACAGATTTGGGCGTGCGCCGGCATAACGCGAAAAGTTCTTCGGAGTGCCGGGTGCGGGTTCGGGGGTGAGGCTGGATCCGGGCGTGTTGCCGAGTCGCCATCGGCGGCCCTTCACGAGGAGTCCGGTTGGTAGATTCCCGGCTGATGGCCCGCAGCTCGAGAGGCGGCAGGGGATGAACGGCTCACCTTTCCCGAAGAGCGGCGACGGGGGCTCCGCCTCGCCGTGCCGATACCCTGCCGTCCCGACGTCCCGATTCCGGTCCTGATCGCCGGGCATGCCTCCACCGCTACCGGACCGCTACCGGCTGGAAGTCCGCATCGGCCGGGACGAGGACATCGAGGAGTGGTTCGCCACCGACCTGGACCTGGATCGCCCGGTACTGATACGCGTGATCGGTCCGGAGGCGACCAGGGCGAGGGGCCGGTCGTTCCTGGCTGCGGTCCAGCGTGCCTCCCGCGCCAGCCATACGCATGTGGCCGCGGTCTTCGCAGCCGACACGGTGCCCGGGTCCACCTACGCGGTCACCGAGTGGGTGGGCGGCACCACGCTGTCCGACCGGACGGGCATCGGTGATGGACCACCCCTCGCCGAACTGCTCGCCAACGCCGGCGGTCTCGCCGAGGGTCTCGCCGTGCTCCACGCCGAGGGCGTGACCCACGGAGCCATCGACGCGGGAGCGGTCCTCTACTCCCGGGGGCAGCCGGCCAAGCTGGGCGGCTTCGGCCGGGTTCCACGCGGCACCTCCCCCAAGGACGATGTCCGGGCGCTGGCCGGCACGCTGGAGACCGCCCTCACCGGCAACCCTCCCGGCACCATCGCTCCCTCCGAACTCATCCACTCCCTGTCCCCGAGCATCGACGACATCCTTCGCTCCGCCCGTTCCGACGAGATCGACGCCCGCCAACTGGCCGACCGTCTCCAGGCGGTCCCCTACTCACCGCCGGTCGCGGGCGCCTTCCGGTGGTCCTGGCGCCGTCTACTGCCGGTCGGCCTGCTCGCCCTCGCCGCAGCGGTGCTCGTGTGGGCCGGTAGCGCGGTGGACACCAGCCCCACTCCGCCATTACAGGTCGCCTCGCTCCCCCTGCCAACCGTGGCTTCCGGGCCGGACGCGGACAGCCCGCCGACCCTGGCATCGTCCTCCGAGGACGACCCGCCCGACCAGCCGGTGGTCGAGGATGAACCGGTGGTCCTGCAGCGGGTGCTCGACTTCGATCCCCTCGGGGACGGTGAGGAGCATCCCGGCCGCTTGACGCTGCTCACCGACGGAGACCCCACCACCGCGTGGCACACCGAAGGCTATTTCGATCCGCTGCCCCTGCTGAAGGGGGGCGTGGGCCTGGCCTTCGAAGTGAGCGGATCGCCGGCGTTCATCGAGCTGACGGGCCTGTCCGCGGGTACGGCCTTCCGCCTCATGTGGGCCGAGTCGCTTCTCGATGTCGACGACGAGGGCTGGGAGGTCATCGCCGAGCAACAGGCCGGCGCCGCAACGCTCCGCCTACCGCTACCCGAACTTCGCAACGGGGTCTGGCTGCTCTGGCTGACCGACCTCCCTCCCGAGGACGACGGCTTCCGCACCCGGCTGGCCGAAGTGAGTTTTCGCAGTTGAGCAGGCCCGACGACTCCGTCCTAATCCAGCGCTACCTGGCGGGAGACGGCAGGGCGTTCGATCAGCTCATGGCCGCGCACGAGGGCCGGGTGTTCGCCATCAGCCTTCGTATCCTGCGGGATCGGGAGGAGGCCCTGGACGCAACCCAGGAGACCTTCATCACCGTGTTCCGCAAGGCCGGCTCGTTCGAGGGAAGATCAGCCTTCTCGACCTGGCTGTACCGGGTGGCGGTCAACACCTGCTACACCATGCTCCGCAAGAAAGCGCGACGCCCTACCGCGTCGCTACCGGAAGGCTATGACCCGCCCGACCTGTCGGCGGCCGATCGCATCCGTTCGGCCGAGCTCCGGCCCATGCTCGAAGACGCCCTGGCGATCCTGCCGGAAGAGTTCGGACCGGCGGTGCTGCTCAGCGACCTGGAGGGGCTGCCGCTGCGGAGCGTGGCGGAGATCCTCGAGATCCCGCTCGGTACCGTGAAGTCCCGCGTGTTCCGGGGCAGGAAGCTGCTGGCGGAACATCTCGGGAACCTTATGACCGCCTCCGGGTATCCCAAAGAGGACAAGCATGAGTGACGAGCGCATCCCCATCGACCAGCTGCTGGAGCTGGTGGAAGGCGGCCTTCCGGAGGACGAGGCCGCCCGGCTCGAAGCCACCCTCGACGACAGCGACCGCCGGGAACTGGCCGTCCAGGCGGCCGTCCGGGCCGTACTGGGACAGCTCCCCGATCCGGAGCTCTCCGACGACGAGCGCGCGCGGCTGCGGGCGGCCGTCCGGGCCGAGCTCCGTGTCGAGGAGGCCCGCCCCGAGCCGTCCGAGGGCCGGCAGGAACGGCGGTCCTGGCTGGCACGAGTCATTCCGTCCGCGGCTGCGGCCGCGTCGGTGGTGGCCATGATCGCGGTCGCCATCAACCTGGTCGACACCGGTCCCGGCCAGGAGGCCGCACCGGCGGAGACCGGCATGGTGGTTGCCGAGCAGGCCGCCGACGTCGCGCCGGTGACCGCCGCACCGGCGACCATCGCAGCACCGGCGCCAGCTGCGGAAGCTCCCGGGGACTCCGCCGGCTTGGCCGCGGAGGCCGCAGCCGGGCAGGCCGCAGCCGCGGAAACGGAGGCGGCCGACGTCGCGGAAGCGGCCGAGGCCGCGGAGGCCGCGCCGGCGGTGGCAGAGGAGGCGCAGGCCGAGGCCGAGATGGCCATGGAGGAGGCCCTGGCGGAGGCTCCGGAAGCCGACATGGCCGACGACATCGCCATGGCCGACGAGCACGCCGGAGGCCTCGGGCCCGGCTACGTGGCCTTCGAGGTTGCGACCGACCAGCCCGAGGAGGCCCGCGCAATGCTGGAGGTGCTGGAGACGCTGGCCGCTATCACCGAAATGTCGCCCGTGCCCGTGGCCGAATTGGCCGACCGGGCCGGAGATGAGGGCCTGGTCTGCTGGCAGGCGGCGGCGGACTTGGCCGGTCCGAGCGGGGTGGTCACATGGATGGCTCCCGGGCTCGTGGACGGCGTGGCGGGCGAGGCCTACCTGGTGGCGCCGGGCGCGGACGACCAGGCGGAGGCCGGAGTTCTGGCCCTGTTCGTCTACCCGGACTGCCGGGCTGTGGCGCTCCGGGCGGTCACAGACCGGCGCTAACCTGCTCGTGTGAAGGAGAGCTACGCCGCTCGCTTTGCCGATCTGCTGGAAGGGATCGCCACCAGAGTTCGTTCGCTGACCGTGGAACGGCTCGACCGCGGGATCACTCTGGCCGCCTTCGGCATGGCCGCCGTGGTGCTCATCCTGGCAGCGCTCGTCCTGATCAGCGTCGCCCTCTTCCGCCTCCTGGCGATAGCCACGGGCGCCACCGGGGCATATGCGGTCTTCGGGGGATTATTTCTGGCCGCCGGATGGTTGTCATGGCGGAAGGGCAGGAAAGAACCTGACGATAAGCCACCCGGAGGAAGCGAATGACCCGGAACCTGATCATCATCGGATCGGGCCCCGCCGGGCTCACCGCCGCCCTCTACGCGGCCCGGGCCGACCTATCCCCGCTGGTCTTCGAAGGGGTCGCGGCGGGCGGACAGCTGATGATCACCACCGACGTGGAGAACTACCCGGGATTCCCCGACGGGATCATGGGTCCCGAGCTCATGGAGCGCTTTCGCAAGCAGGCCGAGCGTTTCGGGGCCACTCTGGTCGCCTCCGACGTCACCTCCGTCGATTTCTCCCGGCAGCCGTTCGAGGTGTCGGTGGGGTCGGACCTTCACACGGCCCGGGCGGTGATCATCGCCACGGGCGCCACCGCCCGCTTTCTAGGAGTACCCGGCGAGGAGGCGCTCATCGGTCGGGGCGTCTCGGCCTGCGCCACCTGTGACGGGTTCTTCTTCAGGGGCAAGGACCTGGTGGTGGTGGGCGGCGGCGACTCGGCGATGGAGGAGGCTCTGTTCCTGACCAAGTTCGCCTCGAGCGTGACGATCGTGCACCGGCGGGACCGGTTCCGGGCTTCCCGGATCATGGCCGGTCGGGCACTGGCCAACGAGAAGATCGACGTCCTGTGGAACACCACCGTGGAGGAGGTTCTGGGCGAGTCGACGGTGGCAGGCGTGACGCTACGGGACGTCAGCAGCGGGGACACCCGTGAGCACGCCACCGACGGGGTCTTCATCGCGATCGGCCACGTCCCCAATACCGAGCTGTTCCGCGGCCAGATCGACCTGGACAGCCAGGGTTACATCCGGCTGCCGGGTCGCAGCACCATCACGAACGTGGACGGCGTGTTCGCCTCGGGTGATGTGGTGGACAAGGTCTACCGCCAGGCGGTGACGGCCGCCGGCACCGGCTGCGCGGCGGCGATCGATGCGGAGCGCTGGCTCGAGGCCCGGGAATGAGCTCCACGGCACCGGGAATCGCATCCGAGTTGTCACTAGAAACGTCTGTAATACGGTAATTCACCGTACCATCAACAACCATATATCCGAAGGAGGATCCAGGTCATGGCTGATGTCGTAACACTTACCGACGCCGCGTTCGCACAGGCCGTCGCCGGCGACAAGCCGGTGCTGGTCGACTTCTGGGCGGAGTGGTGCGGCCCCTGCCGCCTGATCGCGCCCTTGCTGGTGGAGATCGCAGCCGACTACGGCGACCGGATCACCATCGCCAAGCTCAACATCGACGAGAACCAGCAGACCCCGTTCCAGTATCAGGTGATGAGCATTCCCACCATGGTCGTGTTCCAGAACGGCGTGGAGAAGAAGCGGATCGTGGGGGCCCGGCCCAAGGCCGCCATCCTTTCGGAACTCGGGGAGTGGGTTAACTAGGCGGCTGCCCCGAGCCGGCCGGGTCGGGGCGAGGTCCGTGGTTCAGGATGGCGGGAAGAACCGCCGGTAGATCTGCTCCAGTTGATCGAGGCCGCTGAATCTGAGGACCACCCGGCCGTCGACCGCGCCGCTCTTGCGCTCCTTGTAGCGGATGTCCACGGAGGTGCCGAGCTGCTCGGCCAGGCGATTCTCCAGCTCGACGATCACTGCCGGACGGGGTTCGGCCGGGCGGCGCCTCGCGCTGTCCCGGGTCATGCCCTTGCCGAGGCGCACCGCCTCCTCGAGTTGCCGGACCGACCATCCCTCGCCCACCGCCCGGTCGGCCAGGTGTCGGGCCAGGGCCTGGTCATCGAGTCCAAGCAGGGCGCGGGCGTGTCCTGCTGACAGATCACGGGAGGCGACCAGGGCCTGAATCGCAGGTGCGAGCCTGAGCAGGCGGAGAGCGTTGGTGACGGCGGCGCGACTCCTGCCCACCTTCTCCCCGATCTCCGCATGGGTCATGCCGAACTCGTCCTCGAGTTGGTGGAAGGCGGCCGCTTCCTCGAGCGGGTTGAGGTCCTCACGCAGAAGGTTCTCGACCAGTGCCTCCGTAACCGTCCCCACCTCATCCGTTTCCCGGATCAGGGCAGGCAATTCGGCAAGGCCGGCCTCCTGAGCGGCGCGCCAGCGCCGCTCGCCGGCGATCAGCACGTAGTCGGGACCCTCGGGCCGTACGACCACCGGCTGCAGAACGCCCAGCTGACGGATCGAGTCGGCCAGCGTCTCCAGCGCGTCCGCATCGAACCCCTGCCGCGGCTGGTTCGGGTTGGCGCGGATCCGGCTGATGGCGATCCTCTGCAGGTTGCTGCGCCTGGGCGGCGGGATAAGGGCTTCCAGGCCCCTGCCGAGACCTGATCGGCGGGTGGTCATTGTTCTTGCTCCTGTTGTCGGTGTCTCTGAAGGAACTCGATGGCGACATAGCGATAGGCGACCGCCCCCGGGCTCATCCGGTCATAGAGCTCGATCGGCTCGCCGTAGGACGGCGCCTCCGACAATCGGATCGATCGCGGGATCACGGTGCGGAAGACCCGCTCGCCAAAGTAGTTGCGGATCTGGATGGCAACATCGGTAGAGAGCTTGGTACGAGCATCGAACATTGTTAACAGTACACTACCTATGTGAAGCCCTGGATTAAGGCTCTCGCGTACCAGGTCGATGCTGTCCATGAGCTGACCGAGGCCTTCCAACGCGTAGAACTCGCACTGGACCGGAATGAGGAGTTCGTCCGCCGCCGCCAGCGCGTTGATGGTGAGCAGGCCCAGGCTCGGGGCGCAGTCGACCAGGATCGTGTCGTAGTCCCCCGCCACCGGGGCGATCGCCGCCGCCAGGCGTTGCTCCCGGCTCAGCATGGGAACCATTTCCAGCTCGGCGCCCGCCAGGTCGATACTCGACGGTGCCAGCGCCAGGTTGTCCACCCCGGTCGGCACCACGATCTCCTCGAGCGTGCGCTGACCGATGAGGGCGCTGTATATCGACCGGCTGCCATCTGCCATCCGGACCCCCAGTCCGGTGCTGGCGTTGCCCTGCGGGTCCAGGTCCAGGAGAAGGACGCGGTGTCCATCCAGCGCCAAGTTGGCGCCCAGATTGATGGCCGTGGTCGTCTTCCCGACACCGCCCTTCTGGTTGGCGATCGCCACAACCAGGCCCCGCCGGGCGTGTTCAGGTGGATTCACTGACCGTTTGAGCACGGCTCCATTCTAAGATGGCTTTCTCCGTGGCTCATGGTTTCACGTGAAACATGAAGGTAGTGAGGTTGAGGGTGATAGCGCCTTCCGGCCCTCAGTCGAGGGAAATGACCACCGAACGCCGCGGTTCCGTGCCCTCCGAATAGGAACTAACCCCATCAATCTCCGCCACCGCGTCGTGCACCACCTTGCGGTCGATCGCGTTCATGGGCTCGAGCATGACCTCTCCCCCCTCGTCCAGCACCTGCTCGGCCAGCTGGCCTGCGTAGATTCTGAGCGCCTGGCGACGTTTCTCGCCGTAGCCGGCGATGTCGAGCCGCAGGCGGCAACCGCGAGCGGTCTTACGCTGCACGATCGTCCTCGTCAGCTCGTGGACGGCGTGCATGATGGAAGCCTTCTGGCCTATCAGCGCCTGGGTCTGCTCGCCCGTTATATCGGCGCGCACCACTTTTCCGTCGAATCCGGAATCGACGTCACCCTCCAGCCCGAACTCCTTCAGAAGGCCGTCCAAGAACTCCCGAACCACCTCGGCCTGCTCGGCGCCCAAGGTCTCGCCAGCTTTATCGTCACCCGCCACCGCTACGACCTCTCCTTCTGCCCTTCGGCCTTTACCCGCCTGCTGTTTCCTGCCGCGGCCTGACTGTGAGCCTCCGCCGGGTCTGCTACCCGCCTTCCGGTTCGCCTGCCGGCTCTTCGCCTTGGCGGCTCCTCCTCCGGCCTTGCTGCGACCCTTCGACGGGACACTCCTCTCAGAACCTGGTTTGCGCGACGCCTTCCTCTTCCTAGGCCTGCCACGACCGGACCGGCCCCTGCGTCCCTGGCTCTTCGGTTTGACCCGTACGATGGCATCCTGGCGTCCGATACCGAGGAATCCCAGCTTCGGGTCCTGCAGCACCTTGACCTCCGCCCGTTCGGCATCTTGGATACCTAGCTCTTCGAGAGCCGCCTGGACGGCCAGTTCTACGGATGCGCCTTTGACCTCGACCCACTCCACCATCGATCTACCTTCTCCTCCGTCTGCGTTGTTTCTTGTTTGAGCCCTGCGGGCGCGGCGGTTTCGTGCCGTCATCGGGCTTGCCGTCGTCGGGCTCCTTCGTTGCCGGCTTCCCGCCGTCCGGAGGGCCGGGGCGCCCGTCGATCTTGAAGATCAACAACTGCTGGCCGGTCCGGAAAACGTTACTGGTGGCGAAGTAGAGGTTGAGTCCTGACGGCCAGATATACGAAATCACACCGAACATCAGCGGCAAGATCTTCGTCATGCGCTGAACAGCCTCTGCCTGTGGATTACTGGCGCCCGACTGTTTTGGAGGGCTTAACAACTTTTGTTGCAGGTAACCGGTAAGTATGACGAACCCCACCAGCAGCAGGTAGGGGACCGTGGCCACCGCGAACAGGCCTTGCGAGCCCACCACCTCGGACGGGGCGAGGTCGAGATCCATCGTCAGGAAACGCAGTGCGCCTTCGGACGCCGCCACCAGCAGCTGCGAGTCCGACGGCAGGCTGTTGGCCGGATCCCGCAGCACCCGGAACAGCGCGAACCAGACCGGCATCTGCACCAGCAGGGGGAGCACGCATCCGAACGGGCTGACACCTCGCTCGCGATAGAGCTCCATGACCTTCTGGTTGATGGTGTCCTGGTCGCCCTTGTGCTCCCTGCGGATCCGCTCCATCTCCGGCTGGATCTCCTGCATCGCCCGGGTTGACCGGACCTGCTTGAGAGTGAGCGGGAATACCAACAGGTTGACAACGATGGTAAGGCCTATGATGGCAACGCCATAGTTGGGAACGAGGTCGTAGAAGAAAGAAAGAATAGTACCGAGAAGGGCCTGAAGACCGTTCCAAATCTCGCTCACCGGCTGATCGCCCTTCTATCAGGAACCGGATCGTATCCTCCCGGAGACCAGGGGTGGCATCGGCCGAGGCGCTTCAGCCCGAACCAGGCACCCCGCCAGAACCCGTGCTCGCCGAGCGCCTCGTAGGTGTAGCGGGAACACGAGGGGAGGAAACGGCACGAACTCGGGATCATCGGCCCGATGGTGTGCTGCCATACCCGGATGAGGCCCTGACCTGCCATGGCCGGCAGCCGCGCCGCGGAGCCCGCCGGCTTCGATGGCCTCACCGCGTCCTCGACCCTGGGAGCGTGGACGAGACCGCCTCTCGAACCCATCCGCGTAGCTCTCGGAAGGGCGCCGTGGCCACGACCGGTGTGGCTATGACCACGTAGTCGGTCGCCTCCGCAGGCGTCACCTCGCGCAACACCGCCCGAAGGCGCCGCTTGGCCCGGTTTCGCACCACCGCACCGCCGACCCGGCGGCTCACTACCAGACCGATCCTCGGCTGACCACCAGACCCCCGGTGGGCGACCAGCGTGATACCACCCCGCCGGATCCACCGGCCCTTGCGTAGCACCTCATTGAACGCCCCCGGGCCGCTCAGACGTCGGAATTGACCGAGGCGGCCCGTCGAATCCTGAAACGAGGATGCGGGGGACACGGAAGGAGCCGTGCTCGGCGCGGTCGTCATTCGTGAATCTTCTCTCTCGCGGTCGGTGTGCCGGCCCTTACCGGGCTATACCCAAGGAATGTGTGGCTTGAGCGGCTCCCCCGGCCGTCCACTCGTGTAGCGGCGGGTCACCCACCTGCTCAGGCGGAGAGCCGCTGGCGGCCCTTCTGGCGCCGTCTACTCAGGATGGCGCGGCCCTGGCGCGTCCGGATACGATGCCGGAACCCGTGCTTGCGCTTTCTGCGGCGATTGTTCGGTTGGTAAGTGCGCTTCATTCGGGGTCCCTTATCGGACAGCCGGGAACGGTGCCCGGTGTGGGGAAACGGCGTGCCCGGCCAGGGCCGGGGCCTGCCGACACTTCCTTGAGGTCACGCAAGAATACGGGCATCCTGTCCGTTTTGCAAAGATGCTCCGGTTGCGGCGCCTGCCCGCCGCAACCGGCTCCTGACGCACCGCATCCTGTACTTCAAGAACGCGAAATAATCCCGCCAGAACGGCAAAAACTCCGCGGGCAACTCCCTCGCGCTCGGGCATGCATCCACTTACCTGGCTGACATGGTGTTATGCCGCCACGTCGCCCTGCAGCCACACCTTCCCCCAACAGATTTCGCCTCGTGCAGCGCGGTATTCGGCTACGTAGGATGACTTCCTGCCGGGCTCACCCGATCCCACATCCCCAGGGGGGTCTTCCGTGCGCAGCGACTGGAGCCCGGCCACCAGACCAAGTGGAGTACTGCCGGGCACGGGATGGAGCGGCGTGGCCAGCCCTATGCCTTGTTATCCACATCTGTGGACAGTGCTGTGGGTAACCGACACCCCCCACACCCGCCGGGAGGAGGAATACTTGTCTAAGCCCGAACTCGCGCAGCATGATCCCGACTTCTCATCCGCCTTGAGAGCCAGGGTCGGACCGGAGGGCTGGAAGAAGTGGTTCTCCTCCGTACGCCACGAAGTCGTGGAGGAGACCCTCTACCTGGTAGCGCCGTCCGATTTCCACATCCGATGGCTACGCACCAACTACCAGACCACGATCGACGAGGTGGCGGCCGCCACGTTCGGACCGCAGACCGTGATCGAGTACCTCATCACCGACCGGCCCGACGTCACCGAGGAGCCCTTCCCGGCGCCCGATCCACTCGGTGACCGCGCACCGGAGGAAGCACCGGCGACTCGCCGCAGCCAGGCCCCGGTCCATCCCCCCAAGTTCCTCAGCAAGTACGTCTTCGACACCTTCGTTGCCGGCCAATCCAACCAACTCGCCCTGGCGGCGGCCAAACGGGTCTCCGAAGGCCCCGGCCAGAACTACAACCCGCTGTTCCTCTACGGCGGCGCCGGCCTCGGCAAGACCCACCTGCTCCATGCCATCGGCCACTACATCCGGACCCACCTGCCGACCGCGACCGTCCGTTACATGACCTCCGAGAACTTCTTCAACGAGTTCGTGGACGGCATCCGGACCAGACGGATGGACTCCTTCAAGCATCGCTACCGGACCATCGACGTGCTCCTGCTCGACGACATCCAGTTCTTCGAGGGCAAGGAGCAGGTACTCGAGGAGGTGTTCCACACCTTCAACACACTCCACGAGTTGGGTCACCAGATGGTTCTGTCCTGCGACCGGCCGCCCAAGGACCTCGGTATCGCGGATCGGCTCCGGTCCCGCTTCCAGTGGGGCCTGCTGGCCGACATCGGCCCGCCCGACCTCGAGACCCGCCTGGCGATCCTGCGCCGCAACGCCACGGACTACGCCTCGTCCCCCGTGCCTGACGAGGTGCTCGAGTTCATCGCCCGCCACGTCACGGACAACATCCGGGAGCTCGAGGGAGCGCTCACCCGGGTCACCGCCTGCGCCGCCCTCACCGACCAGAAGATCTCCGTGGACCTGGCCCGCTCGGAGCTTCGCGGTCTCATACCCGACCCGGCAACCACCCCACCGTCGGGTCCGGAGATCCTCGAGGTCACGGCCGCCACGTACGGCCATGATCTCGCCGACCTCCAAGGCCCCAGCAGGGTGCAGCCGCTCGCCACCCACCGGCAGGTTGCGATGTACCTCTGCCGGGAGCTCACCGACCTGTCGCTTCCCAAGATCGGCAAGGTTCTCGGCGGACGCGACCACACCACGGTCATGCATGGCATCAACAAGATCAAGAAGCTTCTCACCAAGGATCCGGAGTTGGCGCGGCAGATCTCACACCTGTCCGGAACCCTGTGGAAAAGATGAGGGTCTTCCCCAGGTGCCCGCTCTGCTCTACCGGACCTGGGTATAAGAGCGGCGATAATCCCCCGATCGCCTGACGTACCGGGCCCGACGATGAGCAGTCACCCAACAATGCCAGCGATGTCACGAAGCCAGCCCTCTGACCTGGGATGTCAGTTGCCGCGGTCTGCCTGCCGGGTAGCTTTGCCGCCCGCGAGAGGCCGACCTGGATGGATATCTATCCACAATCCACAGGGCCTACTACCACTTCTGGTAGAGAAAATAAGAAACTAGTAGTCGAGACCGGGAAGGATCTAGCAGTGCATATCCGAGCTGATCGGGATGATCTGGCCGAGGCGTTCGGTCGCGCGAACCGGGGTGCGGGAGTCAAGACGGCTCTTCCCACGCTCCAGGGAGTTCGTTGCCAGGCCGAGGACGGACAACTGGAAATCACCGGAAGCGACACGGAGGTCACGATCCGGACCTCCGCGAAGGTGGAGGTCCTCGAACCGGGCGCGTTTCTGGTCCCGGGCCGCGTGATGACCGACGCCATCCGGAGAATGCCTGAGGGAGCGGTGTCGGTGCGTCTCGAGGACGGGGCGGTCGAGCTGTCCGGCAATGGACCGACCTTCACGATCCGGGTGCTGGCGCTGGAGGACTATCCGAAGCTGCCGGAGCCCGACCTGACGGGGGCGGTCGAGATCGACGGGAACCTGCTGGTGGAGGCGCTCACCCAGGTGCTCGTGGCGGCCTCCAACGATGCGTCCCGGCCGATCCTCACAGGTGTGCTGATGGAGAACTACGAGGAGGGTTTGCGGTTGGTGGCAACCGACAGCTACCGCCTGGCGATCCGCAACCTACCCGGGCTGCAAGTCGGGGATGCGGCACTGATTCCGGCGCGAGGACTCAAGGAGTTGGCGCGTACCGTGGCCGCCGAGCAGGTCAGGGTGGCGATCCGCGAACGGGAGGTCGTGTTCGCGTCCGACCGGGGTTCGTTGAGTATCCGCCTGATCGAAGGCACCTTCCCCAACTACCGGCAACTGCTGCCGGACGATTACCCGGCCGCGGTGCAGTTCGACAAGGAGCGGATACTGGAGGCGGTGGGCCGGGCCGCAGTGGTGGCGGACGATCATATTCCGGTGCGGTTGAACATCACCTCGGACGGGGTGGAGATGTCGGTGAGCCGGAACGACCTGGGTGGGGAGGTCGAGATGCTCGAGGCCACCGTGAGCGGTGACCTGGACGAGTTGAACATCGCCTTCAACGCCCGGTACCTCCACGACGGGATCTCGGCGGTGCCCGGCCCCCTGATCCGCATGGAAGTGAAGGACAGCAACCGGCCCAGCATCATCAGGGCGGACGGGAGCCGTAGCTTCCGCTACCTGTTGATGCCCGTGCGCGTCTGAGGGCGCCGCGGTTCGACGAGGCGCCCCGGCGTGAGGCTCTCCTGGCTGGAGGTCTCCGACTTCCGCAGCTATCGGCGCCTGCGCTGGGCGCCGGATCCGAGGATCAACGTGGTGGTGGGTCGTAACGCGTCCGGCAAGACCAATCTCCTGGAGGCAGTGGGCTACCTGGCCTCCCTGCGGTCCTTCCGGGGGATTCCGGATGCCGCCCTGGTCCGGACGGGCGCGGAACGGTCGGTCCTCCGGGGGGAGGTGGTGACCCCGGACAGGACCACCCGGATCGAGGTGGAGTTGCCGCGGGGCGGGCGTCGCCGGGCGCAGGTCAACGGAACCCGGTTGGCTCGCTTGGCCGACCTGGTGGGGGAGGTGCGCATGATTACCTTCCTGCCGGACGACCTGGATCTGATCAAGCGGGGTCCCTCCCGCCGGAGGGGCCTGCTCGACTCGGTGGCGGTCCAGCTGTGGCCCGGCGCGTACCGCGACCAGGGGGAATACGAGCGAGCCCTCCGGCAGCGGAACATGTTGCTCAAGCAGATGGGTCGCCGGACCGATCCGATCACGTTGGAGGTCTGGGACGAGCGGCTCAGCCGGGCGGGCGCGCGGGTCATGGCCCGCCGCCGGGCCGTGGTGGACGCCATCGAGGACCGATCCGGCTCTGCTTACCGGGCGCTGGCGGGCGATGACACCAGGGTGCGGATCGACTACCGGTCGGGGTGGGGCGCCGCGGCCGCCTCGGACCGGCCCGGCTGGGAGGAGGCCCTCCGGGCGGCGCTGTGCGAGGCCCGGCCCGCCGATGTCGAGCGGCGGGTCTCGACTGTGGGGCTCCATCGCGACGATGTGAAGCTGTTCCTTGACGACCGGGACTCGCGGATCCAGGCCAGCCAGGGCGAGCAGCGGACCCTCACCCTTGCCCTCCGCCTCGCATCCCACCGGGCGGTGGAGCAGTCGTTGGGCCGACCCCCGCTGCTACTGCTGGATGACATCTTCTCGGAGCTCGACCCCGAGCGCTCGGCGGCCCTCGCCCGATCGTTGCCTGCCGCCCAGACCTTCATCTCGACAGCTCGGGACGAGGACGTGCCCCTGCCTGCCGGCCGTCGCTGGCGCCTGGACGAGGGGGTCCTGGGATGACCGAACGTTGGTCGCCCGACCAGGTGGAGGAGGCACTGGCGTCTTTCGACGGCGCGGAATACCGGGCTCTGCGCATCCTCCGGGAAATCCAGGAGATCGAGCGCAGCCACCAGCGGCGGAAGGCGCAGCAGGCCGGCGAGATGGTGTCGTTCGGAGACCTGATCCAGACCATCCTGGCCGGCCTCGGGGTGGCCGACCTGGACCGGGTTCAGGAGCTCGAAGAGCGCTGGGAGGAGGTGGCGGGCCCGCAGTGGGGTTCCAATTCGGTCCCGGTGGTGGTATCTAACGGGGAGTTGTTGGTAGAAGCCTCTGACCCGCGGCTGGTCCGCATGCTCCGGCACGACACCGAGCGGCTCGTGCTACGTATCGCGGAGCGCTTCGGCAGGTCCTTTGTGACCTCGGTACGGGTGGTCGGGCCACCGTGGCGGAGGGGGTGGTGAGGAGTGAGCGCGCTCATGGGAGCCAGTTTGTATAAACCCGCAGGTCACACGCTATTTCTAAGTGGCTTGAAGGTTGGCTTTAGGCCCAGGGTCGGGTACAATCCGATGACGGTGGACGAGCCCCACCGGCCCGCTTGCGCGGCCCTCCGCACGACCAAGGACTGCATGTGACCCTGGACCGACCCTCGAGCTATGGCGCGAGCGATATCAAGGTGCTGCCGGGTCTCGAGGCGGTCCGCCGCCGGCCCGGCATGTACATCGGCACGACCGGCCCGCGGGGCCTCCACCACCTGGTCTGGGAGGTGGTGGACAACTCGGTCGACGAGGCCATGGCCGGCTTCGCCACCAGCATCGACGTGGTGCTGGAAGCGGACGGAAGCTGTCGCGTGTCCGACGACGGTCGAGGGATCCCGGTGGCGAAGCATGCCCAGACCCGGAAGTCTGCTCTCACGACGGTGCTCACGACCCTTCACGCCGGAGGCAAGTTCGAGGAGGGCGCCTACACCGTGTCGGGTGGCCTCCACGGCGTGGGGATATCGGTGGTGAACGCTCTCTCCAGCCGGTTCGTGGCCGAAGTTGCGCGGGACGGCTTCCGATGGTCGCAGTCATTCGCGCGCGGCAAGACGACCGGACGGCTGGTGAAAGGCCGCCCGGCCCGCAAGACCGGCACGACCATCACCTTCTGGCCCGACCCCGAAGTGTTCACCGACACGCTGGACTTCAAGTACGCCACGGTGGCGCAGCGGCTCCGGGAACTGGCCTTCCTCAACAAGGGGCTCCGTGTGAGCCTGGTGGACAAGCGGAACGGCGGCCGCTCGGAGACCTTCTGCTACAAGGGCGGCCTGCGGGACTTCATCCTGCATCTCAACAGCCGCCGCGAAGCCCTGCACGGGCGGATCCTCTACCTGGAGGACGAGGCGCCCGAAGCGGAGCTACAGGTCGCTCTCCAGTGGACCAACTCGTTCAACGAGAACCTGATCAGCTTCGCCAACAACATCAACACGCACGAGGGCGGCACCCATGAGGAAGGCTTCCGCACCGCTCTCACCAAAGCCGTCAACGAGTTCGCCCGCTCCAAGAACCTGCTCAAGGACAAGGATCGCAACCTGACCGGCGAGGACGTCCGGGAAGGCCTGACCGCGGTGGTCTCGGTGAAGGTGCGCAACCCGCAGTTCGAGGGGCAGACCAAGACGAAGCTCGGCAATACCGAGATCCGTAGCTACGTACAGAAGTCGCTCAACCGGATGCTCCCGGAGTGGTTGGAGCGCTACTCGCCGGACGCCCGGCGGATCGTGGAGAAGGCTCGCCAGGCGCAGCACGCCCGCGAGGCGGCCCGCAAGGCCCGTGACGTCATAAGACGCAAGTCGTTGCTGGCCTCCTCACGGCTGCCCGGCAAGCTGGTGGACTGCTCGTCCGGCGATCCCGAGATCGCCGAACTGTTCATCGTGGAGGGGGACTCGGCGGCGGGCCCGGCGAAGAACGGGCGGGACTCCAAGTTCCAGGCGGTGCTTCCCATCAGGGGCAAGATCCTCAACGTGGAGAAGGCGCGGCTGTCCAAGGCCCTCCACAACAAGGAGATACAGGCCCTCATCACCGCGATCGGCACCAGCATCGGGGAGGACTTCGAGATCGGCAAGGCGCGGTATCACAAGGTCATCCTGCTGACCGACGCGGACGTTGACGGCGCCCACATCCGGACCCTCCTGCTGACCTTCTTCTTCCGGCACATGCGACCGCTCATCGAGGCGGGCTACGTGTACATCGCCGTGCCGCCTCTGTACCGGGTCAAGGTGGGGCGGCGGGTCAGGTACCTGGCCGGCGACGCGGAGTTGGCGGCCTTCAAGGAGTCCCATCCGAAGGCCCGGCCCACCCGGTTCAAGGGGCTGGGGGAGATGAACGACTCCGAGCTGGGAGACACCGCCCTCCATCCCGATACCCGGACGCTCGTTCAGGTGGACATGCAGGACGCGGCGGCGGCCGACCACGTCTTCTCGACCTTGATGGGCAGTGACGTGGCCGCTCGCAAGGAGTTCATCCAGCAGAACGCCGGCGACGTCCGGTTCCTGGATATCTGAGCGGGAGGAACGTACGTGCCGGAACTCGAGACGGGACGCGCCGCCCCCCACCTCGCGGTCGACATAAACGACGAGATGTCCAAGTCCTTCGTGGACTACGCCATGTCCGTGATCGTGTCCCGGGCGCTCCCGGACGTGCGGGACGGGCTCAAGCCGGTGCAGAGACGGATCATCTACGCCATGGACGACATGGGGGTGGGGCCGCGGAGTTCCCACCGCAAGTCGGCCACGGTGGTGGGGGAGGTGATCGGTAAGTACCACCCGCACTCCAACGACGCCATCTACGACGCCCTGGTCAGGATGGGTCAGTCCTTCTCCCTCCGGTATCCCCTCGTCCATCCGCAGGGCAACTTCGGCACGACCGACGATCCGCCGGCGGCGATGCGCTACACGGAGTGCAGGCTGGCCCAGCTGGCCGCGGTGCTGCTCGACGGTATCGACGAGGACACGGTGGACTTCGCCGACAACTTCGACGGGTCAGAGCAGGAGCCGGTCGTGCTACCGGCTCGCTTCCCCAACTTGCTGGTGAACGGCTCGCAGGGCATCGCGGTCGGCATGGCCACCAACATCCCGCCCCACAACCTGCAGGAGGTCATCGACGCCTGCCTGTTCGGGCTGGAGAACCCGGATGCCGGTCCCGAGGAGTACCTGTCGATCGTCAAGGGCCCCGACTTCCCGACCGGCGGCTACGTGATCGGGACCAAGGGAGTGAAGGACGCGCTGGTATCGGGGCGGGGCTCGGTCCGGATGCGGGCGGTCACCGATGTGGAGCAGATTCGCAAGAACCGCACCGCCATCGTCGTCACCGAGCTGCCCTACCAGGTGAGCCAGGATCGGGTCATGGCGCGGATAGCCACCCTCGTCCAGCAGAAGACCCTGGAGGGCATTTCCGACCTGCGCAACGAGTCCTCCGCGCGTGTGGGGGTGCGGCTGGTCATCGAGCTCAAGAAGGATGTCAACCCCAAGGTGGTGCTGAACAACCTGTTCAAGCACACCAACCTGGAGGAGAACTTCGGCGTCAACGCCGTGGCCCTGGTGGACGGGGTGCCGCGCACCCTCAACATCGCGGAGATGGTCCAGTACTTCCTCGATCACCAGATGGAGGTGATCGAGCGCCGCACCCGCTTCCGCCTGGAGAGGGCGCAGGCCCGCGCCCACATCCTGGAGGGCCTGATCGTGGCGGTCGACAACATCGACGAGGTGATCGCCGTGATCCGGGGGAGCGAGGACATCGTCTCGGCCCGGGCCGCTCTGATGGACCGCTTCCCGCTCACGGAGATACAGGCCCGAGCCATCCTGGACATGGCCTTGCGCCGCCTCACCTCGCTGGAGACCACCAAGCTGCGGGAGGAACACGCCGAGCTGCTGCGGCTGACCGCCGAGCTGTCCGCCATCCTGGCCGACCCGATCCGCCGCCGCCGGATCATCGCCGGCGAGCTCCGGGCTACCCGCGAGGCGCACGGGAACCCTCGCCGCACCCAGGTCATGCCGGCCGAGACCGAGCTGTCGCTGGAAGACCTGATCGCCGACGAAGAGCTAATCATCACGGTGTCTGCCAAGGGGTACGTCAAGTCGGTGGCGGCCAGCGCGTACCGCGCGCAGGGCCGGGGCGGGAAGGGGGTCAAGGCGGCGGCGCTACGCGGCGACGACTACCTGACCCACGTGATCCACACCACCGCCCACTCCTACCTCCTGTTCTTCACCAACCGGGGACGGGTCTACCGGGTCCGGGCGCACGAGATTCCTCGCAAGGCCCGTACCGCCAGGGGGGTCCTCGCGCACGGCGTGCTGCCGCTGGACCCCCGGGAGCGGATCGAGGCGATCGTGGACACCCGCGACTACGAGTCCTACCGCTACATGGTGATGGTGACGAGGAAGGGGAAGATCAAGCGCACCGCCTTCCGGGAGTACGACAGCCGCTACGCCCGGCTGGTGGCGATCCGGATCGCCGATGACGACGAGGTGGTGACCGTTCATTCCACCGACGGCAAGAGCGACCTGCTTCTGTTCACCCGCCGGGGCATGGGCATCCGCTTCTCGGAGGACGATGTGCGCGCCCGGGGCAGGGCCACCCAGGGAGTGATCGGGATCCGCCTCAATCCGGAGGACGAGGTGGTGGGAGCGGCCGCAACGCTGGAAGGCGAGGACATCCTGTTGCTGACCTCCGGAGGTTACGGGAAGCGCGTGCGGTCGGCGCTGTTCAAGCGCCAGGGGAGGGCCGGCAAGGGCGTCAAGGCCATGAAGCTCACGAAGGTACGGGGGGAGATGGTGGGCGCCCGAGCGGTCGCCGCGGGCAGCCAGGTGATGATCGTCTCCACCGACGGCGTGGCCATCCGAACCGCTACTGATTCGATCAGCCGCCAGAGCCGGGTGGCCAGCGGCGTCAAGGTGATGAACCTGCCCGGTGGGGCCAGTGTCAGCAGCTTCGCTCCCGTTCCCATGGACACGAGCCTCACCCCAGACGCGAAGTGACGGAGGCGAGATCGGGGGCGTGGTCCGCCCCGCCCACCACGCAACGCCGGGTTCGCCGGATCCTCCGGAAGTTCGATCCGTGGACGGTCATGAAGGTGTCCGCGGTCCTGTCCGCGCTGGCCGCGCTCGGCCTGGTCCTGCTGTCGGTGATGCTCTGGGCGGTGATCTCCCGGCTCGGCCTGGTTTCCGCCTTCGACGAGGCCGCCGCCCGGGTAGCGCTGATCGATCCCGACGAGTCGCTCTTCAAGACGGGCGGGGAGTATCTGCGGGGGGTGATCCTGCTGGCGGCCAGCTGGATGGCCGGAACCACCGCCACCGTGACGGTGGGAGCGGTGCTGTACAACCTGCTGGCTGACCTGGTTGGGGGGATCGAGTTCACGGTGCTTGAGGAGGTGCCGGTGGATGCCTCCTCCCGGCACGAGCCCGGTGGGCGATCATTCGCAGGAGGGATCTGATGGCGACGGTACGCCGGGTGCGGCGGGTGATCCGAAAGTTCGATCCGTGGACGGTCTTCAAGGTGTCGCTCCTGTTGCACGTGGTGTTTGCAACCGCCACCCTGATCGGCCTGCTCATCATGTGGTCGCTGGTGGAGCGAGCCGGAATTCCCGCCACGCTGGACGGTTTCCTGATCACCATCAGCCTGGTTGACGAAGGGGCGGTGTTCTTCGACAACGGAAGCCGGTTCATCCGGGTGGCGATCTTCTTCTCCGTTGTGTTCGGGGCGGCGATGACCCTGCTGTCCACGCTGGCGGCGGTGTTCTACAACCTGACCTCCGACGTGGTGGGCGGCGTGGAGGTGGTCATGCTGGAGGAGACGTTGCAGGTGCCGGCGCCCCCGATACCGGCCTCGCCGGATCCCGTCCCGGAGATGTCACCCGAGGACTCCGCCGAGATGCCCACCCTCGCCGGCTGACCGCAGCCGGCCCGTCGCCTGCCGCGCCGCTGCTCGGACGTCTAGGCGGCGATGAACCGGGCGACCTGCATGCCGGCGTCCTGGGCCAGGCTCACGAAGACCCCGCCGGGATCGCCGGGCCCGCCGGAGCCGCGCGGGTAGGCGCCGCGAGCGGCAGCCAGTATGGCCGCTCCGAAGCACACCGCATCGAGGAATGTCCCCTCGTCCGCAACGCCGTTGACCAGGGATCCGTCCCCCTCGGCGTCACGGAACTCGAGATCGACCCGGACCGCCTTCCAGACGGAGTCGGTGGGGGCCGGGCAGCAGGCCACATCCGGCCAGGGAAGAGGGCTCTCCCCCCAGCCGGCCCACAGGGACCCGACCGGCTCGGGGAAGGTCACCGCCCGCCCGGCCCGGAGCGGGCGGCCCGCCACGGTCCAGGCCACGCGAGCCTTGACCGGCTCGGCCGATCGGGGAAGCATCGACATGGCCAGCGCCGCGGCCAGGCCGGCTCCGCTCCCGGCTCCGCCGACGATCGTGGAATCCTGACCGGCGGCGAAGCGAGGCGGCAGGTCGGCGGCGACCACGACCGGAAGGCCCAGAGCGCATGCCTCCTCGACCAGCGGGCGGGAGGCGCCGGTCACGGCCTCGGTGGCGAGCACGTCCCATCCCGCCACCGAGCCGGGGGGCTTGCCGGCGTCCAGCAGGCCGACCTCGACGCCGGGGTGGGCCTGGAGCACCCGGATCACCCGGTTGTTCCGGCCGCCGTCCGTATGGAGAGCGATCCGGTGGGTCACTGAGGGCGCGCGATCGGATGCCAGGTACCCGGTCTGGCAGGAGGCCTCTCGTAGGGCGAAGTGCGCAACTTCCATGAGGCGAGCGCCGCGGCGGCTGTCGCCAGCAGCGCCACCACCAGGAGCGTTCGGAACTTCATGGCCGGAGAGTCTACGAGTCGCCGTTTCCTAGTTGCCAGTCCCCGACGGGGGAGGTGTCGCAGCTGCGAGTGCCCTCCTCCACGGGAGATCGGTGGCCGGCCCACGGGTTCGAACGAAGGGGTCGAAAATGTCACACCCGCGACATACGTTGGTGGTTGCCAAGCACCACCACCGGCTGAAGACTCTCATCGATCGGTTCGGCCGTCCCGGAGGGAACATATAAGGCTCATGGAGCGATCCGCCGATCCCGACACTGGCCGGGGTATGGCCGGCCACGCTCCGGACCACGGTGGCGGCGGCGGGGGAGGGCCCGGCGGGACCCCGGCTTGGCGCGATTTTCGCGTTCTTTCGAGCTCGGGGCACCGGAATACGGTTTCCATCATCCTGGGCAGGCATCGTGGCCTGCCACAATCTCGCCGTGTGGACGCATCCCTGAGGGCCGACCTCATCGCCCGCCTTGCCGCCGCCGGAGATCCTGACCGGGCGGAGGGCCAGCAGCGATACATGAAATCGGAACTCCCCTTTCACGGGGTACGGGTTCCCGAGGTGCGGCGCCTGGCCGGGGCGGTTGTCCGAGACCATCCGCTGGCCGGTCCCGATGCCTGGGAGGAGACCGTCCTCGGGATCTGGCGGGGGGCCACCCATCGGGAGCAGCGTTACGGGGCCATCGAACTGGCGTATGCCCGCCCCTACCGCGGGTGGCTACGGCCCGAGCGCCTGGCGATGGTTGAGGAGATGATCGTCACCGGCGCCTGGTGGGACTACGTCGATCAGCTGGCCAGCAAGCACATGGGTCACCTGCTCGGTACGCACCCGGTGGAGATCCGCCCGGTACTGCTCTCGTGGGCGGAGGACGACGACATATGGCGGCGGCGGACCGCGATCCTGGCCCAGCTCCGGTTCAAGGACCGCACCGACCCTGAATTCCTGTATGCCGTGATCGAGCCTTCAATCGCCCGCAAGGAGTTCTTCCTGCGCAAGGCGATCGGATGGGCGCTGCGGGAATACTCCAAGACCAGCCCGGATGCGGTAACCCGTTACGTGGAGGCCAACCGCCGCCGGCTCTCCCCCCTCAGCAGGCGCGAGGCCATGAAGGCGCTTGACCGTGACTGGCCCTGATTGTTCATGTTTCCCGACACGCCGGGCTGGGCCGACCACGTCAACGATGAGGGCGGGGGCGATGAAGGCTAGGAAGATGATGGCGAGGCTGCCGTTATCGGGCGAAGATGCGTCGGCGGGGATCTGTTTTCGTCGGGCCCGCTGTCGGCGCCCCTCTTGGCGGCAATCTGAACTGGCACATCCGCCACCACACGAGATCTCTTATTACCAACACTTGCAAGATAGACTCATAGCAATTTCAATTGAGGAGAAGCCAGCGTGAGGACTCCCGGTGCACGAGCCGACTGAAGACGCATCGCACGACCACCAGGAGCATGGTCATGACCATGATCACGATCACGCGCCGGCTCCGGGACACCACGACCACCATGAGCATGGTCACGACCACGACCACGACCACGACCACGACCACGACCACGACCACGATCACGGGCCGGCTCCAGGAGCGCTCGCCAGGTTGAAGCACCTTGTCGTGCCTCACTCGCATGACCACAGTGAGCAGATCCAGTCTGCTGACGAGTCGAGCGAAGAGGGGATACGGGCCGCATGGATCGGGCTGGCGGGCATGATGGCGACGGCGGCGGCTCAGGTAGTGATCGTTGCTCTGTCAGGTTCGATCGCATTGCTGGCCGACACCATCCACAACCTTGGCCATGCCGCTACCACGATCCCGTTGATCGTGGCGTTTCGCCTGGGCCGCCGGCGAGCTACCAAGCAATACACGTACGGCTACCGGCGAGCCGAGGACCTCGTCGGGCTGTTCATCGGGTTGATCATCCTGGCAAGCGCGGCGATCATCATCTGGGAGTCGGTCGACGCCTTGATCAACCCGCGCACGGTGACCAATCTCTGGTGGGTGTTCGCAGCAGGGATCGTCGGTTTTCTCGGGAACGAGATCGTGGCTGTCTATCGGATCCGCGCCGGCCGACGGATTGGCTCTGCGGCGCTGATTGCTGAGGGTCAACACGCCCGAGCGGATGGACTGACATCAATCGCAGTTGCGGTCGGCATGGTCGGAGTCTGGCTCGGCTTCCCCCAAGCCGACCCGATCGTGGGATTCCTAATCGCGGTTGTGATTCTTGGAATACTCATCTCGGCAATGCGTACCGTTGTGAGGCGGCTGATGGACGGTGTCGATGAGGGGCTGATTGACGACATTATCGCCACAGTCAAGGAGACGCCCGGCGTGGTGGCGGTGGACACGGTGCGCGCCAGGTGGTCAGGCCATCGGATGTCGGGGGAAGTCGCAATCCAGATCGACCCAGCGCAGACAGTTCTCCAGGGCCACCGAATCGCCGAAGAGGTCGAACACGGCGTACTTCATGCGGTGCCCAATATGGACAGCGTCGTGGTCCACCTGCATCCTGCGGTTCCGGCAGATGAGGCTTCCAGCCTGCATGAGCTCTCGGGCCACCACGCCAGTCGTGAAGCCAGGGACGCCTACAGAGCACGCCAGGCCTCTCAGAGCCCCGCTCCGACCGGCGACTGAATCAGCGCTGCAGACGGAATGCGCCCAGAGCTAACCCGATCCTGCCGAACCGAGGACCCGCAATATCCACAATCGGCGACCAGGCCAGGTAATCACTGACCTCTAGACGGGGTCGAAGTCGAGCGTGAGACCCTCGTAGATGCGGTCGTAGTAGCCGCCGCCGTCCAGGTAATCGGGATTCCATAACTTGGCGCCGGACGCTTCCCTCCGGTAGATGAACGGGGATCGATGCAGTCTCTCTCGGTGGAAACGCCCCTCGGGACCGGAGGGGATGTCGGTTCCGTCCCCGTACAGCAGGAGGCCTCCGTCGGCATAGACCTCGTGCTGGGGGTCGACATCGCGGTACTCGTGGCTGGCATTGATCAGCTTGTGCCCGAGTTCGTGGGCGACGGTCTTCCAGGACCGGGCCCTCGCCAGATTGGTGAGGGTGATGACACCCCGCAGGTGGCGCGGGATCGTGTCCCGGTGGGAGTAGCCGGGGAAGGACAGGGCGTTCGTGGCAATTGTCTTCAACTGCCAGGTGCGTTCGTCGAGCTGGTCGTGGAACGAGATGAAGACGTCCTCGAGGACCACGAGGTGTATCCGGCGATCATGCTCCGGTCCGCTGCCGATCACGCTTTCGAACACCGACAGCGCAGTGGAGGACAGCCGGGACGGACGCTTCTGTCGTTCCACGTACAGGTTCGCGTAGCGACCACCGGGCAGTTCCGAGCCCGGCGCCTCGGCATGGACGGCCAGTAGCTCCGGGTCGACACGACCCGTCCGGACCGAGACCACGGCCAGCTGCAGGCCTACCACCCCGAAGATCCGTCGGGCCTCGAGCACGCCCTCGATCACCGTCTCGAGTTCGACCTTCCGCCGGTGGGCCGGTTCCAGGTTCTCGGGATAGGAAATGCCTATATCAACGGTGGCCCGGCCGTCCTCCAGGTCGGCGTTCAAGGACTCCAGGTCGATCGGAACGGGGACCCCCCACTCGGGTCGGTCCCCCGCGCTGCCGTCGGTTTGTGTAAGTTGGCCGCCATGAACCGACATGGGTGTCCTCGATCCTGCGCACGAGAGATTCGGCGCCATCCTACGGCGGGCCGGGCTCCCGTGCCGCCCGGGCGGTCACCGGACGGCTCCCGGGGAGCCGATCGGCTGCGCCAGTCCGTCCGCGAGGGGTGGGACGGATGACCACCGCGACCGTCGCAGGACCTCGCCGACCGTCGCGGGATGCCGCCGCCGGCGCGAACCTGCTTGACATTGAGAACCTGGCGGTCCGCTTCGACCTGCCCACCGAGACGATCCGTGCGGTCAGCGGCGTGAGCCTGACGGTCGCTCCCAGCGAGACCTTCGCCCTGGTCGGGGAGTCCGGTTCCGGCAAGAGCGTATCCATGCTCTCCGTCATGGGCCTGTTGCCTTCACCTCCCGCGACGGTGTCAGGGTCCATCCGGCTCGAAGGCCGCGAGGTCATCGGTATGCCGGCGCGGGAGTTGAGGCGATTCCGCGGCCGGGACGTGGCCATGGTCTTCCAGGAGCCGATGTCCTCGCTGAATCCTGTCCATCGGGTCGGTCGCCAGATCGGCGAGAGCCTCCGGATACATCGGGGCTTCTCGAAGGCCGAGGCCCGGCGAAGGGCGATCGAACTCCTCGACCGGGTCGGCATACCGTCCGCCGCCTCGCGGGTGGACAACTACCCGCACGAGTTCTCGGGAGGCATGCGCCAGCGCGCCATGATCGCCATGGCCCTCGCGTGCGAGCCCAAGCTGCTGATCGCCGACGAGCCGACCACGGCCCTTGACGTGACCGTCCAGGCCCAGATCGTCGATCTGGTGCGCGAGGTCCAGGACGAGTACCGGCTGGCGGTGGTGTGGATCACCCATGACCTCGGCGTCGTCGCCGAGATAGCCGATCGGGTGGCGGTCATGTATGCAGGCCGCATCGCCGAGATCGGTCCGGCCCACGAGATCTACCGGTCGACCCGCCATCCCTACACGTCCGGGTTGCTCCGCTCGATCCCGCGGCTGGACCGGCCCGTGACCACCCGCCTCGCCGAGATCCCGGGTTCGCCCCTCCGCGTGGCCGAGCAGTTGCGAGGCTGCCCGTTCGACGCCAGGTGTCCCCTCGTGGGGGAGGGTTGCAGCGAGACGCTTCCCGAGTTGGAGGAGGTGGGCCCCGGCCGGCACGGGTCGGCTTGCATACACCATCACGAGATGGGCGCCGACTCCGACCTGTGGTCGGAAGGATCGGTGACGGGGGAGCAGGCGGTGTCGGGGCAGGACGGGGATGTGGTCGTCTCCGTCAAGGGGCTCAGGGTGCACTTCCCTGTGGTCCGGGGACTCGGCCGGTCCCGTTCGGTCGCCATCCGGGCCGTGGACGGGGTCGACCTCGACGTGCGCCGCGGGCAGACCATCGGTGTGGTCGGGGAGAGCGGTTGTGGCAAGACCACCCTGGGCCGGGCTCTCGTGGCGCTGGTCCGGCCCACCGCGGGCACGATCGATATCAACGGAGTCCCGATCGACCATCGGAGCGGAAGGCATCGGAGAGTGGTGCAGATGATCTTCCAGGATCCGTTCTCGGCCATGAACCCGGGCATGCGGGTGGGGGATGTGATCGCCGAGCCGTTGCGAATCCATCGGCTCGGGACCGCGGACGAGATCCGGGAACGGGTTTCCGAGCTCCTGACACAGGTGGGGCTTCCGCCCGACGCCGCACGGAGGCATCCGCACGAGTTCAGCGGTGGGCAGAGGCAGCGGATCGCCGTGGCTCGCGCCCTGGCTGCCGATCCCGAGGTGATCATCTGCGACGAACCGGTCTCGTCCCTGGACGTCTCGGTCCAGGCCCAAGTGGTGAATCTGCTGGCCGACATACAGGCGGCAACGGGCATGGCGTTCGTCTTCATCGCCCACGACCTGGCGGTGGTGCGCCACGTCTCGCACGAGGTGGCCGTCATGTATCTGGGGGAGATAGTGGAGCGGGCGCCCCGCGACCGGATCTACGAGGCCCCCCTCCACCCGTACACGAAGGCACTCCTCGCAGCGGTGCCCGCACCGGAACCGGGCGTGATGTCGACCCGGAGCGCCAAGCTGGAGGGGGACCTGCCCAGCCCGGCGGATCCCCCACCCGGTTGTCGCTTCCATACCCGCTGCCCGGTGGCGGTGGAGGGATTGTGCTCGACTGTCAAACCCGAACTGGTCGAGGTGACACCCGGACGATGGGTCTCGTGCCACCTGGCCGTCAAGCCCGGTTAAGCGTGGTCGCACGGGACCCGTGGTCGCAAACGAGCGCGTATAGCGTGAACGCGCCCTAGTCGATCCTGACCCTCCGGCAGCTGCAGCATCCCGGCCCGTGCGGTATGCTGCCTCTCTCGGATAGGGAGGCGGATCCATGTCATTGGTAGACCCTGTAGTTCGTCCGCGCGGACGATCAAACCGGAAGTGGAAGCTCATCGCGCTGCTGGCGGCCCTTTCGCTGGTCGCCTTTGCGTGCGGCGACGGCGGCGAGGACACGTCGGCGGACGAAGTAACCGCCGCGCAGGCGCAGGCTGCAGCCGCCCAATCCGAAGCTGCGGCCGCCGAGTCCGAGGCAGCTGCGGCTCAGGCAGAGGCCGAAGCTGCGGCGGCAGCGCTGGCCCAGGCCCAGGCCGATCTGGACGCAGCCGAGGCTGCGGCCTCCGCAGCCATGGAGGGGGACGAGGCCTCCCAGTCGGCGCTGGCCGACGCGCAGGCTGCCCTCGACGAAGCCGAGCAGAGGGCCGCGCAGGCGGCTGATGCGTCCGAGGAGGCGCTGGCCGCCGCGGAGTCGGCTCTCGCAGAGGCCGAGCAGATGCTCGAAGAGGCTATGATGGAGCAGGAGGCCGCCGCCGGACCCGTCACGGTACGGGCGGCCGTCACGGGCGACGAGGCAACCCTCAACCCTTATACCTACATCAGCGGCTTCCCCGGATGGAACCTCCTGATGCTCCAGTACGACTCGCTCATGCAGCTCGACGGCGACGGCATTCCACAGCCATGGCTGGCGGAAACCGTTTCGGTCAACGAGGACCTGACCGAGTACTCCTTCACGCTGGTCGAGGGCGTCACCTGGCACGACGGGCAGCCCTTGACGGCCCACGACGTGGACTTCAGCGTCGACTACTACATCAACAACGTGGAGGCCAGCCGGTTCGCCCGCGACCTCAGGGGGGTCGAGGATCTCGTGGTGACGGGCGACTACAGCGCGACCTTCGTTCTCGGCAGCCCGAAGGCCGGATTCGAGCTGGCCGCCCTCGCTGACGTGCCGATCATCCCGCGCCACGTATGGGAAGGAGTCGAGGTGCCGTCCGAGCACGACTTCGGCGCTACCAACATCGGGACCGGTCCGTACAAGCTCGTCGAGTACGTCGAGGGCCAGAGCTACCGTTTCGAGGCGAACGCCGACTACTTCCGGGGCGCGCCGGCGGTCGAGGAGTTGGTGGTCATAGTCTTCGCCGACGACGCCGGGGCCCAGGCCGCCATCCGCACCGGTGAGGTCGACGTGATCTTCGAGCGCATACCTCCGGAGCAAATCCCGCTGCTGGACGCCCAAGACCCGCTGGACATTGCCCTGGGACCCGAGTTCACCACCCAGATGATCAACTACGACGCCTCGAAGCGCCCCTTCGACGACGTGGCGGTCCGCCAGGCCATCAACCTGGCCATGGACCGCCAGGACATCGTCGACACGGTATTCCTCGGTGCGGCGACGGTGGGGAGCCCGGGCTGGATACATCCCGAGCATCGGTCCTACAACCCGTCGATGATCGCCGTGCACGACGTGGCTGCGGCCAACGCTCTGCTCGACGAGGCCGGCTATCTCGACAGCGACGGCGACGGTGTGCGGGAATTCGACGGGCAGCCGATGTCGTTCGAGATCATCACCAACTCCCCTGACTCGCTACGGCTGCGGATAGCCGAGTTGACCGTGGAGATGCTGGCCGAGATCGGCATCGAGACCTCTGTGGCAGCCGTCGAGACCGGGACGTGGGAGCAAGCTGTGTGGCCGGAATTCAACGTCAACAACGGGCGTAACTACGACATCGCCATGTGGGGCTGGTCGGCGCCCGTGCAGGCGGATCCGCTGCGCCTCCCGCAGCTGGTCGCCAGTATTCCGATGGGCGGGTTCCTGAACCTGACCGGTTACGCCAGCGCCGAGATGGATGCGCTCTCCGCGGCGCTACCCGTCGAGTCCACCCAGGCGGGGCGCATCGCCATCCTGCTTCGCATGCAGGAGATAATCGCCGAGGAGTTGCCGTTCGTGTTGCTGCTGTATCCCGATGGGGCCTACGTGTACGACTCGAGCGTCTACTCGGACTGGGAGTTCATCGCCGGACAGGGCATCGTCAGCAAGCTGTCCCTGCTTCCTCCGTCGGCGCGTCCTTAGGGAAAGGCCGGATGGTCGGTGGCCCGCCCGCACGCTGACGAGGTACTCCGTGGCAGCGGGACGGGCCGCCGGGGGGTTGCCCGGCGCCCTCCGGGGATCACGCGAGGCCGCAGGCCGAACTGAGCCGCCGGCTTGAGACGGCGTCTCGACGCCCGTCGAATCACCCAGTACGGGGTGGTCGTCGTGGTGGCTGTGACCCTCAACTTCCTGCTGCCCAGGCTCATGCCCGGCAACCCACTCGTCCTCATCGCCGGGGTGGATGTCGGCCTGCTGAGCCCCGATGAGCGGGCCGAGATCGTGGCGCGCGTTGGCTTGGACGCACCTCTCTGGAAGCAATACCTCCGGTACTGGGGCGATATCGTCACCGGCGATTTCGGCTACTCGTTCCGGTCGAGCCGGCCCATCGTCGACATGATCATGGAGAGGCTCCCATGGACCCTGCTGATCACCGGGTTGTCGCTGATCGTGTCGGCGGTGGCGGGGGTGATCCTGGGGGCGATCTCGGCGTGGCGGAGGGGCACCAAGGCGGACCTGGGCATGCTCTCGGGGATGATCTCGATCGAGTCCCTGCCCTCCTTCTGGCTGGGCATGCTGCTCATCTCGGTCTTCGCCATCCAGTGGGGCGTCCTGCCGTCGTCCCACGCGGTGACCCCCGCCTCCGGTCTTGAGGGGTGGGCCCACACGTGGGACATCATCAGCCATGCCATCCTGCCGGTGGCCACACTGTCGATCCTGGCGACGCCCGGCGTGTACATGACGATGCGGTATTCCATGCTGGAGACGCTGGGGGAGGACTACATCCGCACCGCCCGGGCCAAGGGCGCCGGCGAACGGCGGGTCCTGTTCGGGCACGTCGCGCGGAACACCATCGCGCCGGTAGTTACGGTGCTGGCCCTCCGGCTCGGATTCGCCTTCGGGGGCACCGTGATAATCGAGACGGTGTTCACCTATCCCGGACTGGGACGCCTGGTGTTCGAGGCGGTGTCGGGGCGTGACTATCCGGTGATGCAGGCGGCCTTCCTGGTCTTCACCGCCGCGGTGCTGGTGACAAACCTGGTGGCCGACCTGCTGTATCCGCTGATCGATCCGAGGACCAGGACCTCGTGATGGTTGCCGACCGCCGCGAGGAGGCCGCGAGGCGCACCGCCCGTCGGCGTTCCCGTATCCCCACCCTGTTCGGGCTGACAGGTGGGCTCATCGTGGGGATCCTCGTGTGCGGAGCGGTGTTCGCCCCCTGGCTGGCGCCCTACGACCCGACCGAGCGGGTGGCGCGACCCTTCCTGTCCCCCAGCTCGGAGCACCTGCTCGGTACGAACGACATAGGCCAGGACCTGCTCTCGGAGATGATCTTCGGAGCCCGCGTGTCCCTGACGATCGGAATAATCGCGGCCGCCGTCGCCCTCCTGATCGGGACCACGGTCGGGGTCGTCGCGGGTTACTACCCCAAGCGCCTGGGCTCGGTCATGATGCGGGGGGTGGACGTGATACTGATCCTGCCGTTCCTGCCGCTGCTCATAGTGCTGGCCGCCTATCTGGGCAGGAGCCTTCTGAACACGATCCTGGTCATCGGGGTGCTCATATGGGCCGAGCCCGCCCGGATCATCCGATCCCAGGTCCTGTCCCTGCGGTCGCGGGAGTACGTGCTGGCGGCCCGTTCGATGGGGGCGCCCGACCGCTGGACGATCCTCCGCCACATCGTTCCGCGCACGGCGCTGCTGGCCACGGGATCCTTCGTGCGGGCGGTCTCTAGCGCCATACTGTTGGAGGCCGCCCTGAGCTTCCTCGGTCTCGGGGATCCGATCCAGAAGAGCTGGGGTTCGATCCTGTTCTGGGCCCAATCCCGCGGCGCTTTCCTGACCCCGGCCTGGAAGTGGTGGGTACTGCCTCCGGGACTGCTGATCATGCTGGCCTCGCTCGGGTTCGCCCTGATCGCCTTCTCCCTCGAAGAACGGATCAACCCGCGTTTGTAGTGGTCAGTGGCCACTGCTAGAAGTCGATGCCGCGTATTGCTCCGATGCCCTGGTCGTAGGCGTGCTTGACGGGGCGCATCTCGGTGACGGTGTCGGCTATCTCGATCAGCGGCGCCGGAGCGTCCCTGCCCGTCACCACCACGTTCACGCCGGACGGGCGATTGGCGAGGGCTTCGACCACGTCATCCACCTCGATCCAGCCCCAGTTGATGGGGTAGGTGATCTCGTCGAGGACCACGAGGCGGTGCTTGCCCTCCTCGATCCGCACTTTGGCCAGCCGCCAGGTGTCCCGGTTCAGATCAGCCGAGCGGTCGAGGTCCTCGCTGTCCCAGGAGAACCCGTCTCCTCCGGCGTCCCAGTCGACGCCCAGCCGGCGCCCCATCTTCTCCTCGCCGACCTTCCAATCGCCCGACTTGATGAACTGGACCACGGCGACCTTCCATCCGCGCGCCACGGATCGCATCACCATGCCCATGGCGGCGGTGCTCTTCCCTTTCCCGTCCCCGGTGTTGACTATCAACACGGACCGGGCGCGGCGGGTGTCCGGGCGGCGCGGGTCGTCCGCGAGTGGTGCGCTGGTCATCGAGTACCGGTCCTCATCGGGACCACGGCGAGTCCTCCGTTGACGGTCACTACCTCCACGCTAGCCCGGTAGATGGTCCGGATGTGCTCCGGGGTGAGCACCTGGGCCGGAGGCCCGTCCGCCACGACCCGACCATCCGCAAGCAATATCAGGCGGTCCGGGAACTGTCCTGCCAGGGTGAGGTCGTGCATGGCCGTGATGATGGTCATCGGCCGAAGGCTACGAAGATGGGCGATCAGTTCGAGAGCCTTCTGGCCCTGGCCGATGTCCAGCGCGCCGGTCGGTTCGTCCAGGAGCAGGACCTCCGCCTGCTGGCAGATGGCGCGGGCCAGGGCGACGCGCCTTCGCTCGCCGCCGCTCAGCTGCGAGAGCATGCGGCCCGCCAGGCGCTCGAGGTCGAGCATTTCCGTTGCCAGCCGCGCCTGGGCCAGGTCGGCCGCGCCCTCCGACCCGAGGTAGGGCAGATGCGGGGTGCGTCCCAGCAATACGTACTCGATGACCGTCATTCCCCCGGGCATGACCGGTTCCTGCGGCACCAGCGCCACCGACCGGGCGCGATCCCGGCGGCGGAGCGAGCCGGAGTCGGCCGCGCCGAACCGGATGACGCCCTGATGGGGAAGGAGTCCGGCAATCGCCCTCAGGAGGGTTGATTTCCCGGCGCCGTTCGGTCCCAGCAGGCCCAGCCACTCTCCTTCCTCCACAGCGAAGCCCACGTCCCGCAGCACCGGTTGGCCGGACTGGTAGGCAATGGAGAGGACCTCCACCGAGATCATGTCACGTACCGCCGGCTGGTCCGAAGAACCACCATGAAGAACGGGGCGCCGATGAAGGCGGTGATCACCCCGATGGGAAGCTCCAGCGGACTCAGCACCGTCCGGGCGGCCATGTCGGCCAGGATGAGGAACGCGCCACCGGCCACGGCGGAGATCGGGATCAACGACCGGTAGCTCGTTCCCACCAGCAACCGCACGGTGTGGGGAACCACGAGACCGACGAACGCGATCAGGCCGCTGACCGCGACCGCCGCAGCGGTGGCCAGGGTCGCCAGCACCACCACGGTGGTGCGCACCCGGGACGACGAGACACCAAGGCTCTCAGCCTCCTCATCACCGACGCTCAGCACGTCGAGGAGTCGCCGGTGCAGCATCAGGCCGGCGCCGCACGCCAGCGCGTACGGCACCATCAGGAGGACCTCCTTCCAACCGGTGGTCGCCAGCCGTCCGAGGATCCAGGAGTAGACCTGGCGGATCGTCTCGGAGTTCCGCTGGAGAACGAAGGTCTGGAGAGCGGTGAAGAAAGCGGCCACCGCGACGCCGGCGAGGATGAGCGACACCGCGCTCCGCCCGCCCACCGAGCGCCCCACCGCGTAGGTCAGGCCGGCTGCGGCGAGCGCTCCGGCGAAGGCGGCCACGGGAAGCAGCCGGGTGTCCGCGGACGGCCACAGGACTATGACGGCGGTGGCGCCGAGCCCCCCGCCCGCCGCGACTCCCAGCAGGTAGGGATCGGCCAGGGGGTTGCGGAACACCCCCTGGTAGGAGGCCCCGGCAAGGGAGAGGAGGCTTCCGACCAGTCCACCGAGGACCACCCGGGGAAGCCGGATGTCCCAGATGATCGCCCGCTGGGTGTCCGACAATTCCGATCCGCCGGTGACCAGCTCGCCGATCACCTGCGCGGGCGTCAACCCGGCCGGCCCGACGGTGATTCCGGCGAGGGCCGAGACGAGCAACGCCGCGCAGGCGGCCAGGAACCATCCCCACCGGAGCCGGGTGGGATCACGAAGCCGGGGCGGTGGGACGGCCAAGTCGTCAACCGATCCCGTACATGTCGGCCAGCGTGTACCCGATCAGGCGGACGAACTGGATCAGGCGAGGTCCCCACCGGCTGCTGATGTCGTCATCCACCTCCACCAGCAGGCCGTTCTGGACGGCGGTCAGGCCGGTCCAGCCGGGGCGTTCGGCCAGGCTGTCGGCAGTGGTGCCGCACCAGACGGCGCACCCGAAGAAGATGACGTCCGGATCCGACTCCAGGATGTACTCGACCGACAGTTGCGGGTAACCCCAGCCCTCGGTATCGGCCGGGTCGGCGATGTTCTCCAGGCCGAACAGGGAGTAGACCTGGCCGATGAACGTGGCCGAGGTAGCCGTGTAGAAGGTGTTGTCGACCTCGTGGTAGTAGGTGATGCCCTCGGGGAAGCTCCCGAACCCGGTCGTTATCTGGTTGATCTCCGCTTGGAGCGCAGCCACCAGGTCGGCGGCAGCCTCGGCATTCCCGGTTGCGGTGCCGAGCTCCGCCATTTGCGAATAGGCGGTGTCGATGTCGGGTGCGGCCGGATGCAGGATGACCGGGATATCGAGAGCGCCGAGCCCGGAAGCCAGTTCGCCGGGATCGAATGCGATCACCACCAGGTCCGGGTTGTAGGAGGCGATGGCCTCCAGGTTGGGGTTGAAACCGTCCAGGTCCGTGACCGGGGCTTCCTCCGGATAGCTCGAAGTCCAGTCCACCGCGATGATCTGGCTGCCGGCGCCGATGGCGAAGAGCGTCTCGGTGGCGGTCGGCGACAGGGACACGATCGCCTCGGGGCGCGCCGGGATCTCGGCGCCCGACACCGTCACCGGGAAGTCCGGCTCCGGCGGCTCCTCCGCCGCCGGAGCGGTGGTGGTCGATGCGGCCGTCGTGGGCGGGCCGGTGGTCGATGCCGCCACGGTGGTCGTGGTAGCCGGGCCGGTGGTCGTGGGCGAGTCCGGTGTGGTGGTGGTGCTCGCCCGGGTGGTTGCCGTTTCCTGCCCGCCGCACGCCGCGGCGAGCAGCAGGATCACAGCTAGTAGCAGTGTCCGCCACATAGAAAAACATCCTCCTTATCAACGGAGGATGAAGAGAGATCGTCCGGGTTCTCGCTGCCGAGGCCCCTGCACGACCAACCCTTCCTCCGAGAGCTGATTCGTGACCATGGGGTCAGGCGGCCTGGCTCGTCCTCCCTGCGTGAGAGAGGCATGACAGTTGCGGGACAGCGCCGGGCTTCCACCGGACTTCGCTGTTCCCCATGGCGCCCGGTTGTCTCTCCGGGCCGGCACGTACTATAGCGGGCCATCGGTCAGCGGACCGGTCCGGTTCCGACGAGGTTGTACCCATGAGCGACACTCCATCCCTCTCCGAGATCCGCAGGCGGATCGGCCCCGCCGATGTCAAGGCGATGCGAGACGCCGCGGCGAGACAGATGACCCTTACCAAGCCCCCCGGCAGCCTCGGGCGGCTGGAGGACGTCTCGGTGCAGTTGGCGGGGATCTTCGGGATGGAGCAGCCGGCGATCCGGGGCAAGGCGGTGATAATCGCGGCGGGGGACCACGGGGTGGTCGCTCAGGGAGTCACGGGCTACCCGCAGGCGGTGACCGCCCAGATGGTGCGGAACTTCCTCGCGGGCGGGGCGGCGATCAGCGTCATGGCGCGCGCGGGGGGCGTGCAACGGATAGTCGTGGATGCGGGGATCGCGTCGGCCAGGATCCCCGACCAACCCGGACTCCGGAACCTGCGGATCGGGCGCGGAACGGCTGACATGACTCGAGGCCCGGCCATGTCCAGGGAGCAGGCGGTCCGCTGCCTTGAGGCAGGCGCGGTCCTGGCGAGGGAGGTCGCCGCGTCGGGCGCGGACCTCGTAGCGACCGGGGACATGGGCATCGGCAACACCACCGCGTCCAGTGCCATCGCGGCCGCGATCACAGGTCTGCCCCCCGGCGAGACGACCGGAGAAGGCACCGGCCGTAGTCCCGACGAACTGCACCGCAAGGCCGCCGTGGTGGCACGGGCCTTGGAGGTCAACGCTCCCGATCCGCATGACCCGGTCGACGTGCTCGCCAAGGTGGGCGGATTCGAGATCGGGGTGCTCGCCGGGGTGGTGCTGGGCGCGGCCTCCGAACGGCGGGCCGTGGTGCTCGACGGGTTCATCTCGGGCGCGGCCGCTCTCATCGCCCACGGCCTCCGCCCGCTGGTTCGGGACTACCTGATCGCCTCCCACCGCTCTGCCGAGCAAGGACACCGGTCGGTGCTGGCCCATCTGGGACTCGACCCATTGCTGGACCTGGGGATGCGCCTCGGGGAGGGAACGGGGGCGGTCCTGGCCATGGGGATCATCGAGACGGCCGCAGCATGCCTTACCGGGATGGCCACCTTCGGGGAGGCAGGTGTCTCTGACCGCGCTGACGGGGGCGGGGCGACCGAGGAAGGTGTGGGATGAGCGGGCTGCGGGCCGCCCTCGGCTTCCTGACCATCCTTCCGGGAGCACCACGCACCCCTGCTGCCGGGCTGTCGAGGGCGCCCGCCTGGTTCCCGGTCGTGGGCCTCCTCCTGGGGGTGTTCGTCGCGGTGGTGGACGTGTTGTTCCGCCTGGCATATGTGATCCCCTCGTGGCCCACGGGTGCTCCCGAGCTCGAGTCCATACTGACCGGGCTCCGGGGAGCCCCGTTCTTCCTGGAGTTCGAGGCGGGCGGAACCACGCCGGGTGTCCACGGGCTGGTGGAGTTCCAGGAGATTCCGGTCCTACTGGAGGGGGTGGTGCTCGTAGCCGTCCTGGCGCTACTGACGCGCGGCCTCCACCTGGATGGCTTGATGGATACCTACGATGCCCTGGCGGGTGGGCACGACCGGGAGCGCCGGCTGGAACTCCTGAGGGATCCCCACGTCGGCGCCTTCGGGGTCGTCGCCGTCGTCCTTCTCCTGCTCGCCAAGGTCTCCGCGCTGGCCGCCCTCCCGGGGGAGAGCCGTCTCTGGACGATCGTGCTGGTTCCCTGCCTGTCCCGATGGGCGATCCTGGTCGTCATGGACCGGTTCCCGTACGTGCGTCGCGAGGGCCTCGGTACACCGTTCCTTCAAGGCAGTTGTCGGCGTAGCCTGCTGGCCGGTTCGGCTGTAGCCCTGGTAGCGACCGCAGTCCTGACCGGCCCGGTTGGCCTGCTGCTGGCCCTGGCGGCGGGCCTCGTCGCCTGGGCGGTCGGGGCGTGGGCAAAGCGACGTATCGGGGGCGTGACCGGTGACATCTACGGCGCCGCCTGCGAGACGAGCGAAGCCGTGGTGCTCGCGCTGGCGGTTGTCCTCACCCAGCGAGATGCGGGGGCGCTCAGCTCACCGCTTCTCGATCTCCTCGGCATGTCTGTCTGAGGCCGGCGGCTTCCGGTGGCGCGTCTCAGCGCTGTCCAGCAACAGCCGCCGCTCGCCGAGCATCGCTCGCGCCTCGTCGGCGGCGATCTCCAGCCGCTGCTGACGTGCGCGGAAACGACTAGCCCCGAACGCGGGCGCAGGCTCCGCCAGCATCAATAGATGCCGGGGATGATACGGTACGGCACCTTCTCCTGGTACTCGGCCCACTTCTCCTGGCCGTACTTCTCGGTGCAGGCCACGTCGTCTTGCCGCTGGCGCGTGGTGAACAACCAGATAGCGAAGGCCAGGTAGGCCCACGACCAGGCGACGCCCAAATATCCGAAGGAGAGGCCCACTGCCACGGCGAAGAGGAACTCGCCCATGTAGTTGAAGTGGCGGGCGACGCCCCAGAAACCGCTGATCAGGATCTTGCGGTCGCCGGCCTGGATGTAGCGGGGCTCGATGATCCCGAGGAACTTGCGTTCGGGCCAGCGCTTGAAGGTGTACTTCTGGATGTTGGCGCCCCGGGCGATGCCCCATCCGACCAGGAACAGGGCGGAGGTGCCGATGACCCGGACGTAGGTCCAGGCGGTCGAGAAGCCGGGGTCGGGGTAGGCGGCCATGCCGTACAGGGGGAGGATGTAGAGCCAGCCGTAGGCGATGTTGTCGCCCCAGAACATCTTGAAGCCCATCCGCTCGTGGAGGAGGTCGTAGGTGTAGAGCCGGACGCGCTCGAAGATGTGGTCGTCGAACACGTAGAAGGTGTAGATGGCGGCGTAGACGAAGACGCCGGGGTTGACTTCGTTGGTGGGGCTGAACTGCTCGTAGTGCCAGGCCGCGCCCGACATGGCATTGATGCCGAGCATCGTGCTGCCCACGACGTAGAAGGTCATCTTGAGATCGAGGCGGTCGTTGAAGAAGCGGATCTCCTGGATGCGGCCGACGTAGAATTCGACAAAGGGGTTGCGGTCCCTGGTCTTCGGCTGGGTGAAGACGGCGATGGCCGTGAAGAGCACTGCGAAGCCGGTGCCGCCGGCGACTGCGTAGAGCGAAGTGCGGTAGAACCACTCGCGCTCCAGCCCGGGGATGACCTCGAAGCCCCAGACGAGGTTGGCGATGACGAAGACGAGGAGGCCGTTGAGCCGGTACCTGCGGGGCTTGCCGGTCCTCTCGTCGGTGGCGTATCCGAGGACCCACTTGCCGGGCAGGAGCACCGCCAGGATCGAGAGGGCGATGAAAACTATGAGGGGGGCGAAGAGGGCGGCGACCTTGTCTCCCGTGGAAAGCTCGAACAGGTGCTCAATCCCAAGCCACTCGACGATGGCTGGACCCCTTCCTCGGTGGCGCCGGGCCCTCATGCTGAGGGGCTTGCCAACGATTTCCAGCTTACAGAACCGGCCTGGGCCGCGGTGTCTGCAGCGAAGAGCAGTTGGCAGTCGATCACGCCCGTGCTTGATCTCGGCAAAGCCGAACGTGGTTGAAGGGTGTGGCGGCGCCGGCCCGGCATCTAGTCTGTCCATCCATGCGCGCCATCATGATCCAGGTACCGCCTCGAGTGCGGGCAAGTCCCTGATCGTGGCCGGACTCTGCCGAGCAGCCGCCCGGGAGATCGTTCCCGAGGCCTTGCATGCATAGGTGGTTCCTGGTACGGCATGGCCAGACGGAATGGAATCGGGTCGGGCGGGCGCAGGGCCATTCCGACCCACCCCTGAACGCGGAGGGCCGCGGCCAGGCGCGGGCGGTCGCCGACCGTCTTGGACAGGTCGAGTTCGCAGGGGCCTACACGAGCGACCTGAGCCGCGCTGCGGCAACGGCGGAAGCCATCATGAGCGGCCGTGATACCCCTCTGATCCGCAGGCGTGACCTGAGGGAGCAGAACTTCGGCGAGTGGGAGGGCCTGACCTTCGAGGAGGTTAGGAGCAGGTACACCGGTGAGTACGAGGAGATGCTCGAACAGAATCCGGCGTTCGTTCCCCCAGGGGGCGAGAGCGACACGGATCTTCTCGCCCGGATGGCGGGCACCGTGGCCCGTATAGCGCAGCGGCACGCCGGCGCCGGCGGGAACATCCTGGTGGTCACCCACGGGGGCGCCATACGCGCCATGATCGTTTCCTTGCTCGAAGCGCCCGCCGATTCGTTGTGGCAAATCCGGCTGTCGAACGCCGGGTTGTCCATCGTCACTACGTTCGATGAGGGCGGAGCGACCATCGATCTGCTCAACGACACCAGCCATCTGGGGCCGGGTTTCGATGTCTGACGGCACGCGCCGGGCCGTGGCTCGCCCCGGTGAGCTCGTCCTCCTCCTCGGAGGGGCTCGCTCCGGTAAGAGCACCACGGCGGAGCGCATGGCACGGGACGGCGGAAGGGTGCTCTTCATCGCCACCGCAGAAGCCCTCGACGGGGCGATGCAACGGCGCATAGCCGAGCACCGCCGCTACCGACCGGAGGCTTGGGACACTCTGGAGGAGCCGATCCATCTGGCGAGCGCGCTCCGACCACTCGCCGACCGCTACGACACGTTCGTCCTCGACTGCCTCACCATGTGGGTGAGCAACCTCCTCCTCGCGAGGGAAGAGGCGCCGGATACGGAGAGCACGATCCTCGAGACAGTCGGCCGCCTGCTCGACCTGATCGCCACGGCCGGCGGCACGTGGATCGTGGTCAGCAACGAAGTCGGCCAGGGCATCGTGCCCGCGTCGCCGCTCGCAAGGGAGTACCGGGACGTGCTGGGCCGCGTGAACCAGCTGGTCGCGTCGAGGGCGGACAGGGCCTACCTGATGGTGGCCGGCCTGGCCCTGGAGCTCGACTCGGTGGAGCATCCGTAGGCGGGTGTCCGATAGGGTGGGGCCGGTATGTCGCGTCCCGGGGAGGCACATGCAGATCACGACGTTCAGGACCGACGGACTGGGCGACAGCACGTACCTGCTCACCCACGACGGGGGCGGCGTGGTCGTCGATCCTCAGCGCGATGTGGAGCGGTTCGAGCGATCCGTCCTCGATGCGGGCATACGTCTTACGCACGTCCTTGAGACCCATATCCACAACGACTACGTGTCGGGCGGGCGCGACCTCGCCCACCGGACCGGCGCCCGGCTCGTGCTGCCGGCGGCCGCCGGCGCAGCCTTCGACCACCTCCCTGCATTCCACAACGAGGGCCTCCCCGGCGGATCGGTGGTGATCCGGCCGCTGCATACGCCCGGCCACACGCCGGAGCACATGAGCTACGTGATCCTCCTTGATGGGGAGATCGTGGCGGTCTTCTCGGGCGGAAGCCTGCTGGTGGGTTCTGCCGGGCGGCCTGACCTGCTCGGCGCCGACCGGGCCCGCCAACTCGCCCGGCTCCAGTACCTGTCGGTCCACCGGCTGGCCGAGCTTCCCGATGAGACGGGCCTGTATCCCACCCATGGCGAGGGGTCGTTCTGCACCGCGTCAGGCGCCGGGCGGTCGGTCTCGACCATCGGGATGGAGCGGCGGACCAACCCGGTGCTGGCCTACCCGGACGCAGACGCCTTCGTGGAGGGGCAGCTGGCCGGTCTGCAACCCTTTCCCGCCTACTACGCACACATGGGGCCGATCAACCTCATGGGGCCCGAGCCCCTGGCGAGTCCGGAACTCGACGTGCTGGACCCGTCCGACCTGCCGGACGATGCCGGGCTGGTCGACATCCGGCCCCGCGCCGCCTACGCGGCCGGGCACATTCCGGGATCGCTGGGGTTGGAGATGAGCGATCAGGTAGCCGTGTGGGCCGGGTGGCTGCTGCCCTTCGACACCCCGGTGGTGCTGGTGGCCGAGCCCGGCCAGGATGTGGAGGAGGTGGCCCGCCAGTTCGGACGGATCGGCTTCGACAGCGTGCTGGGTGTGGTGTACGGGGTGTCGGGCTGGACGCAGGCCGGGGGCTCCCTTGCGTCGTTCGAGACCAGGACCACGGGCGAGTTGGCCGAGGCCATGATGGCGGGCGAGGATCTCCAGCTGCTGGATGTCCGTTCTCCCGGAGAGTGGGAGGCGGGCCACCTCGAGGGGTCCGTCCACCGGTACGTGCCGCAACTCAAGGAAGGCCTTCCGGACGGGTTGGATCGGTCGGACTCGGTGTGGGTGACCTGCGGGAGCGGCTACCGCGCCTTTGTGGCCAGTGCCTTTCTGGAAGCGGCGGGCATGCGCCCGGTCGTGGTGACGCCGGGGGGCGTGCCCGACGTGGCGGAGCGGCTCTCCCGGCTTACCGCCTGACGGCGATCCTCTGCCACGGCGGTCCCATCTCCGAGCCCTCCGACTGCGGGGAGGCCCCGCAACTCCTTCCGAGACCCAACGGGTTGGTGGGCGCGTCCAGCATCGAGCGCCTTACGACCGGAGCAGCCATCGTCGATCGTCTTGCCCACTTCCGCGCGGTGCGCAGATGAGATCACGCCATCGGGTGAGCCGGTCCGTATCGCCCTGCTCCGGCAGGCGGGTGGCCGGTAGATGGCCCGGCGGTCCGGAGCCCAACCCGGCGGAGGCGGAAGGGCACCGAGGCTGACGCCGAAGGTACGAAGAACCTTCATAGCGTTGCTGCTGGCGATGGCTATCGCCGGGATGGACTACACCATCGCGTCCACGGCCCTTCCGACCATCGTCGGCGAGATGGGCGCTCTCACGCTGCTTCCCTGGGTGCTGACCGCCAACGTGCTGGCGTCCACGGTCACGGTTCCGCTCTACGGCAAGTTGTCGGATGTCTTCGGTCGCCGGAGGCTCATGCACGTCGCCATCCTTCTGTTCGTCCTGGGCTAGTGCGCTGCAGGCCTGAGCCAGAACATCGGTCAGCTCATAGCTTGCCGGGCGGTACAGGGAGCCGGATCGGCCGGCCTGATGCTGCGAGGTCCCGGCCCGGTCGGGAGCCGGCCCCTTAAGGGTTGAGCAGGGTACCGAGCCGCCGTCCGGCCACCATGAGCCCGACCGATCCGATCGCGATCAGGTAGGCAACGTGCCCGAAGATCCCCAGGTCGAAGGAGCGGAGGGTGAAGGCCCGGATGAGCTCGACCCCGTGATACAGGGGGGAGAGCTGGGTAAGCGCCCGGAGGGCGGGCGGGTAGACGTCGAGCGGGTAGAAAGTGGCGCTGAACAGGAACAGCGGCAGCATGAACGCCACGACCAGGTCGAAGTCCTGCCAGCTACGCATGAAGGTGGTGGCCGCCATGCCGACCGCTCCGAAGGCGAAGCCGATCAGGGTCGCCGCCGGTATGGCCAGGATCGCCAGCGGTGTCGCAACCAGGCCCATCGCCGCCATGACCACGACGAACCCGGTCGAGTAGAGGACTCCGCGGATCAACGACCAGGTTATCTCCCCGATGGCGATGTCCCACGGGCGGAGGGGGGTGGCCAGGATGGCGTCGTAGATCTTGCCGTACTTGAGCTTGATGAAGATGTTGATGGTCGACTCGAACACCGCCCCGTTCATGGCCGACGCCGCCAGGAGAGCCGGCGCTACGAAGGCCGCGTAGCTGAGGGTGGTACCCCCCGGACCGGCTACTTCTCCGACCAGGCGGCCCATCCCGACCCCCAGCGAGAGCAGGTAGAAGACCGGCTCGAAGAAGCCCGACACGAGGATCATCCACGCCCGCCGGTAGACGAGCATGTTGCGCTCTATCAGGCGCTGGGCGCGCAGCCCTACCAGCGGAGGCGGCAGGACCCGGAGTACCAGGGTGCGGGTGGTCATACGTTCAGCCGCCGGGTGAAGAAGCGGTAGGTCAGGGCAACCCCCACGACGAACACCAGGACCAGGTATCCGACGTGTTGCCAGGCCGGAAGGGCCGAGCCAGAGCCCAGGGCCACCCGTCTGGCGAGTTCGACCGCGTGCCACAACGGCGTGACGGTCGCTACGGACCGGAGCCAATCTGGAAGCTGGGTGACCGGAAAGAAGGTGCCCGAAAAGAGGTACATGGGCGTTATGCCGAACCGGAAGACAGCGGTGAGCGCTTCGGTGTTCTCCCGGTTGGCGGTGAAGGCGGTCATCGGAGCGACCGTTGCCATGCCGATGAGTATCCCGATGGGCGCCAGGGCCAGGGCGGACATGGGCGAGATGGCTCCCAGGGCGGCCGCTACGCCCCCGAAGATCACCGAGACCATCAGCACCCGGATGCCGGTCCAGATGAAGTGACCTCCGACCAGGCCACGGGTACCGACCGGCGAGGCGACCACCCCGTGGTAGGAGCGGATCCACTTCATCCCGGTGATCACCGGGAATGACCCCTCAGCCGCCCCGGACTGCATGGCGCTGGCGACTAGGAGTCCGGGGGCGAGGAAGGCCAGATAGCTGAAGTCCTCGAAACCGGGAGGACCCGTCCCACGGTCCACCAGCGATCCGAGGCCCAGGCCCATCGCCACCAGGAACAGGGCCGGGGTGACGAACGAGGAGAACGCCGACCCTTTCCAGACCCTTCGGTATGCGATGGCGTTCGCCTCGACCACCCGCAACGCTCCCGGTACTTGCATCAGCCGATCCGTGTCAGTCGACCAGGGTGCGTCCGGTCAGCTTGAGGAACACGTCCTCGAGCGTGCTGCGGCGCACCAGCGCGCTCTCCGGCCGGAGACCGAGGCGGTGTACCTTCCCCAGAGCCGAGTCGGCATCGGATGTGTAGAGAAGCGCCCGATCGGCCAGCAGCTCGACCCGATCGGCCGTCTCGTGGAGCCCCGGTCCGGCCGGCTCCAACTCTCCGATCGGGAAGCGCACCTCCAACACCTCGCGGGTTGCATGGGTCTCGATGAGACCGCGGGGTGACCCCTCGGCGACGATGCGGCCCCGGTCCATGATCACCAGCCGATCGCATAGCTGCTCGGCCTCGTCCATGTAGTGGGTGGTGATGATCTGGGTGACCCCGTCCTGCTTGAGCCGGTAGAGACGATCCCACAACACGTGGCGGGCTTGGGGGTCGAGTCCCGTGGTCGGCTCGTCGAGGAGCAGCAGGTCGGGCCGGTTGATCAGGCCCCGGGCGATAGTTAGGCGCCGCTTCATCCCGCCCGAGAGCGGATCCACCCGCGACGTGCGGTGGTCTCCGAGCTGGGCGAAGTCGATCAACTCCTCGATTCGAACCCGGATCTCGCGGCGCGGGAGGTCGTAGTAGCGGCCGTAGATGTACAGGTTCTCCTCCACGCTCAGCTCCATGTCGAGCGAGTCGTCCTGGGGTACCACCCCCAACCGGGACCGGATGCGTCGGCCGTCCTTGGCCGGATCGAGACCGAACACGCGCAGTCGCCCGGACGTCACGGGGGAGACGGCGCCGATCATCCGCATGGTGGAGCTCTTGCCCGCACCGTTGGGACCGAGGAAGCCGAACACCTCCCCGGAGGGGACGGAGAAGGCGATGGCGTCGACTGCGGTGAAGTCGCCGAATCGCTTGGTCAGATCGGCGGCCTCTACCAGGGGATGCATGGTCGCGAAACGTTACACGCGTCATCCGACCACGGGTCGGTAAACCTGTGGGCGAGTCGCCCCGCCGGCGCGAGCAGATCCGGGCCCGGACACGTGTCGCTCGGCTACGTCCCTGGCACGGAGCGTCCAGCACGACAAGTCGGATTACCCTTGAGGGGCCGGGGTTGCGCCCGCGGCCCGGGTTTAGAGGGAGTGCCTTGCAGTTCGGCTTCATCATCGACCAGACGGCGTGTATCGGCTGTCACGCCTGCACAGTTGCCTGCAAGACCGAGCACGACGTCCCGCTGGGCGTCGACCGCACCTGGGTCAAGTACATCGAGGCGGGTACCTGGCCCGACACCAAGCGATCGTTCTCGGTGATGCGGTGCAACCACTGCACCGACGCCCCATGCGTATCGATCTGTCCCACCAATGCCCTTTTCCGGCGGGACGACGGGATCGTCGACTTCGACACCAGCCTTTGCATCGGTTGCAAGAGCTGCATGCAGGCCTGCCCCTACGACGCGCTCTACATAGACCCCAACGACCACACTGCTCAGAAGTGCAACTACTGCGTGCACAGAGTCGAGGTCGGGCTGGAGCCGGCCTGCGTGGTGGTGTGTCCGGAGGGAGCGATCATCTCGGGGGATGTCCACGATCCGACCACGCCCATCTCGCAGATGGTCCACGCCGAGCGGCTGCTCCAGCGCTCGCCGGAGCAGGGCACCGCACCGAATCTGTGGTACCGGGGCGTCGAGCCGGCCGGTATCGATCCGTTGGGTGCGGTCGACCCGGGTGACGGGGGTATCTGGCGCGATCCGGCGCCGTCGTTCATGACCGTCGACCTGACCCCTCCGGCCGGCCGCAGCGGCAACGGCGGGACGGGGGGCCGGCCGTCCTCTCGGCGCCGCGCGGAGGACATCCCCCCTCGCGTGGTCTACAACACCGACCACCCGATGCCGTGGGGGTGGAGGGTGTCGAGCTACTTCCTGACGAAGGGTATCTCGGCGGGGATCGTCATGGTGCTGGCGCTCTCTTTGCTGTCGGGCGCGGGCACGGACAGCGCCTTCGCCCGGTGGGGAGCCCCTTTGATCGCCGGCATCTTCCTGGCCCTGACCGGTGTCCTGCTGATATGGGATCTCAAGCGACCCGACCGGTTCTACTACCTCCTGACCAAGGGCAACCCGGGATCGTGGCTGGTCAAGGGCGCCTGGATCCTGGCCGCCCAGGCTGTGATCCTCGGCCTCTGGTTCGTCTTCGGGCTCGCCGGCGCCGGCTTCCTCCCCGTATTCATCTGGGCGGGGGCTGCGGTAGGTGTGGGCGTAGCCGGGTACACAGCCTTCCTGTTCGGCCAGGCCGAGGGTCGGGACCTCTGGCAGAGCCCGACGCTGCTGTGGCACACGCTGGCCGGAGCCTTCACGGCGGGTGGTGGTGCGGGGCTGCTGGCGGCGCCGGTGTTCGACCTGGCGCCGATGGTCCAGCGGGCCTTCGCCTGGGCCCTTGTCGGCGGCGCCGCGGCGCTGGCCGCCATCGCGGCGGTTGAGTTCGTCTCACGGCACCCGACCCGTAACCATGCCGCCGCGATGTACCACCTGACCAGAGGCGCCCATGCGAGAGAGTGGTGGCTGGGGGGCCAGGCGATCGGCGTGTTCATACCCCTGGTGCTGGGGGCGGTCTTCCTGATCGGCGCCGGCGTCCCCCTCTGGGTGGCAGAGTTGGGAGGCCTGGCGGCCCTGGTCGGCCTCTGGTTCGCCGACGACGCCTTCGTCAGGGCAGGGCAGGGCGTGCCCCTGTCATGAGCGGTAGCGGAGATCACCATGGATAGGGACCGGCATGCCGCGGATCGCCTGCCACGACTGGTCCCCGGGACGGGCCTCGTGCCCTTCCCGCCGGCCGACTCATGGGACGACTGGGAGGAGTACGACGCCAAGGCGTGGCCCGAGCGGGTCAAACGACGCTACCGGCTGGTGCCGACCACCTGTTTCAACTGCGAGGCGGGATGTGGGCTGCTGGCCTACGTCGACAAGGACAGCGGCCGGGTTCGGCGCTTCGAGGGTAATCCGGAGCATCCCGGGTCGAGGGGCCGTAACTGCGCCAAGGGACCGGCCACGCTCAACCAGATGTACGATCCGGAGCGGATCCTGCACCCTCTGCGGAGGGTGGGGCCCCGCGGTGGAGGGGAATGGGAACGCGTCTCCTGGGAGGACGCCCTGGGAGACATCGCGTCCCGGATCCGCACGGCTCTACAAGAGGACCGCCACGACGAGATTGTCTACCACGTGGGCCGGCCCGGCGAGGATGGCTTCATCGATCGCATCCTCCGATCTTGGGGGGTGGACGGCCACAACAGCCACACCAACATATGCTCGTCGGGCGCCCGCACCGGATACGCCATGTGGATGGGCTACGACCGGCCGTCGGCCGACTTCGCCAACGCCCGCTTCATCCTCCTGCTATCGGCCCAGCTCGAGTCCGGGCACTACTTCAACCCTCACGCGCAGCGCATAATCGAGGCCCGCCAGGCGGGAGCACAGGTAGCCACCATCGACCCGCGCCTCTCGAACACGGCATCCATGTCGGACCACTGGCTGTCACCGTGGCCGGGTACGGAAGCGTCCATGATGCTGGCCATCGCCTCCCGCCTGATCGAGTGGGACGCCGTGGACCACGAGTTCATGCGCAGGTGGGTCAACTGGGAGGCCTCGCTGGCCGCGCGGGCGCCCGAACGGCCCCGTACCTACGAGAGCTTCCTCGAGTTGCTGCGCGAGACCTATGCCGACTACACGATCGAGTTCGCTGCCGCCGAGACCGGGGTGGATCCCGAACGTATCGAGGCGGTAGCCAGGGGCATCGCCGAAGCGGGGAGCCGCTTCGCCTCCCACACGTGGCGCGCCGCCGGGTCCGGGAATCTAGGGGGCTGGCAGGTTGCCCGCTGCCTCTTCTTCCTGCACGTCCTGACGGGATCGGTGGGCACGGAGGGGGGTACGTCGCCCAGCGCATGGGATAAGTTCAAGCCCGACCACTGGAACATGCCACCCCCTGCGAACCGCTGGAACGAGTTGATCTGGCCGGCGGAGTTCCCGCTCAGCCACTACGAGATGAGCTACCTCCTGCCGCACTTCCTCAAGGAGGGACGGGGACGGCTCGAGGTCTACTTCACCCGTGTCTACAACCCCGTCTGGACCAACCCCGACGGCTTCACCTGGCTTGAGGCCCTCACCGACGAGGACAAGGTCGGTCTCCACGTTGCGCTCAGTCCGACCTGGTCGGAGACGGCCTGGTTCGCCGACTACGTGTTGCCGATGGGGGTGGGCGCCGAGCGCCACGACACCCACTCCTACGAGACGCATGCCGCGCGCTGGCTCGGTTTCCGCCAGCCCGTGCTACGAGTGGCCGGGGAGCGGGCCGGTCGGAGCTACGAGCGCACGTACGAGGCCAATCCCGGAGAGGTGTGGGAGGAGAACGAGTTCTGGATCGACCTCTCCTGGCGGATCGATCCCGACGGCTCTCTTGGGGTGAGGCAGTGGTACGAGTCTCCTGCCGACCCGTCCCGGCCGGTCAGCGTCGACGAGTACTACGGCTGGATGTTCGACAACTCGGTGCCCGGACTTCCGGAACAGGCCGGACGGGAGGGGCTCACCGCCCTCCAGTACATGCGCAAGTACGGGGCCTTCGAGATCGACCGCGAACGCTACCTGTTGAACGAGGAGGCCGCGGGCACCGATGAGCCCGGGGTGGAGGTCGACGGGGTGCGCAGGAGCGGCTTCACCTCTCCCTCCCGCCTCCTCGAGTGGCACTCCGACACGCTGGAGTCGTGGAACTGGGCGGACACGGCCATACCCACCTACCTCAAGTCCCATGTGTACTGGCGCGATCTCGACCTCGAGGGCGATGAGCGCATCCTGCTACCGATATTCCGGCTGCCCACCCTCATACACACCCGGTCCGGCAACGCCAAGTACCTTTACGAGATCAGCCACGGCCATCCGCTGTGGATGAACTCCATTGATGCCGACCAGCTCGGGTTCGACACCGGGGACCTGGTGCGCATAACCACCGACATCGGCTACTTCGTGATGCGGGCTTGGCGAACCGAGGGAATCAGGCCGGGCGTCGTGGCCGCATCCCACCACATGGGCCGATGGCGTCTCGATGCCAATACGGGCAACGAGCGGTGGTCGTCCGCCTTGGTGGACATCCGGCGCCACGATGGCGGCTGGATGCTCCGGCACAAGACCGGCATCGAGCCCTTCCCGTCAGAGGATCCGGACAGCGAGCGTATCTGGTGGCGGGATCCGGGCGTCCACCAGAACCTGGCCTTTCCCGTTCACCCGGACCCGGTGTCGGGTATGCACGCCTGGCACCAGAGGGTCCGGCTCAGCCCGGCCGGGGGCGACGATCGCTACGGGGATGTCTTCGTCGACACGGCCCGCTCCCACGAGATCTACCAGGAGTGGATGGCCGAGACCCGGCCCGGCCCCGGTCCCGGAGGCCTGCGACGCCCCCGCTGGCTCACCCGACCGCTGCCGCCCCGCCCGGAGGCCTACGAGGCCTGATCGTCGCGACCGGAGGCAGTGTCTCCTAACCGGTCGCGGCCGCCGCGCCGCCGCGCCCAGGACAGGGCGACGCTCGCAACCACCGCCATCACGGCTGCCAGGAAGTTGAACACGATGTCCTCGAAGTCGAACACGCGGGTGGGGAGGAACGCCTGGATACCCTCGTCGATGGCGCCGACCGCCGCCGCGGTGACTATGGCCGCCAGAGCGGGCACCGGAACGCGGCGACTCCCCCTCGCCCGTTCCTCAAGGGCCTCGTGGATGAGGACGGCCACGACGCCGTACTCGATGAGATGGGTGCGCTCTTCGGGGAGCGCCATCCGCACGAGCACCATGTAGTACGCAGTGGCGACACCCAGCGCGACGCCGATCTCCAGCCCGCCCGGCCGCCTCCTCAGTCCCAGGACGGCTGCGGTCCCGGCGACGAGGAGCATGCCGAGGGCGAAGGCGGCTACGAGCAGGCCCTCCTCTCGCAGCACCCCGGCGAGCGTGCGCGCCAGGCCGAGAGTCGAGTAGATCGCCACCACGACCGCAAGGGTCCAAGCCCAGAGCCGCCGCTCCCGACTCGAGGTGAACCAGGACTCGCAGGAGTTCTTACCGGATCCCGAGGCTCGGCTCCGCCGGAAGCCACGGCGGCCCCGAGTCACCCGGCCACCTCCGTCAGGACAGACCCGATCTGGGACGGGGTATCCAGCACTAGGGCGCCCGCCTCCTCCAGCGCCTGCCGCTTGGATGCGTAGGAGCCGCGGTCTCCAAGGAAGATCGCTCCGGCATGTCCCATCCTCCGGTCCGGGGGAGAGGCCCGCCCGGCGACGAAGGCGACGACCGGCTTGCTCATCTCCGGCAGGTACCCGGCGGCTTCCTCCTCCATGTCACCGCCGATCTCACCGATCAGGACCACCGCTTCGGTGCGCCGGTCTCGCTCCAGGACTTCAAGCGCTCGGCGCGTGCGGGTCCCCAGCGCCGGGTCGCCTCCGATACCGATGAAAGCGGACTGGCCCAGTCCGGCCCGCACGATGTTCAGGCAGGCCAGGGTGCCGAGGCTCCCGCTGCGCGAGACCACCCCGATCTGGCCCGCGTGGAAGATCGATGGGTCGAAGGCGGGCATGAACCCGACGGAGGTCTCGCCCGGAGTGACGAGACCGGCGGTGTTGGGGCCCACCACCTCCGTTCCGGCCTCATTCGCGGCCGCGATCAGATGCATCGCGTCCCGGACCGGGACGTGCTCGGTGAGGATCACCAGCTTGGGCACACCTGCGGCCACAGCATCCAGTCCTGCCGGTTTGACGCTCGAAGGGGGAACGAACAGGACCGATACGTCCGGGGGCTCGTGTTCGGCAGCCTCCCGGACGCTGCCGAACACCGGGACGCCGCAGTGGGTGATACCCGCCTTGGTGGGGCTGACCCCGGCGACGATCCGGGTGCCGTACTCCTGCATGCGGGCGGTCCAGTAGGTGGCCTGGCGGCCGGTGATGCCTTGCACCAGGACTCGCTCGTGACTACGGACGATCATGCCGGTCCGCCGCCACCGGCCACCCGGACGGCGGCGCTGATCGCCCCGTCCATGGTCGGGTAGGGATCGAGGCCCAGCCGTTCTTTCAGCATCCTCCTGGCGGCCTCCGCCCCGGTGCCGTCGATGGTGAAGAAGGCGGGAATATCCGGCTGCAGCTCCGTCCAGGCGGCGGTCAGCCCGTCGACCATCACGTCGGTCCGGGCGAAGGCCCCGCAGAAGTTGACCACCAGCGCGCGGAGTCCGCGCTGCGCGAGCACGAGTTCCAGCGCGGGCCGCGCCTTCGTATAGGCGTCGCCGCCTATCTCCATGAAGTTGGCGGGCCGGCCGCCCAGGTGGACGATCACGTCCATGGTGGTCATCGTGAGACCGGCGCCGTTGGCGAGCACGCCCACCTCCCCGCCGAGCTCGACGAACTGGAGGCCGAGATCCCGGGCGGCCCGCTCCAGCTCGGTCAGCGGCTCCGGCGCGGCGGCTGCGGCGAGCGACGGCCGGCGGGCTGCGGCGGCGCCATCCACTACGAGCTTGCAGTCCAGCGCCAACACGTCGCCGGCGTCAGTGACGGCGAGCGGATTGACCTCCAGGAGTTCGGCGTCGATGTCCCTGTGTAAGCGGTCCATCCGGACGAGGGCATCGGCAACGGCCGGACCGGCCGTGTCCACTCCCGTCCTCGCCACGAACCCCCGGGCGGCCCGCCGCGACAATTCACGGCGGGGGTCGATGTCCAGGGTCTCGACCATCTCGGGATGGGTGCGGGCCGTTTCCTCGATGTCGACCCCGCCCCGCGCGGAGAGCACCACGCGCCGTGCGGGGCCGGCGGGGTGGTTGAGGACTGCGGCGTAGAGTTCTGTGGCGACCGTTACCCGCTCCTCGATCAGGACTTCACCGACCCGGTGGCGACCGAAGCGTTTCCCCAGGAGCTCCCCGGTAATGGCGTGCGCCTCGGTCGGGCTCCGGGCGGGCTTGACGCCTCCCGACTTTCCCCGGCCTCCCACCGCTACGTGTGCCTTGACCATCACCGGCCCGAGACGGGCGGCGGCCTGAGCCGCTCCTTCCGGCGAGTCCGCGACGATTCCCGCCGGAACCGGTACACCGGCCTCCTCCAGCAAGGCCTTGGCTGCGTGCTCGGGGATGTTCATGCTGGGTGGATCCTATGCCGTGTCTCGTCTCATACCCGATGGCGCCGGTGACCGTTGATCCGGACGATCTGGCATGATGTCGAACATGGCACATCCAGAGTTCACCGAGCCGGACGCGTGACCGTTCGAACAGAGTTTCCGGGCGCCGGGGACTCGGCGGGCCAGGTAGTCGCCGCGGTGGTGGACAGGGCGCGGTCGGCGATGGCGAAGCTCGCCGATTCGGACCAGGCCCGCGTGGACGAGCTGGTGGCCGCCCTGGCCTGGTCGCTCTACAAGCCCGAGCACGCCCGGGAGCTGGCGGAACTCGCGGTCCGGACCACCGGCCTCGGGAACGTCGCGGACAAGATCGTCAAGAACCGGCGCAAGACCTTCGGCACCCTTCGGGACCTGCGCCGCGCCAGGACGGTGGGGCTGATCGAGGAGGACCCCGCCCGGGGCCTGATGATCTACGCCAAGCCGGTCGGGGTCGTGGCCGCGGTCACGCCCTCCACCAACCCCGCCGCCACCCCCGTCAACAAGGCGATGATGGCCGTCAAGGGTCGCAACGCGGTCATCATCGCGCCGTCGCCGCTCGCCTACATGACCACCTCCCGCGCGGTGGAGTTCATGCGGGCGGCCCTGGGACGTGCGGGCGCGCCGCGCGACCTGGTCCAGATCCTGCCGGAACCGGTCACCCGGCGCTCCACCACCGCGCTGATGGAGGCGTGCGACCTGTCCGTGGTCACCGGGTCGCAGAACAACGTGCGGAGCGCCTACCGGAGCGGCAAGCCGGCGATCGGGGTGGGTGCCGGCAACGTGCCCGTGGTCATCGACAGCACCGCCGACCTCCGGCAGGCGGCCGAGGGCATCCTGGCCTCCAAGACCTTCGACAACGCCACCTCCTGCTCCTCGGAGAATTCCCTGGTGATCCTCGATGACGTGTACGACCGGGCGCTGGACGAGCTTCGCAAGGCCGGGGCCTACGTGGTCGACGGGCGGGAGAAGCAAGCGATCCGGGAGGCGCTCTGGGTGGACGGGAGGCTGAACCGGGAGATGATCGCCCGGGACGCGGACGTCCTCGCGCGCCGGGCCGGCCTGGACGGGAATGCCGCCGCGGCCCGGCTGTTCCTGGTCGAGGACGAGCTACCGGCTCGGGCCGGTTCCTTCGCCGACGAGAAGCTCTCGCTGGTACTCACCGTCTACCGGGTCACCGGCATCCGGCGGGCGATCGAGACGGTCCGGGCCGTCCTCGAGGTCAGGGGACGTGGCCACTCCTGCGGCATCTACACGGATTCGATGGAGAACGCCCGCCTTCTCGCCACCGAACTGGACGTGGTCCGGGTGCTCGTCAACCAGGCCCACGCCATCGGGAACGGGGGAAGCTTCACCAACGGGCTCCCCTTCACCCTGACGATGGGCTGCGGGACATGGGCGGGGAACAGCATCAGCGAGAACCTGAACTACCGCCACTTCATCAACCTGACCCACCTGTCCACGACCATCCCGGAGGACCGGCCCACCGAGGAGGCCCTCTTCGGCGACCACTGGCGCCAATACGGAGAATGAGCGACCGGCGCGGAGAACCCTTGGGGAAGGCCTAGGTCGGCCTTGACCGGGTAACTGGACCGACTTCTCCCCTATCATCAGCGGGGCCGTCCGGGTGGAGGCAACACAGGATTCCTCGACCCGATGGGCAACATTCGGTGGGTAACACGGATCGAGGAGGGTCTATGGGGGCTGGTGAGCGCGAGAACCGGAACGTGCGGTACGAACCGGACGAGAACCCTCCTCCGCTCGTAACGGTCGGGGCCGGGCTGCAGGCCGCCACGATCATCGTCGCGCCGGTCGTGCTGACGGTCGTGATCGTGGCGAGGGTGGCCGAGCAGCCGGAGAGCTACATCTCCTGGGCCGTGTTCGCGGCGCTGATCGTAAGCGGTGTGACGACCGCGGTCCAGGCCCTGAAGGTCGGGCGCATCGGCGCCGGGTACGTGCTGATAATGGGAACCTCGGGGGCGTTCATCGCGGTGTGCGTGGCGGCGCTGGTGGAGGGGGGGCCGGCCACGATGGCCAGCCTGATCGTGGTCTCGTCGCTCTTCCAGTTCCTGATGGCGTCCCGGCTCTCGCTGCTGCGTCGCATATTCACTCCGGTCGTATCGGGAACCGTGATCATGCTCATCACGGCCACGGTCGCGCCGGTTGTGTGGGATACGCTGTCCGATGTACCCGACGGATCGTCGTCGGCCGCGGCGCCGGTGGCTGCCGCGGCGACCCTGGTCACGGTCGCCGGCCTGGTGCTGCGGGGGCCCTCGGCGTTGCGGTTGTGGTCGCCGGTCATCGGCATCGCGGTGGGCTGCGGCGTTGCGGCCGCGTTCGGCGTTTATGACGTGGGGCCCGTGCTGGAGGCGCCCTGGGTTGGCTTGCCCTCCGGCGGGTGGCCGGGACTGGAGTTGACTCCGGGACCCGAGTTCTGGGCGCTGCTCCCCGCTTTCGTGGTCGTCACCCTCGTGGGGGCGATAGAGACGCTCGGTGACGGGGTGGCGATCCAGAGGGTCTCGCGGCGCCGCCGGAGCGCAACCGACTTCCGGGTGGTGCAGGGTGCGCTGAACGCCGACGGTACGGGCAACCTGCTGTCGGGCCTGGCGGGAACCCTGCCCAACACGACCTATTCCTCAAGTGTTTCGCTAGCCGAAGTCACAGGTATCGCGGCGCGAAGGGTGGGCGCTGTGATCGGCGTCATCTTCGTGTTGGTGGCCTTCATGCCCAAGGCGGCGGCCCTGCTGATCGGCATCCCCGGGCCGGTGGCGGCCTCGTACATCCTCGTTCTCCTGGCTTTGCTGTTCATCCAGGGCGTGAAGATCGTCCTCCAGGACGGCGTCGACCATCGCAAAGCCGCGATCGCGGGACTGGCATTCTGGATCGGAGTGGGCTTTCAGAACCAGGGGATCTACCCGGAGGTGCTGGGCGAGGGTTTCCTGGGAGTGTTGCTCGGAAATGGCATGACGTCGGGAGCGATCGTCGCCATCCTGATGACGTCCTTCCTGGAGTTGACCGGCCCCCGGCGCATGCGCTTGGAGGTCGGACTCGATTCGGAAACGCTGCCGAAGCTCGCGGACTTCCTGCGGAGGTTCGCCTCCAGGGCGGGGTGGGACTCCGACTCGGCGGAGAGGCTGGTGCTGGTCGGTGAGGAGACGCTGGCCAGCCTGGAATCGGCGGGGGGCCAGACCGGGGCTGAGCGCCGCCTGGTGGTGGCCGCGCTGTCCCGTCCGGAAGGGGCGGAGCTGGAGTTCGTGTGCGCGTCGGACAGGGAGAACCTGGAGGACCGTCTGTCCTACCTGGGCGAGGCACCCGAGATAGCCGATGTCCGGGAGATCTCGTTCCGCCTGCTGGAGCACTACTCATCGTCGGTGCGCCACCAGAAGTACCACGGGGTGGATGTCGTCACCGTGACCGTGGACGGTCCGAACTAGAGAACGCCGCGTTTGAGGCAGTAGTACCAGACGCTAATAGCGTCAGGTGCTATTATAGCGCTGCGTGATTCGGAGCTACCGGGATAAGGACACACAAGCGGTTGCCGAACGGCGCCGTGTTCGCAGGTTGCCTGAGGACATCCAGCGGCGAGCACAGAGGAAACTGATGATCCTCAACAACGCGACGAGCGTCGCCGACCTACGGGTACCGCCGGGGAACCGGCTGGAGGCCTTGTCGGGAGATCGGGACGGGCAGTACAGCATTCGCATCAACGACCAGTGGCGGATCTGTTTCGTCTGGGCTGAAGGCAACGCCTACCGGGTCGAGATAGTGGACTACCACTAAGTGGAGGGCTAATGACTGCCGAAATGAAGCTACCCCCTATCCATCCGGGAGAAGTCCTCAACGAGGAGTTCTTGGTCCCCATGAATATCACCCAGTACCGGCTGGCGAAGTCCATAGGGGTGGACGCCAGGCGGATTCACTCCATCGTCCATGGGGAGCGGTCCATCACCGCCGAGACGGCTTTGCTGCTGGCGCGCTTCTTCGGTAATTCCCCCGCCTTCTGGATGGGATTGCAGGGTCAGTACGATCTTGAGGTAACCCAGGACCGCATTTCGGCACGCCTCGACATGATCACCGCTCACATGCCTGCTTCGGAGGGGCCATCCAGCGTCGCCTTGTAATGCGAGCCGCTTGCCAGGCGCGGTACTAGTACCGGACGAGGCTGTACGGCCCAGAGCGGCAGCCGCGGTGGCCGTGCGACCCCGCGAGCGTGTCAGACCACAGCGAGGGGGGCCATCGCCTCGACATCTGAAACCACATCGATGACGACCGGTCGCCCGGCCGCCAGACCGCGTTCCAGGGCGGGGGCGATCTCGCCGGGCTTCTCAACCCGGATGCCCATCGCCCCCATGCCCTCGGCCAGCCGGGCGAAGTCCACGTGGTTAAAGGTCCAGAGGCGGCGTCCCTCCGGCGTCTGCTTCCCGCCGTAGGCCCGGTCGAACCCGCGGGCGGACTGGTTGCCCGAGGAGTTGTTGTTGACCACGGTCACGGTGTTGATGCCCCAGCGGACGGCGGTCTCGACCTCGGCTATGTGGTACCAGAACCCGGCATCGCCGGTGAAGCAGACCACGGGGCGGTCCGGGGCGGCGCACTTGGCGCCCAGCGCCGCCGGGAACGCCCAGCCGAGGTGTCCGGCGCTGCGGAGGTAGCGCTGGTCGGGTGTGCGGGTGTCGAACATGCCGCCCATCCACATCCCGGCGTGGCCGGTGTCGACCACGACGCACGCGTCGCCGGGTACCAGAGCCGTCAGATCGGCGCAGATTCGCTCCGGGCGGATCGGTGTCCCGTCCGACTCCAGATGCCCCAGGTTTTGCTCCCGCCAGAGCCTGGTCGCATGGCGGGCGGTAGCGAGCCACTCGTCCCGGCGGGGACCCCTTGGACCGGCCCGTTCCAGGAGGCCGGCGAGCGTCAGCCGGGCATCTGCCTGGATCGAAACCCGTACGGGGTAGTTGCGCCCAAGCATTTCCGGGTCGATGTCGACCTGGATGGCGGGAGTACCTGGTTGCGGAACCTGCCAGAAGTGGGTGGTCATGCTGCCGGTGCTCGACCCGACGAAGCACACCAGGTCGGCCTGGTTGGCGACCCGGTTGGCAGCGCTCCGCGAGTAGGTGCCCACCACGCCCACGCACAGAGGGTGGTTCCCTGGAATCGTGTCCTTTCCGTTGAGGGAGGTCACCACGGGGATGGACAGCCGTTCCGCGACCGCCACCAGTTCGTCCGAGGCTCCGGAGGCCCGCACGCCGCCGCCTGCCACCAGCACCGGCCGCTCGGCCCGATCTAGCAGGTCCAGAGCCGCCGCCACGGCTTGCGGGTCGGGGACAGGCCGGACCGGCGGCACCGAGACGAACCGGGGGTCGATAGAGGGATCGAGGTCTCCCTCCTCCAGGTCGATCTGGCCCTCGTTACCGGCGAACTGGAGGTGGGCCGGCCCGGGACGGCCGGACACCGCGGAACGGAACGCCCGACGAACCAGATCGGGAATCCCCTCCACGTCGTCGACCACCGCGCTGAACTTGGTGACGTTGACGAAGGCGGGCAGATCGTCCACCTCCTGGTAAACACCCTTACCGGCCGCGTCCGGGGTGTGGCCCCCGGTGAGGGCGATGACGGGAGAGTTGGCCAGATGGGCGTCGCGGAGGCCGGCGGCCAGATTCAGCGCTCCCACCGCCTGGGCCATACACACACCGGGCCGGCCCGCCATCCTGGCGTACCCGTCGGCCATGTAGGCGGCCGACTTCTCGCCATGGGTGTGGATGCGCCGCACCCCGAACGGCTCGAGTTCCGCAAGGGTTCGCCGGAGGACGGCCGGGACCATGAAAACATGAGTCACCCCGTACCCGTAGAGCATCTCCGCCAGAGCACGAGCACCGGTCATCACCTTAGGCACGTTAACGGCGCGCCTCGTCCAAGGTATGGATGCCGGCATCCGCGTGCCTTGTCTGTGATGACGAAACTACATTTCTGAAAACGTGGTTTACAGAAATGTAACCAAAATCGAAACCAGCGCTTTCAAAATTGTAGGTTCGCCGGCGGGGGAGGGGGATCCGGAGGCCGGGGTGCGTCACTTCCCGTCGATGCGCGCGCAGTCCACCATCAAGAGAGCAGGCTCTTGGATAGGATCGGTCATTCACCGGACCACTTCGCAGGGGGCTGTCTGAAACTCAGGGACGCTTCACACTCGTGTGATGGTGGGGTCGGTGCCGGCGGCCCTCGGCTGAGCATCCGGACCGCCGCCGTGGCGCTGGCGTTGGTCGCGGCGGCGTGCTCTTCGCCGGATAACGCGCCCGGCAGAGATGCAGGCGAGACTACGACCGCGACTCCGCCTTCCGCAGCCGTGACGCCGGCTACCGGCACCGTCGCTGCAGGAGTGACGACAACCACCACCTCCGCGATGAGCGTGACCACGACGAGCGATCCCGCCGTGACCGCCACCACAGCTGTGGTCGAGACGATGACCACCACTACCGCCACGGGCGATGCCGGCGCCGTGGATGTGGTAGCCGGGGCCGGCACGGATGGGAGCCCTGCGGTCCCCGAGGGCGCTGTGATGTGGACCGACTGCGAGGTTGACGGACTCGAGTGCGGTGTCGTGACGGTGCCGCTCGACTACCGCGACCCGGGTGCGGGAGAGCTGGCGGTCGCCATCGCCGTGCACCGTGCGACCGATCCGGGCCGGCGCATCGGCTACCTGGTGGTCAATCCAGGAGGACCGGGCGGGAGCGGCGTAGAGATGGTCTCCTGGGCGCTTGACGGCCCCGGTGCGGTGTTCACCGCACCGGTGCTCGACCAGTTCGACATCGTCGGCTTCGATCCCCGAGGCGTCGAGCGCTCCGAGCCCCCATTCGTTTGCGGCGAGCCCGGGGCGCAGCTCGCGCTGCTGTCGCAGGTCGAACTCCCGTTCGACACCGCCGATGAGATCGCTGCGGGCGAGGCGGCGGCGCTGCTCTGCGCCGAGTCGATGGGCCCCGCAGCAGGCCTGCTGCATAGCGAGTACGTGGCCCGTGACATCGACGAGATCCGCAAGGCGCTCGGCGCGGAGCGGATCAGCTACCTCGGCATGTCATACGGTGCCACGCTCGGCGTCTGGTACGCGACGTTGTTCCCCGAGTCGGTGCGAGCCATGGTGGTCGACGGCGCGGACAACCCGCTCGATGACGCCAGCACGGTCGAGGCGCGCGTCGCGAACGTGATCGACGAACTGCGCCAGTTCGACGTCTTGCTGGGCGAAGCCCTGGACGCCTGCGACAGGCCGGAGTGCCCGATGTACAACGACGGCGACCCGCGGGGGTACTTCAAGGACAACGTTGGCGCGCTCGACGCGGTGGTCGAGGCCACCGGCGGGAATCCGGTCGCGGGAGCACTGGCGATCATCACTCCGCTGTACAGCCAGGAGAGTTGGCCGTACTTGTGGATCGGCTACGCCCTGCTGGTGGAGGAGGGCGATCCATCGCTCCTCGCCGAGTTCGCCCGGTATCAGCTCGGCGACAGCAGCGGCGGGACCACGTTCGTCGAGCACGTCAACTGCCTCGACTCGTGGGTGCTGTACCCGCAGCTAGACCGCTCCTTGAGAATCTCCGACGAGAGGGCGATGGAGGAGGCGGTCCGCCGGGAGCTGCCGCTGCTGGCCCACCTCGAGTTCGCGGCGCCGGGCACGTGCCCGTTCTACGACCTGTTGGATCGAAGCTCGTTCGATGGCACGCTTGACGGCGGTGATGTACCCATCGTGGTCATCGGCAACCCGCGGGATCCGGCGACGCCGTTCAGCGAATCACAGGAACTGGTGGAGGAGACGCTGTCGAACGGCTACCTGGTCCGGGCCGAGCACCACGCGCATGTGGTGTATCCCAGCAACGAATGCGCCAACGAGATCATCCACCGGGCCTTGATCGACCTCGTTCTTCCCGAGGAACGCACCACGATCTGCTGAGCGGCCGGACCGGAAGGAGCCCCGGCTGTGTACGGTCAGGCGCAGATCGGCTGGCGTGCGTTGGCCTCCCACCTGGCGTTGAGGCGCATCGGCGTCAAGCCGTCGGCGATACGGTCCCGGGCGTCCCACCACAGGTTCGCCCACTCTTCGGGGTCGGTGACCGCGGCCTCGGGGCGGGCCCGGCTGCGGGCGATGAAGCCGGGGAAGACGGAACGGCCGGTGGGTTGGCCGATCGGCTGGTAACGGAGGTCGAAGCTCCACCGGATGTCATCACTGTGATTGTCCAGGGAACCGTGCTCGGTCAGCTTGTGCAGCAGGACCGCGCCTCCGGCCGGCACCTCCATGGGAATGACCCGGCCGTCGTCGATGATCGACTCGGGAATGTAGATCTCGGCGGGGAAGATCTTGCCCGGACAGTGAAGGGTCATCTGCTGGCGGTGGCTGCCGCGTTCGACGATCAGGCACCCGTTCTCGAGGGTGGCGTCCGTCACGGCAAGCCATACGGTCAGCATGTCGGTGCCGTCGGCCTCGGTATCGATGACGGCGGAGTCCTGGTGCCACAGGGTGGCGGCGACGTTGGCGTCGAGGGCCGCCTCCGGCAGATGGCGGACGGGCGGTTTGATCCGGGTGTGCTGCACCGGGTTGGAGTAGATCTCAGGCCCGATCACTGATTCCACGATGTCGAGCAGGCGCTGGTTGGTGAGCAGGCGGAATACCTCCGGCCCGGCGTTCATGGTGTGACCGTGGTCGAGGTCCTCGAGCAGCGGGAGGGAGATGTCGAGATGCTGGTAGAGGTCGTACATGTCGTCGAGCTGCTGCATCGCCTCGATGTAGCACTCGGAGAAGGTGGTCCCGGCAAGCGGGCGCAGTCTTCCCTGAAGTGCCAGGTCGGCCGAAACCCGATCGACGATCTTCCGATACTCGGCCTCGATCGCGGCCAGATCCTCACCGGTGAGTACATCCTCGACGATCAGGTATCCGTCCTCGCGGAACCGGTCCAGCTGCTCCACCGTGAGTCCGGCCATCCTCTCACCTCCTCGTGCGCCGGTAGAGCGCAACTCTATATCCGCACATGTCCGAAGCGGAGTCCATTCGAGTAGGAAACCGGGAGGCCAGGCGTGAATGGGCGCCCGGACAACGATCTCCCGTGCGGCGTCACCGGGTACCCGTCCTGTCGACCGAATCGAGTTGTTCGGGAGCGGGCCGGTAGCTCGGGCGGGTAGTCTCCAAGATGCCGGGACGGGCACGGCGGCAGGAGGTAAGAGATGGTCCGGATGACCGCTAGCGAGGCCTTTGTCGAGACCCTCGCCGCTCAGGGGGTGACCGACGTGTTCGGCATCGTCGGGTCGGCATTCATGGAGGCCCTAGACATCTTCGAGCCGGCCGGGATCAGGTTCTGGCCGGTGGCCCACGAGCAGAACGCCGCGCACATGGCCGACGGCTACAGCCGGGTCTCGAACCGTCACGGGGTCTGCATCGGCCAGAACGGTCCGGGCATCACCAACTTCGTCACGGCCATCGCGGCCGCATTCTGGGCCCATTCGCCCGTGGTCGCCATAACCCCCCAGGCCGGCTCCATGGGGGAGGGCCTGGGAGGCTTCCAGGAGACGGACCAGATGCCGATCTTCTCGAAGATCACCAAATACCAGGTGGAGGTCAAGCGCTTCGAGCGGATCGCGGAGCTCACCCACCGGTCTTTCACGCTGGCGATGGCGGAGCGGGGTCCGGTGCAGATCAACATCCCGCGCGACTTCTTCTACGGGGAAGCCGACTTCGACATCAGAGAACCCCTGGTGATAGAGCGCTCCTCGGGCGGGTCGGCCGGCCTGGCTGCCGCCACGCAGTTGCTGGCCGAGGCCCGTTTCCCGGTGCTGATGGTGGGAGGGGGCGTGGTGATGGGTGGCGGGCAGTCCGAAGCCGTGGCCCTGGCCGAGTTGCTCGGCGCGCCCGTGATCTGCTCGTACCTCCACAACGACGCCTTCCCGTCCGGTCACGACCTGGCCTGCGGGCCGATCGGCTACCAGGGCTCCAAGGCGGCCATGCGCATCGTGGCCCAGGCCGACGTGATTCTGGCGCTGGGCACCCGGTTGGGACCCTTCGGCACGCTGCCCCAGTACGGCATCGAGTACTGGCCGGAGGATGCCCGGATCATCCAGGTTGACACCGACCACCGGATGCTGGGCTTGGTCAAGCCGGCGGAGGTGGCGATCAATGGCGACGCCGGAGCTGTGGCCGCCGAGTTGGTGAGGAGGCTGGCGGGCTCGGACCCGGCGTGCGCAGCCACCCGCGACGACCGAATGTCCCGGGTACGGGCGGAGAAGGAAGCCTGGCGGCGAGAACTGGATTCCATCTCCTCCTCGCAGGAGGTTCCCATGGCGCCCCGCACCGCCCTGCGGGAGCTGGAGCTGGCGATGCCGGCGAACTCGATGGTCACCACCGACATCGGGAACATCTGCTCGGTGGCCAACTCCTACCTGAGTTTCGACCGGCCCAACAGCATGTTCGCGGCGATGATGTTCGGGAACTGCGGCTACGCCTTCCCCACCGCGATGGGGGCGAAGGTGGCCGCGCCGGAACGCCCCGCCATCGCCTACGTGGGGGATGGCGCCTGGGGGATGAGCCTGGCGGAGGTCATGACCTGCGTGCGGGAGAACATCCCGGTGGTGGCCTGCGTTTTCAACAACGGGCAGTGGGGAGCCGAGAAGCGCAACCAGATCGACTTCTACGACGACCGCTACGTGGCGACCATGCTCGAGAACCCGAGCTTCGCCGGCATCGCCCGCGCCATGGGGGCCGAGGGGGAGGTCGTCGAGAAGCCGCACGAGGTCGGCGACGCGCTGCGAGCGGCGGTCGAGTCGGAGCGGCCCACCGTGCTCGAGATCCAGGTGAGCCGGGAGCTGGGCGAGCCCTTCCGCCGGGACGCCCTGCAGAAACCGGTCCGGCTGCTGGAGAAGTACGCCAAGTACAGCAGCGAGTAGGCCACCGGCGTGCCTACGCAAGTCCCGGCGGCACCGGACGGTCTATGGGGCGAGCCGATCTCAGAGACCGGTGTCGACCATCTTGATGCCGCATTCGGCGAGATGGCGGCCGACGAGGCTCGGGCGTCTGAGGCTCTGGCATGGGCCGAGGTGCTGGTAGGCGATGCTGCCGATGAAGCCGCGGCTGTATCTGGAGAGTGAGCGTTCGATCCGGCACGTTGAGACGAGAAGTCCGCGAATGAGGCCGGTGGTGGTGGGGGAGTAACGAGTCGGCCGACCGGGCGTTGAATCGGGTCCGGATAGGTCTGTAGTTCGGGCACATTACCCTTGGGGCAGATGCGTCGGCCCCCTATTCGCATGCTGGACGTTGGCGGGACTCCTGCCGAGATGGGCTACGTCCATGGCAGCACCTATGCGGCCGAGATCAGGGAGTACGCCGAGGAGCGGATCGGGCTGGTGATGTCCGGCCTCTGGACCGGGGCGCCGGTGTCGAGGGGGATGGTCCTCGAGCTGGCGGAGGCTTGTCTCGAGGCACATGAGCGGCAGTCGGCTGTGCTGTACGAAGAGATGTCCGCCATGGCCGGCGGTGCCGGGATCAGCATGGCGGAGGCGGTGGTGGTGGGGGGATTCACCGACTTCGTGGACACGGTGCGGGCACACCTCGGCGAGGAAGACAGCGCCCCTGCCATGGTGGAGGACGACTGCACGGCATTCATCGTCCCCGACAACCGGGCCGGAGGTGCCGGGTTCTTCGGCCAGACCTGGGACATGCATGCCTCGGCCACCGACCACGTCATCCTGATGCGGACCAGACCCGACGAGGGGCCGCGGGCGCTGATCTTCAGCACCGTGGGATGCCTCGGACAGATCGGAATGAACGAGCACGGCGTGTGCGTGGGTATCACCAACCTGGCGGCCTCCGACGGAAAGGTCGGGGTCACGTGGCCGACCGTTGTCCGCCACGCCCTGCTGGCCGCAAACGCGACCGAGGCCGGAGGCGTCATCCTGGACGCGGATCTGGCCGGAGGGCACAACTACCTGGTCTTCGACGCAGACGGGGTCGGATTCAACATCGAGGCCATGCCCAGCGTCCGGCCTGTAACCACCCTGTCCTCCGAGCCGCTGACCTATACCAACCACACCACCCACGGACCCACCAGGGCCGTCGAGGTCGAGAGGCCGTCCGAGCTGCAGGACAGCTCGCACCGGCGGCGGTCGGTCGCCATCGACCACCTCGACCGGTCCGCCATCACGGAGGAAGACCTGATGGACCTAACCCGCCATGGGGTGTGCCAGGTGCCGGCACCTCCCTATCACGTGGAGACGTCCGGGGCTACCGTTATGCGACCCAGGACCAGGGACTTCTGGGCCGTTTGGGGCCTCCCCAGCATGAACGACTACGTAAGGATCAAGTTTCTCTGACCACGGAAAGGGCCGGTATGCCAGCAGCGGTTCCAGCCGTCGGGCTCCATAGCATCACCAAGCGCTTCGGTGACGTCATCGCCGTGGACAGTGTGGACCTCGAGATCGCCGACGGCGAGTTCTTCGCCCTGCTCGGCCCCTCCGGATGCGGGAAGACCACCACGCTGCGCCTGATCGCCGGGCTCGAGTTCCCTACCACCGGCAGCCTGCGGATCTTCGGCGATGAGGTCGGCACCCTGCCTCCCAACCGGCGTCCTGTCAATACCGTCTTCCAGAACTACGCCCTCTTCCCCCACATGACCGCCGAGGAGAACGTGGCGTTCGGACTGCGGATGCGCAAGACACCCAAGTCCGAGATCGAACCTCGTGTCCGCGACGCCATCGCCCTTGTCCACATGGAAGGGATGGAGCAGCGCCGTCCCGACCAGCTGTCGGGCGGCCAGCAGCAGCGGGTGGCGCTGGCCAGGGCGTTGGTGAACAGCCCCAAGGTGCTGCTCCTCGACGAGCCCCTGGGAGCGCTCGACCTCAAGCTTCGCGAAGCGATGCAGCTCGAGCTCAAGGCGCTCCAGCGCGAGGTGGGGATCACGTTCGTGTTCGTCACCCACGACCAGGGGGAGGCCCTGGCCATGAGCGACCGTATCGGGGTGATGGACGGGGGACGGCTGCTCCAGGTCGGTACGCCCGAGGAGATCTATGCCCGCCCGGCCAACCGCTTTGTTGCGGACTTCATCGGGCATGCCAACCTGCTGGACGGGATGGTCACGGGACCTGATCAGGTCACGCTCACCAACGGCATCACCATCGCCGCCCCCTCGGACATCCAGCCGGGAGGGCGGGTGGCCGTCAGCCTGCGTCCCGAGCAGGCCTTCCTCCACAGCCTGGGCGTGGCGCCCGGGCACCACACCTCCGTGGACGGCCGGGTGGAGCAGGTCACCTACCTGGGCAATGCCCTGATCTACCGGGTGTCCTTCCAGTGGATGCACATCGACGTCCGGGCGGAGAACCGGCCCGGCAGGGCCCCGGTCAGCGCGGGTGACGAGGTGACCGTGTCCTGGGAACCCTCCTCGGTAGCGGTGGTACAGGACTAGCCGGGTGACCCTGACCACCGCCCCGCCGCCTGCCGACGGCCCGGTATTGCTGGAGGTCACTCCGGAGTTCGAACGGGCGGCGGCGCGAGGCGACTCCCGGCGGGGGTTCCTGCTGTCGCTCCCCGCCTACGTCTACCTCGTGCTGTTCTTCGCCATCCCGTTCGGGATAGTGGTGGTCTACTCGCTGGCCACCCGGAACACGATCGGCGGGACCGATCTGGCCGGATGGAACCTCGACTCCTACCGCCGCCTGGCCGAGCCGATCGTTCGCGACATCCTGTTCCGGTCGGTTTGGATCGCTGTGCTCACCACCCTCATCTGCCTGGTGGTGGCCTACCCCTTCTCCTATTTCATTGCCACCCGAACGCCCACGATTCGCAACATCCTGCTGGTGTTCGTGATGATCCCGTTCTGGACCAACTTCCTGGTGCGCAACTACGCCTGGCGGGTGATTCTCGGGTCAGACGGCCCGTTCGCCGCCGTCACCGAGGCGCTCGGTGTGGGCCGGCAGGAGATCCTCTTCACCCACTCGGCGGTGATCCTGGGCCTGGTGTACGGGTACCTGCCCTTCATGGTCCTGCCGCTCTACGCAGCCATCGAGCGGATCGACGGGAGCCTCATCGAGGCGGGCCGGGACCTGTACGCCTCCGGGGCCCAGACCTTCCGGAGGGTGCTGCTGCCGCTGTCGATGCCCGGGGTGCTGGCCGGCTCGATCCTGGTGTTCGTCCCCAGCCTGGGCGCCTACGTCACCCCCCAGATCCTGGGAGGCGGCAAGTCCACGATGCTGGGGTCCTACATCGTGGTGCAGTTCCTGACGGCGCGTAACTGGCCCCTGGGAGCATCCCTGTCCTTCGTGCTGATGACCGTGATGCTGACTGCCACATTGATCTACTTCCGGGCGGGAGGGCGGAACCTGTGATCCGGGGGAGGCAGCCATGAAGGGCGTCACGGCCCGGCCCGGCAGCGCCACCGCGTGGGCATTGTCGGGCACGGCCTGGCTGGTGTACGCCTTCTTCTACGCCCCGATCGTCCTGCTGGTGATCTTCTCGTTCAGCGACGACCGCAACGTGGGGCGGTGGGGTGGCTTCACCCTGTCCTGGTACGAGCAGTTCATCGACCATTCCCAGCTCCAGAACAGCCTGTGGGTGTCCATCCGGGTGGCCCTGCTGTCGACCGCGATCTCGGTGGTGCTGGGGACGCTGGCAGCGCTGGCCCTGGAGCGGTTCCGGTTCCGGGGGAAGCGGGTGTTCGACGCCCTCCTGTACCTTCCGGTCATCATCCCCGACGTCACCATGGCGGTGATGATGCTGCTGTTCTTCTCCGAAGGGATCCGCATTGCCGAGATGCTGTTCGGCCTCGACCTCACCAAGGGTTTCACCACCATCACCATCAGCCACATCGCCTTCAACATCAGCTTCGTGTCGGTGGTGGTGCGGGCCCGGCTGTCGGGCATGAACGAGCAGCTGGAGGAGGCCGCCCTCGACCTCTACGCCGACCGGTGGCGCAGCTTCCGCTACGTCACGCTGCCGCAGATCGCGCCCGGTATCGCTGGTGGTGCGCTCCTCGCCCTCACCCTATCGCTCGACGATGTGGTGGTCACACAGTTCGCCTCCGGCCCGGGTTCCACCACCCTGCCGGTATTCGTGTTCGGCATGATCCGCCGCGGCGTCACCCCGCTCATCAACGCCGTCTCCGTCATCATGCTGGCCGCGTCGATCGTGCTGGTGATCCTGTCGATCGTCACCCAACGCCTCCGCACGGGAGAGACCGGCCGGACCTTGGGGGACCGCCTGCGAAGACGGTCCGATTCATCCCTGATGGGGTAGGGCCCCGAGACGCTCGCAAGACCGCGAAACCGGAGCGCCCGCGAGACGGCACCCCCCGTCGGGCCCTCCCCCGCCACCACCTTCCTTGGCTTGGGCGTGTTCGGCCATGCCCGGACTGGGGCCGGGTTGGCGAAGGGCGCCCCTTGGAGCCTGTATGTTCCCTGCGGACCGGCCGATCCGATCGGGTTCGTGCCATCGGCCGGTGTAGGTGCTTGGCGATAGGCAACGTATAGGAAGCCTGTGACAGATTCGACCCTTGACCTATCCTCATCGAGTTGTCACCATCACCGTGGTGGCAGGAGCCGTGTGGCGGAGGGTCAAGAGGCTGTCTCGCCGCTGCGTCGCCCGTCCTGGCAGGACTCCACGAGACATTGAAGGAACGGTGCCAGGACCGTAGAACCACCGGATCCGCCCGACCTACGCGGCGGAGCGTCTATACACTTCTGCCAGAGCCTTCTCGGCGCGAGCCGCCAACAGGAGGGTGAGCCCAGAGTGGGGCTTCGAAGCCAAGAGCGAGAACACGGAAGAGAGGTTGTCATGAGACCTACCCGGATGCGTAGCCTGCTCGCCGTGGTGGTGGCCATGACGCTCCTGGCCGCTGCCTGCGCGGGGGACGATGGCGAGGCCGCCGCCGCAGATTGCGAAGCGGGCCAGACGGATGGTGACCTGAACCTGTACAACTGGGCCGAGTACATCGATCCGGACCTGGTGGACGCCTTCGCAGCCGAGTACGGCGTCGAGATGACCGTGGATGTCTACGACTCCAACGAGGCCATGCAGCCGATCATCTCCGCCGGTAACTCGGGATACGACCTGATCGTCCCCTCCGACTACATGGTCGCCATCCTGATCGCCGGCGAGGACATCCAGCTTCTCAACAAGGACGCCATACCCAACCTGTCCAACATCTCGCCGGACTTCAGCGATCTGGTGTACGACCCCGCCGGCGACTACTCGGTCCCGTACCAGTGGGGAACCACCGGCTTGGCCGTCGACACCGCTGTGGTGGGGACCGACTTCCCGAGGTCCTGGTCGATCGTCTTCGACGCCAGCTTCGCGGACCAGTTCGCCGGCCAGATCTCGTTGCTGAACGACCCCCGGGAGACCCTGGGAGCGGCGCTCAAGTACCTCGGCTACTCGCTCAACACCACCGATGAGGGCGAGTTGGAGGAGGCCAAGCAGCTGGTCTCCGAGGCGCGGGGCCGGGTGGCGGCCTTCGACACCGATCAGGCTGACGAGTTGCTGACGACCGGCGAGACGGCGATAGCCCACGGCTACTCGGGTGACATGTTCACGCAGTTCCTGGAGACCGACGACCCCTCCCAGTACGTGTACTTCGTGCCGGAGGAGGGCGGGACCCGCTGGATCGACAACATGGCGATCCCGCACGACGCTCCCAACCCGTGCACGGCCCACACCTTCATCAACTGGATCCTCGATGCGGAGAACGGTGCGGCCCTGTCCAACTACAACTACTACTCCACCCCCAACGCGGCGGCGCTGGACGGGCTGGAGCAGGAGCTGCTGGACTTTGTGGCCGATCCCGCGGTGATCCCGGGCGGCGTGGGCTCGCTGGAGGAGATCCAGGACACCGGCGACTTCGAGATCAACTACACCGACGCGTTCATCGAGGCGGTGGGCTAGCGGCTGTCGCGAGCGGTTGCCGGACCCGCACCTGGCGAGAAAGCTCGTCCTGGACCAGCGGGTCGTCGCGGCCCTGTAGCGGGGCGAGGTCCAGCCCGAGGCGGCGGGCACACCAGACGGCGTGGGCGCGCACCAAGGGATCGGGGTGGGCCAGGGCCCGGTTGACCGCGTAACGGACCCGGGGCGCGGACGGATCGCCGACGTTGCCCAGCGCCACCAGGGCGTTGCGCCGCAGGTATCGGGGTTGGCGCCGCGGGATGTACCAGCGTCCGAACCGGGCCATCAGGTCCTCGTCGGAAGCGTCGAGCAGATCGACCAGGGACACCCAGGCCTCGTTCGGCCTCTTTGCCCTCGGGCTGTCGAGGCGGACCCGGACCCGGTTGGGAGGGCACACGTCGGCGCAGTCGTCGCAGCCGTAGATCCGGTCCCCCAGGGCCACCCGGAACTCGGGACGAAACACCCCGGCCTCCTGGACCAGCCAGGCCAGGCAGCGGCGGGCGTCGACCACGCCGGGAGCGAAGATGGCGCCGGTGGGACATCCGTCGAGGCATTGGCGGCACGACCCGCAGCCGTCGGCCATCGGTCCGGGGTCGGTATCGCACAGGGGAGCGTCGGTCACCACCGCGCCCAGCACCACCAGGCTCCCCGCCCCCGGAACCAGGATGTTGGAGCTCTTGCCCCACCAGCCGATGCCGGCCCGGTGGGCGGCCGCCCGATCGACCAGGCTGTTCGCGTCGGCGACCACCACCGCCCGGTGGCCGGACTCGCGCAGGGCCTCCGCCACCTGCCCGAGAGCTGACCGGAGGGCGGCGTAGTGGTCCTCCCGGGCGTAGGCCGCCACCCGTCCGTAGGGAGTGCCGTCGTCCGGGCGCTCCGGATCGCCGCGCCAGAAGTCCAGGGCGCCCACCACGAGGGCGGCCGCGCCCGGGAGGACGCGCGCCGGGTCCGTGGAACGCTCCGGGTTGCGGTAGGTGAACTGCATCCCGCCGTGGAGCCCGTCCGACTTGCGCTCGGACAGGGTCTCCTCCGTATCCGTGAACGGCTCCGCCCGGCATACCCCTACCGCAGCCAGCCCGGCCCGCCGGCCGATGTCGATCAGCGTCTCGGGGGAGGGGGTGATCGGCTTCATCGGCGGAGGAGTCCGTAGGCCAGGCGGCCTAGGCGGGAGGAACGTCCGGTACCGAACTCCACCCGGTCGGCCCAGCCCATCACGGCACGGGTGCCTCGGATGCCCAGCCAGCGGAGGGGCTCGGGTTCCCACGGCCGAGATTCGATTCCCACCCAGGCGAGGTCGGCCAGCTCGGAGTCGGCGCCGGTGATCAGGTCGGCCAGGGTGCGTCCGGCCAGGTTGGAGGGCGCCACCCCCTCGCCGACGTAGCCGCCGGCCGTTCCGAGGCCCGTATCGGCGTCGTACCGCACCGCCGGAACCCAGTTGCGGGGCGCCGCCAGGACCCCGCCCCACCGGTGGGTGACTGCCACGCCTTCGAGAGCCGGGAACATGTCCACCAGCACCCTCCGGATCAGATCGTGGGACCGCCGGTCGCGCTCGGTGGCCGGGTCGATCCGGGAGCCGTAGAGGTAGGGGACCGCCCTTCCTCCGAAGGCGATCCGGTTGTCGGCCGTCCGTTGCCCGTAGATAACAGCGTAACGGTCGTCGGCGAAAGTGGGCCGGGTGTCGAGCCCGATCTCGGCCCACGTCGCCGCGTCCAGCGGCTCGGTGGCGATCATCAGCGAGTAGAGCGGTACCAGGGTCCGGCGCTCCCCGGGAAGGTCGCGGGTGTAGGCCTCTGTGGCCCGGACTACCACCGGAGCGCTGACCTTCCCGTGGGTGGTGGTGACCGACCCGCTTCCGAATCCGACCGCCCCGGTCTGCTCCACGATCCGGACCCCGCGCCGTTCGACCACGTCAGCCAGCCCCCTTACCAGCCGGGCCGGGTCGAGAGCCGCGCACGGGGAGTAGAAGATGCCGCCGTGCAGGCCGGTGGGCCGGCCGAAGCGCCGCACCTCCTCCGGTCTGAGCAAGCGGATTATGTCCGCACCGATGCCGTTGACGCGGTTGTGTTCGATCTCGGCCGCCTGGCGCCCGGCCTGGGCGCGGCTACGGGCGAACCGGATCACCCCACCCTTGGCGAACCCGCATTCGATGGCCTCGGCTGCGACCACCCTCCCTATCTCGTCGACCGAGCGGTGCGCGTGGGCTATGAGGCGGCTTGCCGCGTGCGGGCCGGAGCGGCGGGCGTAGGCATCGAATCCGGCGGCCAGCTCCCCCACGGCCCACCCGCCGTTGCGCCCCGAAGCGCCGAAGCCGCAGATCTCCCGCTCGATCACCAGGACCGAGAGTGAGGGGTCGCGCTCGGCGAGGTAATAGGCGGTCCACAGGCCGGTGAAGCCGCCTCCCACGATGGCCACATCGGCCGAGGCATCGCCATCGAGGGGCGCGCGGGGGGTCAGGTCGCCTTCGAAAGTCGCCATCCATAGCGACAGGTTCGAGTAGTCGGACACCACCGGAAGTATAATTTGGGGGTGATAGAAGACCTCCGCTACGTGAACCTGGAGGCCCGATGGGCCGAGGAGTTGGAGGCGCTCGAGCTCCAGTCCTTTCCCAGCGCGAACCCCGCCGACCTCTACAGCGCCGGGGAGCTGGTCGAGTTGGCCGAGGTCTTCCCCGAGGGAGGATTCGTTGTGCTGGACGGCGAGACGCCGATCGCCATGGGCCTGGGGGTGAGGGTCCATTTCGACCTGTCCCGCCCGCAGCACCGGATGAAGGACCTCATGTCCGGGCACAAGGCCGGGCACGATCCCACCGGGGAGTGGTACTACGGCACCGATATCGCTGTGAACCCCAGCTACCGCCGCCGCGGGATCGGCAGCCGCCTGTACGACCTGCGCAAGGAGGTGTGCCGGACCCTCGGGCTGCGGGGCATCATCGCGGGCGGGGTGATCCCCGGATACGCCGAGCACAAGGACCGAATGTCCGCCGCCGAATACGTTGAAAAGGTGGCCGCCGGAGAGCTGTACGACCGGACGCTGAGCTTCCAGATCGAGAACGGCTTCGAGGCGCGCGGCGTGCTGGAGAACTACATAGAGGACCCGGAGGTCGACAACTGGGCCTCCCTGATCGTGTGGGAGACCCGCTAGATCACCGGCTGCGCCCCATCAGGCAGTCCTGCGGCTTCCGCCTGGTTGGATGACCGGCCGCTGATCACCGGGTGAAGAAGAGTTGGAACTCCATGATGCCGTGGTCTTCGACCGAGATGACGGCGACAGACGTCGGGGCGGTCACGCCATAGTCGCTGAAGATCACCGGAGCCGACCCTACGACCACGATGGTGTCCCCGGTGAGTTGAGCCTCTAGCTCGAACATGCGGCGGTTGGTGACTCCCTTGATCGTGAGGTCTCCTAGGACCGACCCTGAGAAACTCTGGCCCTCGAGTAGCCGGACGGGGAGTTCCACAGGTTCCACGAGCGTGAATACGGCCAGCGGAAACTCCTTGGTGTTGAGGGCTTCCCGCGCATGGCTGTCGCGGTGGCTGTCGTCGGTCTGCAGGGTGGCCATCTCGATCTCTACCTTGGCGGCAACCAGGGCGGTTCCGCTCAGCTCGATCGCGCCGGCCACCTCTTCGGTACGACCTACCACGGTGGATTCGTCGACACCGCCCGCCAGCACCTCCACCACCCGGTAGCCGGCAAAGCTGACCGCGGCCTCGCCGGTCGGCCCATCGGTACCTTCGCGGGCGACCACGGTCCATACCCCTGACAGGCCGGCTGCTTCGGTGTCCAAGGATGTCGTCTCGGTCTCTGTTGGAGGGGCGCCATCGCCGGCCGTGGCGGTCGATGTGGTGACAGAGGTATCGGGTCCGGTGTTCGACGTCGTACCGGTGGACTCGGTGGCCGGTGTCGAGTCTGACCCACGGTCGTCGAGTTGGGAGGCCGAGGAGCCGTCGCTCTCTTCACCGGCTGTGGACTCCAGCCGGGCCACGGCCGCCTCCAGATCGACCGGCTCGGGTCCATCGGGCCGCAGGCTCCACCACCCGACCGCGGCGATGGCCACGCATACGATCGCGACCGCTACTCCTCTGATGATCCTGGTGGGCTTGGTCATGGAGCGGGCCTCTCGCGTCTGGCAGAGAACTGCACGGTGAATCGGTTGCCCGCAGGTTGACGGTCGGTCACGCTCACCTCACCCCCCATGATTCCGGTCAGCTCGGCCACGATGGCAAGGCCCAGGCCCGAACCCGCCTCCTTGATCCGGGGCCTGTGGCGGGCCACGTAGAGGTGTTCGAATACATGGGGCCGGTCTTCTGTGCTGATGCCGGGACCATAGTCGTCCACCTTGATGACGGCCCAGGCCTCGCCGCCCCGGTCTTCGGCGCGAGACTCCACACGAACCAGGGATCGGCGAGCCTGAGGGCATCCTGGACCAGGTTGGCGACGCTGGGATCGTTTTCCACCAACAGGCCGGCAGGTTCATCGACTCCTCTCACACCCTCCATGCTCCCATACGAACGTGAGCGAACTGTTAAGAGTTAGGCGGCGGGGAGGCCTCCGGAACTAGCCGTCCAAGCCCTCCAGGTGGTGCGTGATGTTGTAGGTGGTGAGCATCGGATGCCCGTCGGGGGCGATCGCCACCTGGGTGACCGAGGTGTTTTCCAGAGGGCCCAGCAACCCGGCCTTGCCGTAGCCGAGTCCGAGTATCGCCGTGGAGTAGGCCTTGATCGCGCCGCCATGCGACCCCGCCGCCACCCGGCGGCCGGCGTAGGTGTCGGTGAGACTGCTGATGAACCCGGACACCCGTTGCTGGACCTCCTTCCAGGTCTCGCCGGTGCCACCCCGCCGGATGTCCTGCCCGTCCCCCGGATAACCGCCGAGGCGGCCCGAGGCCTCCAGCTCCTCCCACAGCTCGCCTTCCCACTCACCGAAGCTCATCTCCATGAGTTCGTCCACCAGCACCGGTGGACGCCCGAAAGCGATCTCCGCCGTCGCCGCCGCCCGACTCAGCGGGGAGGAGAAAACCTCGTCGGCCTTCCCGATCCATGCCGCCAGCCGCCGCGCCTGCTCCCGTCCCCCGGGATGCAGCTCGCTGTCGACCCGCCCCTGGGCCCGCCGTTCCAGGTTGGCCTGCGTGACTCCGTGACGGATCAGATCGACCACGATGCCCCTCCCGGCACGGGTGAAGTCGGCCCAGAAGGACACGGGCCCGAGGTGGGCGGCGTCGTTGTAGCGGAGGAGGGCCGCCTGTTCACCGTCGAACTCCAGCTCGCAGAAGGAGGTGTTGGAGAGGAACCCGAGCCGCCGGCGTCCGATCGGGAGGCCGAGTAGCCGCCACAGCACCAGTTCGATCAGGCCGCCGTGGGTGAAGACCAGCCCGGTCTGACCCTCCTCGAGCCGGCCCACCAGGGCGGTCAGCGCCTCCCAGCCGCGCTCAGACACCTGGCGGGGGGACTCACCCGTCTCGCCCATCCGCAGGTCGTAGTCCTCGTGGAGCCGCTCCAGATCGTGGCTGTAGTGGGCTTCGACCCACTCGCCGGGCCGCTCCTCCCACACGCCGATGTCGCCCTCCCTCCATCCGGACAGCACCCGTGGCCGGAAGCCTGCAATCTCGGCAGTGTGGAGCGACCGCTCGAGATCGGAACTCTCCACCAGATCGAATCGCCGGACGGCGAGCCGCCGCGCGGCCGATCCGGCTTGATACCGGCCCTGGGCGGTCAACGGCGACGACGTGGCGCCCTGCCAGATCTCCCCGGCGTTGGCCTCCGACTCGCCGTGCCGGACCAGTAGGACCCGTTTCATCACGGAACTGGGTGATGGAAGGTCAGATGAAGGCGGCGGAGAAGATCAGGGAGACGATGGTCATCACCTTGATGACGATGTTCATTGCCGGACCCGAGGTGTCCTTGAACGGGTCGCCCACCGTGTCGCCGATGACCGCCGCCTTGTGCTGCTCCGAGCCCTTGCCCCCGAAGGCGCCGCTCTCGATGAGCTTCTTGGCGTTGTCCCAGGCGCCCCCGGCGTTGGCCATGAAGATGGCCAGGAGGAATCCGGTCACCAGCGCCCCGGCCAGCAGGCCTCCCAGCGCCTCCACATCGATGAAGCCCACGACCAGCGGCAGCGCCACAGCCAGCGCGCCCGGAATGACCATCTCCCGGAGCGCCGATCCGGTGGCGATATCCACCGCCCTGGCGTACTCGGGCCGAGCGCTCGGATCGCCCGCCAGCAGTCCGGGGATCTCGCGGAACTGGCGCCGCACCTCCTCGATCATCCGGAAGGCGGCTCTCCCGACCGCCTTGATGGTGAGCGCGGCGAACAGGAACGGGAACATGCCGCCCAGGAACAGGCCGACGGTCGTACCCACGTTGGTGATGTCGATGGAGTCCAGGCCGACGGCCTGGGTGAAGGCGGCGAACAGCGCCAGCGCCGTCACCGCGGCCGATCCGATGGCGAATCCCTTGCCCAGAGCGGCGGTGGTGTTGCCCAGCGCGTCCAGCTCGTCGGTGGCCTCCCTCACCTCGGGGGGCAGATGGGCCATCTCGGCTATGCCCCCGGCGTTGTCCGCGATCGGGCCGTAGGCGTCCACCGCAACCGTGATCCCCAGTGTGGAGAGGACCCCGATGGCGGCGATGGCCACGCCGTAGATCCCTCCGCCGTCCCCGATGGCCCAGTCCCCGGCCGCGTAAGCGCCGGCGATCCCGGCGGCGACGACCACAACCGAGATGGCGGCGGAGCGCATCCCCTCGGAGATACCGGCGAGCACGACCGTGGCCGGACCGGTCTCGGCCTGGCGAGCGATCTCCTTGACGGTCTTGAAGTGGTCGGAGGTGAAGATCTCGGAAATCTTGCCCACGCAGATCCCCACCGCCAGGCCGACCAGCACCGCCAGGGACAGGCCGAAGGGGTTCTCCACCCCGCTCGATCCCCCGAACACCACGTTGGTGAGGATCAGAACCCCGATAACGGTGAGGCCGACCGCCACGTTGTTCCCGCGATGCAGTGCCTTGGCGAGATTGTCCCCGGTGACCCGCACGAAGAAGGAGCCGATGATGGCGGCGAACATGCCGATGGCGGCCACGGCGAGGGGGAAGGTGATGGCCTCGGTGGCGAAGGACCTGGAGGCGAACACGATGGCCGCGTAGGCGATCGGGGCGACTATCGACCCGACGTAGGACTCGAACAGGTCGGCCCCCATGCCGGCCACGTCGCCCACGTTGTCGCCGACGTTGTCCGCGATTACCGCCGGGTTCCGGGGATCATCCTCGGGGATTCCCGCCTCGACCTTCCCCACCAGATCGGCCCCGACGTCGGCCGCCTTGGTGTAGATGCCGCCGCCCACCCTGGCGAACAGGGCGATGGACGATCCCCCCAGGCCGATGGCGGCGATGATGTTGTACTGGTCCGAGTCGCTGATGCTCAGCACGTCGACGAACAGGAGGTAGCCGATGGCCACGCCCAGCAAGCCCAGTCCGGCTACGCAGAACCCCATGACGGCGCCCCCGCGGAAGGCCACCGGCAGGGCGCGCTTCACCCCGCCGAGCCGGGCCGCCTCGGCGGTCCGGGAATTGGCCGCGGTGGCGATCCTCATCCCGGCGAAGCCGGCGCCGGCGGACAGCACTGCACCGAAGACGTAGGCGATCGAACCCCATGGTGCTCCCCAGGGCAGGACCACCGAGATGAGGACCGCCAGCACCACTACGAAGACGGCCACCCACGTGTACTCACGCCTCATGAACGCGTTGGCGCCCTCCCGGATGGCCGCCGAGAGCTCCCGCATGCGGTCGTTGCCCTGGTCTTCGGCCAGGACCGCCCGGGCGTAGTAGGCGGCAAGGACCAGGGCGGCCAGCCCGGCCACCAGCGCGATCACCAGTACGGCACTTGAAGACATGCGTCAGACCTCTTGTTCGACTCGGGATTCCGGAGTATATGGCCCTCTCGGCGCGCCACAGGTGTTGGTGTCGCCGGGTAGCTGGCTGCTACGGACCAGAAGGGCGGAATCCAGACGAAGCCTAGGCGGTAAGGTCGCCACCAGATGACTCGCCCGGCGGGACTCGAAGGAGATAATCGACGCCTACCTGGCGTTACTGGAGGGCGACCGGTTCGAGCATGGGACAGGACCTCCGAGGGGCTTCATCGACGGCCGTCCGCGCCGGGCCTCGCGATCACTGTCCTCGCGGTCGGCGTTCTCCGGTTCGGAACGAGTCGAAGATCTCCTTGGCGGCACTCCACGGATCGATGGCGCCCGCCATCACAGCCTCCGCGTACCGGGCGACCGCCGGCTCGGCGACCTGTGCCGCCAGCCTCTCGATCATCCGTGATATCTCCGCCTCGGCCCGCGCCCGACGCTTGGATCGCAGCGCGCCCGACTCGGCCACGTTCTCGTTGTGCGACCGGATGGCGCCGACCACCTCATCGACTCCCTCACCGGTCGTGGCCACGGTAAGCAGCACCGGTGGTCGCCAGCCGTGGCCAGGATCCATCGACACCATGTTCTCCAGCGTTTTGGCTGCTCTGGTCGCTCCGGGGTTGTCAGCCTTGTTCACGACGAAGACATCACCGACCTCCATGAGTCCTGCTTTCTCCGCCTGGATGTCATCGCCGAAGCCCGGGGCGACGACAACGACCACTGTGTCGGTACGGTCGATCACTTCTACCTCGGATTGGCCGACGCCGGCCGTCTCGAAGATGATCGGTCCGTAGCCCTCAGCGTCGAGAAGGACCGCCACCATCTCGGCCGACGCGTTCAACCCTCCCAGCCGGCCACGCGTGGACATCGAACGGATGAACACACCCGGGTCGCCCGCGTGAGATCCCATCCGGACACGATCCCCCAGGAGAGAACCACCGGAATAGGGGCTCGACGGGTCTACGGCGACAACGGCCACCTTGCGTCCGTCCCGCCGGTAGGCGCCGAGCAACCTGTCGGTGAGCGTGCTCTTGCCTGATCCCGGCGGGCCGGTGATCCCGATTCGGAGCGCGCCCGCGGATTGGGCGTGGGCACGCTCGAGCAGCGCACCCACCGAATCGGGCTCGCGCTCACAGCGGCTGATCGCCCGCGCGAGCGCACGTCGATCCCCTCCGAAAAGGGTTGCGCCCGCTGCCGTTCCGGGGTCCGAGGCTGGCTGACCGGCTTCCATGCCGCGGATTATGCTTCCAAGAAGTGAGGAACGAAAGCCCAGCGGACGAGTCTCCCCACCCACCGCCAGGATTCCCGACCGTAACTCAGTTCGGCACACCGCTCGAGTCATGGTGCGGACGGGAGGCCCTCGAGGAGATCAAGCCCAAGGCCGGCATCGGTGCGCCCGGCCGGTTGCCGTTAGCCGGAGGGATCCGGCAGGATGCGTACCGCCAAGGGCTCAGGGTCATGGGTTATTTCTCCGGCTACACGACCCCCAGGGAGACGAACGCCCGGATCAAGCCGCTCCTAGCTCAAGGTCAGAAGGGCTTCTCCATCACGCTCGACCTACCAACCGAGAGTGGCCTCGACTCCGTCGGCGAGATCACCTCCGTACTGCGGGACGAGTGGGGAGCCTACCGGTGAAGTCCCCTACGGCTGATTTCGGCGCCCTACTGGACCGGTCATTCCGACAGCACGCGTCACGGGTCGCCGTCGAGGACGGGGACCGATCGGAGACCTACTCCGAGCTCGCCGACCGGTCCGATCGCCTCGCGTCGGCTCTTCTCGAACTGAATCCCGGGAGGAGGCCGGTCGCCATCCTCGCTTCCAACCGCATGGAGTACATCGAGGCCGACATTGCCCTGTTGAAGGCGGGCCATCCCAAGGTTCCGATCAACCCACGCCTGAGCCAGTCCGAACGCCTCCATGTGGTGAGGGACTCGGGGGCCGCAGTACTGATCACCGAAGTTGATTCCGCCGACTCTGCCCTGAGCCTCGTAGACGAGGCTGAGGCACTCGATACCGTCGTGTCCGTCGGCGGTGGTGGAACCCACGACTACGAAGAGGTTCTCGGAGCCGCCAACCGCCCCCCGGGTCGCGCGTGGCGACCGGATGACCCGAGTGCGATCCACTACACGTCGGGCACGACCGGCCGCCCGAAGGGCGCAACAGCCACCTTTCGAAGTCGGATGGCAGCAACCTGGAACATGTTGCTCGATGAGTTGATAGACGTCACGCCTGCAGACGCCATGCTGCACGTAGGGCCGCTGTCACACGGCAGCGGCTCGAAGGTAGTTGCGTATGCCCTCGGCGGAGCGCGCAACATCGTGGTTCCCTCCTTCGACCCAGGACGCTTCCTGGACGAGGCCTCGCGCCGGCGGGCGACCGCCTCGTTCATCGTGCCCACGATGATCACGATGCTCATCGAGGAAGCCGAGGCACGGAAGCATCCGACGCTCAATCTGCGACACGTGTCGTACGGAGGCTCCCCGATCGCTCCGAACACGATCAGGCGAGCCGTCGATGTCTTCGGCCCGGTATTCGTGCAGGTGTACGGGACGGCGGAGGCGCCCCATCCGCTCACCGTGCTCTCCCGTACCGACCACGTAGACGCGTCCGATGAGCGGCTCGCGTCGGCGGGCAGGCCGACGCGAGCGGTCGAAATCCGGCTCGTCCCGACCGGTGCTCCCGACTCGCGGGTGGGCGAGATCCAGGTTCGAGCGGAGAGCGTGACGGTCGGATACTGGAAGGACGAAGAATCGACCCTCGAGGCATATGTCGACGGGTTCTACCGGACCGGGGACATCGGATACCTTGACGACGAGGGCTACCTGACAATCATCGACCGGCAGAAGGACATGGTCATCAGCGGCGGGCTGAACGTTTACCCGGCGGAGGTGGAGGCAGCCATCGCCAACCACCCCGGCGTTCTCGAATCAGCCGTGATCGGAGTACCGGATGACCGTTGGGGCGAACGCGTGGTTGCCTATGTGGTTGAGAGGCCTGGGCACACCGTCAGGCCCGAAGAGGTCACTGCCGAGGCAGCCCGCCGGCTGGCCGGCTACAAGAAGCCGCGAGACGTGTGGATCGTGAAGGAACTGGCGAAGGGCTCCACAGGCAAGATTCTCAAGTCGGCGCTAAGAAGCCGACACTGGGATCAACAGTCCCGCCAGGTGAACTGAGGTACCCGTGACGGGATGGCCGCGGTGCCACGGGAGATCGCGGCATTCAAGGTGCCGAAGCGCATTCACTGCCTACCGGCGCTTCCGCGGGACACGCAGGGCAAGGTGCTGAAAAGGCAGCTACGAGAGCTGGCAGTGGAATAGAGGTTCGGGAGAACCGGCCGGGCGCTCAGCCGGAGGTCAGGCGGCGCTTCAACTCCGCGCGCCGGGCGTGCAGGATGGGTTCGGTGTAGCCCGAGGGCTGTTGCTTCCCCAGGAACACCAGGTCGCATGCGGCCTTGAAGGCCGGGCCGTCGTAGCCCGGCGCCATGGGCCGGTAGGTGGGATCGTCGGAGTTCTGTCGATCCACCACCACCGCCATCTCTTTCATCGTCTCCATGACCTGGTCGCGGTCCACCACCCGGTGGTGGAGCCAGTTGGCGATGTGCTGGGACGAGATACGGCAGGTGGCGCGGTCCTCCATGAGCCCGATGTCGTTGATATCGGGAACCTTGGAGCAGCCGATCCCCGCATCGACCCATCGCACCACGTAGCCCAGGATCCCCTGGGCATTGTTGCGGAGCTCGGCGGCGATCTCCTCGGATGTCCAGTCGGTCCTCGGGGCCAGTGGTATCTCCAGCAGTTCTTCCAGGCCGCGGGGTGGGCGGTCGGCGATCTCGTCCTGGCGGGCGGCCACGTCAACCCGGTGGTAGTGGGTGGCGTGGAGGGTGGCGGCGGTCGGCGAGGGCACCCATGCGCAGTCGGCGCCGGCCATCGGATGGCCGACCTTCTCCTCGAGCATGGCCGCCATGAGGTCAGGAGCGGCCCACATGCCCTTGCCGATCTGGGCCCTGCCCCGGAGACCGCAGGCGATCCCCACGTCCACGTTCCAGTCTTCGTAGGCCTGGATCCAGCCCTGGGCCTTCATCGTGGTCTTGGGCACCATCGGCCCGGCCTCCATGGAGGTGTGGATCTCGTCGCCCGTGCGATCGAGGAAGCCGGTGTTGATGAAGACGATCCTCGACCGGGCGGCCCGGATACATTCGGCCAGGTTGAGGGTGGTGCGGCGCTCCTCGTCCATCAGGCCGATCTTGACCGTGTCGCGAGGCAGGCCCAGCACGCCCTCGACGTGGTCGAACACCTCGGACGTGAATGCCGCCTCGGCCGATCCGTGCATCTTGGGCTTGACCACGTAGAAGGAGCCGGTCCGGGAGTTGCGCCCGGCCGCCTGCCCTCGCAGGTCGTGACATGCCACCAGCGTGGTGACCATGGCGTCCACCAGCCCCTCGTAGGCCTCGTTCCCGTCCCGATCGAGAACGGCCGGGGTGGTCATCAGGTGGCCCACGTTGCGGGCCAGGAACAGGGAAAGGCCGGGAAGCGTGAAGCCCGATCCGTCGGGCGCGGTGAAGGTCCGGTCCTCTGCCAGACGCCGGGTGAAGGTCCGGCCGTTCTTGGTCACTTCGGCGGTGAGGTCGCCCCTGGTCAGGCCCAGCAGGTTGCGGTAGGCGAGCGTCTTGTCCTCCGCATCGACGGCGGCGATGGAATCCTCAAGGTCGAGGATGGTGGTGACGGCCGCCTCCATCACGACGTCGGCCACGCCGGCCGGATCACCGGCGCCGATGGGGTGCCCGGCGTCGATCTCGATGATGATGTGAAGGCCGTTGTTCCGGAGCAGCACCGCGCCGGGGGAGTCCGGAGTTCCCCGGTAACCGGCGAACCGGTCCGGTCGGGCCAGGCCGGTGGCTTCGCCCGATGACAGCCGCACCCGTAACCCGCCGTCCGTTACGGAGTACCCGGTGGCGTCGGCGTGCGAGCCATCGGAGAGCGGGACCACGTCATCCAGGAATCCCCGGCACCAGGCGACCACCCGGCGACCGCGGGCCGGGTCGTACGGGCCGGCCGGGGGCGGGTCGCCCAGCGCATCGGTTCCGTACAGGGCGTCGTACAGGGATCCCCACCGGGCGTTCAGGGCATTGATGGCGAACCGGGCGTTCATGATGGGGACCACCAGCTGGGGACCGGCCACCTCTGCCATCTCGGGGTCCACACCGGAGGTGGTGATGGAGAACCCCGGGCCCCCGGGCTCGATGTAGCCGATCTCCTCCAGGAAGGCCCGGTAGCCAGCTCGGTCGAGAGCCCGGCCCCGGTTGGCCCGGTGCCAGTCGTCGATGGCGCCCTGGAGTTCGGCGCGCCGTTCGAGCAAGTCCCGGTTGCGCGGGCCGAAGCCGTGGATCAGATCGGAGAAACCCTTCCAGAAGGCGCCGCCGTCCACGCCGCTGCCGGGGAGCGCCTCGTCGGTTATGAACCGGGAAAGGGCGTCGGCGACTACCAGACCTTCGGTGTTCATGGTGTTTCTCCTCGGCGTCCGCCGACTACAGATCGGTCAAAGTCGGCGCCGCACGAGATCCCGGCCCACCTCGCCAACCGACCGCACTCCGGTCAAAGCCATGGTAGAGCGCATGGTCTGCGCCAGGAATTCGAGGACCCAGTCGACCCCCTTCTCCCCGCCGGCGCCCAACCCGTACAGGTAGGGCCGGCCCACCATCACCGCCCGGGCGCCCAGGGCGAGCGCTTTCAAGATGTCGGACCCCCGGCGCGCGCCGCCGTCACAGATGATCTCCGCCTCGGCGCCCACCTCCTGGACGATCGGTTCGATGAGCTCTATGGGAGTCGGGGCGCCCTCCAGCTGGCGACCACCGTGATTCGAGACGGCGATGGCGTCCACGCCGTGCTCGACCGCCCGGCGGGCATCCGCCACCGACTGGATCCCCTTGATGATTATCGGTCCTTCCCAGACCGAACGGAACCATTCGATGTCAGACCACGACAGGCTGGCATCGAACTGGTCGTGGATCAGGCTGGACAGGGCCACGGCCGAACTGCCGTCGTGGTCCGTGAGGCCGACCACGTTGGAGAAGGTGATCGGCTCGGCGGTGATGAAACGCCACGTCCACGACGGTCTCCGCATGCCGTCGAGAAGCATGTCGAGCCCCAGCTTGGGGGGTAGGGTCATCCCGTTGCGCACGTCCCGTTCCCGGCGGCCCGGCACCGCCAGGTCGACCGTGATGCATAGCGCTTCGTAGCCGCAGGCGGCCGCCCGCTCGATCATGTTGCGAACCAGCCCGCGGTCCTTCCAGACGTAAACCTGGAACCAGTTGCGCCCCCCGGCGCCGGCATCGGCCACCTCCTCGATGGAGCGCGTTCCCAGCGTAGACAGGGAATAAGGGATGTCATGGCGCGCCGCGGCCCGGGCCACCGACAGCTCGCCCTCGGGCTCGACGATCCGGGTGAACCCGGTGGGGGCGAGGACCACCGGCATCGGAAGCGGCCGGCCCAGGAGGGTGGTGGAGGTGTCGATGTGCGACACGTCCCGGAGCACGGAGGGAACGAACTCCCAGTTGTGATAGTCGGAGCTGTTGCGGCGGTAGGTGACCTCGTCCTCGGCGCCGCCGTCCACGTAGTCGAACACCCCTCGGGGGAGGCGGCGGCGAGCGATGAGGCGGAGGTCGGCGATGTTGGCAGCGGATTGCATGCGCCGCAGGTCGGGGTCACGTTCGAAGGTCCGGAAGCGCGCTACCGACCTGATCGTCCTGAACATACCCATCGGGATGGAAGGCTAGCGAGCCGCGGCACCGGACTGGTCCGTGCGGTTCGTGTCACACCCCCGGCTTATGTTGCCGGTCAGCCGTGAACCCCGACTCTTCATGGGCGGATGGTCGGTCTCTTGAGCAGATGGAGAGGCACTGACCCGGCCACACCGGGCCGCCGGCCCGGATATGAAGACTCAGGGTGGAAGCACCTCCGGTCGGATCCCGACGTCGGCCGGGTCGTGCGAGGGAACATATCGTCGAGGCAGCCCCCGCCCGGGGGGAGGACGGAACGCGCTCGACACCAAGGTGGTGGCGGCTGGGGGAGGGCCCGGCGGGGCGGAGCCCGCTTGCCGCGATTTTCGCGTTCTTCGCTGACCATGCGCTAGCTCCCGGCCTTCCAGACGAAGCGGGGATGGGCGCCACGGGGTGGCCAGTAGCCGTCCTTGCGGTATGCCCAGTATTCGAAGGGGTTGTCGTAGTAGGCGAAGGTCTCCACCACCGATCGCCAGTTGCCCCGATCCATTGCCAGCCCGGTCACCAGGCCGGCGGCGCCCGCCAGCACTAGCCAGGTGCCGTAGCCGAGAACGTACAGGGGGCCGAACGCCCGGTTCTGGAAGATATGGGTCCCCTCGTGCACATCGATCAGCTGCCTTCGCCGCGCCACCTGCGGTGACTCCCCGCGCAGGCCGGTTTCGCCCCCGCCGGCCGACACCACGTTGCCGAACGTGATCGCGAACCGGGACCGGAAGGTGAACCCTTCCTCGTACACATGGCGGTTGGCGCGGCGGCTCATACCGTCGAAGTACGAGGAAGGACGGACGGCGTTGACCAGATGCAGCACCACCCCGCCGGCCACGCTGATCAACCCCCAGGTCGAGTCCAGTCCCCAGCACACCCAGCCGTGCGGCCGGTTCCACCGGTAGATGCCCTTCGCTCCGCTGATCGCCCCGTTCAACCCGGCCGCTCCCACGGCGGCGACCACCAGCGGGGCCGGTATCCATCGGAGGGCCGCTAGGCACAGCCAGGCCAGTCCGGCTCCTGCGAGCCCGACCGCTACTGCCTCCATGACCGGTACAAGGACCGGTCGGCCACCGGGCTCGGTCACCACAGGAAGCCCTTGTGGGCAAGAGCGGCCACGTCCATAGTGGCCGCCACCCCGACATGCACCCCCACCCCCCACCAGATTGAGCGGCTCCGCAACGACAGCGAACCGAGGATGATCCCTCCCACGATGGCTGCCAGTGCCTCGGCAACCGGCTTGCCGTAGTGAAGCATGTTGTACGGGACCATCATCACGAACACCGACAGGTAGCCGAAGCGACTGCTGAGGCCGTGCACCATGAACCCGCGGAAGAAGAACTCCAGCGCCGCGAACTGCAACCCGTAGATCACCCACCAGAGCGCCATGCCGGGCCAGAGCCCTTCACCGGGCGCCAGGTCGTAGAACGGGTACTTGGCCTGGAATGCCGGAGCGAAGGAGGCGACTACCACGAATGGGACCGACAGTGCGAGCAGCAGCGCGTAGGTGCCGCCGTGCGATCCGATGCCCTTCATCCGGAGCCCGTAGTTACCGATGCTGTCCCTGAGAACCAGCTTGATGGCCGCAACGGGGAGGAGGGTGTAAGCCAGGATCTGCCCACCACCCCAGAAGATCAGCCGGTTGAGCTGGGCCGAGTCGGATCCCTCGAAGGCATTCCGGGCCCGCTCGGCCCACCCCCCTGCCCCCAGAATCTCGAGTAGGGATACGAACCAGGCCGGGTTGGTAGTCCCGAAGTTGAGAAAGGTGAGGCTGAGTGCCGATACGACCAGCACCACCACGACCTGGCGCCGGTCTCCGGTGAGGTAGTCGCGCCGGAGCCGGCTCATGGAGATCGAAGGCATCGCCCCCAGGTTAAGCATTGGAAAGCCGTCAAGCTATCGTCGAGAGGGGTGCCGAGCAGTCCACCGGCGCTAGTGCCGGGCGGCATCGTGCGTGGTCGGCGAGTGCCATGTACCACATCGATTACTATTGTTAGCGATTAATAGGAGGCTTCAATGACGTTGCCTACTTATGCCGGGTTCGTGAACGCCGGTTTCCTGAGAGCGGAGGGCGCCCGAGCCCTCGACGAGAATCCCCGCAACGTGCGGATGGACAGCGAAGCTGTCGTCTCCTGGTTCCAGGATCTGACCTTCGAGCGGGGGGCACGGTTCCTGCGGACCTACTGGTACGACGCCCGGTTCGAGAGCGGCCACGAGCTGGCGGAGGGCCAGCGCCGCTTTTTCTCGGCCCTCGGGCAGACGCCGGGCATCCAGCTCCGCCTGGGCCACATCGTGGAGTACCGGCCGTGGTTCGAGCAGGGGATCCGCGATGCGCTGACCCGCACCGCCGTGTCGCTGAACCTCGATCCGAACCGGGTGATGGAGGAGTTCGATGAGCAGTGGACCTTCCGACCCGAACGCCGCCAGCGCGGGGTCGACACCATGCTGTGCTCCGACATAGTCCGCCTCGCCGGCCGCAGGGCATTCGACACGGCCGTGATCTTCTCCGGCGATCGCGATCTGCAGGAAGCCGTGCGATCAGCCCAGGAGCTGGGGGCCCGGGTGGTGATCGCCACGCCCGACCGGCACAGCGTCTCGCGGGAGATGAACGACCTCGCCGATGAGATACTCGACCTGACCGAGGACGATCTCAGCCTGATGCTCCCGGAGAGACTTCCCAGCCTGGCGTAGCGTTCTGCCCCAAGGGGGTTGAAACTCCAGCGGCCCGGGCCGATATTCAGGTAGCAGCCGGCGCCGAGCGGCCGGCTCGTCCTGGCGGCTACGAAGGATCGGAACATGGCTAGCACTGATTTCCGGGAACTGGTCTCGGGTTGGGAGAAGAGCGACCGCTTCCCGGGGGACCTGGTCCATGCCCGGATGTTCCCTGCGCGTCCTGCCCGCTTCGAGGATCCCGATCCCCCTCTCGCCCCTGCCCTAGCCGAGCGGCTCGCCGGCAAGGGCATCGATCGTCTGTACGGTCACCAGGTCCGGGCGATCAGCTCGATCCGGGGCGGGAGCCACACGGTGGTGGTCTCCGGCACCGCATCGGGTAAGACGCTGTGCTACCAGGTCCCGATCGCCGAGCGGGCGCTCGAAGATCGCACCAGCACCTCCCTGCTCATCTTTCCGACCAAGGCACTGGCCCAAGACCAGCTCGCCTCCATCCAGGCCCTGAGCCTCCCGCAGATGGTGGTATCCGCCTACGACGGTGATCTTCCCCGAGAACAGCGCTCCCGGGTCCGGAGGCGAGCCAATGTCATCCTGACCAACCCGGACATGCTGCACTACGGGATCCTCCCCAATCACGGCCTGTGGAGCGGGTTCCTGTCCCGCCTGGGCCATGTGGTGATCGACGAGATGCACTACCTGCGAGGGGTGTTCGGCAGCCATAGCGCCAACATCATCCGGCGCCTGCGCCGCCTCGCGGCCCACTACGGCGCCGATCCGACCTTCGTGCTGACTTCCGCGACCATCGGCAACCCGGTGGACTTGGCCGAGCGCCTGTGCGGGGTGGACGTGTCGCTGGTGGACGGCGACGACTCTCCCTCCGGCGAACGGATGGTGGCGATATGGAACCCGCCGCTCACGGAGGAGGATTCGAGCAGCCGCCGTTCTTCCATCGCCGAGACGACGGATCTTTACGTGGACCTGGTACGCCACGGGATTCATACCATCGCCTTCGGGCGCAGCCGGCGTGCCACCGAGTTGATCCACGTCAGCGCCGCCGACCGTCTCGGCGCTGACGGCGACCGGATATCGCCGTATCGAGCCGGTTACACGGCGCGGGACCGGCGGGACATCGAGGCCCGGCTCTTCTCGGGAGAACTGGTCGGCATCTCCGCCACCAATGCCCTCGAACTGGGGGTGGACATCGGGGGGTTGGATGCGGCCCTGCTGTGCACGTTCCCGGGCACGATTTCCTCGTTCCGGCAGCAGTCCGGGCGGGCCGGCCGGGCGCAGGACATGGCGCTGGTGGTCCTGGTGGCCGGGGAGGACGCCTTGGACCAGTACTTCGTCCACTATCCGGAGGAGCTTTTCGGCCGCACGCCGGAGGCCGCGGTTGTCAACCCGACCAACCCGGACGTAATGGATTATCACCTGAGTTGCGCCGCTCACGAGCTGCCTCTCGGCTGGCCGGATCGCTCCGTCTTCGGAGACGATCTCTGGGAGGCGGGGACCCGTCTGGTGGAGGAGGGCGATCTGCGACTCGAAGGCAGCCGGCTGCTCTGGGCGGGCCGGCGGTCACCCGCCCATGGCAGGAGCATCCGCTCATCCGATGCCCGATCGTTTTCCATATACGATCTCGGGACCCGCCGGATGATCGGCGAGGTGGACTGGGAACGGGCGTTCTCAGACGTGCATGAGGGCGCCGTCTACCTGCACAGGGGCCGGACCTACCTGGTGGAGGAGTTGGACGTGGCCGGGCTGGAGGTCCGCGTCCGGAGGGCCCGGGTGGACTACTACACGGAGCCACAGGTTCAGAAGGCCCTTGATGTCATAGGGACCTCGGACCAGGGCGAGGTAGGGGCGATGGGTAGTTTCCTCGGTCCGGTGAGGGTGTCGGCTCACGTGCTGGGCTACCGCCGCAAGTATCGGAGGAGGGATGGGGGCAACGACAGGAGGACCATCCCGCTGGTGCTGCCTCCGACGCAGATCGAGACCGAAGCCTTCTGGTTCACCGTGCCCGGGTCGGTCTTGGATCGGGCGGATATCGACCGGCGTGAAGCCCCGGGGGCGCTCCATGCTGCTGAGCACACCATGATCGCCATGCTCCCGCTATTCGCTATCTGCGACCGGTCCGACATCGGCGGCCTCTCGATCACTCACCACCCGCATACGGGAAGTGCCACCATCTTCATCCATGAGGGCTATCAGGGTGGCGCCGGTATCGCCTCGGTGGCGTACCCGGTCGGTGAGGAACTGGTGAAGGCCACGGTGGCGGCACTAACCCGGTGCCGGTGTGTATCGGGGTGCCCGTCCTGCGTCCAGTCGCCCAAGTGTGGCAACTTCAACGAACCCCTCTCCAAGGGCGGGGCACTTCGTCTCCTGACCGCTGCCCTCGAGGTCGAGAGCTAACTTTCCGGACGCGAGAAACCGGAGGAGTCGACTCCTCCGGCTCTCTTCAACAGAATCTCCGGCTGGATGGGGTTACCGCTCCGCTCTCAGCCGTCCGGCTCGCTACTCAGTGACCGTGGTGCTCGTGGCCGTCGCACTCGTGCTCATCGTGGACGTGGCCTGCTTCGTCCCCGTGGTGCTCGTGAGTGTCGCACTCGTGATCATCATGCTCGTGCTCGTCGGCATGGTGCTCGTGGCCGTCGCACTCGTGCTCATCGTGGACGTGGCCTGCTTCGTCGCCGTGATGCTCGTGAGTGTCACACTCATGCGTGTCGTGCCCACCCATCGGGTCTCCTTTCGCACTGACCGTTATTCCGTTTCGACGTGACCTAACCGACGAGGTTAGAAATACGTGATACGCGCCCAGAATAGCACGCACGAAAGTGAAACCCCCGTGAAGGGCACCAAACCCTGATCCGGGGCCCCTCCGCCCTTCCGGTCGGGCGAGGACGAAGGGGGCCCGTTCAGTCGACGATGGCTAATTCAAGACATATGCCCTGCAACATCTCCTACCCGACTCGACACTATTTTTTCTCGCAGGCTGCTACCGCCCAGCACCAGGAAGAACAGCACCACCGGGAGGACCGCCATGGTGGCGGAACCCGAGGTGTTGGCGTGGTAGCTGACCAGCAGTCCGGCCGCGACGCTGAAGATTCCTATCACCGCGCTCGTGATCATCATGGCCGGCACCCGCCGTACGAGCAGGGCGGCAGTCGCGGGCGGCCCCACCAGGAGACCGAACGCCAGGAGTGTGCCGACGGTGCGGTACGAGCCGACGATGGAGAGGGTGACCAGCGCAAGCAGAGCGGCGTTCGTGAACGAGGGATGCAGTCCTAGGAGCCTGGCCTTGGTCTCGTTGAACGACAGGACCAGGAAGGGACGGTAGAAGATGATCGAGGTCAGGATGACCAGCCCAGTCACCACCATCAGCACCTGGATGTCCGATGTCTGGACACCCAGGGTGTCCCCGAACAGGATCGCCGCGATCCCGCCCCCGTAGGACGGCGCCCGCGAGATGAAGATGACTCCCAGGCCGAGCATTCCGACGAACAGCAGTCCGATACCGGTGTCCTCCGAGAAGACGGTCTGGCGGTGAACCAGATTGATGCCGGCGATCATGACCACTGCGGCCAGCGCAGCTCCGATGAACACGTTGAAGTCGAGCAGGATGGCCAGCGTGATCCCCGGGATCACGCCGTGGATGAGGGCGTCACCCAGGAAGGTCATCCCCCGGATCACCACCCAGGTCCCGACGACGGACCCGGCGATGGCGGCCAAGGCACCACCCACCATCGCCCTCTGCTGGAAGGCGAGCTCGAAGGGTTCCGTCAACCACTCCATCCGTTCAGGTTCCTCGCTCTCCGTCGCTCCTAGGAAAGCGCGTCCGCTATTCGCTTGGCGTTGTCCCTGAGCATCCCGACGATGTTGTCGGTTGGGGTCCCGGGCTCGCCCAGCGAACCGGTATGGAGTTCGACCACCGCCACGTCAGTGCCTGCTTCCGCGGCGACCGCCTCGGCCAGCGCCGTCGGCTCGATGGTCTCGGCGAAGATCACCTTCACCCCTTCTTCAACGATTTCTTCCACGAGCTCGGCGAGCTGAGCCGAACTGGGATCCGCGAGGGTCGCACCGCCCGGAATCACCGCACCGATGATCTCGAAGCCGTACCGGTCGGCGAAGTAGCCGAGCGAGTCATGGTTGGTGATGAGCTTGCGGTTGTCATGCGGAATGGGCGCCAGTAGATCCTGTATCTCTTCGTCCAGCTCGGTGAGCGTGGCGGCGTAGGCCTCGGCTCGGGCCGCCCAGTCAATCGACGGCTCGACCGCTTCCAGCGCCTCTGCGATCAGCATGGCGGCCCGCGCTACCCGGAGAGGATCCGTCCAGAAGTGTGGATCAAGGCCGCTCGTATCCCCGTGGTGGCCTTCTTCTTCCTCTTCTTCGTCGCCGTGGTCTTCGCCTTCTTCCTCTTCTTCGTCGCCGTGGTCCTCTCCCCCGTCTTCCCCTTCCTCTTCGCCGTGGTGCGCATCCTCGAAGGAGAACGGGATCGGGTCGAGCTGGCCGGCTACCTCCAAGATGTGGACGCCGTCGGCTTCTGCCGCTTCCAGTACGTCGATCAGGCCCTCTTCCAAGCCGAGCCCGTTCACGACGACCAGATCAACGTCGTACAGCATGGCGGCCTGGCTGGAAGAGATCTGGTAGTCATGCGGGTCGGCTCCCGGCGGCAGCAGAACATCGATCCGGGCATCCCCACCAACGACATTCGCCACCACGTCACCGAGGATGGTGGTGGTTGCGATCACTGCCAGCCGGCCAGGCTGTGATGTAGCCGCGGTTTCCGGAACTGTTTCTGCTGCTGCCGGGGCTGCGGTGGTGGCTGGGGCGGAGTCATCCGAACCACACGCCACCGAAACCATCATCAGCGCCAGCAACCATGCGAAGTTGCGTAGCCATCGGGACACGAGGGTTCCCTCCTTATCGTCATTCTGATCTCAGGCACAGATAATGATAATCAGTCTCATTAAGAAGGCAAGTCACTTGCGAGAGTTTTCCTGCATGGGCATTCCGGGTGTTGCTGCCCACGCGCACGTGCGACCAAGCAGGAGGCGCCCCTGGCGGCTATGGACCCAAGAGCAGAGCCATAGGCCGGAACTCGGCGGCGGCCGTGGCTTCGATCCTCGTTTCTCGTATCCCCATGACGTTCACGTTCGCCGTGGCGGTGACGATGACTGTCCGAGCTCCGTAACCAGGGTCGGGCCGGCAGTCACACCGGACCAGTGTTGCGCCGTTGGAGCGGACGAGCCGGGCCGCCTCGTCGGTTGCCGATCCGGCGGCGCCGAAAGGCCGGAAGGTGACCGGCGCCGCGGCGAGAGCACCTGCTTCCGCCGCAGCGATGATCCGGTTCCTGGCGATCAGCACCTGGCCGATCGCGGTCACCCCGGCCGCCAGGACCAGGGCCAGTACCAGCGCCCCGGCGGCGAACACGGACACCGAGCCGCGGTCCGTTCCCATCCCCGTTGCCGGGCGCGATTTCATGCCTCAACCCGCATCTCGGTGGTCGACTCGAGCGGTATCCGGAACCCACCGAGCGCCGCCAGCAGCGGATGGTCGACCGCCACGGTCACCCGGGCGGGCCGGCCCACCACGGGCGGGCGACGGACAGTGATCCGGGCCCGGCCGGCCAGGTCCGGGCCGAGCGCCCGCCGGGTGGCCTCGATCGCCCGGGCGGGATCGGGCGAGGTGGCTGCCACCCTCGCCCCTTCCCGCCCGGCTGCGGTCAGCTGGAGCGCCGTCTTCGCCACCACGGCCACCTCTGCGATCGCCAGGACCAGCAGGAGGATCAGGGGGACGATCAGTGCGAACTCCACCGTGGAAGAGCCCCGCTCGCGTCTCAGCCCAGCAGCCCGATGATGTGCTTGGTCACGGAGCCGAAGAACTTGCCGATCAGGCTGGTCTTGTTGATCCAGTTCAGGAGCAACGAGGCCATGCCGGCCGCGCACATCCCCACCAGGGTGTACTCGACCGTGGCCTGACCTTCCTCGCCTCCGACAGCCCGGGTCGCCCGACGGACGATGTTGATGATTGAGCTCATGATGAGTCTCCTTTCTCCCGCGTTGGCGGGCCTGCCGGCGTCCGGCCGGTTCGGGGGGAAGTGACATCTCAGAACGACATGAAGGGGTCGAGGAGTCGCGCCAGCGAGGGCAGCACCAGCGGACCGATCATGAGGATGAGCAGGCCGGGAAGCATCAGGAGGGTGAGCGGCAGCATCATCCGCACCGGCATCCGGCGTGCCTTCTCGACCGCCGCGGAGCGGGCCGCCTCCCGGTACTCGGTGGCCAGGGCGGTAAGGGCGAGCTCGAGGGGAGAACCCGACAGATGTGCCGCACCCACCTGGCGGAACAGCCGGCCACCGGTACCGGTTGCGTGCATCAGGGATGCGGTCAGGCCGCCCTTCACGGCATAGCGGAGGACCTGGTCGACCTCCTGGCCCAGCGATGAGGTGAGGCTCTCCCGGGCCAGCGCCAGCGCCCCGGCCGGTGACAGACCACCCGAGAGACCGATCAGCATGGAGTGGGTGAGCAGTTCCAGCTCCTGCTCCGCCCGGCGGCGGGCCAGTCGCTCGGCGCGGAGTGACCTCCTCCGGCGGAGGGAGTACCAGACCAGGCCGAGGCTGGCGCAGGCCAGCGGGTTGGCCAGCCCGACGGCAGTGCCGGTCGCGGCGATGAGGCGCACGCCGCGCGGCTGCATTGCGGTCATGACGTATACAGCTACTGCAACGGAAACCAGGGTGAAGAGGCTCACGAGAGTTGCCTCCCGAGGATCAGCGTCACCGAGGCACCGGCGATGAGCAGCACGGTTCCGATGCCGACCAGGATCGGTCCGACCGTGCCCATCGCCATCAGATCCGACAGCGTTCCGGTGGCTGCCGCGGCGAGCAGTCCGCCGGCGGGAAGCACGGCCAGTACCGCGACGGATGCCCGGGCCGCCGAGCCCGCCGCCCTCACCTCGCGTTGCAGCTCGATGCGGTCGGCCTGGATGCCGGCCAGGGTGGCGAAGGCCGCCGATACCCGGCCCCCGCTCTCGGCGCCGATCTGCACCGCGGCTCCCGCCAGGTGGCCGGTTTGCGGGAGCGCCGAGCCCGCCGCCCGGGCGACTTCGAGCATGGGGCGGCCGGATCGGCAGAGGCGGGCCATCCGGGCCAGATCCAGGTCGGGTGCACGAGTGCCGGCATCGACCAGCGCCTGGCGGAGGCTCCTGCCCGCCTGCAGCTCGGCACTCACGGCCTGCAGGTATGCCACCTCCTGGTAGGGGTCGGGACGGCTCCTGCGGAGGGCTACCCAGATGCCGGCGGCGATTCCCGCCAGGCCTGCCCACAAAGGCAGTACCACCGGGGCAGCCAGAGCCAGCGCCTCCCACCTGCGCCGAGGCCGGAGCGCTACGCCGATCGCCACCAGCCCGAGGATCAGCATGCCGTCCCCCGGCATCCGTCCAGCCCGACCTCAGCGATCATCTCGACCCGGCGGCGAGCGTCCCTGCGGTGCAGGTGCACCACCAGGTCCACAGCGGAGCGGAGTTGGCGCCGGATTGCGGTCTCGCCCACCCCCTCGCTTCCGGTGAGGGCCAGCGTCTCGATCCTCCAGAGGGCGTCATCGGGCCCGTTGGCGTGGACGGTCGACAGGCTCCCGTCGTGGCCGGTGTTCATGGCCGAGATCATGTCGAGGGCCTCGGCTCCCCTCACCTCCCCGACGATGATGCGGTCCGGCCGGAGCCGGAGAGCGGTACGTAACAGGTCGGCCAGGGTGACCCGGCCGCGGCCCTCAGCGTTGGGAGGGCGGGCTTCGAGCCGGACCACGTGACCGGAGAAATTAAGCTCGGCGGCGTCCTCGATGGTCACGATCCGTTCGCCGGCCGGCACCGCCGCCGCCAGGGCGTTCAGCAGGGTGGTCTTCCCGGTTCCGGTCCCGCCGCTGACCACGATGTTCCTCCGATCGGTCACGGCCTGCTTGAGCACTGTCCGCTGGGCATCGGTCATCGAGCCCCAATCGACGAAGGTGTCCAGGTTGGGCGCCACCGCGGTGAAGCGGCGGATGGCCACTACCGGACCCCCCACCGACACCGGCGGGATGACCGCGTGCAGGCGGCTGCCGTCGGGCAGGCGGGCGCTCACCAGAGGACTGGCCCGGTCCAGGCGTAGACCCAGCGGGGCGATGGTGCGTTCGACGGCCGCCAGGACGGCCGCGTCGTCGGCGAAGGTGACATCGGTGCGCTCCAGTACCCCGAGACGCTCCACCCATACTTCGTCGCTGCCGTTGACGAACACGTCCGACACGGCGGGGTCCCGGAAGAGCGGCTCGATCGGTCCCATCCCGATGAGGGTGTCGACCACCACGTCCACGATTCCGGGGGAGGCCAGCGGCGACTCCACTGACATGATCCTGCGCACCTCGGCCTCGGCCTGGTCCCGGTTCAGCTCGACATCGGACTCGAGCACCCGCCGGAGAACGCGTTCGACTACTGCCATCGCCATCTCCAGACCGGCGCCCACGACCGCAGCCACCTCCCGGCGGGGATCCGGCGGGCCAGCACGGAGTTGATGGCGGAGCGGGGCGGAGCGTCGACCACGGGCCCGGGCCCGGGCTCCACCCTGCCGATCCCGGTGCGGACCCATACCCGGGGCGGGACCCGGGTATCGACGCCGGGGATGAGGGGCGCTACCCGGACGAACGGCATGCCGTCCAGGGGGGTAGGGGTTCGCAGGACCACGCACGGCCAGGACTCGACCAGGGCGTTGACCACCTCCATGGCAGCCGGGATACGGACCCCTCCATGCGGTAGCACCGCCTGCCCCTTTCTGGAGGGGACCAACTCGGCCAGCGTGGGGCCGTCTTCCACCAGGCTTGCCAGGGTCCGTCGGCCCGGCAGCGGAAGGCCCTCCGGATCGAGGTCGATCACGAGTGCCGTGCTGTGGAAGGATGCCAGCGCGAGCGGCGCCAGCATCCCGAGCACATCGTCGTGAAGGGTATGGACGGCCATGGCTACCATGCCCGCCGGCCTTGCTGCCGAGGCGTGGCCCGGCGAGGCCAATATTGGTTAACGTTGTGAAGCATATAGCTAACGTATCCAACTTCGAACCGGTTGACAACCCCTTTCTTTTCGCGTTCTTGGGACCTGAGCCGGGCCGGTACGGGACTCCGGGCTCCGAACCGCCCTGTCCTCCCATAAGATGGGGCTGTGAACGCGGGCGTCGCCTTCTTCGATCTCGACAAGACGATCATCGCCAAGTCGTCCACCCTTGCCTTCGCCCGACCGCTTTACAGGGCAGGCCTTCTCAGGCGACGGACCCTGCTGAGGGCGGTAGTGGCCCAGGCTGTGTACCGGATGGCCGGAGCGGATCAGGAGAAGCTGGATCAGCTTCGTGACCAGCTGGTGAGCCTGACCGAGGGCGTCAGGGCCTCCCGGATCCGGGAACTGGTCGAAGAGACCATCGACGAGGTGGTGGCGCCTCTGGTCTACGGGGAAGCTCTTGACCTGATGGAGGAGCACCGCCGGGCGGGCCGGGAGGTCGTCATCGTGTCCATCTCGCCCGAGGAGGTGGCCCGACCCCTGGCCGCCCATCTCGGGGTCGGGCATGTCATCGCCACCCGCTCGGCTGTCGACGCCGAAGGCCGCTACGCCGGCGAACTGGACTTCTATGCGAGCGGAACGGCCAAAGCCGACGCCATCCGGCGGCTGGCCGGCGAGTGGAGCATCGACCTCGACCGGTGCTACGCCTATTCGGACAGCGTTACCGACCTTCCGATGCTGGAGGCAGTGGGCTATCCGGTGGCGGTCAACCCGGACAAGGATCTCAACAAGCTGGCCGAGGAGCGGGAGTGGCCCGTGCTCCGGTTCGCCCGCCCGGTGACACTGCGCAGCCGTCTCGCCGACCTGCCCAGGCCGGTGCCCATCGTCTCGGCGGCG
>JAJEIM010000011.1 GCA_022827785.1 Acidimicrobiia bacterium
ACCCCCATCCGCAGCGCCTCCGCGGCGTCGAAGTGGTCGCCTGTGAGCGTGTATCGGTGGGCATTCTTCCACCCGGCCAGCAGGGCGAACAGGATGGACGAACTCGATATCCCCCGGACCTCCGGCTGGCCGAAGGTCGCATCCTCGGAGGCGATCGTGATGTCCGAGCACAACGCGTACCAGAACCCTCCCCCGAGGCACCATCCGTTGACCGCCGCGATCACCGGTGTCGAGAGTTCCATGACATGCATGAAGCCTTCCACGCTTCTCTGATTGGTGTCGAGCCACTGGCGCAGCGTGGCCGCTGTGGTGGCATCGTCTCCCAGAACATCCTCGTCAAAGTCGTAGCCTGCGGAGAACGCCCGTCCCGCTCCGGTCAAGACGATCGCCCTTACGGCCGGATCGGCATCGGCCTCATCGAGCGCGTGATGGAGTTCCCGTTCGAGCCCGTGCGACAGCGCGTTCATCGCATCCGGACGGTTGAGCGTGATGGTGGCCACCGCATCGTCCTGGCTGAACCTGACAAACTCGTGGTCCAACTCGGCGCCTTCCATCCGCGAGACCCCCTGACAACGATGCGTGACATGCCTGCCGGCAGATGAAGCGGCCTGCTGTACATGCAGGACAGGCGGTTGGTCGATGTCCCTGACACTATCAGCGGCCCGGCCAGTCTCCCGCGCCGCCGGAAGAACGCGAAAACCGCGGCAACCGGCCACCCCGCAGGGCCCTCCCCCACCGCCACCACCTTGGTGTCGAGCGCGTCCCGCCCTGCCCCGGGTTGGGGCCGCTCGACGAAATGTTCCCACGCGGCCGCCCGGTCGACGTCGGAGATGGCCGCAGGTGCTTTTGGTTGTCTGACACTATATAGCGGGGGTGTGACACGAACAACCCCCTTGTACAGATGGGCGACCAGCCGGTGGCCGGAGAGAAGCGGGAACCCCTCCTCGGGCCGGCCGCGGGCCTGGTAGCGCCTGGTCAGCGAACCGGTCTCGGGATCCAGGGCACGAGGAACGCTGCCGGCCGGCTGTACACTCGCCGCGATCGCGCCGGGGAGCAGACCGAATGTTGGAAGATCTGGGTGTCGAGGGCTTCGTGGGGACGCCATTCCACAAGCGGACGGCAGCAGCGGCCGAGACCTCTTCCTGGTTCCCATGGCCCCCGTACATCGTGCCCGACATCTACACCGACTTCCGGGAGGAGTTGGCGGCGATGCGAACGGCCGCCACCCTCAACGAGATGTCTCCCCTGTCGAAGACCCGCATCAGCGGCCCCGATGCTTCCCGGCTGGCGGACCGGATCCTTCCCCGCAACGCCGTGGCGCAGGAGGTGGGCCAGATCCTCTACTCACCCTGGTGCAACGAGGAGGGGAAGATGGTCGCCGACGGCCTTGTCTTCCGCTTCGGCAAGGAGGAGTACGTGTTCGTGGCCGGGCCCCAGGAGCAGTGGTTCACGATGAACGCGGGCGGGCTCGACGTCGAGGTTGAGGACATCAGCCCCTCGATCGGCATCCTCGCCCTTCAAGGACCCAGGTCGACCGAGGTCCTGGAGCGTGCGACCGGCCATGACTGGTCCACCCTGGGGTTCTCAAGGATCAGGAAGACCGAGATAGGCGGAGCGAGCGTGGATGTGAGCCGCCAGGGCTTCACCGGCGAGGTCGGCTACGAGCTATGGGTGTCGCCGGAGGGCGCCTGCCAGATGTGGGACGCCCTGGTGGACGCGGGGAACGACTATGGCCTCCGTCCCGCCGGGGAGTATGCGATCGACATCGCTCGGGTGGAAGCCGGCCTGCTGATCATCGGGGCCGACTACATGGGGGCCGGTCCGGATCCGACTCCGCCCGTCGACGACCCCACCCAGATGCGAGTGTGCTCCCCATTCGAGCTCCGACTGGGTCGCTTCGTCGACTTCGACAAGCCAGACTTCGTGGGACGGCAAGCCCTCCTGGACGAGCAGGCTGCCGGCGGCGCCCCTCGACGTATGGTCGGGGTCAGTATCGACTGGCGGGCGATGCTGGAGTACCAACTCGAACGGGGCGAATTCGTGCAGATGTTCCCCCGGGTGCACGACATGCCCCTGCCGGTGATCGACTCGAGCAAGACAGTGGGGTATGCCACAAGCGTGACCTGGGGACCGTCGGTCGGGATGCTCATCGGGCTCGGCCACATCGACAGGCCATCGGCCAACCTCGGAGCGCAGCTATCCGTGCTGTGGTCGGCCGCCGGTGAGACGGTCGAGATCGCCGCCGAGGTCGTCCCCCTACCGTTCAGACCCCACCGGCGCGCTTGAACCGCGGTGGACCGGAACACCCGGGCGCAGCCGTGAGGATGCTGTTGTGGGCGCCGTGAACTCGATAAGCACCGCGGAGTTGACCCCGTCGGAGTCCAACCGGATCAGGGCCCTCCTCGACGAGGCATTCGAGGGCAGATTCACGGATGCGCTCTGGGGGCAGGCAATCGGAGGAGTCCATTTCTTCGTCGAGGAGGACGGCGTCCCGATCTCCCACGCTTCGGTCGTTCCTCGCGTCCTTGCCGTCCGAGACCGTGAGATCAGCACCGGGTATGTGGAGGCGGTCGGCACGCGGCATCGCGATCGACGTAAGGGCCTGGCCCGGACCCTACTTGCAGCGGCGCGGCGTCACATCGAGGACACGTACGAACTCGGCGCCCTGCATTCCGTTCTGCCCACCTTCTACGAGCGCCTGGGGTGGGAGCGCTGGCGCGGCCCCACCTTCGTGCGGACGGGTTCGGGTCTGATGCGAACCGAAACGGACGACGGGTGCATCCACATCTGGCGCGTGGCGGCCACGCCCGCTCTCGACCTCGATGATCCGATCAGCTGCGAGTGGCGTCCCGGCTTCGTCTGGTAGCGAAGGCTCGGGGGGCGCCGGAACTAGGGTTCGAGCCGATGGATGATCGACCGGCTTCGCAGGCACCTCGTTTCGGGGTCGTAGTGCCGTCCAGCGGGGCCCTCGCCCAACCGGACTCCATGGTCGCCATCGCCCGTCGGGCGGACGAGGCCGGGTTCGACTCGATCTGGGCGATCGACCACATCGTCATCCCGGCCTCCGGCGTCTACGTCTTCGGCGAGAACGTCTACGAGCAGCTGGTGGTGCTCGCCCATCTGGCGGCGGTCACCGAGCGGGTCCGCCTCGGCACGAGCGTGATGGTGGTGCCCTACCGCAACCCCATCGTCGCGGCCAAGATGCTCGCCACCATCGATGCGCTGTCGGGCGGGCGCCTGATCCTCGGAGTGGGGTCGGGGTGGCTCGAGGAGGAATTCGACACGCTCGGCGCCGATTACGCATCCCGCGGTGCGGTGACGGATGAGGCGCTGGACACCTTCGTCAGCCTGTGGACGCGCCGCGACGAAGGCCGTTCGGGACGTTTCGCGGAGATCCGGTTCGCGCCGACACCGGTCCAGGATCCCCATCCCCCGATCCTCATCGGCGGCAACAGCCGCCGCGCCATCCGGCGGGCCGTGGAGCTGGGACAGGGCTGGCACCCCACGACCGTTCTCTCCGAAGCTGAGCTCGTCGCCCTCGCCGGCCATCTGCAGACGAGTTGGGAGGCGGCGGGACGCCGCGGGAAGCCCGAGATCGCGCTGGGGATCCCCGTTCTCGTCACGGAGACGCCGCCGGATCCCGAGGAGACCTGGCTGGGAGCACGGATGGTGGCGGGATCGCCGGAGGAGATCGTCGCCGAACTCCGCAAGCTCTCCGGGTTCGTGACCCACTTCGTCATCCACGTGGTGGCCGGCACCCGCGAGGAGTTGCTCGCCCAACTCGACCTGCTAGCCCGGGACGTCCTCCCAGGTGCTCGGCTACGCTCGTAAACCGGCGCGGTGAGGAGGACAGAACCGATGGCTTGGGACTTCGTTCGTGCCTTCAACGAGAACATCGGCGTGAACGCATCGGGCCGGCTCCAAGTCGAGGACGTGGACGCCACCCAACTCGCCGAGAGGTTCGGAACGCCGCTCTACGTCATCTCGGAGAACCAGATCTACGCGAACGTCAAGAGGTGGCACGATGCGTTCGCCTCGCGCTATCCCCGGTCCGAGATCCTCTTCGCCGCCAAGGCCAACAACAACCTCACCGTGAGGCGCATCTTCACCCTGGCCGGCGCCGGTGGAGACGCGTTCGGTCCGGGTGAGCTGTACCTGACGCTGCTCGCCGGCACCGATCCCGATCGGGTCGTTCTCAACGGATTCAACAAGCGGGATGAGGAGATCCGGATGGCCATCGAGGCCGGCGCCGCCATCCATCTCGATGCCCCCGACGAACTCGATGACGTGATCCGGGCGGCTCGCGACCTCGGGATAAGAGCGCGCGTCGGGATGCGGACGAGGTTGTTGCTGCACGACCTCGACGACATGGAGGCGGACTGGCCGCCCGGGATCAAGATCGGGCCGGGAGTTCGCGAGATCAACAAGTTCGGCATCGCCCTCGACGATCTCGAGACGGTGTGCCGCCACGCCCTCCGGGAACCCGACGTCAAGCTCGTCGGGTTCCATCACCACGTCGGTCGCTGGGCACCCGACCTGAGGGTCCACGAGGCAGTCGTTAAGGACCAGATGGAGGCCGCCGGAGTGCTCAAGGACCGGTTCGGATGGGTACCCGAGTACTTCGACTTCGGCGGCGGCTTCGCGTGGGGAAGGCCGGAGGGTCACGGGCCCATGGGATTCGACCGCGGTTCTCCGACCGCGGAGGAGTTCGCCGAGGTGATGACGGCCCTCTTCCGCGAAGGGCTCGACGCCCACGGCCTCGGCGAGCCCCGGCTGATGGTCGAACCCGGACGCGGGATCTCGTCCGACATAGGCATCCTCCTGTCCCGGGTCGGCATCCGGAAGTCGTTCTCCGACGTGGGCCAGACCTGGATCGGACTCGATGCGAGCGAGAACCACCTGCTCAACATCCTGTCGGGCGGCTTCTACTACCACCCGGTCGTGACGGATCGGGTCAACGAGACGCCCACCGAGACGGTCAACCTGGGGGATCCGCTGTGCTGGTTCGGCAACCTCGCGCTCAACGTCCAGCTTCCACATGTGGAGCGTGGCGACTTCGTGGCGTTCCTGGACACCGGTGCCTACTGCGAGAGCAAGAGCCTGCAGTTCAACTCGATGCCCCGTCCGGGAACCGTGCTGGTCTCGGGCTCGAAGACCGAACTCATCACCGAGCCGGAGGTGCTTCAGGACGTCACGAGGCGCTTCCGCCTGCCTGCGCGGCTGATGCCCGAACCGACCGCACCCGCCGAACCGAGCACGACCTGACCGCCCGTCATGCAATGAAAGAGAGAGCCTATGCCCACCAATGGCCCACGCTCCGAGTTGGTTCTCCACTGGCCCGGTAGCCCGCCGTCCTTCAACCCGTTCTCCAACCTGTCGATGCCGAGTTGGTTCCCCATCTGGTTCATCTTCGACCAACTCGTCAACCTCGACGGAGAAGCTCGGGTCGGTCCCCAGCTGGCCGAGAGCTGGGACGTCTCGGCTGACGGGCGCCGGTACACCTTCCGCCTTCGCAGTGATGTGACCTGGCATGACGGCGCACCCTTCAGCGCGGAGGACGTCGCCTTCACGTACACGATGCTCGTCGATCCGAGGTCGACGAGCAGGTACCAGTCCCTGGCGCTTCCGATCAAGGGTGCCGAGGCGTACGCCGCGGGAGACGCTCCGACGGTCGAGGGCATCAGCGTCGTCGACGATTGCACGGTCGTTATGGAGCTCGCCGAGCCGCACTTCGGTTTCCTCGCGACGATGGCTTTCCCGATCGTCCCGAGGCACATCCTCGAGGGCGTCGCAACGGGCGAGCGGGTCGAGGACACGGAATGGTCCCTCCGGTCACCGGTCGGAACCGGGCCTTTCCGGATCTCTTCGTACGAGCCCGGGGGCGACGCTGTCTTCGTCGCCAACGAGGCGTACTGGGGTGGGACTCCGAGTCTCGACGGCCTCACGCTTCGCAGGCTCGACGACGAGGCCGCACTCGTGGCGTTCGGCACCGGGGACATCGACGTCATGTTCATCGACGCGCTCGATGCCGACCTGGCTAGAGAGCGTCCGGGCGCCAGGGTCGAGGCGTTCCGGACGTGCGAATGGCGGACGATCATCTTCAACCACAGCCATCCGGCTCTGGGCGACCGGAGGGTGCGCGAGGCGGTCGTCCGCGCCATCGACCGCGAGGCCATCATCCGCGACGTGTACCAGGGAATGGGCGAGGTGATCGGCTCGCCGCTCATCATGCCCGAGTGGGCGGTGAACCATCGCCTCGACTCGCAATACCCGTACGACCCGGAAGGTGCCAGGGCGCTGCTCGCCGAAGCCGGGTTCGCCGATGGTTTCAGGGTCGAGCTGGTCACGGGCCCGGGCGCCATCCCGGCCCGTCACAACGCTCCATTCCTGGGGGAGGTCCAGCGTTACCTCGCCGACATAGGCATAGATCTTGTCCTCAACATCAAGCCGATCGTGGAGTACGTCGGCGACTACGAGAACTCCCGTTTCGACGTGTACACCTGCTGCGGCGCTTCCGGTCCCGATCCGGACTTCACCGCGATCTACTTTCACTCGTCGTCGATGCCGCCGAAGGGGTCCAACGGCGCGCGCTATGTCAGCGCGGAGGCCGACGAGCTGTTGCTACGCGGCCGGGCGGCCGCCGACCCTGAGGAGCGAGCCGCCGTGTACCACCGCTATGCGGAGGTGCTGACCCACGATCTGCCTTGGGCGGCGCTGTGGCACGAGAACCGGGTCCTGGCCCTGGCTGAGGGCGTCGGCGGAGATTTCACCGAGCTGGGCATGTCGTGGCTGCCGGGCACGATTCCGGGATCGTGGCAATGGAGCAAGAACGGGGCCGCCTGAGCGGGCCAATCCCGGGTGCGGCAACGGTCGAGCACATGACCGCCGTCCACGACGCTCACTAATCGCTGCGATCCGCGCCGTTCCGATCGGCCAGGATCGCCGCTGCGCAGTTGTAGCCGGGCGCGCCGGTCACCTCGCCGCCGGGATGCGTGCCGGCGCCGCACAGGTACAGGCCGGCGATGGGGCTCCGCCATCCACCCGAGCCAGGGAACGGCCGTCCGGTGAAGAACTGGCCGGGGAGATGGTCACCGTGATGGATGTCCCCGGCCGGCATGCCCAGCCGGTGCTCCAGATCGGCCGGCGTGAAGAGGACGTACCCGACGAGGGCCCTGCGGAAATTTGACACGTACTCGGTGATCCGATCGATCAGGTCCTCCGCGACGGAGGTGCGGAGATCGCTCCAGCTCCCGTTCCTGGGAACCGGTGGTGCGTACAGGACGAGGGCCGAGACCGCGTGACCCCCCGGTGGCGCGCTGGCCGGGTCGAGCGCGGTGTGCGTTCCCAACTGGATGACGGGGTCCCTCGCCGGTCGGCCGGCGGCACAGTCCTCCCAGGCTGAGATGTAGTGGTCGATCGACCGGGTGATCCGCATGTACGACCCCGCCACCGGATCATGGTCGGGACCCAGATAGCGTGACAGGTCCATCGGTTCTCGAAGGCCCGCGTGCAACTTGAGGTAGCCGATCGTGCTCGAGATCCCCTCCACCCTGCCGAGAAACGACGGGTCCAGCACACCGGGATCGACCAGCCACGTGTAAGTCGCCCGCGGACTCAGGTTGGACACCACGATGCCGGCATCGAGACGGCTCCCATCCCCCAACTCGACCCCGGTCGCTCCCCGATCGTCCACCAGGATGCGTCTCACCGGGGCATCGGTCGTGATCTCGGCCCCTGCCCCGGCTGCCGCCTCGGCCATCGCCGAAGCGAGGGCGCCCATGCCGCCGACCGGAAGCCCGGCCCAATCCGGCTCCAGCGGAACCGAGGCCCAAGCGGCTTCGAGCGGCGAGCCGGGCTGCCGCGGATCGGCAGGCGCCGCGATATAGGCGCCCTGGACGGCCTCGTCGGCGAAGTGATCCCGCACGAGCGATGCCATGTCCCCCGTCCGCAGGGTGTCGTACAGGTCTGGATCGCCCAGCAGGGCAGACCGAGCACGCAACTCCGACTCGGACGGAGGTTCGCGCAACACGAACGGCTCGTACAGCGCACCCGCCCGCTCCCACAACGTCGACCAGTCCGCCAGACGAGCCGACGACCCCGGGGAGAAGGAGTCGAGCTCGGCAGCGGTGCGGCGCAGGTCACTCCACTGCTTCAGGGAGCGGCCGTCGGGATAGAGCCGCAGCACCGTCGGCTCCGGCTTGCGGACCGTGACGCGTCCGGCGAGCCCCATGTCCCGGATCACCAGTCGTTGCAGTCCCCACAGCCGGAACGCGCATGTGGAGAAGCGGAACCCGTCGACGAGTTCTTCCGTGGCGAGAGCGCCGCCCACGAGGCTTCGCGCCTCGAGAACCCGCACCCGGAGCCCGGCGCGCGCCAGGTAGAACGCCGCCACCAACCCGTTGTGCCCGGCGCCCACGATGACGACATCGGCGCCGGTCCTGGTCGAGCCCGTCACGGGCGTCAGCCCACGATCGGCCAGGTGGTGAAGCTCCCCGGACCCACCTCGTTCTCGAAGCGGGAAGCGGCTGCATCGATCCGGCGGTACGCCTCCGCCGCGTCGAAGCGGGTGAAGCGACACCGGTCGTAGACGATTTCCCCGTCGACGATGACTGTGTCGACCGTGCGGGATTGGCGGTAGAACACCAGGCCGTCGACGGGATCCTGGAATCTGGGGTGCGCCTCGGGCCGGTCCAGGGAGTGGATCACGATGTCGGCGCGCTTGCCAACTTCCAGCGACCCGATCTCGTCCGCCATGCCGACTGCCGCTGCGCCGTGCAATGTCGCCATCTCGAGGATCGTTTCCCCCGTGAAGACCGGCATCTCGTTCCGGACCTCGCGGAATCCGACCGCGGCGAGATACATCTGCCGCCCGACGTCGCGCCGTGCGCTCACTCCATCGGACCCGAGGGCGACCGTCAGACCGGCGCGCACCATCTCCGGGAAACTGCCCATCCGCAGGGCTCCCATACCCCGGCGTACCGAGGCCGTCGGGCAGAAGACGACGTGGGTGCCCGACTCGATCGTGAGCTCCAGTTCACGCTCGTCGAGGTGGATCATGTGCGCGAGCGTGAGCCCCGGTCCGAGGATTCCGAGGTCGGCGAGGTGTTCGATGGGCCGCTTACCGTGCTCGTCGAGCGAGGCGCTGACCTCCTCGGGTCCCCAGGACTGATGCATGATCATGGGCACCCGGTGCTCGTCCGCCAACTCCCTGGCGCGGACGAGCAGCTCGTCCGTGTTCCGCCCGCTGCCGAACAGGTTGACGACGCCCCTCACCCGCCGCTCGCTGTGGAAGGGGTAATCCTCGATCTGGCGCTGCAGCCGTTCGAGCGCCACATCGGTAGTCACCCCGAGGATGTCGATCTCCGACTGCGGCATCGACCCGAACCGCGGGTCCTGGAGCTCGTCGGCATCGATCTCGAGGTTGCCGTCGATGAGAAAATGGCCGGGGAAGCCCCGGATACCCACCATCTCGAGGGCGCGCACCTCGTCTTCCAGCCAGAACGCGCTTCCGGTGTCGGCGAACATCGTCGTACCGTTGGCGACCATCTCCATGGACGAGATGAGCGTGCCGAAGTGGTCCATCTCCGGTGAGCGTGCATCCCACAAGGCCAACTCCAGATCGCTCCAGTCGGCGGTGTCTTTGGGCGCGAACCCGCGGATCAACTCCTGGCTGTTGACGTGAACATGGGCATCGATGAGTCCGGGGTGGGCAAGGGCGCCCCGCAGGTCGCGTTCCGCTGCGCCGTCGGGCACCGTTACCTCGTCGTCCGGTCCGATGTCGACGATCCGGCCGTTGCCGATCGCGATCGAACCATCCAGCAGGATGCGGCGATCGGGATCCATGGTGATGATGTGACCGTGCCGCAGCACGGTGTCCACACCCGTGGCGCGACGCTCCTCGCCGGCAGCCGTCATGTCACAGGCAGCCTCTCCCTCCGCCCTACCGGCCACCTACGACCCGACGAGCCAGCGGCGGGGGTTGTCGTGGGTGATCTTCTTGATGGTCTCTTCCGTGATACCCAGGTCGCGCAATGCCGGGAGGAACGTCTCGGAGAGATACACGAAACCGGGACCGCCGTGGATCTTGAACTGGGGGAACTTGCAGGTGTCATGGGAGAGCAGGACATGGTCCTCGTGTCCCTTGTCTACCAACTCCTTCACGGTGTTCATGATGTGTTCCTCGAAGGCCGTCAGGTCACTGTATTGACCGCAGTTGTCGAACATGACGAGGGCCCCTCGAGCGATGAGACCTTCGAGGAAGTCCATGTGGGGATAGGAGTCGCAATGGCCGACCGCTACCCGCGCCATATCGACATCCTCCTCCTCAAAGATCGTAAGGATGTCGGGCGCGACGGGGCCGATGGCGTGGATCGCGCCCAGGGCGAGCCCGGTCTCCTTGTGGGCCCGCGCCGCCGCCCGGAGCACCCTCTCCTCCGCCGGAGCGACCCAGGTCTTCTCCACACCGATCTCGCCGATCACTCCCGGCTTGATGCCGGTCCCGTCGACTCCCTCGGTGATCTCTGCGATGAGCTGGTCGGCGAGCGATCCTACGGTACGTTTGTCGATGACATCCTCGGGCCGGTAGTAATTGCCCCGGTACCACCCGCAGCCCATCACGATCTGGACGCCCGTGTTCTCAGAGAGCTTGCGCAGACGCTCCGGCGACCTGCCGATGTCCGGTACGGTCAGGTCTACGAGAGTGGTTCCGCCCAGTTCTCCGAACGCCGCGACCTCGGCCGTGACGACGCGGTCGTCGTCGAACTGGTCGGGGAAGTCGTAGCGGTGCGCAGCCTGGCGCAGTTGGCAATAGGGATGCTCATGGGGAAGCACGTAGCCGAGTTGGTCTGCTGGTACAGGCCCCAGAACGGTCATCACGCTGCCCGGCTCCGACATGATCCCTCTCCTGGGTTGCTGGCTCACACCGCGACAGTAAACGGGCCCCGGTCAGCGAGTCAACCGGTTCCGCACGTCTGCGTCTCGGGCTCGCTCGGTCGGGTCTTCGGCCAGGAGCACGACATGGAAGGCCCACCATGACGGGCCGGCTCGTCGTGGGCGTCGAAGGTCCGGGAACGCCTCCTCGCGACTGGTCCATCGAGCGCGACCTGCTCGATGCGGCGGGCGTCGCCCTGATGACATCGATCTGCGCAAGCGAGGAGGAAGCGGCCGCAGCCTTGCGCGACGCCGACGCCGGACTCGTCCACACGAGCCCGATCACCGAGGTAATCCTGGACGCTGCCTCGAAGTGCCGCGCTCTGATCCTCGGTGGCGTCGGCCACGAGCACGTCGATGTGGAACTCGCCGCCGAGCGCGGCATTGCGGTCGCCAACGTGCCGGACTACTGCGTCGAGGAGGTGTCGGATCACGCCCTCGCGCTGGTTCTGGCCCTCGCCAGAGGCCTGATCCCCTTGCATGCGAGCAGCCGTCGCGGCGAGTGGGACCATCAGGGTGGAGGCAGGCTCACCCGCCTTCGGGGCTGCCGGCTCGGTCTTTACGGATTCGGCCGTATCGCTCGCCGGCTCGCGGAGAAGGCACGCGGTGTCGGGCTCGCGGTCATGGCGTTCGACCCGTACGTGGACCGCTCCGAGATGGAAGAAGCCTCTGTGATGCCGGCGGAGAGCCTGGCCCGGCTTCTCGGTTCTTCGGACTTCGTGTCGCTGCACACCCATCAGACCCCGGAGACGGAGAACGTGATCAACGCTGATTCGATCCGGCTGATGAAACCGGGAGCCCGGCTCGTCAACGTGTCTCGCGGCGCCCTGATCGACGAGGGAGCGCTCTACGAGGCCCTCCGCTCCGGACACCTCGCCGGGGCGGCCCTCGACGTCATGGCCACCGAACCGTTCGACATGCGCAGCCCGATCCTGGGGCTCGACAACGTGGTAGTCACGCCACACGCCGCGTGGTACTCCGAGCAGTCGGGTCGAGAACTGAGCAAGAAGATGGCCGGCGCAGCGATCCAGGCCCTGCGAGGCGAGCTTCCCGACCACACGATCAACACGCAGGCAGGGCGACGCTTCTCGTGGCTCGATTCGTGAGGCGCCGGAGCAGGGCAGCACCTGGCCACAGGGTCTTTGGGTCGTGTGAGACGTTGTGGTGGAGCTGAGGGGATTTGAACCCCTGACCCCCTCGTTGCGAACGAGGTGCTCTGCCGAACTGAGCTACAGCCCCTGGAGGACGGTTCATTCTACCGCCTGAACGGCACGGCAGGCACAACCGGGAGTTCGGTTCAGCCCGGCCCTCGCCGGGTGCGGAGAGCGGCGATGTCCTGGCGGAGGCGGTCGGCGATCAGGGCCGAGGTCAGATCGGCCCGGCTCCGTTCCGTAAGGCTGCGGGCGACATCGGTGGTGCGGCGCAGTCCGCCGGTCATGCCGTCGGGATAGTCGAGCGAGGCCAGCAGGTCCACCACCTCATCCATGATCTCCAGCAACCGCTCGGCCCCGGCGAAGTCCTCTCGCCTCAACTGATCGAGGAGCCTCCGCCTCAACTCCCCCACGGCTTCGCCCAGGCCGTTGAGATAGGGCGCCATCCGCGTTCCCAGCTCGGCGGCAACCGGCAGTTCGTCTCCCTGGGCCATGGCCAGGAACAGATGGGCCTCGGCATACTCCTTGGCCGCATCATTGAGGATCCCGATCTTGATGTCGGGATGATCCGCCATGGCTGCGGTCGATTCGGCCAGCAGCTCCCCGGCCTCGGCCAGCATCGCTTCGGCCTCCTCCAACTCACCCCGATGGCCGGCCCGGATCGCCTTGGCGGAGAACCGGATGACCCTCCGCCCGTTGGCGATGGCCACTTCCCGTGCCGCGAACTTGGGATCCAGCTCGGCTCGCGCCGCATTCTCGATAAAGGACAGGCTCGGCTTGCTCAGCGGGATTGCACGACCCTTATCGCCGAGTGGTCGCGGGTGGGGGGAACGTAGTCGTAGTCGGCGTCGAACAGAGCGTTCACATCCTCACGGAATGCCCGCAACCGGCGCAGCATCGTGATGTACCAGACGAGAACCGCATCCACGATGATATGTATCAGGATCATCCACAGGCTGTTGAGCACGAACCAGCCGGCGAGGCTGGCCACGGCGGCGCATAGGAGAATCAACACTGCCCGGCGCCGGCGGATGAGCACCGTTTCTCGATGGGACACGGCGTTGCCTGCATCGCCGGACCGGGTCAGGACCCGCCCGATCGTCCCGCCGAATCCGGCTTCCGAGTTGGACGGCTGGAGAGACCTGAAGTCGGGGCGGGTGGGGCTATGAGTGGCGCGATCAGCCCACCATCTCGGTATGAGGAACATGGCCCATACAGCCGCAACCGCTAGAAAGAGTGCCCAAGGCATCGTCGAGGCGCCTCCCGCGATCCGCTACCGGGGGAGAGCTTATATCCGCGTATTACCAATGCCAAGGATTTCGGGAGCCGGTTCCCGCTCCGGACGGGGCGGCGCGGGCGAGCTACTCACCGAGCCCCAGGGGCCGACCAGTCTCCCGAGCGCCCGCCCGCCTTGTGCAGTAGGCGCACACCCTCGATCCGGGCACCCCGCTCCACCCCCTTGATCATGTCGTACAGGGTCAGTGCCGCCACGGCCGCCGCGGTCATGGCCTCCATCTCCACCCCGGTCCGGTCGGCGTTACGTACCGTGGTCCGGATCCGGGCCGCCGAAGGCACCCTCTCGATCTGGACCGACACCTCGGACAGCGAGATCGGATGGCATAACGGGATGAGGTCCGAGGTCCTCTTGGCGCCCATGATCCCGGCTAGGCGGGCCGTGCCGATGGCGTCTCCCTTGGCCAGGGCTCCCTCGAAGATCAGGTCGAGCGTGGCGCCGGACATGGAAACCGTCGCCTCCGCCGTGGCCCGACGTTCCGTAACCGGCTTATCCCCGACATCCACCATTTTCACCCGGCCCCGGGCGTCGGTATGGGTCAGCCCTCCCTCACCCACCGAAAACCTCCGAAGCGGTACGGGCCTCCGGCGACCGGAACAGCTCGATGGGAACCGGGTCGCCGGCCCGGACCCAGCCGGTGCCCACAGGGATGACCGCGAAGGCATCGGCCCGGGCGAGCGCGGAGAGAACGTTGGACGACTGCGCGCCGCTGCTCCGCACGAGCGTCACTCCGTCCTCGATCTCGGTGACCACCCTGGTGAAGACCGTCTTGGCCGGATCGGTGCGCCAGGTCTCGGCGGCCCGGGCCACGGCCCGGGCCCGGAATAACGCCCGGCAGCCCATCATGTGCAACAGGGCGGGACGGGCGAACTGCTCGAACGCCACCATCACAGATACCGGATTGCCGGGCAGGCCCAAGAGCGGCGTCCCCCCGATGTGGCCGAAGGCGAAGGGCTTGGCCGGCTGCATCGCCACCTTCCAGAAGTCGATGGTTCCGAGCTCCCGGAGGATGATCTTCACGAGGTCGTACTCGCCCATCGACACACCGCCCGACGTCAGCACCATGTCGGCTTCGCCGGCGCCCCGCTCCAGGGTGCTGCGGAGCACGTCGGCATCATCGCCCACGATGCCCAGGTCGACGACCTCGACCCCCAACTCGTCCAGCATGGCCGCCAGGAGCGGCCGGTTGGTGTCCCGGATCTGGCCGGGACCCAGGTTCCCGGTCTCCGGCGGCAGGACCTCGTCCCCCGTGGACAGCATCGCCACCCGGGGCCGGCGACGGACCCTCGGGCTCACCCCCAGCGACGCCAGCACGGCCAGGTGCGGGGGCGTGAGCCGCTCGCTAGCGGCGAACACCGGCTCCCCGGCCGCCAGGTCTCCCCCGGCGGGGCGGACCGCCGTGCCGGTCGGCGTGGCCGCCATGATCCGGACCCCGTCCGGCAGGGGCTCCGTGTCCTCGACCTTGACCACGGTATCGGCTCCGTCGGGGATGGGCGCGCCGGTCATGATCTTGATCGCCGCGCCGGAGCGGACGGCCTGCTGCGCCACATGGCCGGCCGGGACGTCCTCGAGCAACCCCAGGGCCACCGGCGCCTCCTCGACATCGGCGCCCAGCACCGCGTACCCGTCCATGGCCGAGTTGGTGAAGGGTGGAACGTCGTGGGGCGCCACCACCGGGCTCGCCAGGCCCAGCCCCAGGGCATCCCACACGGGAAGCTCGACCACCGGAAGGGGGGAAACGGCGGCCAGCACGTCTCGTTGGGCCTTCTCTAGCGAGCGCATGGGGTCATTCCACCAGAAGATCGGGGATAACGGAGCGGTAAGGCTCGCCATAGGCGGGGTCGGCGAGGCCGAGCACTGTGTTCGCGCGCAGGTATCCGAGCGGGTTCCCTACATCGAGCAGCTCCACATCGGCCACGTAGGCCCGGCATCGGCCTGCCCGGGCGAGGGAGTCGACGGCGTCGGTGAGCTGGATCTCGCCGCCGTAGCCCGGGGCCACGCCCGCCAGGTGATCGAACACCTCGGGCATGAACAGGTAGCGGCCATGGATGGCGTAGTCGGAGGGCGCCCGGGCCACACCCGGCTTCTCGACCGCCCCCCCGATCTCCATCACCGAACCGGACAGGGCGGAACTGGGAGCGACCACTCCTTTCGCGCCCAGCATCTGGTCCGGCAGCCTCCGGACGTAGACCACGGATTTCTTCGGGCCGGCGGCTCGGGCCAGCGCGCTGAGCAGGTCCTGCCGGGGATGGATCAGGTCGTCGGCCAGCATCACGAAGAATGGCCGCAGGCCGATGGCCTCCCGGCCGGCCAGCACGGCATGGCCCAGCCCCTTCGCCTCCTCCTGGACGACGGCCCTTACCTTGACGCCGGAGAGGCCGGGCAGGAATCGTGACTCCTCGAAGTGCCGCTCGATGATCGCTCCCCCGTCGGGATCGACCACCACCACCACCTCCGTGACCCCGGCCCGGGCCGCCTCCTCCACCACCCACTGGATGCTGGGCCGGTCCACGACCGTCAGGAGGGCCTTGGGGATGGCGTTGGTGGCGGGCCGCATCCGCGTGCCGCGGCCGGCGGCCGGGACCAGCGCCACGTCCACCTTCATCGCGGCGTCACCGTGTGGCGCATCACGCGAGCCGGTTCTCGGTGCCGGAGCGGAGCCGGCTCAGGTTGGAGCGATGCCGGAAGACGATCAGCACCATCATCAATGCGAACCACGCCACGGTCCCGCGTGTCTGACCCGCGAGCAGCAGGGCCGGGATGGAGACCACCGCCGCCGCCAGCGAGCCCACCGCCGAGATGCGGGACAGCGCCAGCGCCACCCCGTACACGATCACCATGGCCACCATGACCGGGGGCGCCACGGCCAGCACCGCCCCGCCGGCCGTCGCCACTCCCTTACCTCCACGGAACCGGTGGTAGGCGGGGTAGCAGTGGCCGAGCACCGCCGCCAGGCCGGCCGCGGCCCCGACGTAAGGCGACCAGACGAGCAAGCCGATCAGCGCGGGCAGGAACCCTTTTGCCAGATCGACAATGTAGACGGCGGCCGCAGGCCCCTTGCCGACTGCACGCAACACATTGGACGCGCCCGGATTACCGCTTCCCACCTCCCGGATGTCCACTCCCCTGGCGCGCGACACGGCCAGCGCCATGTTGACACCACCCAATAGGTAGGCTCCGAGGAAGAGGGCGATGGCACCGATCAGCATCTCAGGTGAGTCTAGGAGGGTGCTGGTATGCTCCCGCCGGTACGGCCCGATGTCGCGGGCCATGCTCCCCAGTCCCGACCGGAGTGCTGCGAATGCCCACGTATGTCTATGAATGCAAGGAATGCGGTCACCGGTTCGAGATCTTCCAGAGCTTCTCGGCGGACGCGCTCGACACCTGCCCCGAGTGCCTGGAGGTCGCCCTGCGCAAGGTGCTGTTCCCCGCCGGGGTGGTCTTCAAGGGGTCGGGCTTCTACGTCACCGACTCTCGCGGCTCGCAGCCATCCACCTCCGGCAAGAGGAAAGAGTCCGGCGACAAGAAGCCGGACAGTTCCTCCAACGGCGGAGCTTCCAAGAAGGAACCCGCCAAGGCGGGCGCCAAGAACGACAGCTAGGAGCCTGGTTCGCCTCTGCTGCGGATCTCCTTGTCGCGCCAAGTCCGAGGGTACGGATCGACCGGTCGCCTACCTATTCGGCACTGCATTACCCGGACGGGTGCCGGTGACGTGAAATGAAAGGTGTGGTCGGGATCATCCTGGCGGGCGGGGAGTCCCGCCGCATGGGAAGCGACAAGGCCCTGATCGAGGTGGGCGGCCGCCCGATGGCCGGATGGGTAGCCGACGCGATGGCCGGATTCGACCGGGTCGTGATGGTGGGACGCCGCCGCGGCGTGGCGGGACTGGAGGCGATTCCCGACCTGCAACCCGGCCCGGCCGGACCGTTGAACGGGCTCCAGACCGCGCTGGCCGTCTTCAGGCAACCCGTGGTGGCGGTGGCGGTCGATCAGCCCTTGGTACGGTCCGGGACGCTGGATCATTTGGCCCGACTGGCCGCCGCAAACCAGACGGCCGTATGTATAGACAAGCGACCCCAGGTGACCTGTGCCGCCTACTCTCCGGACTGCCTTGACGAGGCCGACCGGGTTCTCCGCTCCGGAGGGTCCATCCAGCAGATGCTCCGGTCGGTCCCCTGGACCCGGCTGGACCGGGAGGTCTGGTCGTCGTGGGGAGAGGACGGACGGTCGTGGTTCTCCATGGATTCCCCGGACGCCATCCTCGCCGCCGAGCGGCGCTTCCGCATCAACCTCGTCGGATAAAGAGGCGGGGCAACCGGAAGCCCGCACCTGCGGCCCCACATCCCTTCGTTCCGCGCTGCCGGACCGCCATAAGCCCCTTCAAATCGGTCCGGAACGGCGGTACGTTGCGGGGAATGCTCTGGTTGACCCGTCCCCCGTACCTGCGCTGGTCGCTGGTCGGCCTGCTGGTCGTAGTAAGCCTCTGGGTGGAGATCCGCCCTACCTCCAGCGTCAGACATCCCTACGTCACCCGTGACGTGACCCGCGGGGAACCGGTGGAAGGCGCTCTCGAGTGGCGGGACGTGGCCGGCGGAGTGCTCGAACCGGTCCTGGGCACCGGTTTCGCCGACCGTGACCTCACGGCCGGCCACCCCCTCCTGCCCGGCGACACCACCCATGCTCCGATCCTGGTTCCACCCGGCTGGTGGCTTCTCGATGTGGCGGTCCCGGCCGAGACCACCGCCGGTATGAGCATCCAGCTCGTGATCCTCCCCGCCTCGGGCGAGCGGGTCCTGCCGCCGATCAGCGGCCTGGTGACCAGCGTCCGGCCCGGTGAGTACCAGAGCGACGGTCTGGTCGGTTCGGTGGCCTTCCCGCCCGACCGGGCAGCCACTGCGGCGGTCGCCATCGCGGAGGACCAGGTGTCGGTGCTGATCGAGGCCCGCCGTGACCGGTCGGCCGGCCGCGTGCAGGAGGGGGCGTGACCCGGCGGGCCGGCCGGCTGAGGACTCTCAGTCCACGGATCGTGCCGGTGGGCCCCGTCCCACCGGTACAGGCCCGACAAGAGTCTGCCCGTCGATCCACAGTCCAGACGGTGCCTGACCGGTATTAGGGCAGTAAACCGACACGAGCGCGCGTGCTCGTATGCCGTAAGACCTTCCGGGTACCCTCTGAGGCATGCTGGAAGCCGTGGTCTGGGGACTCGTCCAGGGCATCACCGAGTTCCTGCCGGTCTCGTCGAGCGGGCACCTGCGGATCATTCCGGACCTCTTCGGCCTCAAGCCGCCCGACCTTTCCACGTCGGCGGTCCTCCATCTGGGCACGCTCGCCGCCGTGGTCGCCTATTACCGCCGGGACGTCGCCTGGATGGTTGGAAGGCTCGGGAGTGATCCGGCCGCCCGGCGGATGGCTGCCATGGTCGTGGTGGCGACCGTCCCGGCCGGGATCGTCGGGTTGCTGTTCGCCTCGGCCATCGACAGTTTCCAGGAGTCCACTATCGGGGTGGGGATGGCGTTGGTGGCCACCGGCATGGTGCTGTTCCTGGCCCGGCTCGCCAATCGTGGTTCAGCGAGGGCCGAGGACCTCACCGCCGGGGACGCCGTGGTGATCGGACTCAGCCAGGCGCTGGCCCTCCTGCCCGGAATCTCCAGGTCGGGAATGGTCATCACCGCCGGCATCATGCGGGGCTTGTCGCCGGAGGAGTCCGGACGGTTCGGCTTCATCATCGCCATCCCGGCGATCCTCGGTGCCGGCCTGCGGGAGTTCATCGGCCTGGGTTCGGTCTCAAACGTGTCGATCGAGTTGCTGATAGGGACGCTGGTGGCCGGCGTGTGCGGGTACTGGGCCATCAAGTTCCTGATCGATGGCCTAGCCCGCCGGAGCCTGGTGCCGTTCGCCGTCTATTGCGTGGGAATCGGGCTCGTCACCCTGATCTGGCTCTAGCGGGCTGACGACCGCCTGAGCGACACGCGGTAAGCCGGGGCAGGCTCGCGTGCGGTCAACCGATGCGGAGCTCCGGATGCATCCTGATGCGGGGTCGGGTGGCGATGAGACGGCGGGCCAGGTCATCGAAGGCATGCACCGCCTCGCTGCCGGGCGCGGCCACCGTGACCGGGTCACCCCGGTCGGCGCCGGATCGCATGGCCTCCAGAATCGGGATCTGGGCCAAGAGGTCGACACCTGTCGCCTCAGCCAGGTCGGCCCCTCCACCCGATCCGAAGATCTCGTAGTGCTTGCCGTCGTCGCCCACGAACCAACTCATGTTCTCGACCACCCCGATGACCTTCTGGTCGACCCGGTCCGCCATCCGGGCCGCCCGGGAGGCCACCCGGCTGGCGGTGGGCTGGGGCGTGGTCACCAGAAGCACCCTTGCCCTGGGAACGAACTGCGAAATCGATATGGCGATGTCGCCCGTTCCCGGAGGCATGTCGATGAGCAGGAACTCGGGCTCGTCCCAGAAGACGTCGGTCAGGAACTGCTCGAGAGCCTTGTGGAGCATGGGCCCCCGCCACACCACCGCTTGGCCGTCCGGCACGAAGTAATCGATCGAGATAACCGAAACTCCGTGGGCACGGAGTGGGATTATCGAGTCGGCGATCACCGCCGGCGCTCCCTCCGCGCCGAGCATCTTCGGGATCGAGTATCCCCAGACGTCGGCGTCGATCACCCCGACCGTGTGGCCCATGCCGGCCAGGCTCACCGCCAGGTTTGTGGTCACCGAGGACTTGCCCACCCCGCCCTTTCCGGACGAAACCGCGATCACGTAGGTCGAGGAGCCGGGGCCGCCGACGGCTCGCTTCTCTCCCCGCACCCGCTCCATGAGATCGGCCCGTTGCTCATCGGTCATCAACTCGTGCTGTATCTGGACCGAACGCACCCCGGGCACGGAGCGTGCGGCGGACGTGACTGTCTCGATAAGGGCATGTCCCGGAGGACCGGGCACCGGGAGGAGGACGTCGATCACCGCCGCTCCCAGGCGCTTAGCCCGGGCCGAAGTTATGTAGCCCAGCTCTGCAAGGGGTCGTTGCAGGATGGGATCGATGGTGCTGGCAAGGGTTGAGGCAAGCGCCTCGGTCTTGGAATCGGTCATAGGTGGGTCCGCCGGGAATCGGCTCCATACGATAGTGGTCCGGTTGGAGCCCGAAACCAGGCCCCACGCGGGACCGGACCGGCTCCGACGGCAGCCCGAGGAGCCGCTGGAAGTCGCGAAAATCGCGGCAAGCGGGCGCCCGCCGGGACCCACCCCCACCACCGCCGCCTTGGGCCCGGGAGACGCGTTCGCCCATGTCCCATCTGGGACTTTCTCCCGAGAATCTGATCCCCCGTCCCGCCGGGCTGACGTCCCGGCCCGCCGGTGCGAGGTGCTTGGTCGCAGCCATGAGTATGCGGCCACCTTGTGACACTTTTCGGCGCTACACCAACCGCGATGTGCCGCCTGGCCTGCTAATCACTGCTCGGGCGCCTAACCGCTCGGTCGGAGGCCCCGGACAATTATGATTCGGGCCTGTCGCGGGCGTTGCCGTGAACGCCCTGCGCCCGCCAGTACCACCAGCGAGAGAACCGGGACCGTGCCCATGACCAACACCCCCTTCGAGGCCGCCACCACGATCCGGACACCACTCGGCGGCCGGACGGTCCACCGCCTCGACGCGGTCCGGGACCACGGCGATATCGGATCGCTGCCCTACTCCATCAAGGTCCTGCTCGAGTCGGCCCTGCGCAACTGCGACGGGCGGGCGGTCACCGAGGAAGACGTGGTGACGCTCGCCTCCTACAACGGCGCCAAGGTTCCCGAGTCCGAGATCCCGTTCTCCCCCGGCCGCGTGGTGCTGCAGGACTTCACCGGTGTGCCTGCCATCGTCGACCTGGCCGCCATGAGAGATGCCATCGTCCGCATGACCGGCAATCCCGCGGCCGCCCGCAAGGTCAACCCCAGAGTCCCGTGCGACCTGGTGATCGACCACTCCATCCAGGTGGACACGTTCAATTCCAGCTCCGCCCTGCAGATCAACTCCCAGCGTGAGTTCGAGCGCAACCGGGAACGCTACGAGTTCCTGAAATGGGGCCAGTCGGCCTTCGACAACTTCCGCGTGGTACCGCCTGCCACCGGCATCGTCCACCAGGTCAACCTCGAATACCTGGCCCAGGTGATCTGGGACGACGGCGCCACCCTGTACCCGGACTCGCTGGTCGGGACCGACTCGCATACCACGATGATCAACGGCCTCGGCGTCCTCGGTTGGGGAGTGGGCGGCATCGAGGCGGAGGCGGCGATGGTAGGCCAGCCGATCTTCATGCTGGTTCCGGAGGTGGTCGGGGTCCGGCTCACCGGACGCCTGCCCGAAGGGGCCACAGCCACCGACCTGGTGCTGCGGGTCACCGAGATCCTTCGTGAACACGGGGTGGTCGGCCGGTTCGTCGAGTTCCACGGCCCCGGCCTCGACGCCATGCCACTGGCCAACCGGGCCACCATCGCCAACATGGCACCGGAGTACGGCGCCACCTGCGGCTTCTTCCCGGTCGATCAGCAGACCATCTCCTATCTGGAATTGACCGGACGCTCCCCCGAGTTGATCGAGACCGTCGAGCAGTATGCCCGTCTCCAGGGATTGTGGCGGGACGACAGCCACGACATCGTCTACTCGTCTCTGATCGAGGTCGACATGGGCGTCATCGAACCCGCCCTGGCCGGGCCGCGCCGGCCCCAGGACCGCATCGCTCTCGCCTCCATGAAGGACCAGTGGGCGGCTGATAGGGAGACCACCTTCGCCGGTCACGGTCACCCCGAGGGCGCAGGAGGAGTGGAGAGCGACGGGGCCACCTTCGACCTGATGGACGGATCGGTGGTCATCGCCGCCATCACCAGCTGCACCAACACGTCCAACCCGGAGGTGATGATCGGGGCCGGTCTGCTGGCCCGCAAGGCCCGGCGGCTGGGCCTCACCCGCCGGCCCTGGGTCAAGACCTCCCTGGCGCCCGGCTCCAGGGTGGTGACCGACTATCTCGACCGGGCCGGCCTCACCGAAGACCTGGAGGCACTCGGCTTCTACAACGTCGGCTACGGGTGCACCACCTGCATCGGCAACTCCGGCCCCCTCCCCGAACCCATCGCCGGCGCGATAGACAGCCACGACCTCGTGGTGGCGTCGGTCCTGTCCGGCAACCGCAACTTCGAGGGACGGATCAGCCCTCATATCCGAGCCAACTACCTGGCCTCACCGCCGCTGGTGGTGGCATACGCCCTGGCCGGGACAGTCGACATCGACCTGACCTCCGAACCGCTCGGGAAGGATCCCGCCGGCAATGACATCTATTTGCGCGACATCTGGCCCTCACCCGCCGAGATCGCCGACATCGCCTCCGGGTCCATCTCCTCCGATCAGTTCACCCGCCAGTACTCGACCGCGTTCGACGGCTCCTCCGAGTGGCAGGAGATCACCACCCACCCCTCCAACCTGTTCCGGTGGGATCCCGAAAGCACCTACATCCAGGCGCCGCCGTTCTTCGACGGTCTGACGATGGAGGCCGACACCATCACGCCCATCCGCGATGCCCGCGTGCTGGTGATGGTGGGGGACTCGGTCACCACCGACCACATCTCCCCGGCCGGTTCGATCCCGGCCGACACCCCGGCTGGGAAGTATCTGCATGAGTCCGGCGTTCCGACCCTGATGTTCAACAGCTACGGGTCCCGCCGGGGCAACGACCGGATCATGGCCAGAGGCACGTTCGCCAACCTCCGCGTACGTAACCACCTGGCGCCGGGAACCGAGGGTGGATGGACCACCGACTTCACCGACGGGCAGGTGAAGAGCATCTTCGAGGCGTCACTGAGCTACCGGGCCGCCGGGACTCCCACCATCGTGATCGCCGGGATCGACTACGGGATGGGATCGAGCCGGGACTGGGCCGCAAAGGGTCCGTTCCTGCTGGGGGTCAAGGCGGTACTGGCCGAGAGCTACGAACGGATCCACCGGTCCAACCTGGTGGGGATGGGAATCCTGCCCCTCGAGTTCATGCCGGGCGACAGCGCCGGTTCGCTGGGCCTGGACGGATCCGAGACGTACGGCATCGATGTCGACGACTCCGTGAGGCCGAGGCAACAGCTGGCGGTCACGGCCCGGGGGGAGGACGGTTCCGTGACGCGGTTCCAGGCGCTGGCCCGGATCGACACCCCGGTCGAGGTCGACTACTACCGTAACGGCGGGATCCTCCACACCGTCCTGAAGGAAATGGCCGCCACGGATTGATTCCGGGTTGCTAGTCCGCCGACCCGGTCATCCCGGACCCTGGGCGGAGTAGTCGTGGACGAGGAACACCCCTCCGGCGCTGTCCGCGGCCACGATCATCTGCCCGAGCGGGGTGGGGAAGGGGCCGTTCATCACCTGGCCGCCCAGTTCGGTCACCCCGGCGGCGGTCTCGTTGATGTCGGCGGTGCCGAAGTAGACGCTCCATGACGGAGGGACGTTCTCGGGAGGCTCCATGACACCGGCCACGATCGCGTCACCGGCCTTGAGGAGCGTGTAGGACATCGGGCCCATGTCGGCGGTCTCGGCGGCCAGGCCGAGGACGGCGCCGAGGAACCCGGTCGCCGCGCCGACATCCGGTACGTAGAGCTCGTGCCAACTCATCGCCCCCGGCTCCTTGATCAGCTGGGCGCCCTTGTGCTCTCTCGCCTGCCAGAAACCGAAGCAAGCCCCCTGGTCGTCCATGATGTAGGCCATCCGGCCCGCGGTCATCACGTCGTACGGTTCCATGAGTCCCCTCGCGCCGGCTTCGATCGCCTTCTGGTAGGCATCGTCAGCCGAGTCGACCGCCAGGTAGGTGTTCCATACCGACCGCAGCCCCATGGCCAGCAGCTCGGGCGTGATCGGCCCCAGTCCGGCCACGCTCGAACCGTCCTTCTGAGCCAACCAATATGGCATGCCCACCTCCGGCATGCCTCGCTCCTCCCAGGTCCAGCCGAACAGCCCTCCGTAGAAGGCCTTGGCGCCCTCGGTATCCTCCGCGCTGAGGTCCGCCCAGCACGGCTCTCCTTGGGTGTATCCGTCCCTGCGCGGCATGTCCTCTCCGTCCTCTGGTTGGGTAGCGCACGGAGTCTAGGAGCGGCTGGTGACATGCCAGCCCGGCCGAGCAGGCGTTCCGGGGACGATCCGCAGAGCGCCGGCGGCGACCCGGGAACGACAGAACGCGAAAACCGCGGAAACGGCTCCGCCGGCGGGCCCGGCCCCCGCCACCACCTCCTGGAATCCTGGGGCGTGGCCGGCCATGCCTATCCCCTGTCGGGGATAAGGGTGGGTTCGCCCCGGACGTTCTCGCTGTTCCCTTGAGTGATCGGACCGACGTCTGAGTACTGTCGATCACTTCGGTGCTTGACGATGCGAAAGCTACGAGGGGACTGTGACACTTTCGGCCTTCTGCGGCGAGAACGCGAAAAATGATGGGAAACCGACCCTTGCCCGTGACTACGGACCGGCCCTCGCTACTCTGCGACCGTGGCCGAGTCGAACCATCATCCGCCCACCGGCACGGCGCCCCCCTCTCCCCCGGAGCGCGCAGAACGGCGGCGGATGCCGCTGGCTTGGAAGATCGCCACCACCGCAATGGCGGTGACCGTGTTCGCCGGGGCCGTGGCCCTGACCCGTCCCTCCGGCCCGTCAGGGGGTGATGCCGCCGGATCCGTCTCGATAGATGTGACGGGCTTCCCGAGAGGCCCTCTGGCCGGAGAACCCGCCCCGGACATGTCCGTGGCGCTGTTCGACGGGTCCAGGTTCGTGATGTCCGAGTACCGATCCACCGACGGTCGCCCCCTGGTGCTCAACCTGTGGGCCAGTTGGTGCGGCCCCTGCCGGGTCGAGATCCCGGAGTTCTCGCGGGTGGCGGAGCAGAATCCGCAGGTGGCGTTCCTAGGCGTAGCCGTGGAGGATGCTCCCGGACCCGCCGAGACCTTCGCCGCCGAAGTCGGGGCGTCCTACCCGCTCGGAGTCGACGACAGCCTGAGCGTCACGGACAACTACCCCTTCATGGGGCTCCCAGTCACCTACCTGATAGGAGCGGACGGCTCGATCACCCGCCAGGTCAACGGCCAGATCAGTGGCGAAACCCTGGAGGCGTTCATCCACCACGACTTCGGCACGTCATAGAGCCCAGGGATTATTTGCTAAATTATTTCTGTTTACGGTAGTATTTTGTCATGACAATGTTGGGGGTTGGAGACGCAGCTGCCGTATTGGAGGTGAGCGCTCGGCGGGTTCGTCAGATGCTCTCCAACGGGACCTTGACGGGTCAGCGAGTCGGGCGAACATGGGTTGTCGATCGTGCCGACCTTGAGCCCCTCAGGCATCGGCGGCCGCCTGTGGGTAGACCATGGCATCCGGCTTCGGCGTGGGCTCTGTTGGCTGTCGCGTCGGGTCGGGCAGTTGCCCTATCCGCTTCACAGCGCGCACGGGCCCGTCGCCGCCTTGAATCCGGTCTGGAACACTGCCTAGGGAGGTTGGCGGTGCGGGCCGAGCCACGTCGTTACTACGCACATCCTTCGGTTGTCGGCATGCTTGCGGCCGCAGAGGGTGTGGTTCGCTCCGGTGTGAGCGCAGCAAACCACTATCAACTGGATCTGGTCGCGGTGGACGAGTTCGAAGGCTACGTTCGCTCGTCGGTTGTGTCTGACCTTGTCGATCGGTTGGCCTTGGACCGTTACGCGGAGCGACCCAACGTTGTGTTGCGGGTGGTCGAGGACGAGTTCTGGCCGTTCGACTCGGACGAGGAGGTAGCACCGGCGCCGGTAGTGGCTGTCGACCTGCTCGAAGCCGGCGACGGCCGGTCCCGACGAGCTGCCGCCCCCCTCCTGGCGTGTCCGTGAGCCGATGGCCGGTTCTCGACCGGGCACCGGTCGAACTCCCAACGCTAGGTGATCATGAATACACCTTTTGGGACACTTTGCTGGAACTCGCCGACCTGCGACCTCTGGAGTAGACACTGATCGGTGGGCAGATGGTGCTGGTACACGCTACCGAGGCCGGGGTGCGCCCTCAACGGTTGTCCACCGATCTCGACGTCTTGGTCAATGCCCGTGTAGTTACCGGCGGAGTTAAAGAATTCGTCCAGGCCATTGAGGGTCGCGGGTTCGTCCTGGCCGGGGCGTCACCGGATGGAGTCGCGCACCGTTACCGCCGCGATAGGGTAAGCATCGATGTGCTGGCACCCGAAGGTCTGGGGCCCAGAACGGACGTGACCACTACTCCACCAGGTCACACCGTTCAAGTTCCGGGAGGAACCCAGGCACTCAACCGAACGGAGTTGTTACCAATTGCTGCTGGGCCATCCCAAGGTCTCCTGCCCAGGCCTTCGCTACTCGGCGCCCTCGTAGTCAAGGCGGCTGCTGTTGCCGTCGACGACGTTCCCGATGACCAACGCAGCGACCTGGCGCTTCTCTTGAGCCTCATCCAACAACCTATTGAATTGCGAGACAAACTCAGTTCAAAGGACAAACAGCGCATCCGGGCTCGTTGCGAGATGCTCGACCCCCTACACCGGGCTTGGTCGCAGTTGCCCACCTCTCAGGCCGACCGCGGGCGGGCCGCTCTCCGGCTACTCGTCCGCTGACTGAGTGCCTCGGGGAATCGCCAGTACTCGACTGTTGCTGCCAGCACCGAAGCGCCCCGGCTTCAGAGGGATCGAGTCACGTCCGGGGATGTGAGTGAGGCACGGGCTGGCATCCACGGCCGGTATCCCGACCGAAGAGAGTCGGCGCGGTAGCCGGAAGCCGTCCGTTGCCTAGTCGGGCTGGAGGCGGCGGAAGTCCCGCTGCCAGTAGAGAAGGGGGCGGCCGGGGTCATAGCGGGCGGCGTGCTCCACCTGGCCGATGAAGATGGTGTGATCCCCCGCCTCGGCCGACTCGACCGTGCGGCATTCGAGGCAGGCGAAGGAGTGCGAGGGCAGGCACAGACCGGCGCCCTCGTACCGGGGCGCCCGCACGGGCAGGTCCCGGAACTTGTCGGGGTCCTTGGAGGCGAACCGCAGCGCCAGGTCAGCAGTGCCTTCCCGGAGCATGTTGACGGTGAAACCACCAGCCTCCCGGAGTGCCCCGATGCTGTGCGAGGCATGGTCGATGCAGATCAACACCAGAGGGGGAACCAGCGACACGGAGGTGAACGCGGACACCGTCAGCCCGTGGTGGCGTTCGTCCCAATAGCTGGTCACCACCGTCACGCTGGCCGCGAAATTGGCCATGATGTCGCGGAAGACATCCTCCAGGTTGGCAGGACGGGATGGCATCGCCGGCACTCCTCTCCGCCGGGGAGGGTAGCCACCGGTTCCCCTAACCTAAGTGCGATGATCCATCCGGTTCCGGTTCGTACCGCTCGCGGTTTCGGGGCGGCGGCGGTTGCCCCGCACGAGCTGTCGACGCTGGCCGCCATCGAAGTCATGGAGGGCGGCGGGAACGCGGTCGACGGGGCGATCGCCGCCAACGCAGTACAGGGGACGGTCGCGCCCGAGACCTGCGGGATAGGGGGCGACCTGTTCGCCCTGGTGCACCGATCCGGAACCGCCTCCCCCGCCTGCCTCAACTCCTCGGGCCGGGCCGGATCGGGCGCCAGCGCATCGGCTCTGCGCGATGCAGGTCATACAACCATGCCCATCGGCGGGGCGCCCACGGTCACCGTGCCGGGCTGCGTGGACGGTTGGCACGCCCTCTCGGAACGCTACGGGTTGCTGCCACTGTCCGAGGTGTTGCGCCCGGCCATCCGGCTGGCCGAGGACGGCTTCCCCGCCTCGCAGGAGCTGTCGAGGGCATGGACGGCCAACGCCGCCCAACTGCTGACGCAGGCTTCGGCGCCTCCCATGTTCCCGGACGGGCGGCCCCCCGCGGTCGGCCAGCGGATAAGCCGGCCGTTCCTGGCCGGATCCCTGCGGGCCGCAGCGGCCGGCCGGGACGCTTTCTACCTGGATCGGGTGGGAACAGCCATCCCGGAGGCGACCGGCAACCTCATCACTCGTGAGGACCTGGCCCGTTGCCAAGCCCGCTGGGTCGAACCCCTGTCCGCCGCGCTGTTCGGCAGGACCGCCTGGACGACTCCGCCCAACAGCCAGGGGTACCTGACTCTGGCCACCCTTTCGATCTTCGAGCAACTGGACACGACCGGGGACCCGGAACACCCCGACTACTGGCATGCCCTGATCGAGGCATACCGTTCCATGGCCTGGGAACGCGACCACCTTCTCTACGATCCGGACACCGGGCCCGACCTTGCCATGCTCGACCCGGAGAAGCTGGCGGAGCGCAGGAACCGGATCGACCCTGCCGCGGCCGGCTCGTGGCGCCGCCCGGTGCCCGCGGCCGGCGGTACTGCCTACATGTGCGCGGTGGACGGTGACGGGATGGGGGTGTCCCTGATCCAGTCCAACTTCCACGGCATCGGCTCCGGCCTGTCCGCGGGGCGGACTGGCGTATGGCTGCACAACCGGGGCGCCGGGTTCAACCTCGTTCCCGGCCATCCCAACGAGTGGAGGCCGGGCCGGCGGCCGCTCCATACGCTGTCGCCCACTATCTGGACTGAAGGGGACCGGCTGGCGCTAGTCCTGGGCACAAGAGGTGGCCACCAGCAGCCCCAACTGCTGGCCCAGATGGGGGCGCACCTGCACCATGCAGGGCTCGAACCAGGCATCGCCCAGACTGTTGCCCGCTGGACCATCCAGGACATCAACACCACCGCATCCATGGTCTCGGTGGAGAGCCGGACCGACTCCCTGATGATCGACGCCCTGCGAACTCGCGGGCACGGGATCAGTGTCGACGGCCCCTGGGAAGCGGACTGGGGACCCATATCTGCGATCGCCGTGTCACCGGGAGGCCTGCGGGAGGCGGTGGCCGACCCTCGGGTCGAGACAGCCCTCGCCCTGAGCGGCTGAGGCCGCCGAGCGCCTCCACAGCTGTCAGCCCCGGATCTGGGCCAGGATCGTGTCCCACTCCTCATCGGTGATCGAGGCCAGTATGCCTCCCGCCGAAGAGCAGCCCACCCGGTCCGCCAACCCCTCGTAACGAGCTCTGATGGCAGACCCGAGCCGGTCGACCGGCGCCTCCACCGCGACCTGGGCGACCACCTCGTCGGGGATCAGATCGGCCATTTCCTCCCACCGGCCCCTCGTCGCCAGCGCGGCGAGTGCCGCACCGAAGTCCCAGCCATGGGTATCGAGGACCCGGCGGTAGGCGGGCGTGGAGGCGTAGAAGGCGATCTGCTGCCTGACTCCGCTACGCGCCTCATCCATCTGGCTCTCGTCCCGGCCGGTTACCACCATCACGGGCGTCGCCATCTCCACCCGGTCGAGCGAACGCTCGGCCGCATCTGCGCCCTTGCGCATGGCCGGGAGGGTGACCTCACGCAGGTACCGGACGGTGTGGAAGGGATGGACGTGGTAGCCGTCGCAAATCTCCCCGGCCAGCCGGGACATCCGGGGGCCGACCCCCGCTACATGGACGGGCACCTCCGGATGAGCAATCGGACCCGGATCGAAGAAGGGAGTCATCAGCGTGAGCGAGTAGTGCTCACCCCTGAAGCGGAGGCGGGTTCCGTTCTGCCAGGCATCCCAGATGGCCCTCAGGGCGCCGATGAACTCGGCCATTCGCTCCACCGGACGGCCCCAGGGCATCGAGAATCGCCGCTCGATGTGGGGCTTCACCTGCGTTCCCAGGCCCAGCAGGAAGCGGCCTCCGGTGAAGGAAGCCAGATCCCAGGCGGTCTGGGCCACCACCATCGGCGACCGCGCGAACGCCACCGCGACCGACGTCCCGACCTCGACATCCGGGGCTGCGGACGCGGCGGCCATCACCCGCAGGAACGGGTCATGTGCAGTGTCGGCCGTGAAGACCCCGTCGAAGCCGATGGCCCGGGCCCGCGCCGCCTGCTCCGCGACCGCGCCCAGCGAGCTGTCCTCCAGGTAGTAGTCGATCTTCAAGGCAACTTCCTTCCAGCCCCACCGGTTCCTCCGGCGAGGCTACAGCAGGAATCCTGCCGATCCTCTGGCACCACGAATCGTTGGAAGAACACCCGTGGATCAGGACGTCGCTGATGGTGCGAGGAACCTGAGGAACAGAGCGTCATCAGCGGTGCGGAGAGCCTGAGGAACAGAACACCACCAGCGGTGCCCAGAACCTGAGGAACAGGGCGTCATGGGCGGTGTTCTCATCCCCAAGAATCGAAAGTCGCGAAAATCGCGCCGGAACGGCGCTCCGCACTGGGCCCTCCACCGCCACCACCTGTCCCTTGGCTTGGGGCGTGTTCGGCCATGCCCGGGTTGGGGTCGGGTCACGGCGGGGTCGCCCCTTTGGAGCCTGTGAATGTTCCCTGCGGGCCGGGCCGCTCCGATCGGTGAGACGCTTGCGTCCGGTGTAGGTGCTTGGCGACAGGCAACGCATAGACGGGGTGTGACACTTTTCGTTCCATGCGCTTCGATCCATCGGCTGCCGGTCATAGTTCTCGGGTGACGTGGAGGTCTGCGGCAGGGGTGGACGGATACTCGCGGGATGGGGCATCGGTGTCTAGCGGAGATCCTCACAGAATCTTTACGAATCTGCGACCGGTGTATCCAGGTGTTCGGAGGTCTAGTACCATCGGGGACGTAACGTCCTTGCCACCGGAGGTGGCTCCGGGGCCGGCGGATCACAACCGAGAAGAGACTGGCATTACCAATGAAGAGGTTGCTGAAACTGTTCGCATTCATCGGAGGAGTCGGCGCCGTGGGCTGGTTACTCCAGAACCGGATCGTGACCGTGACCATGAACCGCGAACCGAAAGAGCCCGAACTGGCCCCCGAGCCTCATGCTGCCAATCCGGATTCTCCGAGAACCCAATTCACAGCGGAGGCGCGGGTAAGTCTCGGCCGTGACAGCGCGACGCCCGAGCCTGAGTCCGCGATCGCCGCTCCGGCCGAGGAACCGGTTACCGCAACCCCTCCCGAGGACCCGGAAGAAGACCAGGTCGTCGCTGACGCCTAGGGCGTCTTGCGGGCGGAGCCCTATCCGACAGACGGCCTCTGAAATCAGGACTGACCGCGGGAACACCTGTGAGGTTTGGTGGCCATTCGCGTCCCGGCCTGCTGGCGAGCCCGGCCCGGGTCGGTAATGCTCCGCTCTGGTCGATCTCGAGCGGGAGGGCCGGATGAGCGGATCGAGCCTTACAGTCGCTGAAGCCCTTCTGCTCCGGCTCGGAAGGGCCGGCGTGCCCTATCTGTTCGCCAATGCGGGAACCGATGCCGCACCGCTGATCGAAGCCCTACGCCCACTTCGATGCGGAAGGCATCGTGCCTGTGCCGCAACCCGTCACGGTTGCCCACGAGATGGCGGCGGTAAGCATGGCGCACGGTCACGCGATGGCGACCGGTATGCCGTCTGCGGTCTTCCTCCATGTGAGTGTCGGAACGGCAAACGCCTCCTCGGGGATCATGAACGCATCCCGGCAGCGGGTTCCGATGCTGGTGATGGCGGGCAGAACACCGGTTCTCGCCGATGGGAGCCCAGGATCGCGCGACATGTACATCCATTGGGCCTAGGAGAGATTCGACCAGGCGTCCATGGTGCGTGAGTACACGCGCTGGGACTACGAGTTGCGCTACCCGCGCCAGGTGAACGAAGCGGTCGACCGGGCGCTCGCAGTGGCCACCTCCGAGCCGGCCGGTCCGGTCTACCTGTCCCTGCCGGGAGCTACTCGCCGCACCTGCGGCGCCCGAGGCTGATTCTCGGCCAGCGCGCTCCGGCCCGGCCCATCGACCCGGCCTTCCTCTCCCGCCCCATCGGAGACGCACTTGCGCCGGATGGAATCGTCATCAACGAGTACGACGACCTTTCGGACCAGCTCGAGCTCGATCGCCCGGGCAGCTACTACGCTCCGTCAGCGGTCTCGGGACTGGGCTGGGGCTTCGGTGCCGCGCAGGGAGTCAAGCTCGGGGAGCCGGACCGCACCGTCGTATGCACACTGGGCGACGGCGCCTACATCTTCAGCAACCCTCTGGCCTGCCATCTTGCGGCCGAGCAACTCGGACTCGCCCTCCTGGTGATCGTGTTCAACGACAGCAGCTGGAAGGCTGTACGCACCGCGGTCCGGAGGATCGCACCGGACGGCTGGGCCGAGACTTCCGGTAACTACCCGCTCACCGATCTCAGCCCGTCACCCGCCTTCGCATAGGTGGCCTCCGCATGCGGCGCCAATGCCGAGGAGGTGGACGATCCCGCCGAGCTCCAAGACGCCCTGGAACGTGCCCTGCGACAAGTGAGGGGAGGCAGGCAGGCCCTGCTAGACGTGCGTACCACCTGACCGAGGATTATCCATCGGATCCGGCCGGAAGCCGCTCCATCAGTTGACGGCGCCGAAGCCGCCTCCTGTGTGCCAGAAGACGATGTGGTCGTCGGAATCGAAACGGCCCTTGCGGATCTCGTTCTTCAACCCGTACATCGCCTTGCCGGTGTAGGTGACGTCGAAGAGCAGGCCGGTCAGCCGGGTGGCCTCCACCATGGTCTCGACCAGCTCGTCGGTCGACTTTCCGTAGCCGCCGCAGAGGTAGTCATCCACGTACTGGAGATCGGGCTGCGGCATTTCGCCCCCGAAGGTCTCCACCCCGGCCCTCCAGATCCGGTCGACCCGGTCGATCAGGTTCTGGGCCGGCTCCGAGATACACAGGGCCACGACCGGATTCGAGAAACCGGTGCGGTCGGCGCCCCAGCCGAAGCCGGACGTGGTACCGCCCGACGATCCCGTATGGCACACGGCCGCCACGTCCGCGCCGATCACCTCCGGGGCCTGTTCCATGAACTCCCGGAAGCCCAGCGACATACCCCACATCCCCAGCTTGTCCGATGCGCCCTGGGGTATCACCCACGACTTGTGGCCCTGTCCGGCCAGCTCGGCCGCGTCCGCAGCCATGATCTCGTCCCGGTCGGGCCACTGCGCCTCGGAGATGTAGCTGATCTCGGCGCCAGCCAGGGTGTCGATCCTCAGGTTGGCCACCGAAGCGTCCGGTTCGTTCCCGTCGGGGGTGCGGAGCACCAGCTTCACATCGAGCCCCAACCGGGCGCCGGCCAGGGCGGTGGCCCGGCAATGGTTGGACTGGTAGGCGCCGCAGGTGATCACCGTGTCACAACCGGACTCGATCGCTCCGGCGAGGTGAAACTCCAGCTTGCGCACCTTGTTGCCCGAGAGGCCGAAGCCGGTCAGGTCGTCGCGCTTGACCCAGATATGGGGGCCTCCCCAGCTGTCCCGGAGGCGCGGGAAGTACTGGAGGGGGGTGGGCTTGAAGGCGAGTTCTACCTGTGGCAGTGGTTGGGTCGAGATGGTGTTTGTCATGGCCGCGATGATACCTGCCGCGCCTCGCAAGAACCCGCTTTTGGCCGGCTCCGGAAGGGCCGAACCACCACTACTCGCCCCGCCGGACGCGGAGCGGCCCGCCTCGGAGGAGGCGGGCCGTCCGTAGTCCTGTGTGCGAGTCGGAGTGGGCTAGAAGTCCATCCCGGGTGCACCGCCGCCGTGGCCGTGATCCCCGGCCGGGGGCGAATCGTCCTTGTGCTCGGCCACCAACGCCTCGGTGGTGAGCAGCAGGCCGGCGATCGACGCGGCGTTCTGCACGGTCGACCGGGTCACCTTGGCCGGATCCGGGATCCCGGCTTCCAGCAGGTCCTGGTACTCGCCGGTCTGGGCGTTGAAGCCGAAGGCCCCCTCACCGTGGCGTACCCTGTCGACCACAACACCGGCCTCGTAGCCGCCATTGGAAGCGATCTGGCGGAGGGGCTCCTCGAGAGCACGCCGCACGATCGACCGCCCGGTCTTCTCGTCCGCGGTACCGCCGTCGACGCCGTCCACCACAGTCTGGGCCCGCAGCAACGTCACGCCGCCACCGGCCACTATGCCTTCCTCGACAGAAGCCCGGGTAGCAGACACCGCATCCTCGATCCGGTGCTTCTTCTCCTTGAGCTCGACCTCGGTGGCCGCACCGACCTTGATGACCGCAACCCCGCCGGCCAGCTTGGCCAGGCGTTCCTGCAGCTTCTCGCGGTCCCAGTCGGAGTCGGTGTTCTCGATCTCCCGCTCGATCTGGCGGATCCGAGCCTTGACGTCCGACTCGGCGCCGGCGCCGTCGACGATGGTCGAGTTGTCCTTCGCCACGATCACCCGGCGGGCCCGGCCCAGCATGTCGAGGGCTACCCCGTCCAGCTTGAGCCCGACCTCTTCGGAGATGACCGTGCCACCGGTGAGGATGGCGATGTCCTGGAGCATGGCCTTGCGCCGCTCGCCGAATCCCGGGGCCTTCACACCGAGGGATGCGAACGTCCCGCGGATCTTGTTGACCACCAGGGTGGCAAGGGCCTCGCCCTCCACGTCCTCGGCCAGCACCATGAGGGGCTTGCCGGTCTGCATTATCTTCTCCAGCACCGGGAGCATGTCGTTGACCGAGCTGATCTTCTGGTTGGCGATCAGGATGTAGGGGTCCTCCAGCACCGCTTCCTGGGAATCGGGGTCGGTGATGAAGTACGGCGAGATGTAGCCCTTGTCGAACTGCATCCCCTCGGTGAACTCGAGCTCGAGTCCGAAGGTCTGGCCTTCCTCCACCGTGATCACGCCGTCCTTGCCGGCGCTCTCGAACGCCTCGGCGATCGTGGCGCCGATCTCGGGATCGGCCGCCGAGATGGCCGCCACCGACGCTATCTCCTCGGTGGTCTCGATGTCCTTGGAGAAGTCATCGATGAAATCGGTAACCGCTCCCACCGCCGACTCGATGCCGCGCTTCAGGCCCATCGGGTTGGCACCGGCCGCCAGGTTGCGGAGTCCCTCCCGCACCATGGCCTGGGCCAGCACCGTCGCCGTGGTGGTCCCGTCGCCGGCCACGTCGTTGGTCTTGGTCGCTACTTCCTTGGCGAGCTGAGCACCCATGTTCTCCCATGGATCCTCGAACTCGATCTCCTTGGCGATGGTCACCCCGTCATTGGTGATGGTCGGGGCTCCCCACTTCTTCTCCAGCACGACGTTGCGGCCCTTGGGTCCAAGGGTTACCTTGACCACGTCGGCGAGCTTGTTGACTCCCGACTCCAGACCGCGCCGCGCGTCCTCGTCGAAACGAAGATCCTTCGCTGCCATTGTGAGTTTCCTTTCTCGAGGCCTGTCCTGCCGCTACCGTCAGCCGACGATGGCCAGCAGGTCGCGGGACGCGAGAATCAGGTACTCCTCGCCTTCGTACTTCAGTTCGGTTCCGGCGTACTTCGAGTAGACGACCGTGTCGCCCGGGGCAACATCCACCGGGATGCGATCGCCGTCATCGTTGAGATCGCCGGGTCCGACGGCCAGGATGGTGCCGGTCTGCGGCTTTTCCTTGGCCGTGTCAGGGATTACCAGTCCCGACGCCGTGCGCTGCTCGTCCTCATCATTGGGCTGGACGATCACGCGGTCGCCGAGTGGCTTCAGATTCATCCGAAGTCCTCCTTGAATAAGGTGGCGTTACGTGCGAGATGCCAACCGGCCGGCCGGGAAACGGCGAACCTGTTGGCAATCTCTTCTTACGAGTGCCAGAGGTTAGCAGCCTCTACGGCGGATTGCTAACCGGGGCGGCGCCGGTCTGCCAACGCGGCGCAGGTGAGTGAGTGGCGGGCGCGACCCTACCGGCTCACAGCCACATGGAGGAATCGACCCCGGCCTGCCACTCGGCGGCTCGCCCCGCTCCAGCCGGAACGCCGCCAATTGATCGCCGAGCCGGCGGCACGATACACCATGGATGTAGAGTCGTACAAGCGAGCGGAACCTCTTGGGAACGGCGGTCACCTCCGGCCACGTGGCCGCGGTGGTTGCCGGACTGGTCGGTGAGAGGTTCGCGGTGGCCACCCCAGCGCAGATTCCCGTCGACGGCGGAAACGAAAGGGTCGTTTGACACATGTTCCTCCCCTTGCTTTGCGTTGATTCCGATGACGTGCCGGAGCGGATGCTGGTGGTCGGCGATCCCGACCGCGCCCTGCGGGCGGCCTCGCGGCTCGAGGGCGCCGCCGAAATAGGCCGCTTCCGGGAATACGTCACCCTGGTGGGCCACCACCGGGGAACCCGGGTGGGAGTGTCCTCTCACGGGGTGGGGGCGGCGGGTGCCGCGGTGTGCTTCGAGGAGTTGTTTCTGTCCGGCGCGCAGCGTGTGATCCGGGCGGGGACCTGCGGAGGCATGCAGGACGACGTCATGGACGGCCACCTGGTGATCGCAACCGGGGCGGTGCGCAACGAGGGCTACACCCCCCAGATAGTGCCCGACGGCTATCCCGCCCTGGCTTCGGTCGAGGTGGTGATGGCGCTGCGGCGCGCTGCCGAGGGCGCCGAGAACATCCACGAGGGAGTGACGCTGACCAATGCCGCATTCTTCCTCCACGACATTCTGGGCTCGCCGGTGCCCATGTGGCAGAAGACCGGAGTGAAGGCGGTGGAGATGGAGTGCGCGGCGCTGTTCGTGCTGGCCGGACTGGCGGGGAGACAGGCGGGCGCCATCCTGGCGGTGGACGGCAGCCCGCTGGCGGAGACGAACGAGGACATGGACTACTACGACCCCCACCGAGACGTCGTCAGGGACGCGGTGGGTCGGATGATCGACATAGCCTGGGACGCTTTGGTCGACGATCGGTAGCCGAACCGCGCCCCCTTCCGCTCACTCCCCACCACCCTCATCCAGATCCATGATCCGCCGCCTTCCTCGATGCCCTGCGTATGGCATCGAGCCTCCTACCGAGTCAGAGCTTCATCGAGGAATCGACCCCGGCCCGCCACTCGGTTCGCTCGCCGCGCTCCAGCCGGAAGGCCGCCGCCGCGCCGATCATGGCGCCGTTGTCGGTGCACATGATGGGCCTGGGCAGGAACAGTCCCACGCCCCTGCGGTCGGCCTCCTCTCCGAGCCGGTCCCGGAGGCGCCGGTTGGCGACCACGCCGCCCCCGCCGCCGACGATCTCGACACCGTGATCCTCGACCGCGTTCATCGTCTTCTGCACCAGCACATCGACGATCGCCTCCTGGATCGATGCGGCGGCGTCCTCCCTGGAGGGTAGGGTCCCGGACGCCCTCGCCTTCTCCAGGGTCGTTACCACGGACGTCTTGAGGCCCGAGAAGGAGAAGTCGTAGCGGCGGTCGGCCAGCGCCCTGGGGAACCTGATCCGGTCGGGGTCTCCAGTCTCGGAGAGGGCGTCGATCGCCGGCCCGCCCGGAAAGCCCAGCCCCATGAAGCGGGCCAGCTTGTCGAACGCCTCGCCGGCAGCGTCGTCGATGGTCTGGCCGAGGACACGGTAGTCCCCCCATCCGTTGATGAGGACCACCTGGCTGTGGCCGCCCGATGCCAGCAGGACCACGCCCGGAGGCCGGAACTCGTCGAAGTCCAGGCGGGGCGCGAACAGGTGGCCCTCCATGTGGTCAACCCCGAGGAACGGAAGACCGCGGCTCCACGCCATGGCCTTGGCGAATGAGAAGCCCACCAGGAGCGAGCCGACCAGGCCCGGGCCTTGAGTGGCGGCGATACCGTCCAGCGAGTCGGGGTGGACCCCGGCTTCCCGCAGCGCACGGTGGGTGAGGGAGCGGATTGCCTCGACGTGGGCGCGGGCGGCCACCTCGGGGACCACTCCCCCGAACCGGGCGTGCATGTCCACCTGCGACGAGAGCACGTTGGACAGCACCCGCCGACCCTCGGTGACCGCGACCGCCGTCTCGTCGCACGAGGTCTCGAACGCCAGCACCAGGGGACCGCTCAAGGCAGTGCGTCCTCGATCAGCCGGAGCCGCTCCCGGTAGCCGGGACCGGTGATGTCATGCGCCCACATGATGAGGGCGTCCTCGTCCCGGTAGTAGTGCTTCCGCACCCCGACCGGCGCCATGCCGAACTTCCGGTAGAACTCCTGGGCGCGCCGGTTGGAGGCCCGGACCTCCAGGGTCAGGTGCTCGGCGCCGCCCGCCAGGCCGATATGCACCAGCGCCAGCATGAGACGGGTTCCCACAGCCGGCACCGGCGCCGGGCGGCGGGCGGCCAGCGTGTTGATGTGAGCGTCCCGTTCCACCAGCATGAGACCGCCGTAACCGGCGACGCGGCCCTCATGATCCGCCACCAGATACGACCGGCCCGGAGCTACCAACTCCGCCTCGAACACCTCGCGGGACCACGGCATCCGGAAGGTGGCGGCCTCGAGCTCCAGGATCTGATCCAGGTCATCGGTGAGCAGGTCCCGGACCACGAGCCCGCCGTTCAGGTCCACAGTCCCGCCTCCCGGCGATGTACCGAGCCGAGGGTGACATCCGGCTCGCGCATGTAGAAGGGTCGCACCTCCCTGGGATGACCGAACTCCCCCCGCCCCGCCTTCGAGACCACCACTTCGGCCAGGGCGTCAGCTGACGGATATCGGGGCATGCCGGTCCGAACGCCTCGCAGTCCGCGCAGTACCGAACGCGGCAGAGCCTCCCAGTCGCCCACCACCAGGATTTCGCGGGCATCGGACTCGAGGATGCCCCGGAACTGCTGGTAACCGACCAGTTCGGGGGGTGCGTCCAGCGCAGCGCCGCCGGGAACCGGCTGGTAACCGGCCACTGCCACCTCGCCACGGCGGACGTCCACCACCGCCCAGATGTACCGGTGGCCGGTGGTGGCCCGCAGCGCAAGGGCGTCCAGAGAGGAGGCGCCCATGATCGGAACGCCCAGCATCGTGGCCAGACCCTGGGCGGTGGCGATACCGACCCGGACACCGGTGAACAGGCCCGGACCCACATCTACCACCACAGCATCCAGCTGGTCGGGATGCCATCCGGCCTGAGCGAAGCAGAAGTCGATGGCCGGTACAAGGAAGGCATCGTGGTCCCGGCTTCCGATCCGGCCTGCGGATGCCACCAATTGCCTCGATTCCATGAGCGCCACCGACGAGGCCCCCGTCGCCGTGTCGATCCCGAGGATCCTCACCTTCGCACCCCGTGCGCCGCTTCCCGCATGGCGGGTTCGAGCGCGCGGCCGGCCCATGGCTCGGAGGGGCAGAGCCGGATGGTCCGCGTCGCGTCACCGGCGCCCTCGATCTCCACGGACAGGCAGGTGTCGGGCAGGCGACCGGCCACCACGTCGCCCCACTCGATGAGCAGCACGCCGTCACGAGCCGCTTCGATCACGTCCAGATCCTCGAACTCGCCGGATGAACCGATCCGGTAGAGGTCGGCGTGGAGCAACGGCATGAACCCGTCGCTGTACTGGCGGACCAGGACAAAGCTCGGCGAGGTGAGCGGTTCCGCCACGCCGATGCCCTCGCCGACGCCGGCGGCCAGGACGGTCTTGCCGGCCCCCAGGGATCCGGAGAGGAGGATGATGTCTCCCGGCTGCACCAGCCCCGCCAGGGCCCGGCCGATCCGGCGCGTGTCACTCGGGGTGGGCGCTTCGACGACGATCATCCGAACAGGCCGAGCTGTTGATAGGAGTCAGGCTCTTCCTGCCCTCCCGCCTGTGCATCCGGATCCGCCAACCGCTCCCGGGCGGTTCGCACCGCCAGCTCCAGGTCGGCCCTGATGGTCGCCTCCATGGCGGGACCGCTCCGCAGTGCCGCCGCCGGATGGAAGGTGGGAACGACCACCCGCCCCCACCACGGGTACACCTGGCCCCGGGTGCGGGTGATCCCCACCGATGTCTTGAGAAGGAGTTTGGTCGAGAAGTTGCCCATCGTCATGACCACGGCCGGGTCCACCAGCCGGAGCTGGCTGACCAGGAAGTGCTTGCAGGCCTCTATCTCGTCCGGGCGGGGATCCCGGTTGTTCGGGGGCCGGCACTTCACGACGTTGGCTATGTACACCTCGCGCCGGTCCAGGCCGACCTCGCGGAGGAGCCGGTTCAGCAGCATGCCCGCCTTGCCCACGAACGGCAGGCCTTCCTTGTCCTCGTTGTAGCCGGGACCCTCACCGATGAACATGATGTCCGCCTCCGGCGAGCCGTCGGCGAAGACGGCCTGGGTGCGCCCTTCGTGAAGGCGGCAGGCGGTGCATGCGGCCGCCTTGACGGCCAACCCGTCCAGGCGCTCCCGGATCTCCACCGGGGTCATGGGTTTTCCGTCCGGTCAGGGCCGCTCGGACGAGTACCGGTCACCGCCGCGGCGATAGCCCGTCCGGTGGCGACGAAGGCGGCTTCGCCCAACGCATCCGGATCTTCCATCAACTCTCCACAGGACACTGCGAACGCCGAGTCGCCATCATATCGGGTATGGGCGGGCCGGATGCAGGCCGCCACCGCATCCTGTGACCTCACGCACAACCGGAAGAGATCGTTCCGCTCGAGGCGGGCATCGGTGGCCACCACTACGAGGGTGGTATTGGCATGGGGCGTGATGGCGGATGCCGGCGGGCCGGGGACCATCTCACCGCCGGTGAGCGGCGCCCCTTCGAGGGTGAAGACGTCACCCACCGCGTTGACCACCGCCAGCACGCCGACCGTCGCGGCGCCGACCTCGACCCGGGCGGATCCGAGCCCGGAGGGTTGGACGGCCGCGGGGCCCCGCCACTGCGAGGTGGTGGCGCCCCGACCGGCGCCCACCCGCCCCTGACATACGGGCGCCGGCGAGCGGCTCCGGTAGGCGAGTGCTCCCTCCGGCGCTCCGGGGTGGAAGCCGGACGGTCGATCGAGGTCGTATATGACCGAAGCGGGGACGATGGGAACCGGGCCGTTGCGGGTTGGGTGCCCCCGGCCGCCGGCGGCCAACTCCCGGACCACCCCGTCCGCTGCCGCCATCCCGAAGGCGGACCCTCCGGTGAACACCAGCGCCTGGATCTGCTGGACCCGCATCCCCGGGGCGAGCAGCGCCGTCTCGCGGCTTCCCGGCGCCGCGCCCCTGATCTCGGTCGCCGCCGCGTTGGGCTCGGGGAACACCACCACGGTGACCCCGGTCCGGTGCTCCTCCGATGTCCAGTGCCCGACCTCCACCCCGGGCACCGCGGTGATGGTGTCGTTCACGGCCCACCGCCTCTCATACCGGCTCCCGGCGGATCACGTAGCTCTCGTTGTTGAACCACACCCGGCCGTGGCGCCGGAGCACCGACCTGGTGCCGTCGTGGTAGGCGCCGAACGCCACCGCCTCCTCCATTCGCTCCTCGTCGATCTGGGCCACGTAGGCGGCGGCGTTCCAGGCCGCCAGGATCGCGGACGTCCCGATATGTTCCTTGGCCTCGACCGGCATGGCCCGCATCTCGTAGCGGAACACCGACTCCGAGTCGTCCCACTCCTCCATCACCAGATCCCGGTCGGCCGGGCTAGACAACTGCCGGGCGGCCTCGGCCAGCAGGGCCCGGCGGTCCGTCCGGAAGGGATCCTCGTCCGGCCACAGGGTGCGGATGATCTCCATGCCGGGATCGTGGCCGTAGGCGTGGATCCCCAGCAGCCGTCCACCGGGCGCCAGCGCCCGGGCCAAGGGGGCGATCACGGTGCGGACCTTTTGCTCGGTCGGGGTGCGGGCCCGGTAGGGCTGGGAGGCGATGACGAGATCGAAGGCTGCCCGGTAGGTGCCCGGATCGGGGAGTACCCGGCGAAGGATGAACTCCCGATCCTTGCGATAGATCACATGGACCGCGGGACGGACGTAGACCGGGTTGCCCGTCCTGGGACTGGTCGTCACCTGCCAGTCCTCGGCCAGCGTGTCGTGGAGGCTGCGTATCTGCTGGGCGAAGCCGACGGTGGTAGCACCCTCGAGGGCGGTGCGCCGCCATGACACCTCGCCCTTCCCCGGTCCGGGCCGCAGGTTGGTGGCCTCGCCGTAGGCCATGTTGGTAACCACGAACACCATCTCGGGGTGCTCGTGGAAACGGTCGGGCAGCCGGTCCAGGGCGATCCGGACATCCTCGATGCTGATCTCCTTGCCCACGACCAGCCACGGGACATGGGGGTGGAGCGCATGGAGGCTCCGCATCACCTCGACCAGCACGGTGGCGTCCCCGAGGCCGGCGTCGAACAGGCGAAAAGCGTCCGGCCCTGGCGCGACCTGCCGGGCCTCGCGGGCGATCCGGGCAGCCACCTCCGCCTTCTCCGTGGTGGTGGTCAGGAACATCATGTAGGCCGCCCGGGTGTCGAAGAACCGGGGCCGTCCCCCGCCTGCCCCGTCGACCTTGCTCATCTGCTCGCCGGACCTCCCACCTGTAACCTCCTGAAACGATGGTCCTCGATCCCACCGTAGCCCCGCGGGTGCCCCGCCCGACCTATGTGGAGATCGATCTCGACCAGCTTACGGCCAACTACCGGGCTGTCGAGGCAGCGGTGGCCCCGGCCGGGATGCTGCCGGTGGTGAAGGCCGGCGCCTACGGCCACGGCCTGGTGGAGGCGGCCCGGCTGTTCGAGGGTCTGGGACCGCCCGGCCTGGCGGTGGCCTTCCTCGAGGAGGGAGTGATTCTCCGGGAGGCCGGGGTCACCTGCCCCATCCTGGTGATGGGGGGCCTGGACATCCCCCAGATTCCCGACTTTCTCCACTACCGCCTCACCATGACCGTCTCCTCGGAGGAAGCGTCGGCAGCGATCGAGGAGGCCGCGGCCGGCCTGGGAGTGGTCGCCCGGGTCCACGTCAAGGTGGACACCGGGATGGGCCGGATGGGAGTGCGTCCCGAGGGCGCGGCCGGGCTGTTCGACGCCCTCCTCGGGAGCGCGCACGTGAAGGTGGAGGCCGTGTACAGCCACTTAGCAACCGCCGACGAGCCGGACCCCGACCAGACCTTCGACCAGATAGCCACCTACCGCCGGGTGGTCTCGTACTTCGGTGACCGGGGCCTCCCCATGCCGAAGCTCCACCTGGCCAACTCGGGCGCTGTACTCCAGCACCCCGGCACCTATTTCGACCTGGTACGGCCGGGCCTGATGCTGTACGGCGTCTACCCGACCGACGCGATCCCCAGGACGGTCGACATCGGGCCGGTCCTCACCTGGAGGTCCACGGTGGTGCTATCGAAGCCGCTCCCCGCCGGAAACCCGGTCAGCTACGGGGCGACCTGGACCCCCGACCGCGACACCCGCATCGTGGTGGTGCCGATGGGATACGGGGACGGCTACCCTCGGCTGGCTTCCAACCGGGGCGAAGTGCTGATCAGGGGCCGGCGGCACCCTGTCGCGGGCCGGGTATGCATGGACCAGTTCATGGTCGACGCCGGACCCGATACCGATGTCCGGGTCGGGGATGAGGTGGTGATCATCGGCGCCCAGGGCGAGGAAACGATCACGGCCGGCGAAGTGGCGGCATGGGCGAGGACCATCCCCTACGAGATCCTGACCGGCATCAGCAGCCGGGTCCCCCGGCGGTACCGATTAGGTCCATCTGTGGACTCCCGAGGCGACCAGTAGCTCGACCAGGAGGCCGGCGGCCATGGCGACCACGAAGACGTAGCCGCCGAACACAGCCAGCACCTTGCGGCTGGTCAGCCGGGCCAGCATGACGAACTCAGGGACGTTGGCCCCCGCACCGGCGATGGTGAGCGCCACCACGGCGCCGATCCCGATACCCGCCGCCCTGAGACCGTCGGCGATCGGCACGAACAACTCGGTGTTGATGTAGAAGAACGTCCCCACCGCCGCCGCTGCCGGGATGGCCGCATCTCCTGACAGGACCGGCACCCGGGCCACCGTCTCGGCCGGCAGGAACGCGGCGATCGCCAGGCCGATCAGGATGCCCAGCGCCAGCAGCGGCAGCATGGTGCGGAGCAGCGCCCGGGCCGACAGCATGGCGGGACGCCACTCCTTCCCCAACCCCCGCCACGGGCAGTCACCGATGTCGAGCTCGGAACCTCCATCCACCTCCGCCGGGTTCAAGGGCTTCATGAAGCGGTCGAGATCGGCCCGCTCGGCCACGAGCGCCAGAACCATCGAAGCCGCGAACACAACCACCAGGTAGATGACGGCGGCCGGAATGCCAACGATGATCAGCAGCGCTCCGAACAGGATCGGGTCGAGGACGGGCGCCGCGACCATGAACGCCGCGTAGCCGGCCGGGGACACGCCGGCGCGCCGGAGGGAGACCAGCACCGGGATGGCCGAATAGGTGCAGAAGGGGGTGATGAAACCGACCCCGATCCCGCGCAGGGCAGCCCCGACGGGTGAAGCGCCCATGAGCGTCCGGAGGCGCTCGTCGCCGACCCGCCGGCGCAGGAGGTTCAGCCCGAAGCTGACCGCCACGAATAGCAGGAAGAGTTCGGCGAACAGGACGAGAGCGTGACGGATCAGCGGATGGACGATGAGACTCCTTGCCGCGAGGCCGCCATCGGTGGACCTTCCCTTCTACCGGGACCCGGCCCGGTCTGTACCGATGGCTAGCGGCGTTTGTAGAGCCCCATCAGGCCGGCCTTCGCGAGCGTGTTGAAGTGCAGCATGAACCCGACCACCGCCGGCATGGTGTCGGCGTCGACGGGCAGTTCGGCGACGCCCACGGCATGGACGGTGAAGAGGTAGCGATGCGGGTGGTCGCCCTCGGGAGGGCACGGTCCCCCGTACCCGGGCTTGCCGAAGTCGGTACGCGTCTGCAGCGCTCCGGCGGGGATTCCGGACCCGTCACCGGCGCCTGCCGCCAGCTCGGTCACGTCCGCGGGGATGTTGACCACCACCCAATGCCAGAACCCCGAGCCGGTGGGGGCATCCGGGTCGTAGCAGGTGAGGGCGTAGCTTGCGGTCCCTTCCGGAGCTCCCGACCAGGACAGCTGCGGCGACCTGTTGCCGCCGGCACACCCGAAACCGTACTCCTCCGCGAGGATGTGATCCGGACCCAGATAGTCGCCGTCGTCGAAGTCGGTGGAGGTGATCTGCAACGCCATGTCGTTTCTCCTTCCGATGAGCCGCTCGGTCGAGACTACCCCACCGCCATCCTCTTGGCCGTGGGGCAGGCCGGCGGGGAAGTCGGTACCCTGTCGCCGGTATGTCACCGGACGAGAGAGCCGTCGAAGAGGCACTGGACAGGATGGACTTCCCCGACGCCCTGGCGCGGACCGACCGGGCGCCGGAGGCGGATCGTGAGCGGCTCCGCGCCCTCGTCAGGGCCAGGCGTCAGGAGGCTGTTACCAGGGCGGAGCATCTGGCGGCGCGCATCCAGTCAATGGCGAGGGCCGACCATTACGAGGGTTTGCTCGGGCTGGCCGAGGATCCCGACACCGACCCGCTGCTCGCTCTGATCCCGCCGGAGATACGCCGTGGCGCCAGGCTGCATCTCGACGGCGCCCTGCGGCGGCGGAAGCGCTTCCGGGCGGCGGCCGGGCGTCACATGAAGGCCGCTTCAGAGGCTCTGGCCCTGTTCGATACCAGGACGGCGCAGAACGAGATCGCCAAGGTGGAGAGACGGTGGCTCACCGCTGCGCAACGTGAGGAGCTGGACACCCTGCGGGCCCAGGCCGAGAAGGTCGCCGCCGAGCGCCTCGATCTGGAGAGCAGGACGGCCGAGGTACTGCGCGAGCACATCACGGAGAACCCGGTCAAACCGCCCAAGCACCGACGCCGCAGGGGTCCTGCATCAAGCTCGCGAAGGGCCAAGAAGAAGCCGACCGAACCACTCGAGCCCGAACCGGAAGGCAAGTCCGCTCCGGATGGGGAAGGTCCTGCGCGGGCCGGCTGCCTGGGTTCGGCACTGCTGATCATCGGAGCTGTGACAGTGCCAGCCATCCTTCTGGTGGGCGGCTTCTAGCCTCCTGCATCGGAAAGAACGCGAAAATCGCGGCGAGCGGCTTCCGCTCGCTGGGCCCTCCCCCGCCGCCACCACCTTGGTCGGGACGCGTCCGCCCAAGCCCTTGGACGGGGCGGTCCCGAACGATTTGATCCCTCACACGGTCCGGTCGACGTCGGAGCCGCTGGTAATTACGGTATCCGGCAATCTATATCGAGGGTGTGACAGTTTCAACCCCCTTTGCCGGTGGGCAACAGCCCACGAGGTCGCGAACTCTGCGAACCAACGACTCAGGCGCCGGCGGACAGGCCACCACGCCTGCAGCCGACCGCGTGCTACTGACCATTGCCCAATAGCTTGGCGGTTCGCCATCCTCGGACAGAGTTGATCACCGCCACCTCGTCGGCCGCCATAAGATCGGGCACCGACATCCGCCGCTCGGTCAGGGTCCCGCGGTCGACCAGCTCCTCCCGGTAGGTGCCCGGCAGGCAGCCCGAGGCGACAGGTGGGGTCACCCATTCATCGCCCATCCGCGCCGCGAGATTGGAGATGGTGGTCTCGACCACCTCCCCCAGCTCGTTCACCAGTACCACGTCGTCCGCGGCCGGGTGCCGGGCCGCGGCCTGCTCGTAGGCCTCCCGCCGGGTCGTCTTGTGGTAGCGCAGGTAGTCGGTCCGGTCGATCGGGCGATCGTCGACGGCCAAGCCCACCACCAGAGATCCAGGGGGGAGCGGCGTCGTCTCGATCGAGGCGGACCCGTCCCCGGACACCAGCAGGCGGACCCGGAGTGGCTCGTCACCCGACAGGCCTTCGAGGAGGTCGGCGATCGCCACCTCCCGGAGGGTCACGCCCAGGTAGCGGGCTGAGGATCGGAGCCGGCTCAGATGGCGATCCCGCAACCAGATTCCCCGGCCGGGCTCCCACCGCATCGTCTCGAGGAGCGTCACCGGCGTCCTGCGGCGTGACAGGACCCGGGCCTTGACCATCGCCTCCTCGTACTCCCTGGCCGCGGTCGACTCGTAGACCACTCCCCCGCCCACGCCGTACTCGGCCCCGCCGTTGCGCGTGTCCGCCACCAGCGTGCGGATGGCCACCGAGAACTCGGCCCTCGGCCGGCCCGATCCGGGCGGCGCCAGCAACCCGATGGCGCCGCAGTAGACGCCCCGGGGTGAGGCCTCCAGGGACTCGATGATCTCCATGGTCCTGACCTTCGGCGCCCCGGTCACCGACCCGCACGGGAACATGGCGGTGAAGATGTCGAACAGGCCCACCTCGGGGCGGGTCTCAGCCGCCACCGTCGAGGTCATCTGCCATACCGTCTCGAACCGCTCCACCTCGAACAGGCGTTCCACCTGGACGCTGCCGAACCTGGCCACCCGTCCCAGGTCATTCCGCAGGAGGTCGACGATCATCACGTTCTCGGCCCGGTCCTTGCCCGAGGCGAGCAACCGCTCCCGGAACCGGGAATCCTCCTGCTCCCAGCGGCCCCGGGCCACGGTGCCCTTCATGGGCCGGCTCTCGATGCGCCGCCCGTCCCAGCGGAAGAACAGTTCCGGCGAGGCGGAGACCACCGTGTGACGGCCGGTCTCCAGGAAGGCGTGGTACCCACCCCCCTGGGCTGCGAGCAGGTCGGAGTAGAGCGACCGGAGGTCCCCCTCCACCTGTCCCCGCAGGCGGAAGGAGTAGTTGGTCTGGTAGGTGTCACCCTGCCGGATGTATTCCCGGATGGTGTCCACATGGCGGCCGTAGCGGGCGTCCGAGACCTCGGGTCGCCACGGTCCGACCCGGTAATCGCCGCCGGACCCCGCGGGCTCGGAATCCGCGGCTCGGAATCCGGCGAACCATGCCAGAGGCAGGCCGGGCGACGGCGGCCGGACCGCCAGGCGGGGATCGAAGGCGGGGGCGGCCTCGTAGGAGACGAATCCGGCCACCCATCCGCCGGCCCGAGCCTCGGACTCGGCCCGGTGGATGACGTCAGGGACATCGTCGTCGTGATGGGCGACCCAGACGCGGTACGGCTCGACCAGCCGGAGCGGGACCGGCCTTCCGCGGAAGTCATCGAACCGGGCGCTCACGCCCGCCGACGCCGGGTCGGGTATCGCACCGGGAATTTTCGGAGGGGTCACGTGTCGAAACCTCTGACTCGCGGCGGGTCCAACCCGGAACTCTACAGAGCGGCCAGGTACTCCTGCCGCCAGCGCTCGGTGGTCTCGCACTGGTTGAAGGTGTAGATGTGCACACCCACAACCTCGTCCGCACGCTCGTCGAGCCTCGGGAGTACATCCTCGAGCAGTTCGTCGGGCGCGTAGCCGCCCGGTCGCACGAACCGGCTCACCAATCCCCGATGCTTGGACAGGAAGCGCACCGACTGCCCCACACCGATCCGGGCCGAGATCTGCATCAGCTTGAGCCGCTCCGCCACGCCCGGGATGCCCAACCGGACCGGCAGATCGATGCCGTCGGCCCGCGAGCGAGCGAGGAAACCGGCGATGGCCCCACCGTCGAAGCACATCTGGGTCGTCATGTATCGGGCGTGGGGTTGCTTGTCGTGGAGGGCTCGGCCCAGGTTCTCGTCCGGGATCGTCGCGTGTCCCTCCGGGTAACAGGGCACTCCGATCTCCGCCAGATGGTGGCCGATATCCGCCATGGCCGACAGCACGGAGTAGCCGTCCGGGAAGTCCCCCTGCTGGGGAGCGTCTCCGCCCACCACGAAGACGCGAGATATCTCGAGATCCTCCATCCTCGCCAGGAGGGACGCAAGATGGGAGAGGTCACGGGTCATGCGGGCCGACAGGTGCGGCACCACGTCGAATCCGAGCATGCGCAACTCGGCCGCGATGTCGAAGGTCCGGTCGAGGGTCATGGTGGGCGAGGCTGTCACCGAGACCAGCGCACCTTCGGGTAGGAATCCGGCCTGTTGCACCGCGTTCTTGAAGGGCAGCAACTCGAACTTGGGGTTCTCGAGGACTCGCCTGATCTGTTGGCGCGCGCGTCCGTTGAGTGCACCGTTCGGTACCATCGTTCAGACCCCTAGGTCGGGTTCGGCGGCCTTGCGGACCGCTATCCAGTCATCGAGCTCGTTCCGGATGGCCTCGTCGAGGTCGGGTTGCTCGTAATCCGCCAGCTTCCGCTTCCACTCGGCGTTGGCCCGCTCGATCGAGGTGAGCGACCCCTCGAGCTCCCACTGCTCGAAGCTGTTGATGTCAGACAGATCGGACACCCAGAAGGCCGACTCGAAGTTGGCCATGGTGTGCGCCGATCCGAGATGATGCTGGCCGGGACCGTTGGAGAGCATGGCATCCATGGCCTGCCCGTTCTCGCTCAGGTCCACCCCGCCCACCAGCTTGGCCATCATGGAGATCTGGTCAGCGTCCAGCACGAACTTCTCGTATCCCATCGTCAGGCCGCCCTCGAGCCACCCGGCGGAGTGCAGCACGAAGTTGACTCCGGCGCCGAGCGCGGGCAGGAGGGTCATAAAGCTCTCGTAGGCGGCCTGGGCATCCGGGATCTTGGAAGCGGTCAGGTTGCCGCCCGAGCGGAAGGGGACCCCCAGCCGGGACGCCAGCCGGCTGACCACGTAGAGGACCAGCGCGGGCTCAGGCGTGCCGAAGGTAGGGGCGCCGCTCAGCATCGACATGGAAGCGGCGAACGAGCCCATAATCACCGGTGCACCGGGGCGCACCAACTGGGTGAAGGTGATGGCCGCCATGGCTTCGGCAAGCGTCTGGGTGGCGGTGGCCGCCACCGTGACCGGCGACATGGCGCCGGCGATGATGAAGGGGGTGATCAGCGCGCACTGGTTGTTCTCCGCGAGCACCTTCGCCGAACCCAGCATGGCGTAGTCCCATTGCATAGGGGAATTGGCGTTGCAAAGACCGATCAGGACGGTGTTGTCCCGCACGAAGTCCTCTCCGAAGACGATCTTGGTCATGTCCACCGAGTCCTGGGCCCGATCCGGCGTCGTCACGGAGGACATGAACGGCTTGTCATGGAGCACGATGTGGCTGAGGATCATGTCCAGGTGCCGCTTGTTGACCGGCAGGTCCACCGGCTCGCACAGTGTCCCCCCACCATGGTGTAGCGCGGGACTCATCTGAGCCAGCTTGGCGAAGTTCCTGAAATCCTCGATGGTGGCGTAGCGCCGCCCGCCGTCCAGGTCGCGCACGAAGGGAGACCCGTAAGCCGGGGCGAACACGATGTGCGGATCCCCGATCGTGACGGATCGCTCGGGATTGCGGGCGTGCTGGATGAAGGAACTGGGCGCGGAACGGCCGATGATCTCCCGGCACATGCCCCGCGGGAAGCGGACCCGGTTCTCCTGGATATCGGCGCCCCCCCTGGCATAGATCTCCAGCGCCTCGGGAAAGTTCACGATCTCGATGCCGACCTCCTCGAGCAGGGTGTCGGCATTGTGTTCCATGAGCTCGAGTCCCTCCGCCGAGAGGACTTCGGTGGGGGCCAGGCGGCGGGTCAGGAACGGCTGCTGCTCGATCACCCGGGCCGTCCGGAGGGCGTGGCGCGCCTCCCTTCCGCCCCCTCTTCTTCTCCTGCGGGCGCTCATTGATCCTCCTCTCCGCGCCGCCCGACCAGGGCCGCGGACCGCCTGGCGTTCGCGCCCGGTCTCCTGCGGCTACTGCGGCGGCGGCCGCCGCCGGCCGGCCCGGACGAGACGATGCCCGACAGGTCCACCTTACGGGCAAGCTGGGGGTATGCAGCCGTGGCGTGGGGTATCCCCATGGCTTCCACGAAGTGGCGCTGGAAACCGGGTGCCACCGCTGTCTCGATCTTCTCGACGTCGCGCACCAGAGCTTCTATCTCGGCCCGGGCAGACCCGCTCAGCAACGCCATCGTCGCCCCGGTCCCGGCCGCGTTGCCCGCTGCGGAAACCCGGTCCGGGTCGCAGTCGGGGATCATCCCGAGCACCATGGCGTAGATGGGGTCGATATGGCTACCGAATGCGCCGGCCAGCCTGATCTCGTCCACCCGGTCCACCCCCAGGCGGTCCATCAGGAGCCGGACGCCGGCGTGCAGCGCCGCCTTGGCCAGTTGGATGGCCCTTATGTCGTTCTGGGTGATCATTATCCGGCTACCCCGCCCCGGCTCCTGGTACAGCAGGTAGGCCGCCGACCTTCCGTCGGCTACGACCCGCTCGCTGCGACCACCGTCCTGGATGAGGCCTTCGGCCGACACCACCCCGGTGAGCACCAGCTCGGCCACCGCCTCGATGATGCCCGATCCGCAGATGCCGATCACGCCGGTCCCCGCCACTGCGTCTTCGAAGCTCTCCTCGTCCGACCACAGATCCGATCCGATCACTCTGAAGCGGGGCTCTAGCGTCCGGCGATCGATCCGCACCCGCTCGATGGCGCCCGGCGCGGCGCGCTGGCCGGAACTGATCTCGGCGCCCTCGAAAGCGGGTCCGGTGGGGCTGGACGCAGCCAGGAGGCGGCCGGCGCTGCCCAGCACGATCTCCGCGTTGGTGCCCACATCCACGAGCAGTTGGATCGCCCGGCCCCGGTGGGGGCCCTCGGAGAGGATGGCGCCTGCCGCGTCGGCGCCCACATGGCCCGCCACGCAGGGCAGCACGTAGAGGCGGGCGCCCGGATGAGCCTCCATGCCTATCTTGGATGCGGTAATGCGGACCGCTCCGTCGGTGGCCAGGGCGAACGGCGCCACGCCCAGGTGATAGGGGTTGAGGCCGAGGACCAGGTGGTGCATGATCGGGTTGCCGACCAGGGCCACCTCCAGCACCGAGTCCCGGGTCCTGCCCGCCTGCTCGACCAGGTCGCCGACCATCTCGTCGAGGGCGGAACGGATCGCCGAGGTGAGAACCTCCTGACCCTGCTCGTTCATCATCACGTAGGAGACACGGCTCATCAGATCCTCGCCGTAGCGGATCTGCGGGTTCATCACCCCGGAGGAGGCCAGCACCGCGCCGGTGGAGAGATCGCACAGATGGCCGGCCACCGTGGTGGATCCGACATCGATGGCCACTCCTAGCGGGCCGTCATGGAAACCCGGCCACACTCCCGTGACGGTGTCTCCGTCGTGAACGGCGACCGTCACCGCCCATTGGCCGGTCCGGAGGGCTTCCTGCAGTCCTTCGAGCACATGATGATCGAACTTCACCCCGGCGATTCCCCACTGCCGGTCCAGGGCCTCGAGCACCCTTGAAAGGTCGGATGCCTGGCGGTGCATGTCGGGAGGCTCCACCTCCAGGTAGTGAAGGCGCACCACCGGATCGACCGGGATGTCGACCACCTCCGCCCGCTTGCGGACAACCTGGCGGCGCACCTGGCTGTAGGGGGGGACGTCGATGACCGCGTCGTCCTGGAGACTGGCCGCACAGGCGAGGCGGTGACCGGCGCGGAGCGGGCGTCGGCCCCGGTAGCCCAGCTCTTTGGCCTCGGGAAGGGACAGCCGGCGCCCGCCGGCGTCTATGCCCTCGGCGGCTGAGCTACCCAGCGTCACCTGGCAGCGCCCGCACAGCCCACGCCCGCCGCACACCGAGTCCACATCGACCCCGAGACCGCGGGCTGCGTCCAGCACCGTGGTGCCCGGCTCGACCCTGCCCCGCCTGCCGGAGGGAGTGAACACCACCTGTACGGTCCGGTCATCCACGGGTCGGGCCTATCAGGCGGGGGCAGGACGGCGCCGACCGCTGCGTCGGCGGGCGCGCCCTCCGGGGGAGGGTTGCCGGAAGGCGCGGATCCACCGGGCGCAATCCTTGTCGTTTCCCATGAGCACGTCCGCCGCCTTGACGGCCTGTGCTATGTCGGACTCGAGCGGGTTGGTGATGGCCGAGGTGAGACCGTTGGCAATGGCCATAGTCAGGAATGCGCTGTTGATGCCGTGCCGGTTGGGGAGTCCGAAGCTGATGTTGGACGCCCCGCAGGTGGAGTTGACCCCCAGCTCGTCCCGGAGCCGATGCAGGATGTCGAAGACCTGACGGCCTGCATACCGGAGCGCGCCGACCGGCATCACGAGCGGGTCCACCACCACGTCCTCGGGCGGGATTCCGAAACTGGCGGCCCGTTCCACGATCTTGGCCGCCACTCGGAAGCGCACCTCCGGATCCTCGGAGATCCCCGTCTCGTCGTTCGAGATGGCCACCACCGCCGCCCCGTGCTCGGCCACCAGCGGCAGGACCCGATCCAAGCGCTCTTCCTCTCCGGTCACCGAGTTGACCAGGGCTTTGCCCTGGTAGACGGACAGACCGGCCTCCAGCGCCTCGACGATGGAAGAGTCGATGGAGATAGGCACGTCGACCAGGGACTGGACCAGCTGGATCGCCTCGGCGAGGATGGCGGGCTCGTCGGCGAGCGGGATGCCCGCGTTGACGTCCAGCATGTGGGCCCCGGCGGCCACCTGCGCCAGGGCATCGGCCTCCACCCGGCTGTAGTCCCCCTCCCTCATCTCGGCGGCGAGCAGCTTGCGGCCGGTCGGGTTGATCCGCTCCCCGATCACCACGAAGGGCCGGTCCGGACCGATGACCACCTGTCGGGTGGCGGAGCTGACCACGGTTTGGATCATGCCGGTTCTCCTGCGGCCGGGGCCTCGTCCAGGCCGCCGTTGGACGCGATGCGCCGCACGCGATCCTTCGGGTATTCCACCTCGATCCGGGCAGCGGCGGCCTTCGCCTCGGCCTCGACGTCCTCCCCGCACGGCTCAGAGGTGCGGCGCCACTCCTCGATGTACTGGTCGTAGGTCTTCTTCCCGGCCACCATCGCCGCCCGGTCGATTGCCGTCTGGAACCGGGGCGGCAGCTCCACCGCCATCTTGTTCCGGCCTGACCGGGCGGTGACCTGGGCCGGGATGTCACGCCAGTAGATGACGATCAGCTCGGACCGGGAACGCTGGTTTCGGGAGACACCCCGGCGGCTGGTCATGGCCGGTCAATCCTGGCGCTGCTGCGATTCGCCACGATGATCAAGCCGCAGGCCAGGAGACGAAGGTCTCCAGGCCGGTCGCCAGCTCGCCCAATCCCACCTGCTTGTGGTGGTATTCGAGCCCCAGCATGCGGGCGGCCTCCTCGGCCTTCGCGCGCAGTTCCGGACCGTCGAACTGGGACAGGTACACCAGCTTGCGGTAGTTCCCGAAATACATGTCACGGAGCTGCGGGTGGCGGTCGAGTCCCAGGGACTGCCACACGAGGCGGTCGAAGTGCCGGGTGAGGAAGTCGGTCAGGTAGAAGGTGCCGAGCTCCGCCTCATGCAGATCGTGGAAGACCGGCCGGGTGGCGTAGAACTGGTAGCAGTGGGCGCCCGGAAGGCGCTCCACGTTCTCCCAGCGCTCCAGGAGCGTGTCCAGATGGCCGCCGGTGCCGCAGTCGGCATAGCCGATAAGTATCCGATCGTATTGGGCCGCATCGGCCTGCAGGCGGGCCTCCAACTCCGGCACGATCCGGTCGGGCGTGTTGTGGAGACGGGCCGGTAGGCAGGCGAGCGATACGTGGTCCCAGCCGTTGAGCCTGATGAAGTAGAGGATCTCGGAGGCGAGCGCCCCGCAGGCCAGTACCAACAACCGGGGCGGCCGGCTGCGTTCGCGCGTTCCCGACCCGGCCCGATCCGAGACCTGGTGGCGGGGCGCCAACTCAGACCTGCTCGCTCATGAGGATCCGCTTCCTGGCCACCAGATCCTTGGCGGTCTCGGCGGCGACCGCAGCGTCCCTGCAGTAGGCGTCGGCGCCCACCGCCCTTCCGAACTCCTCGTTGAGGGGAGCGCCGCCCACCATGACGATGTAGTCATCCCGCATGCCCCGGTCGGCCAGGGTATCGACCACCACCTTCATGTAGGGCATGGTGGTGGTGAGCAAGGCCGACATGCCGAGGATGTCGGGCTGGTGCTCCAGTATGGCGGCGATGAACTCCTCTACGTCGGTATTGATGCCCAGGTCGATGACCTCGAATCCGGCGCCCTCCATCATCATGGCCACCAGGTTCTTGCCGATGTCGTGGATGTCTCCCTTGACCGTCCCGATGACCACCTTCCCGACCGTCTCGGCGCCGGTCTCCGCCAGGAGCGGCCGCAGCACGGCCATCCCAGCTTTCATGGCGTTGGCCGCCATCAACACCTCGGGGACGAACAGGATGCCGTCCCGGAAGTCGATACCCACGATGCGCATCCCCTCGACCAGGGCATCGTTCAGAACTTCCGGAGCCGACCAGCCGCGGTCCAGGAGAATCCGCGTTCCGTCGTCGATCTCCTCGGCGAGACCGTCATAGAGATCGTCATGCATCTGCTCGACGAGCTCGTCGTCGGGGAGGGTTCGAAGGTCGAGTTCTTCTTCAGTCATGACGCCAGACTCGAGGAGAGGAACCGGATCGTCAGGCCGTCCGGGACCGCTGGTCAGATGCCCCGGACGTCCCACGATGCGGAACCGTGCTACATCGCGGAACATTCTACCCAATCGGACGGGGAGTCGGGGGATACTTGCCGAGTTATTCGTACGGCGGGCCGATTAGGTTCGGTGGCCCCCGGTAGCCGGTGCCTGGCGTGCCGACGGACGCCGCGAAGGTACCTCTACCCGCACACGAAACTCGCGCCGGATCGGTAAGCTTGTTCCGTATCGTAAGAAGGTTCCGCATCGTGGAACCGAACGGGCCGACCGCAGGCAGAGGAGGCAGGCATGAGCGACTTCCCATCCAGCGCTCGGGTGGTGGTGATCGGCGCCGGCATCGTCGGGAACTCGGTGGTCAAACACCTTGCCGCGCTCGGCTGGCGCGACATCGTCCAACTCGACAAGGGCCCCCTCCCCAACCCGGGCGGCTCCACCGGCCACGCCTCCAACTTCATCTACCCGGTCGACCACAACAAGGAGATGGCCCACCTCACCCTCGACAGCCAGAAACAGTACGAGGAGATGGGCGTCAACACCGTTTCGGGAGGGTTGGAAGTGGCCCGGACCGAGGCCCGCATGCACGAGTTCAACCGCCGCATGACCTCGGCCAGATCGTGGGACATCGATAGCCGGCTGGTGTCTCCTGCGGAGGTCGAGGAGCTCGTGCCCTTCATCGACCCGAGCGTGATCCTGGGCGGCTGGTACACCCCGAGCGTGTCGGTGGTGGACTCGTTGCGAGCCGGGACGCTGATGCGGGAGTACGCCCAGGAGTTGGGCGCCCTGTCGGTCCATCCCAAGACCGAGGTACTCGACATCGAGACCGCTCGGGGCCGGATCAGCGCCGTGGTCACCGACAAGGGACGGATCGCCTGCGAGTACGTGGTCATCGCGTGCGGCGTGTGGTCGCCGCGCCTGGCGGCCATGGCCGGGGCCTCCATCCCGCTCACCCCGGCGGTCCACCAGATGATCGACGTCGGTCCGCTCGAGGTCCTGTCCGCGACCAACAACGAGATCGGATACCCGATCGTGCGGGACATGGACACCTTCTGTTACGAGCGCCAGACCGGCGGCTCCATGGAGGTGGGTTCGTACGCTCACCGGCCAATCTTCCACCACCCCGACACCATCCCGTCCATCGAGGAAGCCCGCCTGTCGCCCACCGAGCTGCCCCTGACCATGGACGACTTCGACCCGCAACTCGAGCAGGCGGTCGAGTTGATGCCCTTCCTGGGCGATGCCGAGATCAAGTACGGCATCAACGGGCTGCTCTCGTTGACCCCGGACGCCATGCCGTTGGTGGGCGAGACGCCCGAGGTCAAGAACCTCTGGTCGTGCGCCGCCATCTGGATCAAGGAAGGTCCGGGCACCGGTCGGGCTCTGGCCGAGTGGATGACCCAGGGCTACCCCGAGATCGACCCGCACGCCTCCGACATCGCCCGCTTCTACTCGTACATGAAAACCGAGCGCCACATCCTGGCCCGGTGCTCGGAGCACTTCAACAAGACCTACGGGATCGTCCATCCCCGCGAGCAGTGGGATTCGAGGCGGAACAGCCGCATCAGCACCCTTCACGCCACCACCTCGGCGCTCGGGGCGGTCTACTTCGAAGCGGGCGGCTGGGAACGGCCCCACTGGTACGAGTCGAACGCCGGACTGCTGGACGAATACGGCGACCGGATTCCCGAACGCCCCCACGAGTGGGACCGCCGGTGGTGGTCGCCCATCCAGAACGCCGAGCACCTCGCCCTCCGGGACCGGGTGGGCATGATCGACCTGACCGCCTTCGCGATCTTCGATGTCACCGGCTCCGGCGCTCTGCAGTTCATGCAGTACATGACCGTGAACCAGGTGGACCGGCCGGTGGGGAGCGGTATCTACACGCCGCTGCTGACCGAGGAGGGCGGGTTCCGCTCCGACCTGACGGTCCTGCGCATGGCCGAGGATCATTTCCGGGTGGTGACCGGCGGTTTCGACGGCGCCCGCGACGCCTACTGGTTCCGGAAATGGCTGCCGGAGAGCGACTGCGTCACCTTCACCGACATCACCTCGTCTGTCTCGACCATCGGTGTCTGGGGTCCCAATGCCAGGCGCCTGGTCGGGAAGGTCACCGACGACGACATCTCCCACGAGGGGTTCCCGTACGGAACCTGGAAGCATGCCACCATCGGCTCGATCCCCGTCACGATGTTCCGCATCTCCTACGTCGGCGACCTCGGCTGGGAGGTTTACACCAGCATGGAACACGCCCCGATGCTCTGGGAGACGCTCTGGGAGGCCGGCCAGGATCTCGGAGTGGTCCCCGTCGGAGCGGGCGTGTACGGAACCACCGCCCGCCTGGAGAAGGGCTACCGGCTCATGGGCGCCGAACTGGAGTCCGAGTACAACCCGGTCGAGGCCGGCCTGGCCCGGCCCAAGGTCAAGAAGGCCGACTTCGTCGGCAGGGAGGCCTACCTGAGGGCTCGGGACGAGGAACCTGCCGCCGTGTGCTGCACCCTGGCTATGGACGGCCATGTGTCGACCTCCGGCACCGCCCGGTTCCCGATGGGTGGGAACGAGCCCATCCTCACCCTGGAAGGCGGCCGGATCGAGGACCGGAAGGGTCGGGTATCGAGAGTGACCTCGGCGGGGGCGGCGCCCTCCCTGGACACCTACCTGCTGCTGGGCTACCTGCCGCCGGAGTTCGCCCGGGAAGGCCGCCGGCTCCAGGTCATGTACCAGAACGAACTGTTCCCGGTAACGGTGGCCCGCGCCGGGTCCAAGCCGCTATTCGATCCTGACGACGGCCGGATGAAGAGCTGAAGGGGAAGTTGGGGTCTGCCGTGCGGATTCTGGTTTGTGTCAAGAGGGTTCCGGCTCCGGGAGCGAAGATCGTCCTGACACCCGACGCGCAGGACATCGACTCCTCACTGCTGGGCTTCGCGATCAGCCCCCACGAGGAGTGCGCCGTCGAGGAGGCGGTCCGGATCGTGGAGCGCGAGGGCGGGTCGGTCACCGTCATGACATTGGGCCCTCCCGAGGCCGAGGAGCAACTGCGCTCGGCAGTGGCGGTCGGCGCCACTTCGGTGGTCCTGCTGCCCAGCGACGTTCCCGACTGGGACCCGGTTTCCACCTCCCGAGCCCTGGTCTCGGCCCTCGCGGGGCTGGAGGATGAGCAGGGCGAGCCGTTCGACCTCATCCTGTTCGGCAACGAGTCCGCCGACTCCGGCGGCTACCAGGTGGGCATCCGCGTGGCTCGGTCCCTGGGACGCCCGATGGTGACCGGTATCAAAGGCATCGACACCGGCGAGGACTCGATCTCGGCCCGCCGTGAAACCCCATCCGGCTGGGAGGTGTACCGGCTGCCGTTGCCCGCGGTCGTGGGGGTGAAGGAGGGCATCAACCTACCTCGCTACCCGACCTTGAAGGGACGGATGACGGCCCGCCGGGCGCCGGTCACGACGATAGAGCCCGTGGCCGGATCGAGCGGCCAGTCGAAGGTGATGCTGATGACACCGCCCGACGCGGGATCGGCGGTGGAGATCCTCGGTGAAGGTCCGGAGGCAGCGCCGGCCATCGTCGACATCATGGAAAGCCTGGGCCTGGTATGAGCATCTTCCTCTACCTCGTCGAGCATGATCGGGGCCGGATCGACGAGACCGCGCTCGGAGGGCTGACCGGCGCCCGGCTACTGGCGGAAAGCCGGGACGCCGGGCTCCAGGCGGTGGTGATCGGCGCGGGCGCGGCAACGGCAGCCGAAGGCCTGGATGCCTACGGCGCCGAGCTCATCCACCTGGTGCGCCACGATCTCCTCGTCGACTACGGCCCGGACGCCTGGGCGGAGAGCCTCGCCCAGCTCGCCGGGACCACGGGAGCCGGCGCGGTGATCGCCACGGGAACCGACCGCGGCAACGAGGTGATGGCCCAGGTCGGCGCCCGGACGGACCTGGCCATGGTGGCGAACTGCCTGGAGATAGAGCCGGACGGCGACGACTGGCTGATGACCCGGGTCCGGTGGGGCGGCAGCCTCCGCGAACGGGCCCGGCTGTCCGCTCCCGTCAAGCTGGTGACGCTCGCCCCCCACAGCACGGACGCCGCTCCCGCCGGCGAGCCGGCGGCCGGAACGGTCGCGGAGTTCAACCCGGAGCTGGACGAGTCCGACGCCGTGACCATGGTGGTGGACCGGGTGACCGTCTCGGAGGGCATCACCCTCGCCACCGCCCCGGTGGTGGTCAGCGGTGGGCGCGGGGTGGGGAGCGCCGAGGCTTTCGACATCATCGAGGAACTGGCCGACCTGCTGGGAGGAGCGGTGGGCTGCTCCAGGGTGGTCACCAACAACGGCTGGAAGAACCACAAGTTCCAGGTGGGCCAGACCGGGACCGTGGTCGCCCCCGACCTCTACATCGCCTGCGGCATCTCCGGCGCCATCCAGCATTGGGTGGGAATGATGAACGCCAAGAACGTCCTGGCCATCAACATCGACCGCGACGCTCCCATGGTCACCAAGGCCGACTGGGCCGTGATAGCCGACCTCCACCAGGTTGTCCCGGCAATATCGGCCGAGATCGCCCGCCGCCGCACCCTCGCCGCGGAGTCCGGCTAGTGGTCAGTGGTCAGTGGTCAGTGGTCAGTGGTCAGTGGTCAGTGAATGGTTGTAACCCCTGGCGAAATGACGCGCGCGATCGAAAGGCTTGAGGGCCACAAGCAACGTGGTCAACCGATCAGGTCGCAAACCGGCCACCGGCAACCGGCCACTGGCCACTGGCCACTACAAGCCACCGGTCACTAGCCACTGACTAAATGGAAATCGGTCCCTCGCGTAGGACGACCGGGGGGTCGCTGGTCAGATCGACCACGGTCGACGCCTCGCCTCCCCGCCGCTCCCCCTCCAGGTACACCGGCACCCGGTCGCCGAGGAGCGCCCGGGCCTGGACGCTGTCCAGCGCCGGCGCCGACCCGCTCGGGTTGGCGCTCGTGACCGCCAGTGGGCCGGATCCCGCCAGCAACCCCCTCAGGAGGTCATGATCCGGGATCCGCACCGCGAGCGTGCCGCGTTCGTGATCCCCTACACCCTCCGCCAGCGACACCCTGGCGCTCAGCACGGCGGTGAGCGGCCCCGGCCAGTGGGGTTCGACGAGTCGCCTCGCCGCCCCGGTCCAATCGACGAGTACGTCGACCTGCTCGGACGAAGCCGCCAGCACGGCCAGCGGCAGGTGCCGCCCACGCCCCTTGAGCCGGAAGAGAGACCGTACCGCCTCCTCGTTGGCAGGATCGACCGCCAGGCCGTAGACGGTGTCCGTGGGCACCCCTACCACATGGCCGGCCCGTAGCGCGACCAGCGCCGCGTCGAGGCTCATTCGGCGATTCTGGCGATCAGGAACCGGTCCCGCCCGGTCAAGTCCGGGAGAACGCTCGCCTCCCAGGGCGGATCCCTGAACGCCCAGCGAATCTTGGCCCCCTGCCGGTCGCCTATCTCGGCGACCAGAACACCGTCGGGCGCCAGCCACGACGGCGCCTCCGACGCGAGGTACCGGAAGACGTGGAGCCCGTCGCCGGCCACCAGGGCCAGGCGGGGCTCGTAGTCCCGGACCTCGGGAGGGAGCCTGAGCCACTCCGAATCCGAGACGTAGGGAGGATTGGTGACGATCAGATCGACCTCACCGCGTAGCGACGGATGGAGCGCGTTGAGACGATCCCCCCGGCAGAATTCGGCCTCCACCTGCAGAAGGGCGGCGTTGAGCCGGGCCAGATCGAGGGCGTCTTGGCTGATGTCGGTTGCAATGACACGCGCCGCCGGCCGCCGGTGGGCGATACCGATTGCCAGGCAGCCGGAGCCGGTGCCCATATCGACCACGGTGCATGCGCCGTCGGGAATCAGATCGAGGGCCTTCTCCCATAGCTGCTCCGTCTCGGGCCGGGGAATCAGCACCCGGTGGTCCACCAGCAGTTCGAGGGGACCGAACTGCACAGTTCCCTCCAGGTACTGGAGCGGCATCCCGGCCGAGCGCTGCTCCATCAGCCGGTAGAACATCTTCACCGTGGACCGATCGACCACGATCCCAGCCAGCAACTCGGCACGAGGCCGGCCGGTGATGGCAGCTAGCAACCGCACCACCTCGTGGGTTGGAAGGCTGCAACTTCCGATCAGAAGTTTGGAGTTGACGCCGCCGACCGGTAGCCGCCCTTGGCTGTTGGCTACTCCCGCCCCGCGCAGGCCCACCGATCCCCGTGCTTCGGGCATGTCCTAGACCTCGTGAATCCCTAGACGCAAACCCCGGGACGGGATGTCGATCATGGCGGAAGGAGGCAGTCCGGCCGCTCGAAGCTCGGCCGCCAGAACTGCCAGCGCCGCGGCCGGATTCGTATCGGACATCTCCACGTCTATCGCGCCTTCCGATGCCCCGATCACGGAGCCGGACCGGCCGAGACAGCTCTGCACGATCTCTTCGATGGCCTCGGCGGGGAGGTCGGAGTCCGGCGGGAAGCGGACGAAGAAGATCACCCGCCGGCCATCCGCCGGGTGGCCTGATCCGATGTCAGAGCGTCGACGAAATCGGACAGATGACCGTCGAGAACGTGCGTGAGGCGCCTGATGACGAGGCCGATCCGGTGATCGGTCACCCGGTTCTCCTTGAAGTTGTAGGTCCGGATCTTCTCGGACCGATCCCCGGTGCCGATCTGCGACCGCCTGCCCGCCGCGCGTTCGGCGGCGCGCGCCAGGTGCTCCTCCTGGTACAGCCGGGCGCGGAGCACCCGGAAGGCTTTCTCCTTGTTCTGGAGCTGGGACTTCTCGTCCTGGCAGGTAACGACCAGACCGGTGGGCAGATGGGTGATCCGGACCGCCGAATCGGTGGTGTTGACAGACTGCCCTCCAGGCCCCGACGACCGGAACGTGTCCACCTTGACGTCGCTCGCGTCGATCTGAACATCAACCTCTTCGGCTTCGGGCATCACGGCAACCGTGGCCGTCGACGTATGGACCCGCCCCTGCGACTCGGTCTTCGGGACCCGCTGGACCCGGTGGACCCCGGCCTCGAACTTGAGCCTTGCGAATGCTCCTCTACCGGTCACGCCGAAGGTAACCGAGCTCAGTCCGCCCCCTTCCGCGGCAGTGCTGTCCATCGGCTCCCACCCGAAGCCCTCCGTCTCGGCGAACCGCTGGTACATGCGGAGCAGGTCCCCGGCCCATAGGGCCGCCTCGGCGCCCCCGGCCGCGGCCCGGATCTCCACAATGGCGTCCTTGACGTCGTCCGGGTCGCTGGGCGTGAGCGCCGCTCTGAGCTCGGCGGCCAGGCGATCGGCCTCCTGCTGCCGGGCCACGGCTAGCTCGCGCAGCTCCCCGGCCAGATCGGGATCCGTCTCGACATCGGCCAGCTCGATCGCTTCACGGGAGTCGTCGAGCGCCTCTCTCAACGACCGGTAGGACAGGACCAGCGGCCTGAGTTCGGCGTAGCGGCGGGATACCTCGCCGTACCGGACCGGGTCGCCCAGCACCGTCGGATCGGTCAGCACGGTCTCGGCCTCCCCGTACGCCTGCTCGATCTCCGCTAGCCGATCGGTAAGCGCCGGGTCCACCACTCCCTCCTACCTGCCGGTGGCGCTCAGCGCCTCGGGGATGATCGGACCTCGGCCGGCCACCTCATCCACCTCCTCATCCGTCAGAGCGAACAGCAACGCGGCAACCGCCACATCGATCATGTTCGTCTCGGGCACGCGGGTCGTGAGTCGCTGCAGCCACAGACCGGGGGCGGTGAGGATCCTCCCCACGGGCCGATCCGCCTGCGCTCCGCCCAGCTTGAGGAGCTCGTAGGAGATACCGGCCACGACCGGAATCAGCACCACGCGGCTCGCGATCAGGCCGTACCACGGAAGGCTGCCCACCAGGCTGAATACCACAATGGCGGTGAGCATGACCAGCAGTAGGAAGCTGGTCCCGCACCGAGGGTGCTCCGGACGGTAGGCGGAGATGTGGTCCCGGTCCAGCGGGTCCCCCGCCTCGTAGGCATGGATGGTCATGTGCTCGGCGCCGTGGTAGGCGTAGACACGTCCGATCTCGTCCCAGCGCCCGATCAACCACACGTAACCGACCAGAAGGGCGATCCGGATGGTCGCCTCGACCAGATGGAACACCCAGGACGAAGCCTCCAAGCCACCCCAGCGAACCACCAGGAGGGGCACGACGACAAAGAAAGCCACGAAGAAGAGGGCGGCGATGGTCATGGAACCCGCCATCTGGCCCTTGGTGACGGGCTTCTCATCCTCGCCCACCGAACGCTGCCCCGACCACGCCAGGGCGCGGAAACCCAGGGTGAGGCTCTCGCCCAATACCAGCACGCCCCGGACCAGCGGAACCCTGGCCCATCGGGAGCGCGAACTGAGCCTCGGCAGCCGGTGGCGCACGGTTTCAATCTCGCCGGAAGGGTTGCGAACCGCCACCGACCAGGCGGAGGGCGCCCGCATCATCACCCCTTCGATGACCGCTTGCCCTCCAACGGTCGCTGCCGGGGACGCGGACATTTGCCGGGTGCCGGACAGTTTACGAACGTCCGCCCGCGTCTCCCCGATCGCGGGCCGTTCTGCCGTAACGCCGCTCGAAACGTTCCACCCGTCCCGCCGTGTCCACCAGCTTCTGCTTGCCTGTGAAGAACGGATGGCTCGCACTCGATATCTCGACCCGGGCCAGGGGATAGGTCTGGCCATCCTCCCAGACGATGGTCTCGTTGGTGCGGATGGTCGATCGGGTCAGGAACGCGAAGTCGACCGATGGGTCCTGGAACACCACGGGCCGGTATTCGGGATGTATGTCACGCTTCACGTGTCCTCCTGTTCGCCCTCAAATTGTCTCGACATCGGCGGCGACCGCCTCGGCCGGGTCGCTCGCAAGCCACGGGATTATGCCACGTCCTCCCAGGTTAGATTCCGAAACGGTCCCCACCGGCGCCCGGCCTGCGCGCTAGTTGCGCGACCGCGCCACCTCGGCGAGGAAGTCGGCGTTGGACTTCGAGGTTCTCAGCTTGTCGATCAACAACTCCAGCGCCGCCCCCGGCTCCAGGCCCAGAAGCACGCGGCGCAGCTTCCAGACCTGCTGGAGCTCGTCCGGATCGAAGAGGAGCTCCTCCCGCCGGGTGCCAGAAGAAGCGATGTCGATGGCCGGGTAGACCCGACGATCGGCCAGTCGACGGTCGAGGCGTAGCTCCATGTTGCCGGTTCCCTTGAACTCCTCGAAGATCACCTCGTCCATCTTGGAACCGGTCTCGACGAGGGCGGTTCCGATGATGGTGAGGCTCCCACCCTCCTCGATGTTCCGGGCTGCTCCGAAGAACCGCTTGGGGGGATAGAGCGCGGTGGAATCGACCCCGCCCGAGAGAATGCGCCCAGAGGCCGGTGTAGCCAGGTTGTGCGCCCGAGCGAGCCGCGTGATGGAGTCCAGCAGGATCACCACATCGGTACCCATCTCCACCATCCGCTTGGCCCTCTCGATGGCCAACTCGGAGACCTGGGTGTGCTCCTCGGCCGGACGGTCGAACGTCGAGTAGATAACCTCGCCCTTCACGGAGCGCTGCATGTCCGTGACCTCTTCAGGCCGCTCGTCGACCAGCACCACCATGAGGTAACACTCCGGGTTGTTGACCGTGATCGCCTGCGCTATTTCCTTCAGGACGGTGGTCTTTCCCGCCTTCGGCGGCGAGACGACCAGGCCTCGCTGACCCTTCCCGATGGGAGCGATCAGATCGATGATGCGGGTGAGCGTGCTCCGGGACCTCCCGGGCACCTCCAGCCGTAGTCGGACATCGGGGAAGAGCGGGGTGAGATTGGAGAACTTCGGACGCGCGCGCGCCTCCTGCGGCGACATCCCGTTGCTCTTCTCGATCCGGGCGAGGGCCGGGAACTTCTCCTGGCTTCGCGGCGCTCGCACCGGGCCGCTCAGGACATCGCCCTTCCGGAGGGCGAACTTGCGGATCTGTCCGGCCGAGACGTAGACGTCCTTCTCGCTCGGACGGTATCCGGAACACCGGAGGAACCCGTACCCCTCGGGAAGGATATCCAGAGCGCCCTCGCGAACCTCGGCCGGGCCGTCCGGGACATGCCGGTCGGCGGGCCCCCGCCTCCGACGGCGCCTGCCGGCCGGGCCGGCCTTCTGCGGCCCGCGTTGACCGCGCGGTGCGCCACCATCGGGACCCCGCCCCGTGGAATGATCCCTGGCCGACGGGGAGCCGCGCCCACCATCCGAGGGCACGGACCCGGCTTCGGCACTCCCGTTTTCCTTCGCCCGGCTGTCCCGGACAGTCGCATCAGGCAGTTCGACCTGCGGAGCCTCCTCCGCCCCATCAAAGCCGTCCGCCCCCATGATCGCGTCGATGAGCTTCGCCTTCTGGAGGCCATCGACCTCAATGCCGACCGCCGATGCGATGGTGCGCAGGTCCTTGATGTTCTTGGTCTGTAGCTCTGATCGGGTGGCCATTCTGGTTCCTCCGTGAAGTGCTCGCCCGACCAAGGGGTCGGGGGCGCCTGATGCCGACAATTCCGTTTCCGGGTGGACCGCTCGGGATCTCTGCACCGGACTCGCCAGTCCTTGGCGGACTGGACGGACTCCTGGTTCCGGGTCTATTGGCGGGGCCACCACGGGCCCCGGCAAATCACTTTCGGGAGACCGCCGACACCCCTTACCGGGAAAACCGGAACGGGGGTTGAAACTTCCTGTGGCGGGATGTGGGCCGCCCGGCAAGCAGACAGGCGGTTCCCCAATAGTACCACACGGCACCGGGACTAGGTAGTCGGTGGCCGTCGGCGCTCAGGAGAAGCGGCTCCTCTCCCTGAGCAACCGGCGGATGGCGCCGAGTTCCCCGGGGATCCGGGTGACCCTTTCGGGGCGGTCAAGGATGCCCCTGAGCCCTGCAGGAGTAGGGGGGGGCCGGCCGAGAGCCCTCTCCACGGCCCCGGTAAACTTGGCCGGATGGGCGGTGGCCAGGCAGACCAACGGGCCCTCCGTCGGCGTATCCCGGGCGGCCGCTATCCCGACCGCCGAATGCGGATCCACGATCCTCCCGGACGATCGGTACACCTCCCGCATCACCTCCATCGTGGCTTCGTCGTCGTACCACCTCGATACGAAGAGGTCATCCGTCCCGCCCATCACGGCTAGGGAGCCCTCCTCGCGCATACGGATCATGGCCGCGGCCAGCCTCTCCCCGTCCCTCCCGAACAGATCGAACAGGAGCCGCTCCAGATTGGACGGAACCTGGATATCCATCGAGGGGCTCAGGGTCGGGATCACGGTTCCGAGATCCAGCCGGCCCTTCCGGAAGAAACCGTCGAGCACGTTGTTGGCATTGCTGCCCACGATCAGGCGCCGCACCGGCAGGCCCATCCGGGTGGCGGCATAACCCGAATAGACATTGCCGAAGTTGCCGCTCGGAACTGCGAACGAGACCGGTCCGCCCAGGCGGGCTACCGCCCAGTAGTAGTAGGCGACCTGCGTGATGAGCCGGCCGAAGTTGATCGAGTTGGCCGTGGACAGCGACAGGTCCTCGCGCATGCCGGGATCGGCGAACACCGCCTTGACCAAGTCCTGGCAGTCATCGAATGTTCCCTCCACAGCAACGGCGTGGACGTTGGGTGCGTCGATGGTGGTCATCTGCCGACGCTGCACCTCGGTGGTCCGGCCCTCCGGAAACAGGATCACCACATCCACCCGCTCCCGATCCCGGAACGCTTCCATGGCCGCCGAACCGGTGTCGCCGGACGTGGCGCCGAGGATCATGGCGTTGCCACCGCGTTCGGCCAGCGCCACGTCGACCAACCGGCCCAGGACCTGGAGGGCGAAGTCCTTGAAGGCAAGGGTGGGACCCCGGAACAGCTCCATCAGGTACAGGCCCTGACCGAGCTCGACGAGGGGCGCCACCTCGGGGTGGTCGAAGCGAGCGAACGCATCCCCCACCAGAGCTTCCAGCCGGGGGGCGGGCAACAGGTCGGGTGTGAACAGCCTCAGGACCGCAGTGGCCACCGCCGTGAATCCCGAGCCGGCGTCCAGATCGGCGGGATCGAGCCGGGGCCACGCCTCGGGAACGTACAGGCCTCCGTCGGGTGCCAACCCGGCCAGGACGGCGGCCGTCATGTCGACCGCCGGGCCCCCTCGGGTCGAGACCAGCCGGACCGGCACTCAGGGCTCGTTGTTGTAGACCCGCATGACCGAATCCACCTCGGATACCACTTCGAGCCCGGCCAGCTCCGATGCAGCCAGATGCAGGTCGCCCTCCGGGGACTCGTGCGTCACCAGCAGGAGGGTGGCTTCGTCGCCGCGACCGTCCTGCCACACCGACTTGATCGACACGTCGTTACGCCCGAACACCGCCGCTATCTGGGCGAGCACGCCGGGGCGGTCCGCCACGGTGATCCGGAGCAGCCACTTGGTCGAGAAATCCGCCGCGTCCCGGAGGCGGCCCGAAGCGAAGCGGATCCTGGACTTGACCTGCGTCCCGGCGAGGCGTTCCCGGGCCGACATGATCACATCGCCGAGCACAGCCGTGGCGGTCGGCTCTCCCCCCGCCCCCGGACCGGTGAACAGCAGCTCGCCGATCGAAGGCCCGGACACGTAGATCGCGTTGGTGGCCCCCCGGACGGAGGCGAGGGGATGATCCAATGGCACGAGCGTGGGATGGACGCGAACCGCGATGCCGCCATCGGAGTCCTCGGCGATCGCCAGGAGCTTCGGGATGTAGCCGAGCCGCCGGGCAAACACGAAGTCCTCGGTCCGGAGGTCCTCGATACCCTCCCTGGTGACCTGAGAACCGTCCACCCAGGTTCCGAAGGCCAGGCTGGCCAGGATGGCGGCCTTGGAAGCAGCGTCGCCGCCGCCCACGTCGGCTGAGGGATCGGCCTCCGCGTATCCCAACTCCTGCGCCGCGGCCAGCACCTCCTCGTAGGCGATCCCCTCCTCCGCCATGCGGGTCAGGATGTAGTTGGTGGTGCCGTTGACGATTCCGAGGACCGAAGTGATCCTCTCCCCGGCTAGCGACTCGGAGAGGGGACGGATGATCGGGATGCCCCCTCCCACGGCGGCTTCGAACAGCAGGGAGACGCCTGCGGCCTCAGCGGCGGCCAGCAGGGGGCGTCCCCGCGAGGCCATCAACTCCTTGTTGGCCGTCACGACGGCCTTGCCGGACTTGAGAGCTCTCATCATCAGGTCTCCCGCCGGATCCAGACCGCCCATGACCTCGATCACAATCTGCACCGTCGGATCGTCAACCACGTCGCGGGGCCGATCGGTCAGCAATCCGGGAGGGATTACGATCCCTCGATCCTTGGCGAGGTCACGGACCGCGATCCCGCGTACTACCAGGTCAAGACCCGTCTTGGCAGAGATCGCGTCCGATTCGTAGATGAGCCGGCGGATCAGGGCGCTCCCGACCGTTCCGGCGCCCAGGAATCCGACACCGATCTGCATGCTCATTGTGTGCTCCCATTCATGGCTGGGAGGGTACTGAAAAACGTCCGGTTGGCCGGTATGAGGCAACGAGACCCCAAGTCGAGGCATCGCACAGGCCAACCCATCCACGTCTCGTTCAGCACCCTCCTAGATGACCAACGGTTCGGCCTCGTTCAACATTCTTTGACCCGCCAAGACCTCGTCGAGTGTCTCCCGGCGCACCACCTCCCGCACCTCACCGTCCTTGACGAACAGGACCGGAGGACGGGGCAGCACGTTGTAGCGGGACGACATGGCGAAGGTGTAGGCGCCCGCCGCGGGCATGATGACCAGGTCGCCGGGGGCCATGGTCGCCGGTAGCAGGACCTCCTCAAGCATCACATCTGTCTCGCACATCCGGCCGAACACGCGGAAGGGATTGTCCGCCGCCTGGTCGAGCCGGCCATCGGCCAGCAACTCGTACCGCGAGTCGTACAGTGCCGGTCTCGGGTTGTCGGTGAGACCCCCGTCCAGGGCCAGCATCTCGCCGCCACCGGGCAACGGCTTGCGAACCCCGACCGTGTAGAGCAGCACCGCCGCGTTGGCCACCAGCGCCCGCCCCGGCTCCACCATCACCTCGACCGGTCCGATCCGCTCGACGATCTCCGGCGACCCGAGGGCTCGCCTCAGGGCGGCGGCGACCTCGGCCGGGCTGATCGTCGCGTCGGCGCGCAGGTACGGCGACGCCATACCGCCTCCCACGTCGAGGAGGACAGGCGTGGTGGCAAAGGCCGACCTGTTCCGTATCACCGTCGCCGCCAGCCGCTCCAGTATCCGGGCGTACAGCTCCGGGTCGGTTATGTGGCTCCCGGCATGGAGATGCAGCCCTCGTAGCCGGAGCGGTCCGGTGGCGGCCACCCTGGCTATGGCCTGGTCGGTCGCGTCCGGCGTCAGTCCGAACTTGGCGTGATCGCCGGTGGTGAGGACTTTCCGATTGGTGACCAGATCGACCGACTCGTTGAGCCTGATCATCACGTCCACGGTCCGGCCGGCCGTCCGGGCTGCCCGGGCCAGCCGGTCGATCTCGCCCAGACTGTCGATGACCGTGATACCCACTTCCCCCGAAGCGGCCAGGTCGATCTCGGCATCGGACTTCAGATTGCCGTGAAGGAGGGTGCGGGAGGCCGGAACCCCTCCCCTCCGGACGATGGCGGTCTCGCCGACCGACACCACGTCCGCCCACCAGCCCCGCGACGAGACCATCTCGGCCAGGGCCGGGCATATGAAGGCTTTGGTGGCGTACACCGGCACGCCGATCCCGCTGAAGGCGGTGGTGAATTCGTCCAGGCGCGCCTCGAGGTGGGCCATATCGAACACGTAGGCAGGCGTTCCGAAGTGTTCGGCGATCGCGCTCAGCCGCACGCCACCGATCGAAGCTCGGTCGTTCCTTAGGTTCCAGGTCAAGGGAAGCACATCGCGCAGCGCCATAGCGAACCTTCTGGGGGAATGGGCCGCACCAGACTAGCCCTATTGGCGATACAGACCGCCATACATGGCCGAGACTGCCGGCGCCCTCGGCAGGATTCGAACCTGCGCACCCGGCTCCGGAGGCCGGTGCTCTATCCCCTGAGCTACGAGGGCATGCCCGAATGCGGGCGGCGAAGCCTACCAGTCCCTGGCCCTGATCCTTCCCGTTCCCGACACACCGACGTACATCGACCACTTCAACCACATCTCGCGGAGCGGTGCCATGAAGTGGCAACACACCGGTCGAACCGGAACTCCCACGCCACCCGCCGTGCTCACCGCACCATGAATAATCGGGGCTTCGCGACCGGACGTGCATGACGGCCGTACGCCGGCATGTGCCGGAAATTGGAAGGCCGGGGCGCGGTTCTAGGGGGAGAGAACGCGGCGCCCCGGCCGGATGGCAGGTGGGTATCCTGCCGTTGGTGGGTCAATGGAGTATAGAACAGCCGCCCGCGGTTGGTCAATAGGGGGAGCGAGAGCAGGTCCGAAAGAGCCTCCCCCGCCTTCCGCCTCCACCCTCCTAGACTTCCTGTCATGCGACCCATCTGGAGCGGTGCCGTATCGTTCGGCCTGGTCACCATTCCCGTTCGCCTGTACCCGGCCACGACCAGCCGGCGCCCCAAGTTCCGCCAGCTGCGCGAGCAGGACCACAGCCCGATCAGGTATCGCAAGGTCGCCGATGCCGACGGCCGCGAGGTTCCACGCGAGGAAATCGTGCGCGGGTACGAGTTCGAGAAGGGCCGGTACGTGGTGCTGACCGATGAGGAGATCGCCGCAGCGGCCTACCAGGGCGGCCCTCGCATCGTCGATGTGGCGGCTTTCGTCGACGCGCACCAGATCGACCCCGTCTACTACCGCACCTCCTACTACCTGGAGCCGGGACCCACCGGGGAGAAGGCCTATAACCTTCTCCGGACTGCCCTGGCCGAGACGGATAGGGTCGGGATCGCCACAGTGGCCATTAGGTCCCGCCAGCATCTGGCCTCCATCAGGGCTCGGGACGACTTGCTAGTCCTGGAGACCATGTACTGGCCGGATGAGATCCGCGGCGCTGACTTCGGGAATCTCGAAACCGAGGTGGAACCTCGGGAGAGCGAGTTGGCCATGGCCAAGATGCTGATCGACAACCTCGCCATGGATTTCGAGCCCGACCAGTGGACGGACACCACCCGCGAGAAGATCGAGGAGTTGGTGCGCCAGAAGATCGAAGGCGAGGAAATCGTCGCCTCGGAGACCCCGGAACCGACCCGGGTGGTGGATCTGCTCGAAGCCCTGAAGGCCTCCGTCGAGGCGACCAGGGAGCAGACCGCACACCGCAAGGCCGGTTGAGGACCAGTGGCCTTTATGTGGAGGTTCGAGTGAGAGCACGTATCGGCATCGCGGACACCGGGCGCGAGATCGAGGTGGAGGTCGGAAGCAGGGACGAGATCGTCAAGCGGCTTGAGGTCGCCTACGGCGACGGTGTCTCCTTCCTCTGGTTCCAGGACGCCAAGGGCCGCGACATCGGAGTCCCGCTGGAGCGCATCGCCTTCGTCGAGTTGGTGGAGTCACCCGATAAGTCAGTGGGTTTCGGTCGTTAGCACCAACCACACCACGAGGTGATGTGACTGACCGGTCCGCTCCGGGTCAGCTAGGGCGTGTTCACGCTATGCGCGTTCGTTGTTATAGCGGTCCCGTGGACCGACCGCGATCAACTAGCCGCCCGGCGGCGCTCGGCCATCCAGCGCTTACGGAGCCGGCGGCGCTCATCCTCCGCATAACCTCCCCAGACCCCGGCCTCCTGGTTGGTCTGGAGCGCATACTGCAAGCACTCATCCGCCACCAGGCAGAGCGAGCAGATGCCCTTGGCTTCCTGGATCTGCTCTATGGCCAAACCTGTCGTGCCGATGGGGAAGAAAAGGCTCGGCTCGGAGTCCCGGCATGCCGCTATCTCGCGCCAGTCCGGCTTGGTAATGGTCAACACGGTCTTACACCTTCTAGTCGCGAAGCGTCAGCTCTCGACTCCCCCTCGGTCTCAGGACGGTCTCCGCGCGCAACGCCGAACGCCCGATGTTGGGGTTTCGCCCGCCGCTTGTGAACTATTTCACAAGGACGGACCAAATTAAGAGCCGGCGAGCCGACTTGTCATAGAGACTAAACAGGCCATTGTCCGGCCCGCAAGTGATTTCGTTCACAAACTTTTCGCGGTCTCGGATTATCCAGCAGCGATCAAGGGTATTGAAACCCTCGGCATAGCGCGATACGTATACGGCATGAGACCAATACGTACGCTCGTCCAGCTCGCCGCCCTGCTCTCCGGGGTGGTCGGCAGCGCCCTGCTACTCCTCCGGATGAGGGGGTCATCATGGCTGCCCCCACCGAACCGGATCCTCACAGCCGTCCCGGAGGAGGCGATCTACGGTGCGGTCTGGCTCGTCGCTGCCACGATCACGGCCTGGGTCGGCCTTACCACCATTCTCTCGGTCACTGCCTACATAACCCGGATCCCGGTCGCGGTAAGAGCCACCCGGTGGATAACGATCGCTCCCATCCGCCATCTGTCCCGGCGCGCCGCAGCGCTGGTGCTCGCAGTCGGGAGCTTGTCGATCTCGGCGCCGGCGGGCGCCGCCCATGCCCCTCCGGTTCCCTATGTGGTCACGGCCGAGCATCCGGGATCCACCATCGACACGGCCGGCGGGACGGTCCTCCCGGACCCATCGATGGGCGCCACCGTTCCGATTCCCACGGTGATCGAGTATCCCGACGATGACAGTCCCCTTGGATCGCCTCCGGACACCGGCGGAGTGGTGGTGCCGGTTCCGCACCTCGCCGGCGGCACGCTCAATACCGTCGGGGGCCACGGGGAGGCATCGGTGACCTACAACGTACAACGGGGCGACCACCTGTGGTCCATCACCGCCGGCTATCTGGCCGCACACCTGGGCCGGACGGTGAGCGCCGAGGAAGTCGCCCCGCTCTGGAATCAGGTGATCGAAATCAACCGGAACCTGATCGGGTCCGGGGATCCCAACCTCATCTTCCCCGGCGAGAGGATCATCCTCCCCGACCTCGGCGCACGAGCGGGGACGCTCAGGCGGCCATGAAGCTGAGCCTCACGTCCCGTACCGGATTGCCGACGTTGGTGTCCACGAGCACGACGGATTGCCACGTGCCCAGGGTCAGCGCACCGCCCCGGACGGGAATCACCAGGCTGGGCGATATGAAGGCGGGAATGATGTGGTCGGCGCCATGGCCGCGAGCCCCGTGCCGGTGTTCCCAGCGGTAACGGTCGTGGGACATGCCCTCTCGCAGGTACTGTAGAAGATCCCGATCGGACCCGGCGCCCACCTCCATGATGGCCAGCCCGGCGGTGGAATGGGGCACGAAGACGGACAGCAGGCCATCACCGCGGCCTTGCAAGAAGGTTGCAAGCCGGTAGCCGATATCGACCACGGCCGGTTCGGCCCCGGTCCTCACCCGGAAGATCTCGGTATCGAGAGACATTCAGGTGTTGTCGCCGAGGAAGATGGCCGACACCGAACTGTCCATGAAGATCGCCTGCAATGCCTCCGCCAGCACCGGGGCGATCGACAACCTGGTCAGCTTGTCGAAGTTCCGCGCCTCCTCGCTGATCGGAAGCGTGTCCGTGACCACCACCTCGTCGATCGGAGCCTTCTTCAGCCGCCGGAGTGCGGGAGGCGACAGCACGGGGTGGGTCGCCGCGACGTAGACGCTCCGGGCGCCCCGCTCGCGGAGCAGACGGGCCGCGTTCTCCACGGTACCGCCGGTGTCGATCATGTCGTCCACGATCACCGCATTGCGACCCCGCACCGCACCAACCACGGTCAGGGCCTTGGACTCGTTGTGGACATCGAACTCGCGTCGCTTGTGGACGAACGCCACATAGGCTCCCAGGTAACGGGCGTACTTCTCGGCGCGCTTGACACCTCCGGCGTCGGGCGAGACCACGGTGGTCGGACCGTCCAGGCGTTCCTCGAGGTACTTGGTGACGATCGGCAGCGCGGTCAGGTGATCGAACGGCTTGGGGAAGAAACCCTGGACCTGGCCGGTATGCAGGTCGATCGACACGATCCGGTCGGCCCCGGCTGCCAGGAAGAGGTCGCTCATCAGCCGGGCTGAGATGGGCTCACGCGGCAATACCTTCTTGTCAGCCCGGGCATACCCGAAGAACGGCACCACCGCGGTAATACGGTGCGCCGACGCCCTCTTGAGGGCATCGATCAGGATCAACTGCTCCATGATGTGGAAGTTGATCTCCGGGGCGTGGCTCTGGATCACAAAGCAGTCAACCCCGCGGACCGACTCCGACGGCCGAGCATACACCTCCGTGTTGGCGAAGCGCGACAGCTGCGCCTTGCCGAGCCTCACACCCAGCTCGTCCGCCACTGCTTCGGCCAGCTCGGGGTTGGCCGAGCCGGTGAACAGCATGAAGCGCTTGCGAGTTACGAGCTCCATGTCCCAGGAGGGTACTGAATAGTGTCCGGTCGGCCCGCCGGCCGGCAATGAAACTCTGGTCGGGGGATCGCGGGCCAACCCGTCCCCGTCGTCTTCAGCATCCTCCTACCCGGCCTCGTGACGAGCTTTCCGCCGTTTCGCATATCCGGGAATCTCCCGCTGCGAGGCCCTTTCCACGCCGAGCGCGCCATCCGAAACATCACGGGTGATGGCGGAGCCTGCGCCCGTGTAGGCCTCGTCCCCCACCTCGACCGGCGCCACCAGCACGGTGTTGGACCCGATCTGTGCCTTGCTCCCGATCCGGGTGCGGTGCTTCTCGTACCCGTCGTAGTTGGCGGTGATGGTCCCCGCACCCACGTTGGCCTCCTCGCCGATCTCGGCATCCCCGACATACGAGAGGTGAGGAACCTTGGCGCGGGCGCCGACCACGGAATTCTTGACTTCCACGAAGGTACCTGCCTTGGCGCCGTCGCCCAACTCCGCGCCGGGCCTCAGCGAGGCGTAGGGGCCGACTTCGGCATCCATCCCTACCGAGGCGCCCCTGAGCACCGAATACCAGACCTTCGCGCCGGACCCGATCCGGCTATCCCTGATGAAGCAGTCGGGCCCGAGCTCGGCCCCTCCCGCCACCGACGTCGACCCTTCCAGGTGCACCCCCGGATGGATCCGCACTCCCGCCTCGAGGCGAACCGAGGCGTCGATATACACCCGGGTGGCGTCCTGCATCCAGACCCCATCCCGCATCCAGGCCCTGTTGATGCGGCGCCGGAAGATATCCGCGACATGGGCAAGCTGATCCTGGGTGTTGACTCCGGACAACTCCTCGGCATCGGTCCGGTAGGCACTGATCCCGTAACCCTCCGCACCGAGAATGGCCACCATGTCCGGCAGGTAGAACTCTCCCTGGACATTGTCGCGCTCCACGCGGGCCAGGGCTTCCCCGACCAAGGATCCGTCGAACATGTAGACGCCACCGTTGATCTCGGTGATCTCCCTTTCGCGGGTGGTGGTGTCGGCATGCTCCACGATCCTCTCCACCCGGCCCCATCCGTCCCGCACCACCCGCCCGTAACCGGTTGGATCCGCCATGTTGGCGGTCACGCATGTAACGGCCGCGCCGGTCCGCCGATGGAGCTTCGCCATCTCGCTCAGCGTGCCGCTCGTGATGAGCGGTGTGTCGGCGGGCACCACCAGTACATGGTCGTCGGCCCCCAACAGGATGGCATCGAGCGCGTATTGCAAGGCGTGTGCGGTACCCAGCTGTCTGGGCTGCACCACCGGTGTCGCCCCGTCGGGCAGCATCGCCACCACCTGGTCGGCATCCGGCTTGACCACCACCACGGTCTGGACCGGGTCCAAGGAAGCGGTGGCGTTGATAACCCATTCGATCATCGGCCGCCCCGCCACCGGATGGATCACCTTGGGGAGGACCGACTTCATCCGGGAGCCCTCGCCGGCCCCCAGCACCACCGCCCTTATGGACACGTCGCCACTCCTCTGTCGGGCTGGGGGGACAGGAGTCGAACCCGTACTAGCGGGACCAAAACCCGCTGTGCTGCCATTTACACTACCCCCCACCGCGTCGGGGCTCCCGGCACCGGTACTTCCGGCGGACAGGTACAACGTCTGCAATTCTAGTGGTCCGACCGGCGGCGCCCCATCCGGTGCGGTCTCTGCGACCTGGTTCACTCTCCTGGGAAGGTCGTAGTCCTTGCGTCATCCATCCTCGACCAGGTGGGCCCCCCGGGCCTGGGGCAGGGCCACGAAGGCGTCTCTGGCTTCCTCGGGGACCATCTCCAGCCCCTCGTCGGCCTCGGCCTGATCGGGAAAGAAGGCATAGAGGGAGGGCCCGCTCCCCGACATCAGCACCGGACGGTCCCAACGACTCTCGAGTTCGGCCCTCCAGTCGTCCAGGTCCGGCTCGATCGAAGTGGCCGCCGGGTAGAGATCGTTGACCAGCGGGCCGTAGCGCCGGATGCCGGGAGGAATGGCCGTCCCGCTCACGGCCCGGCCGGCCGGCTCGCCTATGCGATCCCAGGCCGAGTACACCCGAGCAGTCTCGAGCATGAAAGGTGGTACGGCAACCACCAGGACGAAGTCGCCATCCCGATCCAACGGGTCGCCGAGCTGCTCTCCGTAACCCCCGATCCACCTGAGGCCGCCCCGCAGGCAGAAGCTCACGTCGGCTCCTATCTCCGCCGCCGGCCCCGCAAGGTGAGCCTGGTCCCGGCCCGTCAAGCTTCCGTAGAGAAGCAGAGCAGCCGCTGCGTCAGAGCTTCCCCCCGCCAGACCTGCCGCCACCGGAATCCGCTTCCACAGCTCGAACCTCACCGATGGACGATCCCTCTGACCGCTCCGAAGGGCGGATACCGCCTTCCACACCAGGTTCTCCTCACCGGTCGGTAGGTCGGCCCCGTGGACCTCGAGTTGATCCGATCCGGCCGGCGCCATGTCCAGGATGTCGTTCCGGCCAATAGAGAGGGTGAGCCCCCGAACGGGATGGAGCCCCGAAGAGTCCATGCGCCGCACGTGGAGGGAAAGGTTGAGCTTGGCGGGCGCCAGGGCTCTATGAGCGGACATCAGTAGTAGACCACTAGTTGTCCGCCTCCCGGATGACCGCCGCTATGGACAGGTAGGCGGCGGGGTCCAGGTCCTCGGCCCGCTTGGTGGGGTCGACGCCGGAACGGGGCAGTATCTCCTCCACCGGAGCCGGGAGAGCGCCGCGCAGCGAGGAGCGGACCATCTTGCGGCGTTTCCGGAAGGCTGCCGCAGCAACCCGCACCGCCAGCCTTCGCAAAGGTTCGGGCGGGGCGATCCGCCGGATGGACACGGCTGCCGAGTCCACCTTGGGCGCCGGCAGGAACACCTGAGGGGGGATGCGGAACTCCAGCCGGGCATGCCCGTAGAGGGCGGTTATCACGCTGGGCAAGCCATAGGCCTTGGATCCGGGACCGGCGGTGAGCCGCTCGGCGACCTCTCGCTGGGCCACCACCACACATCTCCGGAGGCCGGCCGCCTCCTGCAAGAGTTCCAGGAGGATCGACGTACCCACCTGGTAGGGAAGGTTGGACACCAGAACCCAGTCGGTTCCGGCGCCGAACTCCCTCATGTCAAGCCGGGTCGCGTCCTGAAAGCGCAGGTCCGCATCGAAGCCGTGCAGGCTCTCCTCCAGGACAGGCCGGAGCCGCTCGTCGATCTCGTAGGCCGTCACCGTGAATCCTGCTTCTGCAAGCGCCCGCGTGATGGTACCGGTACCGGGTCCGATCTCGAGTGCCCTGGACCGCGCCGGATCACCGGCCAGGTCCACCATCTTGGCCACCAGGTTGCGATCGGCCAGAAAGTGCTGTCCCAGCCCCCGGCGAGGTGATACAGCATGCCGCCGCAGCAGGGCTTCGATCTCGGAACGGGTCTGGCTCACAGGCCGAAGACACCGATCGCTCGCTCACTGGTCAGCCGGGCCACCTCCGCGGCATCCAGACCCCATACCCGCGCCAGGGCTTCTCCTGTCAGGTTGACGTAGCGCGGCTCGTTCGGACCACGCCGATGGGGCTCCGGCGCCAGGTAAGGCGAGTCGGTCTCGACCACCACCCGTTCGGGAGGGATGACCGCGGCCCCCCGACGGATCGTGTCGCCCGTCTTGTAGGTGACCGGTCCGGCGAACGAGAAGGTGACGTCCAGCTCGAGGAACCGCTTGGACCACCTCGGCCCACCGGTCCAGCAATGGAGCACTACCCACGGACCGGCCCCATGCTGTTCGAGAACCTCGTAGACCTGCAGGAAGGCGTCCCGGCAATGGACGATAAGCGGCTTGGCCATCTCCAACGCCAGCCGGTGATGCTCCAGAAAGCTCTCTAGCTGGGCCTCGGCACGAGAGAGATTGCGGTAAAAGTCCAGGCCGGTTTCGCCGATAGCTACCGCTCCCTCCATGAGCGGTAGCAGCCCGTCCCGTTCGGTGCTCCAGCGGTCGGCTTCGTGGGGGTGCAACCCGGCTGCGTAGAAGGCCCGCCCGGGCGACCCCAGAGCGATCTCCCTGGCAGCCATGCTGGAGGCCACATCCACGCCGGGCACCACCACGTATCGCACATGTCCGGCCCGGTTGAGCAGGATGGCAGGGTCACGGGTATCCATCTGGAGATGGCAGTGCGTGTCAACCCATTCGACCATGGCCCGAGGGTAGCGACGGCCCCGGAGGTAGCCGGATACCCCTGTAACCTGAGGAACACAACACCACCAGCGGTGCCCACAACCTGAGGAACAGGGCGCCGCTAGCGGTGCCCTCCGCCCCAAGAACGTCGAAACGCCACAAGACCGCGAAAAACCGGTGCTCCGCACCGGGCCCCTCCCCCACCGCCACCCATCCTGTTGGAGCGTGGTCGACCATGCCCGGCTGGATGCCGGGAAACGGCTGTCGCTCCATGAAGCCTCGTATGTTCCCTCGGGCCGGCCCCTCCGATCGGTCTCACCTCATCGGCCGGTACGGGTGCTTGGCAATAGGCAACGTATACGGGGGGTGTGACA
>JAJEIM010000037.1 GCA_022827785.1 Acidimicrobiia bacterium
CACCCACCACAGACGGATCCGCCACAATCGTCTGCGCCGACGCCTGACCACCATCAGGCGAACACAAATCATCCAAACCAGTACCCAACGAAACCGAACGACCCGCGATAGGCCCATAATCAGCAATCGCCAACTCCACACTCCGCTGATTCGGAAGCCCCAAGAAAGCCACATCCCCCGTAATCGCATTCAACGACCGAATCTGGATCTCCTCACCCGAACCAACCTCAACAGCACCCAACACACCCGCCGAGAACGTTTCGGCCCCGGTCGTAACGACATCGACCTGAGTGCCCGCCGTAGTCCCAGCGGTGTCCGGCGCGGGTTCACCTCCATCTCCACAGGCTCCCGCCACCAGCACCAGACAAAGGATCAAGAGTCTCAATGTCCGCATGGTTCCTTCCTCCCTCGTACCTGTATCTCGTCGTCCACAGGTTCGGGGTGGACCCATCCCAACCGGATGGCGCAACGACCGACCCCGAATCAGACCCGACACCCAGAATAGCCCGACCTATGTGCTCTAGCGGGAGAGCGTCCTATCCGGGCTGGCGTCCGCGGGCGGGGTCAGATGCCGCCACGCCGCACACGCCCAACCTCGAAGCATGCCAGAGCCGCCGCCACGCTCGCATTCAGGCTGGACGCAGCACCCGCCATGGGAATCGACGCCAGCACGTCGAGACGCTCCGCCACCAGCCGACCTAGACCCGGCCCCTCCGATCCCACGAAGAGCGCCACAGGCTCGGTCAGCAACCCCAGTCCGAACAGGCTTTCGGTCACGGACGGGTCGAGCCCCACCGTCCATACCCCGGCGCCTGAAGCCCGCTGAGCCACCGCCGCCACTGACGACACGGAGGCCACCGGCAGGTGCTCCAGCGAACCGGCCGCCGCTTTGAAGGCGGATGCTGTGATCGGTGCGGCCCGACGCCCGGGGATGACCATGCCGGTCATCCCGGCCGCCACCGCGGATCGAGCGATGGCCCCCACGTTGCGAGGATCCTCCAGGTGGTCGAGCACCACCACGGCGGGAGGCTCGGCATCCTCGCCCGGATCGAGAAGGCGCTCCAGCGGTGCGAAGGGGATCGGACGGGCCCGCGCGATCACACCCTGCGGGGATTCGGTCTGCGCCAGAGGCCGGACATCGTCGACCAACTCCACCGAAGCTCCCGCAGCTTGCGCCTCCGCCACCAGGTCATCGAGATCGCGGCGTGAACGCTCGACGGTAAGAACCCTGACCCGACCGGCAGCAAGGGCACCCCGAACCGGATGAAGGCCCTCGACCCTACCGCCGATACCAGCGGGCGCCATCGGCCGAGTCCTCGATCACGATCCCCACCCCGGCCATGTCATCCCGGATGGCATCGGCCCGGGACCAATCACGGGACCTGCGAGCCTCCGTGCGGGCGGCTACCAAGCGTCGGACCATGCCCTCGGCGCTCCCGGCCTCCACCTCGTATCGGCTCGCCAGCCCGGTCAGCGGTTCCACCAGGCCTTCCAGCCCGCCACCCTCCAGGTCGATACCCAGTGCGCCGGAGACCTCCCTCACCGCCGCAATGAGCGGGCCGGCATCCTCACCTCGATCCAATCGGGCGTTGCCTTGGCGAACCGTCTCGAATACCACCCCCAGCGCCTCCGCCGTGTTGAAGTCGTCCTCCATGGAGGCAACGAAACGATCGAGAGTGGCCGCGTCCGGCGACTCGGCCGACGGTGCACGCCTGACGAAGGAGCGCAAGCGATCCAGGCTAGCCCTCGCATCGCCGAGGGACGCCTCCGAGTATTCGATGGGAGACCGGTACGCAGCCCGCAGGAGGAAGAGACGGACCACCGGGCCACCGTACGTCTCGATCGCCTCGGCCAGGTCGACGATGTGGCCCGTGGACTTGGAGAGCTTCTCCCCGCCCAGGTTCACCATGCCGTTGTGGAGCCAGTACCGGGCGAACGGCCCGTCCGTGGCGCCCTCGGATTGGGCGATCTCGTTCTCATGGTGCGGGAAGATCAGGTCGGCGCCCCCTGCGTGGATGTCGAACGGCAGGCCCAGGTACTTGGCGGCCATGGCGGAGCACTCGATATGCCATCCGGGCCTTCCGTCTCCCCACGGCGACGGCCACGACGGTTCCCCTGGTTTGGCGCCCTTCCATAGCGCGAAGTCGAGCGGGTCCTCCTTGTCGATCCCCGGTTCCACCCGGGCGCCGCTCCGGAGCTCGTCCACGTTGCGGCCTGACAGCTTGCCGTAGCCCTCCAGGGCCCGCACCCTGAAGTAGACATCGCCCCCGCTCGGGTAGGCCAGGCCACGGCCCACCAGCCGGGCAATGAGTTCGATCATCTCCGGGATGTGGTGGGTGGCCGCCGGGGCCACATCCGGATCGAGCACACCGAGCCGGCGGTAAGAGGCGAGGAACCGCTCCGTCATGTCCGCCACCAGAGCTTCGGTGGTTACGCCGAGTTCGGCGGCCCGGTTGATGATCTTGTCGTCCACATCCGTGATGTTCTGGACGAAGAGGACGTCCCACCCTTTCCACCCCAGGTACCGGCGGATGACGTCGAAGGCGACCGCGCACCGTCCGTGCCCGATGTGGGGCGCCGACTGCACCGTCGGGCCGCACACGTACATGCGGACCCGGCCCTCCTCGAGCGGCTCGAAGCCCTGGCGCACCCTGCCGAGGGTGTTGTAGACCGTGATCACCGGAGACTCCTACCTGAGAGCGTGTTGCATACCGGCCGGACCGGGATCTCCGCGCTCCTGTCGTGAGAAGCCGGTCACCGCATGGCCGGGAACCGCGGGCAAGGGTACCCGGTCAGGCCGAGCCACCGGAAGAAGCGGCTTCGACCAGGAGCACCGACGCCCAGACCGCCACTCCCTCGTCCCGACCGGTGAAGCCCATCCCGTCGGTGGTGGTGGCCTTGACGGATACCCGCTCGCGATCAAGCTGCAGCGCCGCCGCGAGCCGGTCTCGCATCTCCTCACGATGGGGACTGACCCGCACCGTTTCCGCCACGATGGTGAGGTCGAGATTCGATGGGACCAGGCCGCCGGATGCCACCGACCACACCACCGAGCGCAGCATCTCCATGCTGTCGGCATCCTGCCAGCGAGGATCCGACGAGGGGAAGTGGCTACCGATGTCGCCCTTCCCGGCCGCGCCCAGGATGGCGTCGATCACCGCGTGAGCAGCGGCATCCCCATCCGACGTGGCGGCCAGGCCGCGGCCGGAGTCGACCACCACCCCGGCGAGCCGAAGGGGTGGGCTACCGCCGAAGCGATGGGCGTCGAAGCCGTGGCCTGTACGGAACGGGTTCGCGGTCATGGCTCTCCGGGGCGAGTCCCATGCCGGAGCAGCGCCTCCGCCAGGATCAGGTCCTCGGGATAGGTGATCTTCATCGCGGCTCGTTCTCCGGTAACGGCCAGTACCCGACCTCCCAGCGCCTCCACCACGAAAGCGTCGTCATGAGGGGCGCCCGAGGCGTGTTGGGCATGAGCCCGGCGCAGTACCCCGGCCCTGAACACCTGGGGTGTCTGGGCGCAGACGACCTCCCGGCGGTCGATGGTTTCCAGGATGCGGGCATGATCGGAATCGACCCGCTTCAGGGCATCGGCGATCGGAACCACCGGCACCACGCCATCCGCGCCACTTTCCGCCAGCAAACGGTACATCCGCTTCATCAGGGCCGCCGAGGCCAGAGGGCGGGCCGCATCATGAACCGCGATGACGGTGGCCGCCGCATCTACCTCCTCGATCCCCCGGGCCACCGAGAGGTGGCGCTCCCGCCCCCCCTCCACACCGCCGGGGACATCTCCCACCACCACCACCTGGCGAGCGCCACTCTCGAGGAGCGCGTCCCGCGCCCATTGCCATAGGGGCTTGCCGGCAAGTCGAGTGGCGTGCTTGCGGGCCCCGAAGCGAACACCCTGCCCCGCCGCAACCACCACGCCCCAGATGTCCATCCGGTTCAGGTTCAAGGTCAGACCCCGGTACTAGGAGGGTATTGGAAAATGTCCAGTTGGCCCGATAGTAGGTAGCGACACCGCCGGTCGAAGCATCGCAGGCCAACCGACCCTCGTCTCTTGCGGCACCCTCCCAAGAGGGCGAGCGGGTCGGCGGCGGGTCCCGGCGAGGCTCTCTCCGCTCACTCCTCGGGCTCCTCCGGCTTCGGAAGAGCTCGGTCGATCCGTTCCAGGGCCTGATCCGGAGTGATGCGAAGCGCGAATGCCAACTCGCTGGAGAGCGTGGTCCGAGCCTTGGAGAGCATCCGCTTCAGGGCAGGCGATATCCCCTTGACCAGCTGTGCATGAGTCAGGTCACGAACCACCTCCGCCACCTGGAAGATGTCCCCAGAGGTCATCTTCTCGTTGAGCACCTTGTACCACCGGCTCCAGTTGGCGCCCGAGTCCTGGGGATCCTCCTTGAACTTCAGCAGGACCTTCGCGGCCGCCGTCTTCGTGATCACGGGACGGATGGTCTCGTCGATGGTGTCCACCGGAATCAGCACCTTGAGCGAAGACTCCGTGGCAATCTCGAGTTCGAAGTACTGGCGAGGTTCGCCGGCGAGGTCGAGCTTGGCGCGCTTGATGATCTCGGCCGCGCCGTGATGGGGATGGACGACCTTGTCCCCGACCCGGAACGAGGTCTGCTTCTTTTTCCCGCCGGAGGACTTGGCGGAGCCTGCGCGCTTGCGCGCCCGGACCCGCTTGGCGGGGACCTTCCGGCTCCTCGGCCTGGCCGGGGCCTTCTTGGCGGGCGCCTTCTTCGGCTCAGCCTTCACCTCCGGCGCCTTGGCATCAGTACCGCTCGGGGCTGCATCGGGCGCGGGATCCGCGGCCGGTTTCTCCCCGGCCTTCGCGCTCTTGCGGACCGGGGCCTTCTCCGACCCGGAACCCTCCTTATCGGGCGATGGAGCGTCCGCGGCAGCCGTGACGGATCCGGTCTCGGACATCCGGGCCATCATCCGGCCAGCCGGTGGCCGGCCGGGTTGACCCTTGTGTCCGCGGAACCCACGCCGAGGATGCGGCACAACCGTTCGGTGTCGTAGAGATCCTGCAGGGGCCGGTTGTGGAGGACTTCCATCCCTCCGGAGGCCAGGTCACCGCGGTTCCAGAAGTAATCGCGGCTGACCTTCGCGCCGAGTTCCTGAACTCCTTCCATGATGTCGGAGAGCTGCAGTTCCACCATGTGCCTCTCATCTCCCAGCCCGACCGCGAGGTGCTCCACCCTCATACCGATCCGACGCAACAACTCGGCCCGTTGCAGCACCGTCAGGGCGGCCCCGAGAGTGACCTCACCCGAAACCTTGAGCCTGTCCAAGTGCTCCTCCGCCTCGGCCAGGCGCCCCCTGAACCGCTCCAGGGTTTGGATCTCCTGGTTGATGCGCACCATCAACTCGGTGGCGCTCCGTAGCGGCTGCTTCCGCTCCCCGTAGAAGACGAAACCCGTCCGCCGCTCCTCGCTGATGGCGATTATGGGGCAGCCCGTGGACCGGGCCAGGCGCTCGGCCGTGCGGAACCGTGCACCGGTCTCTTCGGTCGCGATGACGGGATCGGGAAGCATATGGACGTTGGCTCGCAGGATCTTTCTTATCTCGTCGTCCACGATGATCGCCCCGTCCATCTTGGCCAGTTCGGCCAGCATCGCCGGCGTGAAGTCGCTATCCCGGAGATCGATTCCTCCGGCGGCGATTCTCTCGATGCCGGGACCCCATCCGATCACCACCAGCGCGCCGTTGCCCTGCTGGACGATCCGTTCGACTGCGGTGCGGATACCGGTGCCGGGCGCCATCCGCGACAGCACCTCAAGGAATTCCTGGTCCTCAGTCTCCCACCTGCGGGAAGATCGGCGGTCAAGCATGGAAACCATCCACGCGCAGGTTACAGGGATGCGAAATCATACGGTACGTCCACGCAGCGAAGCTCAGGATCACCGGCGATCTCCGGTGCGGAAGATTCTCCATATCCCGACCGCGACCAGACCTGCCAGTACCAATCCGGCCAGTTCCGAGCCGATGGTCCATGGTTCGACCTCGCGAATGGCAACCGGAAACAGAATCCCGCGCGCGGCAACTATCATCGCACGGGAGTGTAGTTGCCAACCAGAAAGGTCCGTGTTGAGCGACCGCGACCGAACCGGATCCCAGGGATTTCCTCCTGAAGAGGGCGATCCGCTCGGCAATATCAGCTTCGAGGAGTTCCAGCTCAGCGAACCGTCAAGTTGGGAAGAGGCCGAGCACGAGCCGAACATGGAACTCGAGCCGCACCTTACGTGCCCCTCCTGCTTTTCCCAGCAGTCCCCGTCCAACCGTCATTGCCAGGAATGCGGCGCTCGCCTGGGCAGGCAGAGAATCGCAGTGGCGCCGATGCCGATACGGTCGGTGACAGCCGGCAACCGGGCAGTCCGGGTGATCATTATCGGGGTGGCATTCGTCGTGATCTTCGCCCTGATCATTCAGGCGATGAGGGGTAACGATGAACCGGGCGACCAGGCGGTTGACGGGAGCACCACCTCCACGGAGGCCACCGAACCAAGCATGGTCCTAGGCCCGCTCGAGGAGATCACCCCCATCTCGATCACCTGCTCGAGCGAGTACAACGCCGGTCTGGCGTGCGAAAACCTGATCGACGGCGACGAGACCTACTGGAACGATGCGAGCCGTAGGGGCGAGGACGCCCGTATAACGGTGACCTTCGTGAACCCTGTGGCGCTGGAGCAGGTCCAGATCATCAACGTTGACAACTTGGAGAAGTTCAGGCGCAACTACCGGGTGCGCGGCGTGGAGATCTTCGCCGACGACTTCCCGGGCGTGCCGTTCGTGGACGAGATACCGGACGCCAACGACCGGCCTCACGGCATCCCCACTACCACCAACCACACCACCGTGCTGGAGATCCGCGTCACCTCCACATGGCCTTCGGAGGCTTTGGGCGGGGAAGCCTTCGACGAGTTGGCCATCCAGGAGATCAAGTTCTGGGGTCGGGTCCAGGACACCAGCGCTACGGAGCTCGTCGGCGCCTCGTCCGGGTGATGGGCCGGTTCTTCGACCCCACCGATCCCGACTTCATCGCCGATCCCTACCCGACGCTGAACGCCTTGCGGGAGCGAGGGCCCCTGCACTACGACGACGGGTTCGACCTGTGGTTGGTCACCCGGCACCAGGATGTCCGGGCCGTCCAGCTCGACCGCCGGATGGGCCGGGTGAAGGACGGTCATGTCCGTCCGCTCGACCTTCGCCCCATCCGGGAACTGGGCCTGGAGGGATGGGAGCCCTACTACCAGACGGAGCGCCACTCGTTGCTGATGCTGGAGCCTCCCGAACACACGCGTATCCGCATCCTGATCAACCGCGCCTTCACCCCGCGAAGAGTGCGGGAGCTTCGCGAACCTGTCCGCTCCATTGCCGATCGGCTGCTGGACGGGCTCCGGGACCGGACCTCCTTCGATCTGCTGGCAGACTACGCCCAGCCCTATTCGGTGCGGGTGATAGCCACGCTCCTGGGAGCACCCGTGGAGGACGCCGATCTGCTGCTCGACTGGTCGCACGCAATCGTCAAGATGTACGAGCTCCACTGCAATCGCGAGCAGGCCGAAACGGCCATCGAAGCGTCCCGTGAGTTCCTGGCCTGGGCGTCGGCGCTGATCGCGTCCCGACGCGCCGACCCCCGGGACGATCTGATCACCGCCCTATGCCTTGCCCAGACCGACGACGGCGGACTGAGCGACGCCGAGATCGCATCCACCGTGATCCTGCTGCTCAACGCCGGGCACGAGGCCACGGTCAACACCCTGGGCAACGGGATCGTGGCGGCGATGAACCACGGGCGAGCCTGGGAACGGCTGGCCAGCCGGACAGTGGCGCCCGCCATAGCCATCGAGGAGATGATGCGCTTCGATCCCCCGCTCCAGATGTTCGAGCGCCATGTGTTGGAGGACGGCGTCGAGGTGGCCGGAACCGGATTACCCAGGGACGAGAAGGTCGTGGTCCTGTTCGGGCCGGCCAATCGTGATCCCCGCCGGTTCGAGGATCCGGACACCTTCCGGGTCGACCGGGGTGATCCGGATCACATCACCTTCGGGGCCGGTGTCCACCACTGCATCGGGGCGCCCCTGGCCCGCCTGGAGCTGGAGATCGCGCTCGATCGCCTGATCGACGCCTTCCCCGAAGCCTCCCTGATGGACCAGCCGGTCCGTGAGGACGGCTTCGCCATCCGCGGCTACCAAGCCGTCAACCTGTCGACCGGGAGCTGAGCCATGCGGATGATCATCGACACAGACACCGCCTCCGACGACGCGGTGGCCCTGGCAATGGCCCTTAACCACCCCGAGGTAGACGTGGTGGCGATCACGACAGTCGCCGGTAACTGCTCATTGGAGGACACGACCCGCAACGCTCTCTACACCGCCGAACTTTGCGGGTCCGGCGTACCCGTCTACGCGGGCGCCGACCGGCCCATGCTGGTAGAGGCGGGCTTCGCCACCTGGTTTCACGGGATGGACGGGCTCGGCGACCAGGGATACCCGACCCCGTCCCGCTCGGCCGAGGAGGAGAACGGTGTCAGCGCCCTCATCGCCCACATACGGGCCAATCCCGGCTCGACACTGGTCACCCTCGGACCACTCACCAACGTGGCGCTCGCCCTGGTGCAGGCCCCCGACCTCGCCCGCCTGGTGGGCCGCTGCGTGATCATGGGAGGCGCCGCCAACACGGTGGGCAACGTCACCCCGGCAGCTGAGTTCAACCTGTGGTTCGATCCGCACGCGGCCCGGATCGTCTTCGCCTCCGGGCTTCCGATCGAGATGGTCGGATGGGAGATCTGCCGCGGCGAGGCCGGCCTGGACGCAACGGAGCGGGCCACACTCAGGGCGCTGGACACTCCCCTCGCCCATTTCTTTCTGGACTGCAACTCAACGGCTCTCAAGGCCTCCCGGCAGCAGTCCGGCACCAACCGGCTGGAACTACCCGACCCGACCGCCATGGCGGTTGCGATCGACAAGGACCGGGTGGTGACCGCCAGCTCCCGTCACTACGTGGAAGTGGAGGCAGAGAGCCCTCTGACCAGGGGAATGTCGGTCGTCGACTCCCTCGACGTCACGGGAAACCCGGCGAACGCCGAAGTGGTGCAGGCCATCGACACGGACCGTTTCAAGCAGATGATCTCCGAGGCGGCCCGCCGGTAGCAGGCAACGCAACCACGACGGCCAGGGTAAGCCATGTCGGTTCTACTCCCCTCTCATTTCCGAAGAGCCGCCAACGTGAGCATCCCGAACACCGCACCCGACATCACTCAACTTGCGTCGGCCCGACATGTGGCCACATGTCGTCCGGTGGCGGTTCAGCCCTATGCACAATCCCACCCGGCCGCTCCCTGATCACAAGCGCTATCAGGAAACCCAAGCTGCCCAACAGCATCGCGAGAGCGACACCCGCGCCGAAACTGCGGCCCTTGGCCCGCATGATGAACCCACCAGCCCATCCGATCACAATCCAGCTACCAAGACCCACCAGCAAGAACAATAACTCTCCCACAAGTTCTCCATGGTTTGCGTGCCTGCCAGATTAGGGCGTGTTCACTCTGAATGCTCGGTTGTGCGTGCCGGGGACAGTATCATTAGCATATGATACTAATTTAAAAACCATATGCACAGATATCAAACGTGCTCCCCAAACAGCGGAGCAACGTCAGAGTATCCAACCTCGATGACCGTCAACGGCATCCTCCACATACTCGAACAGGGCTGCAAATGGAGGCCCTGTCCCCCCCGGTTCGGGTCCTCGCACATCTTCTACATGAACTCGGCGGCTGGGCCCACAACGGGGTCTTCAGCGCGTATTCGAACGGTTCCAAGCCGAACAAGTCGTCAACCTCGAAGTCCTGGGGTTGGACTCCACTTCGGTCAAGGCGCATTCCGACAGCGTCGGGACTCTCACCAAACGAGGTCCCCAGGCTATCGGACGCTCCCGCGGAGGGTTAAGCACCAAACCCGTGTAGTCGCAGCCGATGCCGACGCCGCGACCTATACGCCATATATCAGGTCAAGACCATGACTCACCGCATAGACGCAACTTCTCCAAAGGCTGGGACCCGCAAACAAGGAACCGCACCGCGAAGATCTCAAACTGCTCCTATGGCAGACCGCGCCATTCATCACCCTCGCCCTCATCCACGACGGGCCCAAGGCGTGAACACGCCCTCGAGGAGCTACACATCTGCAATTGTCCGCGGTGCTCAGAGGTCTGCGCGCAGGATCCGCCCGAAGCGGTGCCCCCTGGGGCACATAGCAGCATCCGAAGAGCCGCCATACCCTGGATGGGCTACGTTTCGCCCTTGCGGAAGGGAAGGCCGTCGGCGGCAGGCGGGCGAAGGCGGGAGGTGGCGAACAGCAGCACCACGAGAACCGCGATGTGGGGGGTGATCGCCGGGAGCTGGTTCGGCACGCTGGTCGAGTTCATGTACCAGAACCCCACCGCGATCGCCACTATCGCCAGCTGCAGCGTCCCGGTGTATCCCTTCCGCTTGAGGATGCGCCACAGCACCAGCAGGGCGATGGCGAGGACTACCAGGAGCAGCAGGCCGTGGGCGGCGTTCTCGTCCCGGAGACGGAGGGTCTCGGTGAAACCGAACAGAAGTGCCCCGCGTGCCGTTCCGACCGGGTTCCAGTTGCCGAAGATCATGGTGGCCAACCCGATGTAGCCCTTCCCCTGGGTCTGGCCCTCCTTGTAGAGCCCGGACAGCTGGATCGCCAGGAAACCGCCTCCGGCGCCGGCCAGGAATCCGCTGATCACGACGCCGTAGTACTTGTACTTGTAGACGTTTACGCCGAGCGAGTCGGCTGCGTGCGGGTGCTCGCCGCAGCTGCGCAGCCGCAGCCCGAAACGACTCTTCCACAGGACCAGGATGGTGAGAGGCAGCGCCAGGTAAGCGATCAGGGTGAGCCATGACATCTGGAACATAAAGCCGCGCAGTATCCCGGCCAGGTCGGAGATGAAGAAGAGACCGGCCCGCTCTATCGCGCCCAGGATGTCCGGGCTCTCCCAGCCGAAGATCGTGCCCCCGGCCAGGACCGGCAGCGTGAAGTCGCTCACCCCGGATATGGTCGGCGACTGGGTGATCGAACCCCCGAGATCCGCGAAGTGCAGGTCGGACAGGAACCGGGTCAGGCCGGGAGCCATCAGGTTGATGGCGACCCCGGCGATGATGTGATCCACGTTGAACCCGACCGCGGCCACCGCCATCACGAGACCCCCCACCGCGCCGGCCACGGCCGCGAGCAGCATTCCGAACCAGGGACCGCCGACCAACGTCCCGAAGGCCCCGAACCAGGTGCCCAGGATCAGCATTCCCTCCAGGCCGATATTGACCACCCCGGACCGTTCCGAGAAGACGCCGCCTAGGCCGGCCATGAGGATGGGAACCGACCAGGCCAGGGCGATGGCCCAGGTCCCGCTCGAGGTGAGGTCGTCCGTCGGCAGGGAGGCGAACTGCTGGGTGGCGGCGAGCAGGAGCACCGCGGCCAACCCGTAGACGATCCAGCGGCGCCTACCGCTCATGAGGGTCGCCTGGAGACTGATCGATGGGCGCTCGCGCACGGTACTCAAGTCTCGGCCTCCTCCGCTCCCACGGCCTGAGGGCTCGCAACCTGCGCAGACGCAGCCGCTGCGGCCTCGATCCTCCTGCGTCGCTGAGCCAGTGCGTAGGCGATCACCGCGAACAGGATGATCACGCCCACCATGATCGTGACGATCTCGCGCGGTGCGTCCCCCCGTACTTCCAGCACGCCGGACGCCCGCTCCAGCCAGCCGAAAGCCACCGCAGCCACGGCCGCACCCACCGCATGGTTACGCCCGAGCAGCGCCACAGCGATCCCGGCGAAGCCGAGCCCCTGCGGGAACCGGAGGCTGTAGAAGTGCTGGTCGCCGAGCAGGTCCGCCATGCCGACCAACCCTGCCACCGCCCCGCTGAGCAGCATGGCCAGGACAATGGTCCGCTTGGGCGGCACGCCGCTCGCCTCGGCGGCCCAGGGGTTGGCGCCGGTGGCGCGCAGGTCGTATCCGAGCCGGGAGCGGTTGATGATCAGGTGGTACGCGACGCCCACCAGCGCCGCCACGAGGATGAATCCGGTCAACTCGACGCGCTTGATCTCGCGAGTGACCAACTCGACGATCGGATTCAGGCTGGGGAACCAACCGGTTGTCGCTATGTCGCCGAGGCGGGTGTCGAGCGACTCGGACTCGATCTTCCACCGGCCCAGCAGGAACGACACCACCCCCGCCACCGCGATGGCGTTGAGCATGATGGTGGAGATGACCTCGTGGACGTTCCGGGTCACCTTCATCCAGCCCGCCAGCCCGGCCCAGGCTGCCCCCACGAGCATCGCCGTCACCAGGATGAGGGCCACGTGGAGGGGCGGGAACAGGGAACCTACGCCGGCTCCGACGTACGCTGCGAAGAAGGCCGCGAGGATGTACTGGCCCTCGACGCCGATCTGGAAGAGGTTCATCCTCATGGCGATGGCGAAGGCGATGCCCGACAGGTAGAGCGGGGTCGCCCGGTTGAAAGACTCTATGACCGTCTCGAGCCGGCTTCCGTATTCCCAAATGTTCCCGAAGGCCACGAGGGCATCGGCCCCGGACACCACCAGGACCAGCGCGGCCACCAGCAGTGCCAGCCCGACCGCGGCCAGCGGCGGCCCCACCACACGGCGCACCGCCGTCCAGCTCACGCGGTCGCCCCCGTCATGTACGCACCCAACTCCCTCGGCGTAACCTTCGCCGGGTCCAGTCTGGCCACGATCTCACCACGCAGCATCACGAGGAGCGTATCGCTCAGACCGATCAGCTCCTCGAGATCGGCCGAGATCAGCAGCAATCCCAGACCCTCCGCCCGGGCCCGGCGCAGGTCCTCCCAGACGGCCGCTTGCGAGCCGACATCGATTCCCCGAGTGGGGTGGGCGGCGATCAGCGGGTTGCAATCGGTGGCCATCTCCCGCCCCACCACCAGTTTCTGCTGGTTGCCCCCGGAAAGAGCATGAACGGGGGTGTGGACACCGGGTGTGCGTACGTCGAAGCGCTCTATCACATTGGTGGCATGGTCCTTGGAAGCATCCTCATCGATCCACACCCGGGAGCTCAGGAAACGGTTCCGGGTCTGGTGCCCCAGGATGCCGTTCTCCCACACCGGCGCCGGCAGTAGCAGGCCTCGCCTGTGACGATCCTCGGGAATGTATCCGAGGCCGGCCTCCCGGCGCTGCCGCACCGACCAGCCGGTCACGTCGTCGCCGTGCAGATGGATGGAGCCTCCGGTCACCGGCGCGATTCCCAGGATCGCCTCCACCAGCTCGCCCTGACCGTTGCCCTCGACGCCTGCCACACCGACGATCTCGCCGCACTGGACCGAGAAACCGACATCCCGCAGCCTCGTCACACCGGTGTCATCCACCACCGAGATACCCTTGACCTCGACGGCGGTCCGGTCGGTGACGGTCACCTCCCGGGTCTCGGGTGTGGGAAGCTCCGAGCCCACCATCAACTCGGCCAGGTCCTGGGCGGTCACGTCCTCCGGCTTGACCCTGGCGACCGACCGGCCCTGGCGGAGCACCGTGATCGTGTCGGCTATCGCCAGGACCTCGTCCAGCTTGTGATCGATGAAGATGATGGTGTGACCCTCCGCTTTGAGCTCCCGCAGGTTGCGGAACAGCTCCTCCACCTCCTGCGGAACCAGCACCGCGGTGGGCTCGTCGAGGATCAGGATGCGGGCGCCGCGGTAGAGGATCTTGATGATCTCGATCCGCTGCCGCTCCCCCACCTCCAACGTACCTACCGTATCTTCGAGGTCGAGTTCCAGGCCGTAGGCGTCGCCCAACTCCCGGAGCCGGGACCGGGCCGTGGCGAAGTCGATCAGCGACCCCTTGGACGGCTCCGCACCGAGGATCACGTTCTCGAGGACCGTGAGGTTGTCGGCCAGCATGAAGTGCTGGTGGACCATCCCGATCCCCACGTTGATCGCCTCCCTGGGGGAGGAGAACGTGCGCTCCTGCTCGAGGACCTCGATGCTTCCCTCGTCGGGAGCCTGCATCCCGTAGAGGATCTTCATCAGCGTCGACTTGCCGGCGCCGTTCTCGCCGCAGATGGCGTGGATCTCACCCGCCTCCACGACGAGGTCGATGCGGTCGTTGGCCAGCACGCCGGGGAATCGCTTGGTGATTCCCTTCAACCGTACAGCGACGCTCATCGGCTCACCGTAGCGTCATCAACCGACGGCCGTCATCCCATCTCCCGATCGAATCTCCGTCAACCCGCGTAATCGGCGGGATCGCGGCTCACCACGATCTCGCCGGAGACGATCTTCTCCTTGAAGGCGTCGAGCTGGGATGCGATGTCATCCACGTGACCCCCGGAGGTCGAGTAGCCGACGCCGTCCACGGACAGGTCGAACACTTGGGGACCAGGGGCGAAGGTGCCGGACTGGACCGCCTGGATGGTGTTGAACACCGCAACGTCGACCCGCTTCAGCATCGACGTGAGGATGTAGTCCTGGAAGTCGGGAGCGGTGAGGTACTGGTCGGAGTCCACGCCGATCGCCCACACATGGGTGTCGTTGGCCTCCGAATAGTCCTTGGCGGCCTGGAACAGACCACCACCCGTGCCGCCCGCCGCGTGATAGACCACGTCGGCGCCCTGCTCGAACATCGACTGCGCGATCACCCGACCCGCCGCCGGATCGTTGAAACCACCGAAATCAGGCGGCTCCGTCACGTACTGGGAAATAACCTGGATCGACGGATCGACCGCTTGGACGCCGGCGAGGAAGCCGGCCTCGAAAGCGTGGATCAACGGGATGTTCACCCCACCGATATAGCCGACGATCCCGGTCTGCGTCTTGAGAGCCGCGGCCGCTCCCACCAGGAACGAACCCTGCTCCTCCGAGAAGATGAGACCGGCCACGTTCGGGGCGTCAACCACCGAGTCCACGATCGCGAAGCTGGTGTCGGGGAACTCGGCGGCAACGTTGGCCATCGGATCGCCGAACAGGAACCCTACGCCGATCACCAGATCCGACCCTTCCGAGGCCTGCAAGGCCAGCAATTCCTCACGGTTGGTCCCGTCCTCGTTGGCCGACGCCTCGGAGTTCTGCGTCCCCAATTCCGCGGCCGCCTTGTCGAGGCCCGCAGCTGCCGCGTCGTTGAACGACTGATCACCCCGACCACCGATGTCATAGACCAGACCGATGCTGACCGGCTCACCTGCCGCGGGCGGCGGAGGCGGCGCCACGCCCAGGTCGGCCGGGTCGCGGCTCACCACGATCTCGCCGGAGACGATCCGTCCCTTCCAGTTGTCGAGCTGGCCCGCGATGTCGTCCACGTAGCCGCCCGAGGTGGAGTAGCCGACCCCGTCCACCGAGAGGTCGAATACCTGGGGACCGGCCGCGAACGTACCGGACTGGACCGCCTGGATGGTGTTGAACACCGCCACGTCCACCCGCTTGAGCATCGACGTGAGGATGTAGGGCTGGAAGTCCTCACCCGCTGTGAGGTACTGGTCGGAGTCCACCCCGATCGCCCACACGTGCGTGTCGTTGGCCTCCGAGTAGTCCTTGGCGGCCTGGAACAGACCACCACCCGTGCCGCCCGCCGCGTGATAGACCACGTCGGCGCCCTGCTCGAACATCGACTGCGCGATCACCCGACCCGCCGCCGGATCGTTGAAACCACCGAAGTCAGGCGGCTCCGTCACGTACTGGGATATAACCTGGATCGAGGGGTCGATGGCTTGCACCCCGGCCAGGAAGCCGGCCTCGAAAGCGTGGATCAACGGGATGTTCACCCCACCTATGTAACCGACGGTGCCTGTCTGCGTCTTGAGAGCCGCCGCCACGCCCACCAGGAACGAACCCTGCTCCTCCGAGAAGATCAGCCCGGCCACGTTCGGGGCTTCCACCACCGAGTCCACGATCGCGAAGTTCGTATCGGGATACTCCGCCGCCACGTTGGCCATCGGTTCGCCGAACAGGAAGCCGACCCCGATCACCAGGTCCGACCCCTCGGACGCCTGCAGGTCCAGCAATTCCTCACGGTTGGTCCCGTCCTCGTTGGCCGACGCCTCCGAAGTAGTGACCCCCAACTCGGCCACAGCCTTGTCGAGGCCCGCCGCCGCCGCATCGTTGAACGACTGATCACCCCGACCACCGATGTCATAGACCAGACCGATGCTGATGGGCTCACCCGCCACAGCCTGGGTGGTTGCGGAGGTGTCGGAAGTCGCCTGGACTGCGGTCGTTTCGGGCGTCTCATCGGCACCGCAAGCCGCCGCGAGCAGCCCGAAAGCCGCCAGCACGATCAACAGCCTGGTCTTAACGCGCATGATGTTGGATCCTTTACTTCTGGCCCTGCTGTACAGGGACGGGTGGGGTGGACATTCTACGCCGGGCGGTTCGGCATAGCTAATGGCGGCGCCCGCAGAAGCGATTGGCACGCGCCGGGTACGCCATCGGTGAGACCGAGTCCGGTCAGGAGCCCGAGTCGACCAGGTCCAATGGGGGGCTGTCAGGAGTGTCGACCATCTCGAAGATGAGCGAACCGCCGTCGGGATCGGCATCGACCACGATGGTGGTACCGGGCGGGTAGTCACCGAGCAACACCTGCTCTGCCAGCGGATCCTCCAGGTACCGCTGGATGGCCCGGCGCAGGGGGCGGGCGCCCAGTTCCCGGTCGTAGCCCACGGAGACCAGGAAGGTCTTGGCGGCGTCGCTGAGCACCAGGTCGAGGGATTGGGTGGCCAGCTGCTCCCGATCACGTACCAGCATCAGATCCACGATCTGCTTGACCTCGTTCCCGGTGAGCTGGTGGAAGACGATCACCTCGTCGATCCGGTTGAGGAACTCGGGCCGGAAGTGCTTCTTCAGGTTGTCGGTCAGCTTCTCCTTCATCTTCTCGTAGGTGACCTCGTCGCTCTCCTGCTGGAATCCCACCGACCTCTTGCGCAGCGACTCGGAACCGAGATTGGAGGTCATGATGATCACGGTGTTCTTGAAGTCCACCGCCCGACCTTGAGCATCGGTCAGGCGACCGTCCTCCAGGATCTGGAGAAGGGTATTGAAGACGTCGGAATGCGCCTTCTCTATCTCGTCGAAGAGGACCACCGAGAAGGGCTTGCGGCGCACCGCCTCGGTGAGTTGACCGCCCTCGTCATAGCCCACGTAACCGGGAGGCGATCCGACCAGACGGCTCACCGTGTGCTTCTCCATGTACTCGGACATGTCGAGCTGGATGAGAGAGTCCTCGTCGCCGAACAGGAACTCCGCCAGCGCCTTGGCGGTCTCGGTCTTCCCCACCCCGGACGGCCCGAGGAAGATGAACGAGCCGCTCGGCCGCTTGGGATCCTTGAGACCTGCCCTGGTGCGGCGGATAGCACGGCTAACCGCCGATATCCCGTCGTGCTGTCCGATGATCCGCTTGTGGAGCTCCTCCTCCATGTGGACCAACCGGGCGGTCTCCTCCTCCGTGAGCCGGTGGACCGGGATGCCGGTCCATTGCGCGAGCACGTCGGCGATCTCGTCCTCGTCGATCAGCGTGTCGTCCACCACGGTGGACGACACGGCCGACTCGGCCTTGTACCGGGCCCGGTCGGAGATCAGCGCCCGTTCCTGGTCGCGGAGCTGAGCCGCCCGTTCGAACTGCTGCGCCGAGACCGCTTCCATCTTGTCATGGCGAACCGCGCTCAACTGGTCGTCGATCTGGCGGATCTGAGCGCTCGAGGAACTGCGGAAGATCCGGTTGCGGCTACCCGCCTCGTCGATCAGGTCGATGGCCTTGTCAGGGAGGAAGCGGTCTGAGATGTACCGGTCGGCAAGGGTTGCGGCCATCTTCAGCGCGCTATCGGTGAAGCGCACCGAGTGATGCGCCTCGTACCGGTCCTTGAGCCCGTGCAGGATCAGGACCGTCTCGGCCACGGTGGGCTCGTCCACATAGATGGGCTGGAACCGGCGCTCCAGCGCAGAGTCCTTCTCCAGGTACTTGCGGTACTCCTCCAGGGTGGTCGCCCCGACGGTCTGCAATTCACCCCGGGCCAGCATGGGTTTCAGGATGCTGGCGGCGTCGATGGCGCCCTCCGCCGCCCCCGCGCCCACCAGCGTGTGGATCTCATCGATGAAGAGGACGATGTCTCCCCGGTTCTTGATCTCCTTCAGGACCTTCTTCAGGCGCTCCTCGAAGTCGCCGCGATAACGGGAACCGGCCACCAGGGCGCCCAGGTCGAGGGTGTAAATCTGTTTGGTATTGAGCGTGTCGGGGACCTCTCCCGCCACGATCCGCTGGGCGAGGCCCTCCACGATCGCCGTCTTGCCCACGCCGGGCTCGCCGATCAGCACCGGATTGTTCTTGGAGCGCCGGGAAAGGATCTGCATGACCCGTTCGATCTCGGGGTAGCGGCCGATAACCGGATCGAGCGCATGGTCACGAGCCATCTGGGTGAGGTTGCGTCCGAACTGGTCGAGCACGGTGGAGCCCGATTGGGACGATCCCCTACCCGAGGGAGCGGTGCCGGCACGGGCGGGCTCGTCTCCCGAACCGCCGGAGAGGAGCTGGATGATCGTGTGCCGCACCCTGGGCAGGTCAGCGCCCAACTTCTCCAGCACCTGGGCGGCCACGCCGTCCCCCTCCCGGATCAGGCCGAGGAGGATGTGCTCGGTGCCGATGTAGTTGTGCCCCAGCTGCAAGGCCTCCCGCAGGCTCAGCTCCAAGACTTTCTTCGCCCTGGGCGTGAACGGTATGTGGCCGGCCGGCGACTGGTGTCCCTGCCCGATGGTCTCCACCACCTGGCTACGCACGGAGTCCAGCCGGATGCCGAGGTTCAACAGACCTCGGGCGGCGACCCCCTCGCCTTCGTGGATGAGACCGAGCAGGATGTGCTCGGTGCCGATGTAGTTGTGGTTGAGAAGCCGCGCTTCTTCCTGTGCCAGGACCACCACTCTGCGGGCCCGGTCGGTGAAGCGTTCGAACACTGGCGGTCAACCTCCGACTTCGGCGGCTCTGGCTACCAGGATACATGCTTGGAAGTGCTCGTCCTGGTAACCGGCGACTATAACGCAAGGCTAGGACAACCCGATGGTGGGCGGCGGCGCCTTCCGCTTACCATACGGCGCTCCACCGCGGCGGCGAACGGATGCCATGTCCACCGACACCATCAGGGACCTGATCGAGATTCCCGGGATCTGGGAGCGAATGGAGCGCGTCGAGGATCGGCTGCTCGATGCGTCCCAGGCCGATGACGACTTTCTCACCGAGATCGCCCAACACCTCCTGCTCGCGGGAGGCAAGCGATACCGGCCGGTCCTCACCCAACTGGCCGGCGAGTTCGGGCCTACCCGCGACCGCCGGCTGATCGACGCCGGCGCGGCGGTGGAACTCATCCATATCGGATCGATGTACCACGACGACGTTATCGACGGCGCCGACACCCGGCGCGGCACGGCGTCGGTCAACACCAGATGGGGCAACTCGCTCGCCATCCTGGCCGGCGACTTCCTTATCGCCCGCGCATCGGAGATCGCTGCCACCTACCTGGGCATGGCATCGGTCGAGCTCCTGGCGCACACCTACCGGGACCTGGTGACCGGGCAGGCTCTGGAGCTCCGGCTGACCGGTGATGTCAGCCACGGGCCCGCCGATCATTACCGGGTGATCGCGGGCAAGACCGCCAGCCTCATCAGGACTTCGGCGCGGCTGGGTGCGCTGGCCGCTGACGCCGCGGCCGGGACGGTCGAGGCCGTGTCCACCGCCACCTGGGAGCTGGGCATGGTATTCCAGCTGACCGACGACGCCCTGGACCTCGTCTCCACCGAGGAGGAACTGGGTAAGCCGGCCGGGAGCGACATCCGCCAGGGCGTTTACACGCTTCCGGTTCTATATGCGCTGGAGGGACCGGCAGGGAGTCGCGTAAGGGGCCTCCTACGAGAGGAAGGGCCGGTCACCGGGGATGCGGTGGATGAGGTGATCGGACTGGTCCGGGAGGGCGGCTACGTGCAGCGGGTGCTCGACGAGTGCCGGCACCGGCTTGCCAGGGCCTCGGACGCCACCACCGCACTGCCCGACATCGAGGCCCGGAAGGTCCTGCGGCGCATGGGCGACTTCCTGGTCGACCGGGTGGGATCCGTCCGAGCGACCTGAGTGGCCGGTGGCCACTAAGCGTGTGGCACCTCTGGGCGCAGATGGGGGAACAGGACCACCTCGCGAAGATTCCGCTGGCCCGTCAAGAGCATCACCAGCCGATCGACGCCGATGCCGAGGCCTCCGGTGGGCGGCATGCCCAGTTCCAGCGCCTGCAGGAATCCCTCGTCCACCGGATGGGCGGTTTGATCCCCGGCCGCACGGGCTGCCGCCTGGGCCTCGAACCGGGCCCGCTGGTCGAGCGGATCGTTGAGCTCCGTGAACGCGTCGACGTACTCGGCGCCGGCGACGTAGAGCTCGAATCGTTCCACCAGGCCCTCGACCGAACGGTGCCGGCGGGCCAGCGGAGAGATGTCGATGGGATGGTCGATCACGAAGGTGGGCTCCCACAAATGCTGCTCGACGCGCTCATCGAACACCTCTTCGACCAGCTTTCCGAATCCCCAATCCGGATCGGCTTCCAGACCGGCCGCCCCGGCCAGGGCTCGTAACTCGCCAACGGGTGTGGACGGGGTTATGGCGGCGCCCAGCGCCTCGGACACCAACTCGAGCATTGGTACCCGCCGGTAGGGAGGCCGGAGGTCGAGCGGGCGGTCCCGGTAGGTGAGCCGGGTGGTGCCGACCACCCGCTCCGCCACGGCGGGTATCACCTCCTCCATCAGGCGCATGATGTCGTGGTAGTCGGCCAGCGCCTGGTAAGCCTCGAGGGTGGTGAACTCGGGATTGTGGCTGGCGTCGATTCCCTCGTTCCGGAAGACCCGACCCAGCTCGAACACCCGCTCCATGCCGCCCACGACCAGCCGCTTAAGGTGCAGCTCCGTGGCGATCCGCAAGTACATCGGCAGCCCGAGCGCGTTGTGGTAGGTCTCGAACGGGCGAGCCAGCGCCCCGCCCGCCTGAATCTGTAGCACCGGGGTCTCGACCTCGACGAAGCCGCGTTCCTCGAACTGGCGGCGCAACTCCGACACCACCCCGGCCCGCACCTCGGCGATGCGCCGGGCTTCAGGGTTGACCAGCAGATCGAGCTCGCGGCGCCGGAACCGAACCTCGGTGTCCTTGAGTCCGTGCCACTTGGCCGGCAGGGGCCTCAGGCCCTTGGCAAGCAGGGCGAAATCGGCCAGGTGGATGCTCAACTCGCCACGCCGGGTGGTCATCACCTCTCCCCGGGCCCAGATCCAGTCTCCCTGATCCAGGTCCGCGAAACCGGCCAACCGGTCCCTACCAAGACCTCCGGCCTCCGCGAATAGCTGGATCCGTCCCGAATGGTCCTGGAGCACCCCGAAGACAAGCCGGCCGAGGCGCCGGGAGTTCATGAGACGCCCGGCCACCCGGACTTCTACGCCGGTCCTGGTATCCGCCTCCAAGCCCCGGTACCGGTCGTGCAGGTCGGCGGCGGCTGCGTCCCGCTCGTATCCCAGGGGGTACGGCTCGACGCCCTCGGCCCGCAACCGGGTGACCTTTTCGAGCCGGCGGGCGGTCAGTGGATGATCGGCGAGACCGGCCCCCACGGGGACCTCGTTCTCGGGTGGTGTCTCGGGCCCTGCCATCGGTGGGAAAGGCTACTCGCCGCGGACGATGGCCCCGATGATTGATACTCCCGGCCCGCCTGGCCGCGAATGATCGCGGCTACGGATTGCGCTCCCAGACGATCCGGAGCCCCTCAAGGGTCAGGGTGGGGTCGACGGTGCTCACCAGCCGCGACAGCGGGACGATGACCGAGGCGATCCCGCCTGTGGCCACCGTGGCCACCGGACCGGCGCCCGCCTCCTCGACCTGCTCGAGGGTCCGGGCCAGTATTCCATCGACGAGACCGGCATAGCCGTACAGGAGCCCGCTCTGGATCGCCTCGACCGTGCCCCGACCCACTACAGACCTGGGCTCCACCAGGTCTACCCTCCGCAGGGCGGCCGTCGCCGACACCAGCGCGTCCATCGACACCTCGAGCCCGGGAGCGATGGCGCCGCCGATGTAGGCGCCGCTCCCGTCCACCACGTCGAACGTAGTGGCGGTCCCGAAATCCACCACCACCACCGGCGCCCCGTAACGCTCCCGCGCCGCCAGCGAGTTGACCACCCGATCGGCGCCCACCTCCCGGGGACTGTCGATCTTGATGGCCATACCGGTCCGGATCCCCGGTCCCACCACGAGAACCCGCGACCCGACCAGCTTCTCCAGCGACGAGCGCAGAGCGTTGGCCACCGGCGGAACCACCGACGACATGGCCGCCCCTTCGAAGTCACCGGCGCGGTAGCCGGCGGGGCCCAGCAAGCCCCGCAAGAGGATCGTGAACTCGTCCTCGGTTCGTTCCCGACCGCTCGAGAGACGCCACCGGGCGACTATCTCGGTGCCGTCGAACACGCCTATGACGGTCTGGGTGTTGCCGATATCGATCGCCAGGAACACGGTCAGACCTTCCTGCCCGGCGGCTCCGCGCCCGGATCACTTGCGGTCATGTTCCCTCCGATCCGTAAATGAGGCTGGGATGCCCCAGCCTGACTCCCCGGTCCGCCGACCCGCCGCTCCGGTCGGCGACCAGACCCACGTTATCGATGATCCGGACCGGACCGAACCGCGCCGCCGTCACCAGGACCGTCTCGCCCTCGGCGACGGCCGTCCGGGTCATCGTGGAGGTCTCGCACAGCCGGGCGTACTCCAATGCACCGTCCGGGACCGCACCCCGCACGGCGGCTTCCAGCACCGTGGCTCTCTTCTCTCCGTGGTCGAACCGGTCGGCGGCCCGCATCAGGCCTCGCGACAGGGCCAGTGCTTCGGCTCGGCGCTCTCCCAGCAGCACGTTGCGCGACGACAGAGCCAAGCCATCGGACTCCCTCACCAGGGAGCAACCCACCACCTCGACCGGAAACCCCAGGTCCTGCACGAGGCGGGTAATCACGGCCAACTGCTGGGCATCCTTCCGCCCGAAGTAGGCCCGATGGGGCTGGAGGCCGGCCAGCAGCCTGGTCACCACGGTGGCGACCCCCGCCATGTGACCGGGGCGGAACTCCCCCTCCAACCGCTCTCCGATGCCGGCCACCGTCACCCTGGTGAGGGGAGGGCTGGCAAACATCTCCTGCGGACGGGGAACGACCATCAGGTCCACGCCACATGCTTCGGCGAGAGCCAGGTCACGGTCCTGATCGGCCGGGTAGCGGTCCAGATCGGCGGGATCGTCGAACTGCAACGGGTTCACGTAGAGCGTGGCGATGGTCTGATCGCACTCCGCTACCGAACGCTCCATCAGCGAGAGGTGGCCCTCGTGGAGAAAGCCCATGGTCGGCACGAGTCCCACCACGCCGCCGGCCTGTGCCCTGGCCTCCGCCATCGTGGTTACGATCCTCAGGACGACCCCCCTCCCTCGGGGACCGGACCCGGCGACGTCGAACCTCCCGGCGGCCGCCCGGCCTCCCGAAGGATCTCCTCCACCTCGACCCTCCCGGCCAGCTCGGCTGTCAGCCTGGTCAGAACCCGGAAGGCTTCCGATGCGGCCGGCGCGTGGCGGTCCACCGCCTCGATCTGGCGCCGGACGGTCCCGAGATCGCCCCGCGAGATCGGCCCGGTCAGAGCCTCCCGGAAGCCCAGGTCGAAGGCGTTGGCAACCGCCTGCTCCACCATGGGGCGGGCTGCCGCCGGATCGACTCCCGCCTCCCTGAACATGTACTCCGCCACGCATAGCGCCGCCGCTACGTAGTTGGCGGCCACCCCGCCGGCCGCGTGGTAGAGGGCCTTGCGCTCATCCGCCACGCGGATCGGCCGGCAGCCGATCGACCGAGCGAGGGATTCCAGCTCCGTAGCCCAATCCTCGGAGGCGGTTATCCCGACGTAGGCCCCCGGCAGGGCGCGCGATCCGGCCTCCCAGCCGGGCAGAGTCTGCAGCGGGTGAAAGCTACCTGTCTCCAGGCCTGCCTCGCGCAACGGGTCCAGGACCCGGACCGACGTGACGCCGGAGAGATGGACGGCGCCGCGTACCCGATCCGCCAGCGGAGAAAGGGTTGCGGCGACCTCGGGCAGTGCATCGTCGCGGACCGCCACCACCACAAGATCAGCCTCGGGCAACGGTTCTCCGATGAGCCGGAGCCGGACGCCGAGGTGGTCGGCCAGTAGCCGGCTGCTCGTACGGCGGCCGTACAGTCCCACCAACTCGTGACCGGCGGTTCGAGCGGCCACCGCCAGCGATCCGCCGGCCCGTCCGGGGCCTACCACGACGATCCTCATACACGCTCCTGGTTGCGGTCCGGGTAGTCCGGTACCGATCCGCTGTCCAGATTAGGACGTAGCTCGAACCGTTGGGAATCGCTTCAGCACCGGAGGTCCTCCCGCCGGGTTAACCAATCTGGCGGACCAGTACTCAGACGGCTACCGGGGCGCGGATGGCCGGATGCGGGTCGTAGCCACTCACCCGGATGTCCTCATAGCTGTAGGAGAACAGGTCCGTCCGGTCGGGAAGGACCACTGACGGGAGAGGCCTGGGTCGGCGGCGGAGCTGCAGATCGGCCTGGTCGACATGGTTCCTGTACAGGTGGACATCGCCGAAGGTATGGACGAACTCGCCCGGCCGGAGGCCGGTGACTCTGGCCACCATCATCAGGAGCAGCGCGTAGGAGGCGATGTTGAAGGGCACACCCAGAAAGATGTCGGCGCTGCGCTGGTAGAGCTGGAGGCTCAGGCGACCATCGGTCACGTAGAACTGGAACAGCACATGGCAGGGCGGGAGCGCCATCTCCGGCAGGTCGGACACGTTCCAGGCCGATACGATCAGCCGCCGGCAGTCGGGATCGGTCCGGATCCGGTCCACCACCTCGGCCAGCTGGTCGATGGTCCGGCCGTCAGCCCCCGTCCAGCTGCGCCACTGCACGCCGTAGACGGGACCCAGGTCGCCGGTAGCCGGGTCGGCCCAGGCGTCCCAGATGGACACCCCGTTCTGCTGCAGGTACCGGACGTTGGAGTCGCCGGCCAGGAACCACAGGAGCTCGTGGATCACCGAACGCAGATGGACCTTCTTGGTGGTGAGCAGTGGGAAACCCTCGTCGAGGTCGAAGCGGAGCTGGCGTCCGAAGAGGCTGTAGGTGCCGACGCCGGTACGGTCCTCCTTCAGGGTCCCCTCGTACCTGACCTCTTCCAGCAAGCTCAGATACTGCCGCATGGCCGACCGGCGCCGTAGGTAAGGAACACGGGCCAAAGTTAATCAGGCGCGCGGCCGTACCGTGGCATTAACCCCAAGTGATCCCACGAACCGAGCCGGGCGGCGCCGAGCCATCAGAATGACGCCTCGCTCCAGTGGTCGAGCACGTCGCCCCGGCCTTCTATCCGGAGTTTTCCGGGCGGGATCCGGTTCCAGAGGTACAGGTAGAGGTCCGAGGCCCGACCCGTCACCGTGCAATCCACCGGCCCCTCTCCCCCGGCATGCCCGGCCGACTCGTCCGGTCCGAAGGAGACCGTCCAGTGCCGACCCGCATCGGAGGCAACCACCTTGAGCGTCTTGACCTCGGGAGCCCTCGGACCACGGTCGGGACGGGAGATGAAGAACACCAGCAGTTCGTCGATCCCGTCCGCGGCGTGTTCCGTATCGAAGCCGGAAACGGCGCCGGCGACCAGCTCGGAGTCAACTCGGTGGATGGCGGTCTCGTGGGCCTGGCGCCGCGCCCAGAACGCCCTTGCCCGGGGCACCTGCATGAAGGTCCAGCACTCGAGATCGTCGGGGGCGGATTCGAGAGCCGACACCAGCTGCCGGTGTCCGTCCCGGAACCAGTCCACCAGCCCGTCGTCCGGAGGCCATCCGCCGGGTAGCACCACCTCGCGGCCGGGGGGTTCCGGCCTGGCATCCCGGACCATGGCGCCCGCCCACCGATGCACCCATCCGGTGTGGCGTACCAACTGCCGCACGTTCCACTCGGGACAGGTGGGCACCGGATCGTCCGGAGAAAGGCCCGCGGCGGCATCCGCCATACGACGGCCCTCGTCCCGGAGCGAGTCGATCCAGGTGGCTACGTCCACCGGCTAGCCGCCCGCGAGCGGGATTCTCAGGACGAGGTGGTCCTCCTCCACCGACCAGACCGCCCCTCCGACCAGGGCGAAGTCGGTGTAGTCGGTCTCGGCCTGCTCGATGAAAGCCCTCCGGCCCTCACCCGCCACGGGAGGCAGCGGACGCCGGCGCACGGCCTCGGCACGGTCCCGGAAACGTTCCAGCATCGCATCGATATCGAACTGTGCCACTGCCCTCCTCTCCCGGCTACAAGGGACAGTAGACGACTCAGGAACGCCGCCGTCCCGGTCCTGGCAGTCCGGCCCGGCCCCCGGGCTGGGATGACACTTCCGTAATTCCTTTACTTAAGGAAGATGTTCCCAATAAAAGGAAGACCTTCCGGTAGAAACGGAACCCGGCGGAGAATGGGGACAGATGCCTCAGAGAGTTCAGCTGCCCGCCGTGTCTCCGGGGGGCGGCCCGGTGCCATCCGGGGGTTGCTCGGGAGACGCTCCGAGGTGCTCTTCGTCCACGTGGTGCTGCTCCACGTAGGTGGAGACGAACGCCTGGATGATCGCCGTTGCGGGTAGGGCCACCAGGGCGCCGACGACTCCGAGGAGCGTGGTACCGACCAGCACCGAGCCGAACGCCACCGCGGGATGGAGCGACATCGTGCGGGCGGTGATGCGGGGAGCCAGAAGGATGTTCTCGATCTGCTGGTAGACCACCAACCCGATGATCACCACCACCGCGGTGATCGGCCGCACGGTCAGAGCCACCAGCACCGGAAGCAGCGCTGCCAGGTAGGTGCCGACAGCCGGAATGAACTGCGACACCACCCCCACCCACACCGCCAGCGCCAGGGCGTAGGGAACGCCCACTACCAGCAGGAATATGTAGGTGAATACCGCCGAGATCAGGGCCAGGAGGGCCCGGGAGTAGACGTAGCCGCCGGTCTTGCGGATGGCGATCTTCCAGATGCGGCTCACCTCGGCCTGGCGCTCGGGACGCACCAGGGACAGCACCCGCCTTCGGAACCGGGGTCCGTCCGCCAGCATGTAGAAGGTGAACAGCGCCATGGTGAACAGCTGCAGCAGCAGGTTGACGGCCTGGGCGCCCACACCCAGCACACCGCTCGCCACGGACGCGGCATACGTCTGGAACGAGCCCTGGAGGTCGAGCATCCCGGCCGACACGTTGGAGAGATTGAGGTCGAGACCGAACCGGTCATTCAGGAAGGCGCTGAGGTCGGTCAACCAGCCGGGGATGTTGGATATCAGTGAGGCGACCTGCGCCACCATCGGCGGGAAGGTGACCGCCACGAACACCAGACCGAGGAGGAAAGCCACCGCGAACACCACACTGGTGGCCAATCCGCGGCGCATTCCCCTCCTGGCCAGGTAGTCGACACCGGGCTCCAGCGCGAAGGAGGCGAAGAGAGAGAGCAGCAATGCCAGGAGGAAGCCCCTCAGCTTGATAACCGACCACACCAGGAGGTAGGTGGCTAGGAAGGCCAGCACGACCATGACGATGACCCGTGGAATCCAGGGGGGCATGCCGTCGCGTTTCCGGGTGGCAGTGTTGTCCATGCCGGGAGCCTACAGCCGAGGACCGGTCCGCTTCCTAGCCCGAGGCCCGGTGGGTGTTGCCCGGCCGATAGAGTAGGCCGCCGCCAGGATCGAACCGAGAACGGGAAGGCTGCGGATGGACAGGCAACCGATCGTCTGGGAGGCCTCCGAGGAGGACGTGACCCGCTCGCGCACCGCCGACTTCATGGCCCGCCACGGGATCGACTCCTACCAGGACCTCGTGGGGCGCTCCATTGCCGACCTGGAATGGTTCTGGGAGGCTGCCATCGACTACCTGGGCATCCCCTTCTCGAAGCCCTATCACACCCTGGTCGATACCAGCGCAGGGATCCAGTTCCCCCGGTGGTTCTCGGGCGGGGTTATCAACCTCTCGGAGGTGTGCGTCGATCGCTGGGCGGCGCAGGATCCCGGGCGCACGGCATTGGTCGTGGAGGGGGAGGACGGCACGAGCCGGAGCTACAGCTTCGGCGAGTTGCTGGACATGGTGGAGCGGGCGGCCGGCGCCCTGGCCGAGGCCGGCGCAACCAAGGGCGACACGGTGGCCGTCTACCTTCCGATGACCACCGAGGCCGTGGTCTCGATGCTGGCGGCCGCCCGAATAGGCGCCATATACGTTCCGATCTTCTCCGGATTCGGTGTCGAAGCGGTCGCCTCCCGGCTCGAGGCGTCGCAGCCCGCGGTGATGGTCACCGCCGACGGATACACCCGCCGGAGCAGTCCCGTCGGCATGAAGGAAACAGCTGACCGGGCCATCGACGCGGCGGGTGTCGACCCCAACGTGATCGTGGTCTCGAATCTGCGACGACCCAACACACCCTGGACAGCCGGACGGGACCGCTGGTGGGAGGAGTCGCTCGAGGCCGCCGCACCGATGGGGGCGGTCGCGACGGGCAGCGAGGACCCGGTTCTGCTGGCCTACACGTCGGGCACCACCGGGAAACCCAAAGGGGTGGTCCACGTCCACGGCGGTCTGGCCGTCAAGCTGGCGGTCGAGGGCGCCTTCCAGTTCGAGATAGCGCCCGGCGACCGGGTGATGTGGATGACCGACATGGGCTGGATCATGGGACCGTGGATGGTGGTGGCCGGCCTGGGCAACGGCGCCTCCCTCGGCTGCTACGACGGCGCCCCCGACTATCCGACGCCGGGGCGTACCTGGCAGCTGGTCGAGTCTCTGAGCATCACCGTCCTGGGCATCTCCCCCACCCTGATCCGCGCCCTCCAGCCCCACGGCGTCCACCACGCCGCCGCCAGTGACCTGTCCACCCTCCGGGCCATCGGATCGACCGGCGAGCCGTGGAACCCGGACCCGTGGTGGTGGCTGTTCCGGGAGGTCGGCGGCGAGCGCGTCCCGATCATCAATATCTCGGGCGGAACCGAGGTGGGTGCCTGCCTGCTGTCGGTCAACATCCTGCAAGGCATCAAGCCGACCTCTCTGGGCGGTCCGGCCCTCGGCATGGCCATCGACGTGTACGACCAGGAAGGAAAGTCCCTGAGGGGCGAAGTCGGCGAGCTGGTGTGCTCCAAGACGTGGCCCGGCATGACCCGTGGCTTCTGGGGCGGGGACGACCGGTACCTCGACACCTACTGGAGCCGCTGGCCGGACATCTGGGTACACGGGGACTGGGCATCGGTGGACGAGGACGGCTTCTGGTACCTCCACGGACGCTCCGACGACACCCTCAGCATCGCCGGCAAGCGGATCGGCCCCGCGGAGATCGAATCGGCGGTGGTGGCCCATCCCGGCGTGGTGATGGCGGCTGCGATCGGAGTGCCGCACCCGGTCAAGGGCGAGGCCATAGCGGTTTATGCCGTGCCGACCGCCGGGACCGACCGCAGCCCTGAGCTGGTCCAAGCCCTATCCGGGCAGGTGGTGGACCACCTGGGCAAGGCCTTCCGCCCGCTCGCGGTCGAGCTGGTCGACGACCTTCCCCGAACCAGGTCGGCAAAGATCATGCGCCGGGTGGTGCGAGCCCGAGCCCTCGGTCAGGAACCCGGCGACCTGACCAGCCTCGAGAACCCCGCCGCCGTGGATGCCATCAATCGCCTCAAGGTCTAGTTGCTGGTTGCTAATTGCTAGTTGCTAGTTATTTATATTAGATTATACTGACCACTGACCACTATCTGCCCTGCTGCTGCATGATATAGCGGGCCACCCGGAGGATCTGATCGTCCGAGAGGGTACGCCGGAAGGAGGGCATCCGGCCGATCCCGGCGTAGATCGACTGGACGAAGTAGCGCTCGGGCTTGTCGATCGAAGTGGCGCCCTCGCCCACCAGTGCCACGCCGGTTCCGCCCCGCAGGTCCGGTCCGTGGCAGCGGGCACACATCTGCACGTAGATCTGTTCGCCGGTGGCGTCATCCGGGAGGTCCGGACCTCCGCACGCGGCCATCACCAACGCCAGGGCGGCAACGGCGACCGCTCCGAGGATGCCCTTTCTCACCGCTCCGACACGCCCCGGATCAGGTTGAGGTAGTTGTAGACGGTGATGCGGCTCACCCCCATCAGATCGGCTACCTCGTTGATGGACTTGCGGAGCCGGAAGGCCCCGCGCTCATCCAGCAGCCGGACCGCTACCTGCTTCTGGACCCGGCCCAGCTCGGCCAGCCTGCCGCCCAACTCCCCTTCGACCTGGGTGACCAGGTGGTCCAGGGCGTCATGGAGGGTCAGCACGCGCACCCCCGCCACCGGTTCCCCCTCCCACTCGAGGAGTATGCAGTCGCCGTCCGCGCCGTTCGGATCGATGATCTCGGCCCCCATCGCCTCGACCAGGGGCCGCACCGCCTCCAGCAGGGGATGCTCCTCGGTCATGGGGTGACCGTCATGGTCACCGCCACCCGGGTAGCCCCGGCCTCCATCGCCGCCCTGATACCTGCGGCCGCCCGGTCCAGCACCATGTCAAGGTCGCCCTCGACAGAGGTACCGAACGGGCCTATGTCGGGCGACAGCGGAGCGAGCGCATTGATGGCCGCCTGGACGTGGGGACCCTGCCGGCCTTCGGTGAACGGTTCCACGGTGAACTCGGCGCGGGCGAGCACTTCTCACACTCCTTGATCCTGGCACTACGAGGTTAAACAGGGTTGCCCGGGTTGCCGAAGTCGCTCCGGAGGTTGTAGGATTTAACAAAATGTAAAAGTCAGCCCGGACGAGCCGGGCGCAAGAGCCCGGCAAGCAGGCCTCTTCTGGTTGGAGGAGTGGACCATGACCCTGATCGCAGAAAGGACCATCGACTTCACTCTGAACGGCCGTCCTGTGTCCGTACGCGCCGATCATCCGCACCTGCTGTCCGCCCTCCGCGAGGAGCTCGCCATCACATCGGTCAAGGACGGGTGCTCACCGTCGGGCCAGTGCGGGTGCTGCACCGTGCTGGTCAACGGCCGGGCATTCGTGGCCTGCGTGCTGGCGCTCGAGAAGATCGAGGGCAAGGAAGTGGTCACGCTGGAAGGCTTCGATCCGGCGGAACGGGATCGCCTGGCGTCGGCCTTCACCGCCACCGGCGCCCTCCAGTGCGGGTTCTGCACCCCCGGGATCGTGGTGCGGGCCAAGGCCCTGATCGACCAGAAGGGTTCGCGGCTGACCCGGCGGGTGACGGCAGGACGGCTCGGCGCGCACCTGTGCAGGTGCACCGGCTACACCAAGATCTTCGACGCCATCGACATGCTGGCCCGGGGCGAGATCCCTCCGATGGAGACGGCTTCCGGAGTCGGAAAGGCCGGCATCAAGTACGAGGGTTGCCAACTGGCTCTCGGCGATCGCGACTACATCGACGACATGCGCCTGGACGGGATGCTTCACGCTGCGCTCCGGCTGACCGACCACGCCCGGGCCGACGTGGTGCGTATCGACACCGCCCGGGCACTGGCCATACCCGGCGTGGAGGCGGTGTTCACCGCCGCCGACGTTCCCGGAGAGTTGAAGGTGGGCCTGATCCACAAGGACTGGCCGGTCCTGATCCCGGAGGGCGGTCGTACGTCCTATTTCGGGGACGTCCTGGCCGTGGTGGTGGCGGTGGACCGGATGACCGCCCGTGAGGCCGCCGAGGCGGTTGACGTGGAATACCGGACACTCAAGCCCTTCACCGACCCGGCAGAGGCGGTGGCGTCCTCGGAGGACGCGGTCTGGGGTCTCGAGGGCAACATCCTCTCCACGTCCAAGTATGACCGGGGCGACTTCGAGTCCGCCTACCGGGCCTCGGCCCACCAGGTCCACGAGACGTTCATCACCCAGCGGGTGGAGCACGCCTTCCTGGAGCCCGAGTCGACGCTGGTGGTACCGGCCGGCAACGGCCGGCTCATGCTCTACTCCGGCGGCCAGGGAGTCTGGGACGACCGGGACCAGGTTGCCTCGGTGCTGGGTATCGACCCGTCCCTGGTCACGGTCGAGCTGGTGTCGAACGGCGGGGCGTTCGGCGGCAAGGAGGACATGGCCAACCAGGCGCAGACGGCCCTGGCGGCGCACCTGCTGGGCCGCCCCGTCAAGTGCACCCTCTCGAGGGAGGAATCGCTCCGGATCCATCCCAAGAGGCATCCGATCCGGATCGAGATGTGGGCCGGCTGTGACGAGGACGGCAACCTGACCGCCCTCAAGGCCCGGATGCTGGGCGATTCCGGGCCCTACGCATCGGTGGGCATGAAGGTGCTCGAGCGGGCCGCCGGGCATGCCAGCGGTCCCTATATCGTTCCCCACATCGATGTCGAGGCGGTGGCCGCTCGCACCAACAACCCCGTCTGCGGCGCCTTCCGGGGCTTCGGCGCCAACCAGGCCCAGTTCGCGATGGAGGGCGTGATGGATCGCCTGGCGACTGCGGTGGGGATCTCCGGCTGGGAGATGCGTAGCCGCAACGTCGTGGAACCGGGAGCGGTTTGGGGCCCCGGCCAGATCATGGATGACGGCTGCCGGGGAGCTCGCGAGGCCCTTGAGGCGGTCAAGCCCCACTACGACGCCGCTCGCGCCGCCGGCAAGGCGGTAGGAGTCGGTCTGGGGCTCAAGAACAGCGGCCTGGGTAACGGCTTCAAGGAGATCGCCCGGGCAGTGGTGCGGTTCTCGAGGAACGGCGCTGTCGAGGTCCGCCACTGCTGGACCGAGATGGGCCAGGGTGTGCACACCGTGGCCCAGCAGGTTGCGGCCGAGGAACTGGGGATCGACCCGACGAGGATCCGGGTGATCGTGGACACCAGCCGGGAACTCGGCGCGGGCCAGACCACCGGATCCCGCGGAACCCTCATGGGCGCCGGAGCGGTCAGGTCGGCCTGCCAGGCCGCGGATGCAGGAGGACGCCTCCCGGATGTCGACTACCACGGCGAGTACCGGGTGGACTGGACCAATTCCCTCAAGGAGAAGGTGGAGAACCCGATCATCCATTCGGCCTTCGGGTATGCGGCCCAGCTGGTCATCGCCGACCGCAGGACCGGCCGGATCGAGCGGGTGGTGGCGGCCCACGATGTGGGCCGGGCCATCAACCCGACCCTGTGCGAGGGCCAGATCGAAGGATCGGTCCACATGGGCCTCGGCTACGCGCTATCCGAGGACTTCCCGGTGGACGAGGTGAGCCGCCCCACCAACATGACGCTGCGGAGCCTGGGCATCATCAGGCCGAAGGACATGCCGGATGTCGACGTCGTCCTGGTGGAGGTCCCCCAGCCGAAGGCGCCCTACGGGATCAAGGGGGTCGGCGAGATCGGCCTGGTGCCGACCGCCGGGGCGGTGGCCGCCGCGTTCCACGACATCGACGGGGAGTGGAGGAACCAACTGCCGATGAGTATCCACCATCCGGCCGGGACGGCGTGACCACCACCCCGGGGATGGTGTGCGCCCATCACCATCTCTACTCCACCCTGGCAAGGGGGATGCCGGCGCCCCCCAAGACTCCCACAAGCTTCCTCGGGATCCTCGAACAGATCTGGTGGAGGCTCGACACGGCCCTCGATCTCGAGATGATCCGCTGGTCGGCCATGCTGGGGGCTCTCGAGGCGCTCGAGTCGGGTACGACCGGGATCGTGGACCATCACGAGTCCCCCAACGCCATCGAGGGAAGCCTCTCCGTGATCGAGGAGGCCTGCCGTGAGGTGGGAGTCCGGGTGCGGGCCTGCTACGGAGTGACCGACCGCCACGGCCCCGAGGGCGCCCGGCGCGGCCTCGAGGAGAACCGCCGCTACCTGAGGGAGGGCGGTAGCGGTATGGTGGGCATCCACGCGGCGTTCACGTGCGAGCCGGAGACACTGGAGGCCGCGGCAGCCCTGGCTCGGGAACTGGATGTGGGCGTTCATGTCCACGTGGCGGAGGGCCCAGAGGACGAGGGCTGCGTGGAGCTTCTGGCCGGGCTGGCCGACGACAGCTGGCTGCTCGCCCATGGCGTCCATCTACCCGACGACCACGGGCTGGCGGGCACGGTCCTCCATCAACCGCGTTCCAACCTGAACAACTCGGTGGGCTACGCCAACCCGGCCCGGTTCGGCAACCCGGTGGCGCTGGGCACGGACGGGATCGGCGCCAACATGATCGACACCTTCCGCCTCGCTTACGTGATGCAGCGCTCCGTAGATGTGACCGCCACCCCCGAGACGGCGTGGGGATGGCTGGAGAACGGATGGGACCTGATACCCGAATGCCGGAACGACCGGGTCACGTGGAGCTACGACCCGATGGACCCGTGGCACATCGCGTTCACCCCGAGCATCCGCCCCCTTGAAGTTGAAGTAGAAGGTGAGATCGTACTGCAGGACGGCGCCCCCACCAGGGTCGACGCCGCCGAGATCCGCGCCAAGGCGCGGGAGCAGGCGGCCCGATTGCACGCCCGCCTATGACCACCGCGACTCACGCCGTGCGGTCAGAAACCGTTACAAAGTTCCTGGTCTGTCGCTCCGAACCCGGCCGGCCCGCCTCACCGAGAACGCGAAAATCCCGTCGACCGGCGCCCCGCGCCGGGCCCTCCCCCGCCACCACCTCTCCGAGGGACCGGACGCGGCCCGCTAAGCCCCTGGCGGGGCGGCCTTCCGGTCTGATGAACCCGATCCGGCCGGAGGGACGTCCTGTTCCGACCGCCGGTGCCTTGGCGTCCCGCAACGTATACGGAGGGTGTGACACAAACGGGCGGATCGGATCGGGCGGAGCAGGGAGGATGGCCGGTGACCGATAACCACGAGCCCCTCACGCCCTTCAGCCTGGCCGACCTGCTGGCCCGGATCAGCCACGAATGGGAGAGTCGGCACCGCATCTTCGACCTGCCTACGGCCCGCTTCTTCAACGTGTCGAAAGGCCCCGACATCTCGATCGACTTCCTCGGACGGCCGGCGGCGACCCCGGTCGGGCCCGCGGCCGGACCGCACAGCCAGATGGCGCAGAACATCGTCCTGTCCTGGCTGGGAGGCTCCCGGCTGATCGAGCTGAAAACCGTCCAGATCCTGGACGAACTCGAGATCGGGCGGCCATGCATCGACATGGAGACCATCGGCTACAACATCGAATGGAGCCAGGAACTCAAGATCCCCCAGTCGCTCGAGGAGTACGTCAAGGCCTGGATGATCATCGAGATGATGCGCCGCTGGGACGAGGTCACACCGCTCATCGGCACGGACACCGGCCCGCTCGTCTTCGACCTGTCCGTGGGCTACGACCTGGCCGGCATCTCCACCGACCGGGTGGCCTGGTTCATCGACTCGATGATGGACGCCCGGGAGGAGATCGAACGGCTGCGGCCCCAGATCGGAGGGGAGTTCGCCCGGTTCCGCGACATGGACTTCCCCACCCGGATCGCCGACACGGTAACCCTCTCCACGTTCCACGGCTGTCCGCCTGACGAGATCGAGTCGATCACCAAGCACCTGATCACCCGTCACGGGCTGGACGTAATCGTCAAGCTCAACCCCACGCTCCTGGGCTTCGAGCGGGTCAAGGAGATCGTGACCGAGACCCTCGGCTACGAGACGACGGTGCTCCGCAGGGAGGATTTCGACAACGACCTCCAGTTCCCGCGGGGGTTGGAGCTGATCGGCGAACTCAACAGCTTCGCCGCCGATCACGGGCACCGGTTCGGGATCAAGCTGACCAACACGCTGGTGGTCGAGAACACCAAGGGGTTCATGCCCGACGGCACCATGTACCTGTCGGGACCGCCGCTCCACGTGGTCTCCACCACCCTCCTGGGCGAGCTACACAAGGCATTGCCGGGAATGCTGCGGGTGGACGGGCAGGACGGTCCGGTGCAGGTGTCCTTCTCGGCAGGAATCACCAAGGAGAACCTGCCCGCGGCGGCCGGCCTGGGCCTGGCGCCCCTGACGGTCTGCTCAGACCTGCTCAAGCCGGGCGGGTACGGTCGCCTCGCCCCGATGCTGAAGGGCCTCTGGAAGGCCATGGACACGGCAGGCGCAGGGTCGCTGCGGGAGTGGCAGGCACACCAGGCCACGTTGTCCACCGAGCACGGCGCCGTGGCCGCCTACATCGCCACCCTCCACAATCCGGCCACCAACCGCCGCTACACCCTGGCGGGCAACTCCAAGCTCCCGCGCTCGGTGGACAACCAACTCCAGATGTGGGGCTGTGTGGCCTGCAACTTCTGCGTCACCGTCTGTCCCAACGACGCGTTCTTCCGGATTCCAACTCCTGACGAGCTAGACGCCACCGGGCTCCAGCAGTACCTGGTGCTCACCGAGCTATGCAACGAGTGCGGCAACTGCATGGTGTTCTGTCCCGAGATCGGCGACCCGGCGGTGGTGAAACCACGCCTGTTCATCGATCCGGACCGCTTCGAGGCCGAGACGGACCAGGCGTTCCTCATCCACCAGGACCCGGACGGCTACTGGGTGCAGCCCAACGCCGCAGCGGCCGACCACACCGGGGACCTGCTCCTGTTGCTCAACGGCGAGGAGGGATTCGTGCTCCCGCCCTCCGCCAAGCCATGGACGGAGGACCCGGATCGGACCGACCTCTACCAGACGGAGCCGTCGGCTTGACCCTTTCCATGGATGACGTCCGCCGCTTCGTCAGGGCCGACCAGGGCCTGGCCGTGGTCTCCTTCGGCCGATCCGACGGATCGGCGCACTCTTCCCTGGTGAACGCGGGAGTCATGGATCATCCGGTCACCGGAGTGGAATCGGTGGCCATGGTGGTGCGGGGAAACACCGTGAAGCTCCGTCACTGGCGGCACACCCCGAAGGCCACCATAGTGTTCAAATCGGGTTGGTCATGGATCGGCGCGGAGGGCGCCACCACCATCATCGGGCCCGACGACCACCTCGACGGCTTCGACCCGTCGGAGGTGCCCCAGTTGCTGAGGGACGTGTTCAAGGCGGCGGGCGGCACCCACGACGACTGGGACGAGTACGACCTGGTGATGGCCACCGAACGCCGCACCGCTGTCTTCATCGAACCCGCCCGGATAACCGGGTCAGGCTGAGCACATCAACCCCATACCAAGGAGATCGAACGATGAACCTGCTGCCCGGTGTGGAAGCCCACTCAATCACTACCGACCGGCTCCGCACCCACTACTACCGGTCCGGCCCATCCGACGGCATCCCGGTGGTGATGATCCACGGGAACCTTTCCACCGGGCGCTTCTACGAGCACCTCTGGGTTGACGCACCCGACCGGTACCTTTTCATCGCCCCCGACATGCGCTCCTTCGGACGGTCCGATCCGGCCCCGATCGATGCCACCCAGGGGCTGGACGACTGGGCCGAGGACACCCGGGCGCTCCTCGAGGCCCTGGGAGTCGACACCCCTCCCCACCTGGTGGGATGGTCGACCGGCGGCGCCGCCATCGCCTCCTACGCGATGCGCCACCCGGCCGCATCCCTGACCTTCATCGATCCCGTGTCCCCGTTCGGCTACGGAGGCACCCACCGCGACGGCACCCCCTGCCAGCCGGACTGGGCCGGCACGGGCGGCGGGACCGCCAACCCCGACTACACCCAACGACTGGCTTCCGGAGATCGTTCCTCCGAGCCTCTCTCGCCCCGCAGCGTGATGACGTCCGCCTACTGGTCTCCAGAGTACCGGCTTCCGGAGGAACGGGAGGAGATCTTGCTAGACGAGGTGCTGCTCACCGTCACCGGAGAAGATGGTTATCCAGGAGACCTGGTGCCCTCCGACAACTGGCCGATGATCGCGCCCGGCTCCCGCGGGATACTCAACGCCCTGTCCGGCAAGTACTGCAACTGGGCGAACCTGGCCGACCTGGAGCACAAGCCGCCGGTGCTCTGGACCCACGGGTCCAACGACATCGTGGTGGCTGACGGTTCCGCGTGGGAGATGGGCACCCTCGGCCAGATGGAGATCATCCCCGGATGGCCCGGCGAAGACGTCTTCCCGCCCCAGCCCATGGTCACCCAGATCAGAGACGTGCTGGAACGCTACGCCGCCAACGGAGGACGGGTCGAGATCGAGATGCTGGAAGGCTCCGGCCACGGCCCCCACATCGACGCGGCCGACCGCTGGGCGGACATCTTCTTCGCCTTCCTGGCGTCCGTCTAGCGTCCCCGACAAGCGGGCAGGATCGATGAAGGATCGGGGCTAGAGCTACGTTTCCCCGAATCTCTCGAAACGCTCCGTGGCGTCGGCATGGGCAGCAAGCGCAGCCTCATCGAAGTCGGCCTGCGGCCGGGGCTCCAAGTCGAAGTTCCCGTGCTCGTCGACTCCACGCACGAGCATGGCCGACTCGCGGATCCCCACGGTCTGCCGCACGTGGGTGGGCAGGTAGCGGAAGGCGATCCCGATGCGACGGTCCGATGACGCGTTCGGGCGGGATCCGTGGACCACTAGGACGTGGTGGAGCGAGGCCTCCCCGGCAGACAGCGTGAGATCGACTCCATCGCTCTCCTCGACTTGGACCATCACCTCCTGCCCTCGCGACAGCAGGTTGTCCTCCCCGAATGTGTCGTGGTGCGCAACCTGGCCCTGCAGGTGGGTGCCGGGCACGACGCGGACGCACCCGTTCTCTTCAGTGCTGTCGGTGAGTCCGAGCCATGCGGTGATCACCTCCGGGGGTTCGAGCCCCCAGTAGGTGGAGTCCTGGTGCCATGACACGAACCCGGGATCGTGCGGTTCCTTGATGAAGAAGTCGGTCGACCAGCACAATATGTTGGGTCCGATCACCTCTTCGACAGCATCCAGTATCCGCGAATGCCGGATCAGTTCGTCGAGCCAGGTCCACACCAGGTACGTCTTGAAGCGGTACTTCTCGGGCAACCCCTGGTGCTCGGCCTCGAAGGCCTCCAGGCTCCGGCGACACTCCCGCGCCTCATCGGCCGAGAGGACGGGGATCGGGAAGTAGTACCCGTCCCTCAGGTAGGACTCCCTGATGCTGCTGTCGGACATGATGTTCTCCCGGGCGAGATCGTAGCCTTGGACTGCGGAGCGCCTTCGGCGGTTCCGGTCCGACTCCTAGGCGGCTTGCCGGCGGGGATCGCCCGAGACTCGTGGGACGCTTCAGATGGCGAAGACGGCGCTCACCGAGCAGGATTAGCCTGGGGAGCACATCCGCACCGCCGAGGAAGCCGTCCTCAAGAACCGTCGAAACAGCGAGATCGGGGCGGTACACGTCGACCGTGCGCGGAGCCGGATTCACCACCCACACACAGGGTCTGAGGCAGACAATGAGATACCGCCTTCTCATCGAACGGAATCCTGATGTCGTCAAGCTAGTGGTATGTATTGGGTGAGTCAGCCATGTCGGCTGTCAGCGCCGGCAACACCTCTCCGTCATCGGCGGCCCCTGATGCCGGCCAGGAACAACGCCACCCCGGCCAGCCAGGTGATCGAGCCCCACAGGAGGAGGGCGTCACCGGCCCGTAGCGCGGCGACCAGGAACAGGACCCCCGAGAACGAGAACAGGGCCCAACCGGCCACCTCGAACCTGCCGCCTGACATCAGAGACGGTGCGGGGCCGTATCGGACCCGTTGCCGGGCATCAGCCGAGGCCGGTCAGGGAGTTGAACTCCTCGATCAGGCGGTCGATGGGGTCGGCCAGGGCCTGGATGCCGGTCCAGTAGTCATCGTCGTACCACTGGGCCTGGATCTCCTCGTAGGTCTTGCCCTGCTGCTCCACCCAGGTGTAGTACTTGAGGTTGTGGATGCGCTTGCGGTCGTAGTAGCCGAGTTCGTGGACATGCTCGGTGGATGCTCCCAGCAGGTGCCGGTGGTAGGCGGCCACGGCATCGTGGGTGGTGAACGTCCCCCGGTCCTCACTCAGTTCGTGGAGCCGGCTGCGGTACATGTCCATCGAGTCGGTGGCGATGGTCACCACTATGTCCCGCCCCGTCATCTCATAGTACTTGGCCAGCTTGATGGCGGACAGCAGGTTGGCGGCGCCGGAGATGCCGAGCAGGGGGAGGCTTTCGATGGCGTCGGGGGCGACTCCTCGGGACATTAGGTATTCCTGTCCGGCCGCCTCGTTGAACAGGCGGGTCAGAGACATGGCGGCCTCGTCATCCAGCCCGATGGCGAAGTCGGTGTTCTTGACGTTGTGGACCCAGGGGATGTGCTTGTCGCCGATGCCTTCGATGCGGTGCTCCCCGAAGCCGTTGAGCAGCATGGTCGGACACTGGATGGCCTCCCCGCCGGCGATCACCGACCCCGGGAAGCGCTGCTTGAGGTAGTCGCCGGCGGCGATGGTCCCGGCCGACCCGGTGGTCACCGAGAATCCCCGGAACCGGTCCCCCTCATCCATCACCTCGGCCAGCGCCTCCTCAACCGCCGGGCCGGTGACCGACACGTGCCACAGGTAGTTGCCGAACTCGTCGAACTGGTTGAAGATCACCAGGTCCTCGCCGGAGGCGGCCAGTTCGTTGCACTTGTCGAAGATCTCCTTGACGTTGGACTCGGAGCCGGGCGTCTTGATGATCTCCCCCGCCACCGTCTGCAGCCACTCGAAGCGTTCCCGGCTCATGCCCTCCGGGAGGATGGCGATCGACTCGCAGCCCAGGAGGTTGGAGTCGTAGGCGCCTCCCCGGCAGTAGTTGCCCGTGGACGGCCAGACCGCCTTCTGCGATCCGGGATCGAACTGTCCGGTGACCAGCCGGGGGACGAGACATCCGAACGCGGCCCCCACCTTGTGGGCGCCGGTGGGGAACCACTTGCCGACCAGCGAGATGATCCGGGCGTCGGTCCCGGTTAGTTCCGGGGGCCACTCCACGTAGTTCACGCCACCGAAGCCTCCCCCGCGGGCGACGGGCTGGTTGTGCCAGGTGATCCTGAAGAGGTTCAGCGGGTGCAGGTCCCAGAGGCCGATCTCCGCCAGCCCTTCCTTGACATCGTGGGGAATAAGCGCCGGATCCCGCATCTGGGCCAGGGTGGGGATGCGCACCTGGCGCTCCCGGGTGTGGGCCGCTACCCCGTCAAGGGTGGCCCGATCAAGGGTCAGATCGATCATTCTCGCTTCGCTTCCTTAGTCGCTCGATCCACTGTTCCATTCTGGCGGAAATCTCGGTGGGATCCAGCCCGTCCGGACCCGGCCGCACGGGGAGCGGCACGGCGCCGATCCGGTCGATCCCGCGCATGACCCCGCGAATGTCCTTCAACCCCGATCCGGTGGAGATGACCACCACCCGGTCGGAGGCCGCCAGTCCCGGCACCCTCTCCTGCGACCCGGCCACCACTTCGGCCAGCCCGGCGAAGGCCGCCGCAGCCGCCGGCTCGGGGAAGATCCCGGAATCGGCCGACACGATCGGGATCATCTCCAGGATGGCCTCGTCATCGACCACCACCCATCCCCCGCCCGTCTCCACGACGGCCGCCATCGCCTTGACCCGGTCGCGGGGCAGATCGGCGCTGATCGAATCTGCCGCGGTGCTGGCATTGACCGGCGGCTTCGTCCTCACATCCTCCCCGTTCAGCCACGCTTCGACCAGGTAGGAACTGCCGGCGGCCTGCACCCCGTAGATGCGGGGCATCCGGTCGATCCATCCCAGCTTCAGGGCATCCCGGAGGCCCTTATGCACCCCTCCGATTATCGACCCGTCCCCCACGCTCACGAAGACCGCATCGGGGGCCTCCCAGCCCAGCTGCTCCACGATCTCCAGTGCCACCGTCTTCTTGCCCTCCCCCACGAAGGGATTGATCCCGGTGTTGCGGTTGTACCAACCGAAGCGGTCCACCGTCTCCTGGCACAGCCGGAAGGCGTCGTCATAGGTGCCCTCCACGAGCATCACGAAGGCCCCGTAGGCCAACAACTGGGCCACCTTCGCCTCGGGCGCCGTATGCGGGACGAAGATCACCGCCATCTGGCCGGTCCCGGCCGCCAGACCCGCCAGGGCGGCGGCGGCGTTGCCCGTGGACGCGGTGGTGACCGTCCCGGCCCCCTCCTGGGCGGCCCTGGCCAGCGCCACGGCCGAGGCCCTGTCCTTGAGGGATGCGGTGGGCTGGCGGCCCTCATCCTTGATCCAGAGGCGCTCCACCCCCCAGCGCTCTGCCAGCCGCTCCGCTTCGATGAGCGGAGTGCCCCCCACTCCCAGAGCGGAGACCGCGACATCGGACCTGACCGGTAGCAGCGGCCGGTAGCGCCACATCGAACGGTCCGGATCGGCAGCTAGGCCATTGGGGGTCAGCGCCCTGGCTATGGCGGCGTAGTCGTACCGGGCGTCCAGCGTGCCCACCTCCCCGCAGCGGTCGCACACGTACCGGCCAGGCGCCGGCTGGTACGTGTCGGAACAGACGGTGCAGAGCAGACCGGTCAGGAACATGTCACCCGGCTCCAGTGTCGGCGAGGGCCGCTGGGGAGGACCGGATGGAGAACGCGAAAAAAAGGGGGTTGAAATCGCTGCCGATTAACGGCATATTCCAATACATCTCAACAAACATCACCGGGTTCCGGACCTGGTGATCATCCGGACTGCGCCGGACGGGTGAACGCTCCACACGGGTTAGCAACACGGGTCTCCGTGGGAGGAGCGGGCGACTCTCTGCTCTCGACGAGAGCTCCATTCCGCCCGCCCGCCGGCGCGGCCGGACCTGGATCGGTGGAGGCGGGGGTGGGCAGCCCGAAGGGCTGGAGGTGCGTCCGGAGCCGTTTTCGCGTTCTCCGGCGCCGGGCCCTACCGGTGGGACCGTTCGGCGACCGGGCATCGCAGATGTGCAGCCCGGGTGCGCGGCAGGCCTGGCCGATCGAGCCTCGAGGCGGTGCTCCATCAGTCGTTGGCCGGGGGCGCCACAGCGCCTCGTTGTTCGGTCACCAGGCCGTAGTGCTCGGGCATCCGGTAGTAGTCGAAGTTGAAAAGGGTTCCCTTGTAGGTCTCGCAGAAGTCGAGATCGATGGTGGCCGTGATCAACTCGTCCTCCAGGGTGATGGCCTGGGCGATGATCTGGCCCGACGGGGCGATGATCACGCTCTGGGACAGGCTCTCCACCCCCTCCTCGAAGCCCCCCTTGGCCACCCCGACCACGAAGGCGCCGTTCTGGTAGGCGCCGGCCTGCATGACCAGATGGTTGTGGAAACCGGACAGGGCGTTCTGGGTGGGATCTGGCGAGTAGTACAGGGGCGTGTTGTACCCGATGAGGATCAACTCGGCCCCTTGCAGACCCAACACCCGGTAGGTCTCCGGCCAGCGGCGATCGTTGCAGATGGCCATCCCCACGACGCCTTCGAAGGCGTTCCAGGCACCGAAGCCGTGCGGTCCGGGCTCGAAGTAGTGGCGCTCGGCGTGCTGGAACTGTCGCCAGGGCTCGTAGTCGGCATGACCCGGAATGTGGATCTTGCGGAACTTGGACACCACGGAGCCGTCCCGCTCCACCAGCATGTAGGTGTTGTAACGGTGCTCGACACCTTCGTCGTCGGTGTGGAGTTCCGCGTAGCCGAGGGCGAAGCCGATGCCGAGGCGGCTGGCCTCGTCGAACAGCGGCTTGGTGTGCCGGTCGGGCATCTCCCGGTGGTAGTAGTGGTCGAACTCGGCGGGGTCCTCCACGAACCACCTGGGGAAGAATGTGGTCATGGCCAACTCCGGATAGACCAGCAGGTCCACCCCCTGTTCCCCGGCTTCATGGAGGAGCGCCATCAGGCGATCGACAACCTCACCCTTCGACTCGTCGCGGGCTATCGGGCCCATCTGACCTGCTCCGACCGTTATCCGTCTTGGCACCATCGCTCCTCTGTTTGGCTCTCCCATTTTACAGTTTGTAAAGTGGGATGACACTCCCCCTCGCGGGGATGCCTCGGGTGGCAAGGGAGGCCAGGTAATGCCGAACGTAGTGAGGGCTGCTCTCGTTCAGAGCGAGTGGACCGGCGACAAGGAATCGATGGTCGCCAAGAACATCGAGTACGCCCGCCAGGCCGCCGCCCAGGGCGCGCAGATCCTCTGCTTCCAGGAGATCTTCAGCGGGCCCTACTTCTGCACCGAGCAGCGCAACGAGCACTTCGACACCGCGGAACCGATCCCGGACGGACCCACCGTCACCAAGATGATCGATCTCGCCAGGGAGACCGGGATGGTGCTGGTCGTGCCCATCTTCGAGGTCGAGGACACCGGCCACTACTACAACACCGCCGCGGTCATCGACTCCGACGGCACCTTCCTCGGCAAGTACCGCAAGACCCATATCCCGCAGGTAGCGGGGTTCTGGGAGAAGTTCTACTTCCGTCCCGGCAACCTCGGCTTCCCGGTGTTCGACACCGCGGTAGGCCGCGTCGGCGTGTACATCTGCTACGACCGCCACTTCCCGGAGGGATGGCGAGAGCTGGGCCTGGCGGGCGCCAAGATCGTCTTCAACCCCTCGGCCACCACCCGCGGACACTCCAAGTACCTGTGGGAACTGGAGCAGCCGGCCGCAGCGGTGGCCAACGAGTATTTCGTCGGCGCCATCAACCGGGTCGGGAGCGAGGACCTGGAGGACACCGACTACTACGGGAGCTCCTATTTCGCGTCGCCGCGCGGGGAGATCATCGGCGGCACGGGCTCCGACACCGCCGACGACGTAGTGGTGCGCGACCTAGACCTCGACCTGATCGAGGAGGTCCGTCATCACTGGGCCTTCTACCGGGACCGCCGCCCGGAGACATACGACCAGATCTCGTCTCCATGAGCCGGGCGATCCGGCCTCCCCGCATCATCTGATGCCACGCCGGTCCCTGTCACCGTCCTCCGACCTCTCCGGGGGGAAGAGCCCCATCGGCCGGTCATCGCGGCTGATCGCCCTGGTCACGGTCGTCGCCTTGCTCATCGGCGCCCCGCCGGCGTTCGGCGCTGACGGCGTGCAGTATCCGGGGCCGAGCGGTACCTTCACAGACGACGACGGAAGCGTCCACGAGGAGAACATCGAGGCATTGGTCGTGGCCGGCATCACCCGAGGCTGCGACGAGAACCTCTACTGCCCGGGCAAGGAGATCACCCGAGCCCAGGTGGCCTCCTTCCTGGACCGGGGCTTACAGCTACCGGACACGGACACGGACTTCTTCTCGGACGACGACGGGAGCGTCCACGAGGATGCCATCAACCGCATCGCCGCGGCCGGCATCACGCAAGGCTGCGGCGAGGACCTCTACTGCGGCGCGAAACTGCTCACCAGGGCGCAGATGGCAACGCTGCTGGTCCGCTCCATCGCCGGTCTGTCACCGGCGACCACGGACCATTTCACCGATGATGACGGATCCGTGCACGAGGACGCCATCAACATCCTGGCCGAGAACGGAATCACCCAGGGTTGCGACACGGGTCGCTACTGCCCGGGCGAACGTGTTCGCAGGTCCGCCATGGCTTCCTTCCTCGCCCGTGCGCTCGGGCTGGAACCATCCCAGCCTCCGGCCACATCTCCGTGGCGCCTGGAACTCGTGCTGGATCGCATTCAGGGCGGCACCACCGACCTTCAGGCGCCGGCGGAGGACGACAGGTTGTTCCTGGTGACCAAGGACGGGCTCATCCGCATCATCAGCGACGGCGCCTTCCTGCCCGAGCCGTTCCTCGACCTCACGGACAGCGTGCTCGATGAGGGATCCGAACAGGGGTTGCTGGGTCTGGCCTTCCACCCGGACTACGGCACCAATCGCAGGTTCTACGTCTTCTACACGGATGCCAACGGTCCGGACGGGCACAGCCGGGTGTTCGAGTACCTGGCCGACGCTTCCGACCCCGACCGGGCTGATCCGTCGACGGCCCGCCACATCATCACGTTCGAGCAACGACCCACATCCGCGACCCACAAGGGCGGGCAGATGCAGTTCGGGGCTGACGGATTCCTCTACATCGCGGTGGGAGACGGTGGCGGATACCGGGATCCGTTCGAGCACGGTGAGAACCCGCAGACCGAGTTGGGAACCATCGTGCGAATCGATGTGGACGTCGACCCCGGCGCGGATCCTGTCTACGGGATCCCGCCCGGCAATCCCTTCGCGGACGGGGCGGACGGCCTGCCGGAGGTCTGGGCGTACGGGCTGCGGAATCCGTGGCGGTTCAGCTTCGACGGTCCGTACATCTACATCGGCGACGTGGGGCACCTGGCCGCGGAGGAGGTGAACATCGCCGACGCCTCCGTCGCCGGGATCAACTACGGATGGGACACCATGGAGGGGACAGCCTGCTACGAGCCTCCCGCAGGCTGCGACATGGAGGGGCTATTCATCCCCCAGGTCGCATATTCCCACGAGGAGGGTGTGGCCGTCATCGGCGGCTACGTGTACCGGGGAACCGCGATCCCGGAGATGGTCGGCCGTTACTTCTACGCGGACTTCGTCGGCGGGTGGATACGCACCTTCCTGTACGACGATGGGGTGACCGAGCACTACGACTGGTCACAGAGCGTAGAGCTAGACAGGTTCGTCTGGTCGTTCGGCGTAGACGGGCATGGGGAGATGTACGTGCTGGCCCGCTATCGCGTCTGGAAGATCGTCCCGAACTAGGGCGTGCTCAAGCTATGCGCATTCGTTAGGTAATCAGGGTCTAGCCCTTCTCGGTCGTCGGGTCGATGATCTTGCCGATCTCGGTTACCACGGTCGCCGGGAATCCGCTGCGCTCGGCATGCTCGTCGATCAGTTCCGGGCTGTCGCAGACGTAGATGCAGAAGGTCTTCTCACCGGCGACGTAGCTGTGCTCCCACTGGATGTGCTTGCCCTCGGACTGCATCGCTCGCAGGACCGAGTTGGACTGTCCGGCCGCATCGCGCAACTGCTCGCGCTCGGCCGAGCCGATGTCAGGAATGTCCCGCTCGATTACGAAGCGTCGCATAGGGTCCTCCCTTGGTGTCTCCTACTCCGGACTCTACCCCTCCTGGAGCGCCCTGACGTAGAGAGCCACGGCTTCGATCTCGGCAGCCGTCAGTATGTCGCCCCACCCAGGCATGAGCTTGCCGCGTCCGTTGACGATGACCGACGTTATCTCGGCCAGAGGGAGAGTCGACTGCCGGAGGTCGGCGCCGGTGCCACCTTCCCCTGATTCGCTGTGGCACACCACGCAGTTGACCGAGTACACGGCCGAGCCGTCGACGGCCGGGACGGTGGTAGTCGTAGTCGTGGTGGTGGTCGTGGTGGTCGGGGTAGGCGGCCGGGTCGTAGTGGTGGTCGTCGTGGGCGCCCGGGTCGTAGTGGTGGTCGGCCGCGCGGTGGTGGTAGTCGACTCCACCGTGACGGGTGGCGCCTCGGTCGTGGTGGTCCCGCCCTCATCCGCGGTGCTCGTCACCGGCACGGTTGAAGTCGCGGTGCTGGTGGCGGTCGTCTCCCCGGTCGTAGTGGTGGCCTCCGGCACTTGCGAGGTAGTCGCCGAGGATGGTTCGTTTGTGACCGGTACCGACGTGGAAACTGTCGCCGGCGTGCCGTCCGGCTGCGTCCCGAGCGTGGTCTCCGGAACAGGAGTGGCGACTACGCGGGTGGTCGTCGTGGCTACCGCGGTAGTGGAACTGACCGTGCCCGCTGTTAGAGCGGCCGGCCGTTCCGCGCCGCCGCAGCCGCCCGCGGCAGCCAGTGCGAGGAAGATCAGCGCAATCACAGGACGCTTGCCGCAGCGAAGGCTCAGCAACTCCACCTTCATCGGAGGTCTCCTCCTATTCGGTACTGGGGGCGGCTCAGCCGGGGAGAACCGGAGGAAGGGAAGGCTCGGCCATCTCGCATACGGGCTCGTACTTTATCCCGCGCCCGGAGAGCCGATCGAGAACGATCTCCACGGCCTGCACCGTCTCCGCATTCGGGTGCATCAGGACTATGGACCCGTCCGTGATCCCTTCCAGCAGCCGTCCGGCCACGGTGGGCGCCGCCAGCCCGGCCCAGGCATTGGCGCTGGCTGTCCAGAGCACCACCCTGAGTCCGTGGGCAGCGGCCCATCCCTCGGTGAACTCGTTGGTGGAACCGTAGGGAGGACGAATGCATGGCGCGGCATGGTCGCCGAGAAGGTCCTGCGTACGCCCGACCGTCTCATCGAACTCCGCCCGGGTAAGGGTCGCCAGGTCCTCGTGACTCCAGGTGTGGTTCGCCAGCGTGTGTCCTTCCGAAACGATCCTCTGGATCACATCCGGATATCGCTCCGCCCGCGCTCCGATCACGAAGAAGGTGGCCCGGACGCCGTAGCGACTCAGGACGTCGAGGAGCAGCGGGGTATACACGGGGTGCGGGCCGTCATCGAACGTCAGGTACACCACGGGGCCCGATCTCCCGACCGATGCCGAAGGGACACTTGCCGGCGTGTTCTCCAGTCCCCAGCAGCTGACGGTGCCGTCCGTCCTGATCCCGCACGAGAACCGGTGCCCGGCGCTCACTTCCAGGAAACTCCCCGCAGGAGCATCCGCCTGGCCGAAGAGATCGGAACCCCAGCACGCAACAGAACCGTCAGTCCTCACCCCGCACGAATGGAGCAGACCGGCCGAGATCGAAGTGAACATCCCCTCCGGCGCCTCCGTTTCGCCGTTGTGGTTGTTACCCCAACAATCGACCGTTCTGTCCGTCCTGATCCCGCACGAGAACCGGTGCCCGGCGCTCACTTCCAGGAAACTCCCCGCAGGAGCATCCGCCTGGCCGAAGAGATCGGAACCCCAGCACGCAACAGAACCGTCAGTCCTCACCCCGCACGAATGAAGGAGACCGGCCGAGATCGAAGTGAACATCCCCTCCGGCGCCTCCGCCTGGCCGTAGTAGTTCCTCCCCCAGCAGGCGACTGTCCTGTCGTCCTCGATCCCGCACGAGAACCTGTATCCGGCACTTATGGCGAGAAAGCTCTCCGGCGGTGGCTCCAACCAGCGGCCGTTATTACCCCAGCAGACAGTGCTCCTGCCGGTCGTGATGGCGCAGGTATGCGACCAGCCTGCGGACACCGCCGAGAACTCACCCCCCGGAGGCGACGCCTGACCCGACTCGTCGCTCCCCCAGCAGGCGACACTCCCATCAACTCCCACCCCGCACGAATGCCCCCAACCCGCAGAAACCGCCACAAAACCACCCGACGGCGCATCCAACTGACCGTACAGATCACTCCCCCAGCAGACCACCGACCCGTCCAGCTCAAGACCACACGTATGGGACCAACCGGCCGACACCGCCGAGAACTCACCCCCCGGAGGCGACGCCTGACCCGATCCATCACTCCCCCAGCAGGCGACACTCCCATCAACCCCGACCCCGCACGAATGCCCCCAACCCGCAGAAACCGCCACAAAACCACCCGACGGCGCATCCAACTGACCTGAACCGGCACTCCCCCAACAGGCAACGCTCCCATCAACCCCCACCCCGCACGAATGCCCCCAACCCGCAGAAACCGCCACGAAACCACCCGACGGCGCATCCAACTGACCGTACAGATCACTCCCCCAGCAGACCACCGACCCGCCCGACTCGATCCCGCAGGTATGTCCCCAGCCGGCGGAAACGGACACGAACCGGCCCGCCGGAGGCGACGCCTGACCCGAGCTGTCACTTCCCCAGCAAGCGACACTTCGATCAGGCCGGAGCCCGCACGAATGCCCCCAACCAGCGGAAACCGCCACGAAACCACCCGACGGCGCATCCAACTGACCGTACAGATCACTCCCCCAGCAGACCACCGACCCGCCCAGCTCGATCCCGCATGTGTGGGAGAAGCCGGCGGCTACGGCCTGGAAAGCGCCGCCTGGAGCATCCAGTTTGCGATGATGGTCATCCCCCCAGCAGTGAACAGACCGGTCGGCTCTGATCCCGCAGGTATGTAAGGCCCCGGACGACACACTCCTCCACTGCTCCGTGTCTGGTTCCGTGAGAACGCCTTGTGAAGTAGGTGTCTCTTCGGCAGCGACACCGGCTGGAGCGCCCTGGCTCCCTTGCCCGGCGACATTCGTGTCAGCCTCCGGCAATTCATGCGCATGGGCCGTCCGGTCGGCGGGCAACACGAGTAGCAAGCAGATTGCCACCAGCATGGCGATGAGAGGGAAGGCATGGGATCGTTGAGATGTCCCACAGTTACTGCCGACTCGCATTGTCCCAGGCTCCCGATCGGAATCCAGTACTTCGACGGACACCCGGCGGTCAGCCAGCTCGGCGTCGGACCCAGGCGCTGAAACCCACCACCGCGAGGGCGGAGGCGGCGGCCAATCCTACCGGCACGGCCAGATCCGGACCCGGCGCCCCGAGGGTGGTAGCGCCGGCCCCGGTCTCGTCGCCGAGTCCGGCGGGCCATGGCCACAGGATGCGGAACGAGCCGAGCATCAGGCCGATCATGGCGGCTACCACCAGATCGTGGTGCTGATCCAGCAACCGGTGGAGGAACCGGGAGAAGAGTCCCAGCCCGACGGCCGCTCCGATTGCGAAACCGGCCAGATGGGCGAGACGGGCGTCATTGATGGTCGCGAGTACGTGCTGGTACATGCCTATCGCCAGCAGCAGGAACGATCCGCTCACACCGGGCAGGATGAACGCGCAGATGGCCAGGGCGCCGGCACCCACGAATACATACCAGCGCGGGTCGGCGATCACTGACGACCGCAACCCGAACAGGACGAAGGAGGCGACGCCGACCATCCCCGCCACCGTGCCGTGGAGGACACCCGGCTCGCGGATGATCCGCCACGCCACCCAGACGGACCCGGCGATGAGGCCGAAGAAGACGGCGGCCATCCGGACGGGATGGTCCCGTAACAAGTCCTCCACCACCCGGGCCAGCGAGAGGACCGCGATAGCCGCGCCCGCCACGACCGGGGCCAGGAAACACCACTCGACCCGTCCCGCGGCCCGCAGGGCGCCCCTGAAGTCCCCCTTCAATGCTCTCCCGGCCGCGAGGGCGCCGGAACCGACCGCGGACACCAGGCGCGGGTAGATGCCTGTGACCAGTGCCACCGTCCCGCCCGACACTCCTGGGACCAGGTCAGCCGATCCGATCGCGAAACCGCGGAGAGCCAGGAGCACCAGGCCGGTGACGGACGGACGGACGGGACGGTTCACGTGCGTCGCCCACCGTGATGTGCAATCACGAGACCGGCCTCATACCGAGAACCGCACCATCATCACGTCCCCGTCCCGGACCCGGTAGTCCCTGCCTTCGACCCGCACGGCGCCGCTCGACCTGGCCTTCGCCCAGCCGCCGCACGCGATCACCCCGCTGATCGTGGCCACCTCGGCCCGGATGAATCCCCGCTCCATATCCGAATGGATCCGGCCTGCCGCCTCCCGTGCCCCGGTCCCGGCGGGAACCGTCCATGCCCTGGCGTCCCTGCGGTTGACCGTGTAGAAAGTGACCAGCCCGAGCGCGTCGTAGACGGTCCGCACCACCCGGGCCGTTGCCCCCTCTCCCAGACCGAGTCCCTCGTAGACCTCGGCTCGCTGGGACGCCTCCAGGCCGGCCACCTCCTCCTCGATGAGGGCCGAGACCGCCAGTACCGGATCGGTGGCGGGTACAGCCTGACGAACCTGTCCGACCAGCATGTTGTGATCGGCATCGTCCTCGGAGACGTTGACGACCCAAGCGCACGGAAGCAGGCTCAGGGGCGCCATGTCCCGGAATGCCCGTAGCTCGATGTCCGACCAGGCCGGTTGCCGCAGTGGGGTTCCCTCGCCCAGCTGCTCCGCCGCCCTTGCGATCGCTCCGGCCACCGGGCGCAGGGACGGGTCGGCGGCGGCCTCCTTCAGGAGGCGCTCGTTGCGGCGCTCGAACATCTCGAAGTCCGACATGGCCACCTCCACCAACAGGTCCTCGGCCTGGACGACCGGATCCGTCCCGTGCTCATCGACCGGGACCGCACCCGAGTCGTGAGCCCGCACCACCGCCAGGAGCAGGTCGGGCTCGCGTCCCGCACCGAGCCCCCGGATCGAACCGGACCGGACGGCCGGGAGGTCGACCAGTTCCAGGCCGGCGTGGGTGATCCGGCGCGAGTTCTCCAGGACCGCGAGTCGCTCGAGGCGGGAGTCGGGCACCTTGACCGTCCCGACATTCGGTTCGGTGGTGGTGTATGGGTGTGGCGCGGTGAACGCCTCCAGACCGGTCAGGGCGTTGAACAGCGTGGTCTTGCCGACGTTGGGAAAGCCGAGGAGGCCGGCGCGGGTCATGAACCGCTGAGGGTACCCACAAATCGCTCCGGTTTGGACGTGCTGGCACCGGCGGACGGGTGGATAACCATCTACGATTGCCTGTCATGCGCTTAGCGGTGATCGGGGCGGGGTCGTGGGGAACGGCCATAGCGAGGCTCGCCTCGGCCAACGCCTCCGTGGGGTTGTGGACCCGGCGAGCCGAGTTGGCCGCGGCCATCAACACCGACCGGGAGAACGCCGAATACCTTCCGGGGGTTCGCCTACCTGACCAGATCACCGCCACCACCGATTTCACGCGGGCCGTGAGCGGAGCGGCGGCGGTGCTGGTGGCGGTTCCGTCACACGGCTACCGGGACGTCCTGGAGAAGGCGAGCGGCATCATCCCGACCTCCATACCGGTCATCAGCCTCGCCAAGGGCATCGAGGTGGCCACCGGCCTGCGCATGTCCGAGGTCACTCTGGAGGTGCTCGACGGTCACGATCCGAGCCGGGTCGGGGCACTGTCCGGCCCGAACCTGTCGGAAGAGATCATGCAAGGCCAACCGGCCGCCACGGTCCTGTCCATGGCCGACCGGAGGGTGGGCCAGGAGATCCAGTCCATCCTCGGCACACCCCGGTTCCGGGTGTACACCAACCCGGACCTCATCGGGGTGGAGGTGGCCGGCGCCACCAAGAACGTCATGGCCCTGGCGGCAGGAGTGTCGCTGGGCATGGGATTCGGCATGAACACCATGGCCGGCCTGGCGACGCGCGGTCTGGCGGAGATGACCCGCCTAGGCGTCGTTCTCGGGGGCGAGGCTCTCACGTTCGGAGGTCTCGCCGGAGTGGGTGATCTCATGGCGACCTGCGGGAGCCCGAGCAGCCGCAACAACCGCGTGGGTTACCAGCTCGGTAAGGGACGCAGGATCGGTGAGATCACCTCGGGGATGAAGACGGTCGCCGAGGCGGTGCGGACCACCGAGGCCGTCCTCCAGCTCGCAGCCCGGCACGGCGTGGAGATGCCGATCGCCGAGGCGGTGGGCAGGATCCTCTACCAGGATGAGACCGCCCTGCAGGCGATGAAGAGGCTCATGGAGCGGGCGCCGACGCAGGAAGGCCACGGCATCGTCGCCTGAGGACCGCTCCACCGGCTCGCAATCAGGAACCGCCCGGACCGGATCGGAAGCACCGCTGTACGATGGGGGCATGAGCGCCCAACTTCGCATCTATGACATCAAGCCCGGGATGATGGAAGAGTTCGCGGCCAAGGTGGATGAAGAGTTGCTACCCATCCGCCTGGACCATGGCTTCCGCCGCAGCGGTCCGTGGATCGTTGAAGAGTCCTACCAGTACGTCTGGATCGTCCACCACGACGGTGAGGAGCCCTTCGACGAAGTCGACAAGCGCTACTACGCCGATCCTCGCCGCGGTGAGATGTCGTTCAACCCCATGGACTACATCACCAGGGTCGACGCCAGGATGCTCACGGCTCTTTGACGTTTAGTTTCAAGGCCGGCGTAAGTGATGGAACGGACCGGTCCTGGCTTGCCGATAGCTTCGCTGCAACGGATCGCCCGCCCTTGAAGAACAGTCCTCCTCGCCGCGGAGTCAACCGGAAACCTCGTCCAGCACCGCCAACTCGTCCGCAGTGAGCGCCAGGGTCGGGTAGTCGAGCAGCGCGTCCAGTTGCTCGGGGTTGCGGACTCCGGCCAGCGGCGCCGCAACTCCCGGTTGGGCTGCCACCCATGCCAGCGCGACGGAGGCGAGCGTGACTCCGTGCGACTCCGATATCTTCTCCATCACGGCGAGGATGCGCCTTCCCTGGTCGTTCAGGTAGGCAGAGGCGGTGCCGGCCCTCGGACTGTCTACCTGGCCGCCCGATGTGTACTTGCCGGTCAGGAAACCGACGGCGAGGACGTAATAGGGCAGGAATGCCCATCCCTCCCGGCGGGCGATCGGGAGGGTGGTCTGCTCGACACCCCTCTCGACCAGGCTGTACATCTGCTGCAGGGCGATCGGACGGTGGTATCCGCCGGCCTCCGTGACCCCCACCCATTCCTCCAGCCGTTCGGCCGAGTAGTTGGAGAGGCCCAGGTACCGGACCTTGCCCTCGTCCGCCAACTCCGACAGGGCGCCTACGCTCTCCTCGATCGGTGTGTCGGGGTCGTCGTAGTGGGCGTAGTAGAGGTCGATGACGTCGACGCCCAGACGCCGGAGAGAGGCTTCGACGGCGGCCCTGATCGTGGCGGGGGCCAGACCCTTGTATTCGGGATGGTGGCTGACCTTGGTGGCGATCACCATGTCGTCGCGGTTGCGCCGGGCCTTCATCCACCTGCCGATGATGTTCTCGCTCTCACCTCCCGCGTTTCCGGGCGCCCAGGCCGAATACGAGTCGGCGGTGTCGATAAAGTTCCCGCCGGCGGCCGCGTAGGCGTCCAGGATGGCGAAGGAAGTGGGCTCGTCGGCCGTCCAACCGAGCGTGTTCGTTCCAAGGCCCAGCGGGAATATCTCCAGATCGGAGCCGTTGAGTTGTCGTCGCGGTGGATTCATCACTGGGGCAGCCTCCTCATGTGGCATCCCGTATTCAAGCAACCGGCGGCGGTCCATCCGTGTCACTGCCGCATGTCATAATCGGCTGGTGGAGAATCAGACCGTAGGACGGGTGCTCGGCACCGACGATTCGACCCCGCTGGAGTTCTGGGTGGCGGTCGCGAACGGTCAGCACCTCCAACTTGACGACATCATCGCGCTCGACCGCATTTTGCCGACCGGCGAGAAGGTCTCGATCTACGGAATCGTAGGACAGGTACGGGCACGCCACGAAGGGGCTCGGTTCGACTCCGACGTGTTCCTGATCGCCGATGGCGTCCTGCCCGCGGACGTGTCGGAGGCAGCGCAGATCCAGGTCACCCGGGTCGTACCGGAAACGTTCGTTCCGCCGTTGCCGGGCTCCGAAGTGCGGAAGGCCGTCGGCGCCGAACGCGACGAGGCGCTCGACATGGTCGAGGTCGAACACAGGTTGCCCGCCGGGCTCACGCGGGACGGCCAACCGGTGATGCTCGACCTCGAGTTCATCGACGGCACAAAGGGCGCCCACGTCAACATCTCGGGAATCTCCGGTGTCGCCACCAAGACCAGCTACGCGACGTTCCTGCTCTACTCGCTGTTCAACTCGGGTGTCCTCGGCGCGGCGGCCACGAACACCAAGGGGCTCATCTTCAACGTGAAGGGCGAGGACCTCCTCTTCCTCGACCATGCCAACACCCGCGTAGATGAGAAGGACCGGGAGCGCTACGCGGCGCTCGGACTCGAAGCCGGGCCGTTCCGCTCCATGAGGGTGCTTGCCCCTCCGCGCAAGGGTGATCCCAACGGCACGCCGGCCACCGGGGCGCGCACCACCGGCGTGCGCCCGCTGTACTGGACGGTCGCCCAGTTCTGCGAACAGGGCTTGCTGCCATTCCTGTTCGCCGACGCCGAGGACGAGCGCCAGCAGTACACCATCGTGGTGCAGTCGGTCACGGCCCAGCTGCAGCGCTGTGCCAGGCAGTCCCATACCGCTGATGGCGCCGTGCGGATCGACGGGAGGACGGCGCGGACGTTCTCCCAGCTCGTCAGCATCGTTTGTGACAAGCTGCTCCCGGAGGACCCGGACGAGGACGCCGATCCACAATGGACCGGGCGGTCGATCTACACCGGGACGATCAACGCGTTCGTGCGCCGCCTCTCGTCCGCCGAGCGCCACGTCGGGCACCTCATACGGGCCGACATCGACGACGCCGAAACCCACGCCATCGACCTCGACTCCCAGCAGGTGACGGTGGTCGACCTGCACATGCTCCATGACCGGGCGAAGCGCTTCGTGGTGGGCGTGGTGCTCCGGCAGGCGTTCGAGGCGAAGGAGGCGGCCGGCACCGCCGAGCCCTTGCAGTTCGTGGTCCTGGACGAGTTGAACAAGTACGCGCCACGCGATTCTTCAAGCCCGATCAAGGAGATCCTGCTCGACGTGGCGGAGCGGGGCCGCAGTCTCGGGATGATCCTCATCGGCGCCCAGCAGACGGCCAGCGAGGTGGAGCGGCGGGTCGTCTCGAACTCCGCGGTGCGGGTGGTCGGCCGGCTCGACGCTGCCGAGGCCGGGCGGGAGCAGTACGGGTTCCTGCCCGCGGTCCAGCGGCAGCGGGCGACGATCCTCAAGCCCGGCTCCATGTTCGTCTCCCAACCGCGTCTTCCCGTCCCCGTCCTGCTCGAGTTCCCGTTCCCGGCGTGGGCCACCCGGGTCGCCGAGGCCGACCTGAGCGGTGGAGCCGGCGATGGGTCGGCAGGCGGACCGCAGGACCAGCCCGCCGACCCCTTCGACGGGCTCGTCTGAGACCGGCCTTGAAACTCCTCCACACGTCGGACTGGCACGTAGGGAAGACGATCCGGGGAGCATCCCGGGCGGGTGAGCACACCGCCGTCCTGGCCGAGATCGCGCAGATCGCGGCCCGTGAGGAGGTCGATCTGGTCATCGTGGCCGGCGATCTGTTCGACTCGGCCGCGCCGTCCGCCGAGGCGGAGAACATCGTCTACCGGGCCCTTCTCGACCTGGCGGACACCGGGGCTCAGGTGGCCGTGATCGCCGGCAACCACGACAACCCCCGCCGGCTGCGGGCGGTCGCTCCCCTGCTGCGACTCGGGCAGGTGCACGTGGTTGCCGAGCCGGCCCGGCCCGACGATGGGGGTGTGCTCGAGTTGCGCACCCGTGGTGGTACGGATGTCCGGCTGGCGATGCTTCCGTTCGTGTCCAAGCGCGGCATCGTTCGAGCCAGGCACCTCATGTCCAGGCAGGCTTTCGAGAACGTCCAGGACTACGGGGAACGGCTGCGCACGCTGATCCGGCACCTGTGCGAGCCGTTCGGCACCGATACCGTGAACGTGCTGACCACCCACGCCTTCGTGCTCGGCGCCCAGGCCGGCGGGGGCGAGCGGCCGGCTCACCTGGTCGAGGAGTACGCCGTCACGGCACAGTCGTTCCCGGTGTCCATCGGCTACGGGGCGCTGGGCCACCTCCACCGCCCCCAACGTGTCCTGGCGCAGCTCCACTACAGCGGTTCTCCACTCCAACTGGACTTCGGCGAGGCCGAACAGGCCAAGCAGGTGAATGTCGTCACCCTGGAACCCGGGATACCCGCGGATGTCGAAACGGTGCGGCTGACCGCCGGACGCCCGCTGCGGACGCTGACCGGCACTCTCGAGGAGCTGAGCACGGTGAGCGTCGACGATGAGGCATGGCTGAGGGTGGTCGTCCAGGGCCCCGGCCGGGCCGGGCTGGCCCAGAGCGTGCGGGAACTCCTCGGACCCGGCGTGGTCGACGTCCGGGTCGAATCGCCGGGATCGGCCACCAGAAAGCGGAGACTCGATCACCGCAGCCGATCGCCGCGGGAGGTCTTCGACGAGTACCTCAAGCACGAGAGCATCGAGGACACGCGCGTCCTCGACCTGTTCGGCGAACTCCTCGATGAGCAGGGCGACACGTCGGAGGAGGTCGGATCATGAGACCGTTGCGGATCTCGATGAAGGGATTCGGGGCGTTCCGCGAGTCTGCGGAAATCGATCTGGCCGACGACGACCTCGTTGCCCTCGTGGGGCCGACCGGCTCGGGCAAATCGACGATCATCGACGCCATCACCTTCGCCCTCTACGGCTCGGTCGCCCGCTACGAGAACAACCGGCTCGTGGCGCCGGTGATCAACCAGACCAGCAACGAGGCTCGGGTTGCGGTCGACTTCGAGCTCGGCGGGCAGGTCTTCACCGCCGCCCGCATCGTGCGCCGGACCACGGGCGGCGGGGCGACCACGAGAGAAGCACGCCTGGAGCGCGCCGACCTCGTTCTCGCCGACGATGCCCCGTCCGTGTCGAAGGAAGTGGAGGCGCTGCTCGGGCTCGACGTGGCGCAGTTCAACCGGACGGTCGTGCTCCCGCAGGGCAAGTTCTCCACCTTCCTCCATGACAAGCCCGGCGACCGCCAGTCCACCCTCGTCCGGCTGCTCGGGATGGATCTGTACCGGCGGATCGGCCGGGCCGCCCGGCAGCGTGCTGCGCGGGCCCAGAACCAGATCGACGCCTTGCGGCCGGACCTGGAGAGGGAGGCGGGCCACCTGACCGATGAGCGACGGGACGCCCTGGAACGCCGTATCGAGGATCTGGACGCGGCTCTTTCCCGGTTCAGGGCCGACCGCGAGACGATCACCGCCCTGGATGCCGAACTACGGGATCTCGCCGGTGACATCGGAAAGTTCGACGACCAACTCGACCGGATGAACGGGGTCAGTGCGCCGCCCGGCCTCGCCGAATTGGCCGCTCGGATCACCGAGGCAACCGGGGCCCGGATCGAGGCGGAAGACCACCGCGCGGAAACGAGTACGAAGAGACGACTTGCCAGGGAGGCTCTTGAGAACGGCCCTGATATCGCCACCGTCCGCCTCGGATTGAAGGCCTGCAACGAGCTTGCCGAGCGGATACAGGAGCACGATGCCGTCGTCAGGCGGCTCGAAGAAGCGGCACAAGCGTACGAGTCGGCCAGGCGCGCCGCCGACCAGGTCCGCGAGCGACAGGCGGAACTGAACCGGCGCGTTGCCGAGGCGCGGAGAACCGAGACCGGCGCCCGCGCCGACCGCGACTCGGCCGCCACGGTGGCCCAGGTAACCGCTTGGTCGGCGGCACACGCCCGCTATGAAGCCGCCTCCGAGGAGGCCGGCGCCGCGGCAGAGGCCGCCCGGATAGCCGAGACAGGGATCCGACCGCTGCAGGAGGCGTTCCGGGCCGCCGAATCCGAGGTGGCGGAGCGTTCGGCACGGGTCACGGAACTCCGGCGCCGCGCCGGTGTCCTCGGTCATGTCGACCTGCTTGAAGTGGGATCGGACTGCCCGTTGTGCCTGCAGGAGGTCCACGAAGTCCCCACTCACGACCTCGACACCCACCTCCGGCGAGCCGCAGCCGACCATGAGACCGCTCTCGCCGTCCTCGCTGATGCCAGGTCGGCATACGAAGACGCCGAGAAAGCACGGATGAAGCGGCACGCCGAGCAGGAGTCGGCGCTGAAGACCATGGCCGGTTACGAATCCGACATCGCTTCGATCCCGCCATCCGACCAGCTCGAGGCGCTGGCGGCGAAGGCCGCGGAGTTGGCCGAGGCCGTCCGCGCCGCAGAGAACGCCACCCGGGAGGCCGAGGCCGCTGCTAGCCAGCACCTGGGATCCCGGTCCAACATCGAAGTGCTCGAAGCCGAGCAGGCCGCGGACAGGGGCGTGACCCAACTCACCGAGTCGGAGAGCATCCTCCGGGCACAGCTGACGTCTCTCAGGGCTACGGTCACCGACCTGCCGGGTGAAGACGAGCTGCAGGCTCAACTTGCCGAATGCGGCCGCCTGCAGACGGAAATGGAGAGGGCGGACTCCGGTTTCGACGACGCCGAGGCACGCTACGAGCGGGCCGCCGCCGAACTGAAGGCAGTGAACGAACGGCACGCGCGAGCTACCAGGCACCTGCAAGCCGGGCGTGACCGGGTTGCCGCCTTCGGTCCGCCCACCATCGACCCGACCGACCTGGCGGCAGCCTGGGCGATCTTGACCGGCTGGATCCAGTACCAGATCGAGGCAGCTACCACCAAGCGCCGCGCCGCCATCGACAAGCGGACCGCCAGAGTGAACCGCCGATCCGCGGTCGTCTCCGACCTCAGAGAACTATGCGTCGACATCATCGACGGCGTCGATTCGGACGCATCGGTGACCGAACTCGGCGAGCTTCTCACGACAGAACGAGCCGCCTCCGCCACAGGCCTCGAGCACTTCGACCAGCGCCGCACCGCACTCAAGATCCTGGGGGAACGCGTCAGCGCCCTGACCGAACACGCCCAGGTAGCCGACCATCTCGGGCGGCTCCTACGCACTGACGGCTTCGAGAGTTGGCTCATGGAAGCAGCGCTCGACCAGTTGGCCGAGCGGGCCACCAGACGGCTCTTCGAGCTGTCCGACGGCCAGTACTCTTTGGAAGTCGCCAATCGTGACTTCGTAGTCCGTGATCACACCAACGCCGACGAACTTCGCAGCGCCCGTACCCTCTCAGGCGGCGAGACGTTCCTGGCGTCTCTCTCGCTCGCCCTGGCCGTTGCCGACGCTACCGCTGAGCTGGCTTCCGAGGATGCGCCGAGAATGGAATCGGTCTTCCTCGACGAAGGATTCGGCACCCTCGATCCGCATACCCTCGATACCGTGGCGACGGCAGTCGAAGAACTCGGAGCCACCGGGCGCTTCGTGGGGGTCGTAACCCATATACGGGAACTCGCCGACCGCATGCCGGTGCGGCTGGAAGTCACCAAGGCGGGGGGAGCCGCCACCGTCGAACGGACCGAGACCTGATGGACTTCAGCGTCGAGTCGTGGGCGCCCGAATACGGATCGTCCATCAACCTACCCTCCACAGAGGACACCGATGGCCAGGCCGATGCCACCGTCGAGCGGCCCCTCGATGCGTGGACCCCGATCGACCCGGAACCTTCGAGTACGCCTGATGAGATCGCGTTCATCGACGGCATCCAGCGCATCGACGCCAGGATCTGGATCCACGAGTACGGCATCTCCACGCCCGCCGTCTGCGTGTCACTGGCCGCCGGCGCAACGGTCTGCGCGCCCGGAAGCGCCACCACCCACGGCGTCCGGGTTGCCCGCTCCCTGGTCGCGCCCGCCTCGTCGGGCGCGGGCCCGATCGTCACCCGCCACACCAGCTACGAGTTCGTGCCCGCCCGGGACGCCACACCCGAAGCCACCTACCTCGCCATTCACGGGCGCCGTACCGAACTCGAAATCGGTGTGGCTCGGTCCGTTAACAGCAGCCTCATCGTGTTCGACGGGCCGCTGCGCGGGCAGAACGACCGGCAGAGCGTCGGTTACATCAAGACCCATCACAAGATCTACCTCCCGAACGAAGTCCAGGCGATACTCGGCACCCTCGTTGATGGACAGCGAACCCCCCTCTTCTTCCTCAGCGGCGGTCCGGGTGGCGGCCGCTGGTCCTGGTACCTGCGCCTGCCCGGCCCGCGGGTTCACCCGATGTCCGGAATCGTCCGACTCGAGCTGCCGGGGACCGGCACGGTGAGCGAGGCTACGGCCCGAGCCGAAATCGTCAGCGCATGCCTGCCGCGCTTCGCCAGCGAATCCCACAAGGAGGCCCGGGCGCCCCAGAACCTGTACCCGATAAGCGGCATCGAGAGAGAGCTTCGTAGACGGCTCGGCGATGCCCCCCTGCTGGAACGCTCCCTACGCGTCGCGGCAAGAAGGAACATCAAGGAGTGGCTGCTCGCGCCCGAGGCGCGCACCGAGACGCTGGTGCCCCCGAGAGAACAATTCCCCCGCCGCTAGCGCCTCGTCCGGAAAAGAACGCGAAAACCGCGGCCAGCGGGCTTCCCCCGCCGGGCCCTCCGTCGCCGCCACCACCTTGGTCGGGGCGCGTCCCGCCAGCCCCTGGCAGGGCGCTCCCGAACGACATGATCCCTCACACGGCCCGGTCGACGTCTCAGCCGGACCGCTGGTAATTACGGTAATCCAACAACCCATAACGAGGGTGCGACAGGTTCAACCCTGTTGTTACCAGCCAACGACTCGGGCCAAACATGCCTATCGCGTCGATCCGAGCGGTTGGCGGGTGATCATCCGCGCTCGGCTACGAGGAGGAGGACGGAACCGGCGGCGGTGAGCACGTAGACCTCCCCGGCGTGGTCCGTGCCGAAGGCCACCACCTGGCCGGCGTTGCCCAGCTGATCGGTCCAGTCGAGCGGATCGTCGAACGACTCCCCCACCGGGAAGCTGCGTAGGTAGCCCCCGCAGTAGTCGGAGAACAGGTAGTGCCCGGCCAACTCGGGAATCGCCGATCCCCTGTAGACGACTCCACCGGTGATCGAACACGTTCCGGAGTCGGTATGGGGGACCTCAACCACCGGCAGGGTGAGGCCCGAGGCGTCGCAGCCCGAGGGGGGATCGAAGCAGTGGAGCCCTTCGGTGATCGGCCAGCCGTAATTCAGCCCGGCGGCTTCGACCGGCGCCAACGAGACCTCCTCGAAGAGGTTCTGGCCGACATCGGCGATGATGATCGTTCCCGACGGCTCGTCGATGGTGAACCTCCAGGGATTGCGCAGGCCTATCGCCCACACCTCGGGGGCCGGGAACGGGTTGCCGGCAGCAGGGATCGCCAGGCCCGGCTCGGACACGTCGAACCTCAGCAATGCACCCAGCGGCGAGCGGTCGTTCTGCCCGTGGCCGTAACGGTCGCCGGCGCCTCCGCCGTCTCCCAGACCCATGTAGAGGTAGCCGTCGGGGCCGAACATGATCATCCCGCCGTTGTGGTTGGCGGCCGGCTGGGGGGTCCGCCAAATCACCGTCCCGGACTCCGGATCCGCCCGCCCGCCCTGCTCCACGAACTCAGCGAGGACCGTATCCCCGTCACGAGCCGTGTAGTGGACGAAGAGACGCCGGGACTCCGGGTAGCCGGGAGCGAACGCCAGCCCCAGCAAGCCCTGCTCGCCGCGGTCGAGCACCCGATCGGTGATGTCCAGTAGCGGGACGGGATCGATCCCGGCCTCGTCCCACAGCCAGATGGTCCCTTCCTTCGAGGCGATCGCCATCCGGTCGGAACCCGGATAGGGCTCGGCGTGGATCGGATACCCGACAGTCGCCACCTCCTCGTAGCGGAGGCGCTCCAGCGGGGCGAGCGCCGTCGTCGCAGTGGTCGTCGTCGGTTCCGGCGTGGTGTCCGCCGGCGCCTGGCCGGTGGTGGCGACCACCGTCGTGGACGGATCGGCCGGGGTCAGGCTGGTTGCCGCGAGAACGGTCGTGGTGGTGGCTTGGTCGGGACCGCTGGTGGTCGTGGAGGTGGGTGACGCTGTCGGGGGCGGCGTGGTGGGCGGAATGGGATCGGGTACCCCGCTGCAGGCGCCGGTCACCAGAACCAACCCGACCAGAAGAATCCTCCGAACCACGACCGGACACGATACCGCCGCAGGGCCGGCTACCGGCTACGACAATTAGAGTCGCGCCGGGGCAACAGGAGGAGGCGCGTGGCCGAACTGGTGCGAAACGACAGGAAGACCATCTTCGGTTGGGCCATGTACGACTGGGCCAACTCCGCCTTCTCGGTCACTATGGGCGCCATCGTCGCGGCCTTCTTCAGCAGCGTCATCGTGGGCGACGAGGGATGGAACGGCTTGTCGGCCGAAACCATATGGGCATGGGTCATATCCGGCGGGTCCACCGTTCTCTTCCTGATGATGCCGATCCTCGGCGCGGTGGCCGATCACAACTCGTCCAAGCGGCGGTTTCTCCGTACCTCCGCGCTGGCAGGCGCCCTATTCGTGCTGTTGGCGCCGTTCGTGCCCGACGGGGCAGTCCCCTGGTTCATATTGGTGGTTCTCATCGCCCACATCGGGTTCGTGGCATCCAACGTCTTCTACGACGCCTTCCTGCCGGAGCTGACCACCGAGGACACGATCGACCGGGTGTCCTCGAAGGGGTTTGCCTACGGGTACGTAGGGGGAGGTCTCTACCTGGTACTGGCATTGGGCCTGCTGCTGGCGAGCGGCGAAGGCGGGCTTACCGGACTGTCGAGTAGCGGGGCGGCCCGGCTCGCCATCTTCGGCTCGGGCGCATGGTGGGCGGGTTTCGCCCTATACGCGCTGCGCTTCCTGCCCGAAACCGGCGAGGCCCTGCCCTTGCCGCCCCGATACCGGCATTTCCGACCGTGGCGCGCCTACACCGCCATCGGTTTCGGCAGGACACTGGCGACCATCAGGAAGCTCCGCGGGTATCCGCAGCTCCTGCTGTTCGTGGCCGCTTTCATCTTCTACAACGACGGCACCCAGACGGTTATCTACATCTCCGGCTCCTATGCCGCGGACACGCTGGACCTCGACATAACCGTCATCACGCTCGCCTTCCTGCTTGTGCAGTTCGTCGCCTTCGGAGGCGCGCTGTTCTTCGGATTCATGGCGGAGCGGATCGGACCGAAGCGGGCCATCCTGTGGTCCATCGTGGTCTGGGCGCTGGTCTCCGCCGGCGCCTACTACCTCCCCGCCGGGCAAGCTCTCCCGTTCTTCGTGGCGGCCGTGATCATCGGATGGGTGCTGGGCGGTATCCAGGCGCTGAGCCGCAGCCTGTACGCAACGATGATCCCCGGGGGGTCAGAGGCCGAGTTCTTCGGCTTCTACAGCGTGTTCTCCAAGTTCTCGGCCATCTGGGGGCCGTTGGTGTTCGGCATTGTCAGCAATGTCTACGGATCCGGTCGCCCAGCCATCCTCTCCATCGTGGTCTTCTTCGTCATCGGAGGCATACTCTTGGCGAGAGTAGACGTGGACGAGGCAAGAGCGGCCCGGAGCCGATGGGAGGCACATTGACATGACCGAAGAGCCGACCAAGCGTCCGGCAACTGCCGAGAGCCCTCCACCGCCCGCTACCGAGAGCCCTCCACCGCCCACGGACGACAGCCCTGAGCGGCTGAGGCATCGGATCAGATGGGGGTTGGTAGCGCTGGCGGCGTTGGCCCTGGCAGTAGGGTTTCTCGCCTACCAGAACCTGGAGGAGGTGCCGGTCCGGGCGTTCTGGTGGGAGTTCAACACTCCCCTGCTGGTTGTCGTGGTCGCCACGGCGGCGCTCACCCTCGTCTTCCAGACACTGCTCAGGCTGGTTGTCCGTTGGAGGAGGCGCCGGCAGCGACGAGGTTTCGAGCGCGCCGTGCGCCGGACAGGGAGGAAAGGTTGAAACCGCATCCCTGGCAGGGCACCATTCGAGATCCGCTGTGCCTTTGGCCGCGCAAACGGTGTCCGAACGTAAGAGGCCAACTACGATGCTGACCGCATCGGGAGGTTCAGATGAAGATCACGCAAGAGTTCCAGGTGGCCGGTACGCCCGCCAACGTGTTCGCCTTCTTCCAGGACGTGGGATCGGTGGCCCAATGCATGCCGGGCGCCGAGCTCACTGACGACCACGGCGACGGCAGCTACACCGGCTCGGTCTCGGTCCGGCTCGGCCCCATGACGGCTCGGTTCGAGGGCCGCGCCACGATCACCGCCGACCCGGACGCCATGACCGGCAACATCATCGGCAAGGGTGTGGATCGGCGCGGCGGCTCGCGAGGCAATGTTGCGGTCGACTACGCGCTGGCGGCCTCGGATGGGGGCACCATGGTGAAGGTCGACGCCGACATCACCATTTCAGGTACGGCCGCTCAGTTCGGCCGTACCGGGCTCCTCAACCAGATCACGCAGCGCCTCATCCAGCAGTTCGTGGATTGCCTGGAGGCGAAGCTCGAGGCGGAGGATCCCGAGGACGCCGCCGCCATCGAGGCCGATGACGTGAAAGGCATCTCGCTGGTCGCCTCGACGGTCGGCTCCAGCGTCGCCAGGGGCGCCAAGAAACTGCTGGGACGGGACTGACCCTTGCTAGTGGCCAGTGGCCGGTTGCCAGTGGCCAGTTTGCGACCGAGAGAGAATCAAGTTCCTTGTGGCCCTTGGGGCTGTTGGGTTGTCCGTGTCGTCCCTGGGTTACAACATCTACTGACCACTGACCACTGACCACTGGCACTAATCATCTAGCTGAGAATTGCCTCAATCACGTAGTCGAGGCAGGCGATGAACGCCTCCATGTCCGAGTGGGGTATGGAGGGCCAGAGCCCGATACGGAGATGGTTGCCGTCCTTGTGATAGGGCTCCGTGTCGACGATCCCGTTGGCCCGCAGCGTGCCCGCCAGTCCAGCCCAGGTCAACGGCTGCCGGAAGTCGATGGTGGCGCCGATCGGTGAGCGCATGCTCGGATCCGGCACGAACGGCTGCGCCATCGGGTGTTGCTCGGCCCATCCATAGAGCATCGCGGCGTTGGCGGCACACCGCCCCGAGGACCAGGCAAGACCGCCCTGACCGTTCATCCATTCCACGGTGTCGGCCAGCATGAACAGCGTGGCCAGAGCGGGGGTGTTGTAGGTCTGGTCCTTGACCGACTGGGCCACCGCAGACGACAGCGACAGGAATGGGGGAATCCACCGGCCGGATGCGGCAATCCTGTCGATCCTCTCCAGCGCCCTCGGGGAACACAGGGCCACGTACAGCCCGCCATCCGCTCCGAAGGCCTTCTGCGGCGAGAAGAAGTAGACGTCGAACTGCATGGGATCGACCGCTATCGCCCCTGCGGCGGACGTGGCATCGACCACGGTCAGCCCGTCCGCCTCCACCCGCCTGAGGGGCATGGTGACCCCTGTGGAGGTCTCGTTGTGGGTGAGGGCGTAGAGATCAATGCGATCTGATGGAGACGGCATGGGGTGCGTGCCAAGCGGCGACTCGATCACATCGGGCGCTTCAAGGTGCGGGGCGCCGGACACCACTCCGACGAACTTGGAGGAGAACGCTCCGAACCTGAGGTGCTGGCTGGCCCGCTCGATCAGCCCGAAGGCGGCCGCGTCCCAGAAGGCGGAGGCGCCTCCGTTGCCGAGCACCACCTCGTAGCCGTCGGGCAGGCCGAACAGCTCGGTGAGCCCGGACCGGACCCGCCCGACCATGCGCCGCACCGTCGGGCGGCGGTGTGAAGTGCCCATATAGGACGAGCCCGATTCCGCCAGATGATCCAACGTGCTCTGGCGAACCCGGGTGGGGCCGCATCCGAACCGGCCGTCGGAGGGCAGCAGGCCGGAAGGTATGCGGATCGAAGTGTCTTCGGGCATGTCTATCGTTCCCTCTCCAGGACCCGATACGGAGAACGTGATGTCAGGAGTATCGCAGCGAATCGAATCGATGGCGGAATCGGCCACCATGGCGATCACCGCCAAGGCCAGGGCCCTGCGCGCCGCCGGCCACGACGTGATCGGCTACGGCGCGGGCGAACCCGACTTCCCCACTCCCGCCCCCATCGTGGCCGCGGCCAGAGCGGCCGCTGCCGACCCCGCGATGCACAAGTACACCCCGGCGCCCGGGCTTCCCGCCCTCCGGGAGGCGGTGGCCGCCAAGACCCGCCGGGACTCGGGCTACGAGGTGGAGCCTTCGCAGGTGATCGTCACCAACGGCGGCAAGCAGAGTGTCTATACAGGGGTCCACTGCCTGGTCGATCCCGGGGACGAGGTGCTGCTGCCGGCGCCCTACTGGGTGACCTACCCGGCGGTGGTCGAGCTGGCCGGTGGGGTCACCATCCCGCTGGAGACCGATGAGACAAGCGGATTCAAGGTCACGGTGGACCAGTTGGAGGCCGCATACACCCCCCGAACCAAGCTGCTGATCTTCGTCTCCCCCTCGAACCCGACCGGAGCGGTCTACGACGCAGCCGAGATAGCCGAGATCGGCCGCTGGGCGGTGGACCGCGGCGTCTGGGTCCTGACCGACGAGATCTACGAGCACCTCGTCTACGGGGACGCTTCGTTCGCATCGTTGCCGGTGGAGGTTCTGGAGCTGGCCGAGCAATGCGTGATCGTCAACGGGGTGGCGAAGACCTACGCCATGACCGGCTGGAGGGTGGGCTGGATGGTCGCGCCGGACCATGTGATAAGGGGAGCGACCAAGCTACAGGGCCACTTGACATCCAACGTCTCAAACATCGCCCAAGCCGGCGCCATCGAGGCTGTATCCGGTTCGCTCGACGATGTACACATGATGCGGGAGGCGTTCGACCGGCGCCGGCGCATCATGCACCGGATGCTCAACGAGACGAGAGGTATCGACTGCATCGAGCCCCAAGGGGCCTTCTACTGCTTCGCCTCCGTGCGCGGGGCGCTCGGCAACCGGGTGGGAGACACCCGGCCTGCCACCGCCCTGGAACTCGCCGATGTCTGCATAGACCAGGCCGGTGTCGCCTTCGTCCCCGGCGAAGCATTCGGCGCTCCCGGCTACGCCCGCTTCTCCTACGCCCTGGGCGACGAGGACCTGGTGACCGGATTGGAACGACTCCAGGCGCTACTCGGCACGCAATAGAAGGACTCTGGTCGCAGACTCCCTGACTTACTCAGTGTGGTGAGTGAAATTGCTCATCGCACTGAGTAATTCGTAACGTCCCAGGCCAGCAGGACAATCCGGCCGGACCGATGACTCCCAAACCCTCTGAGACTGCCTGACAGGACAGGCGTATTTCTGCCTGCCGGATCCCACCGGTCTTTATGGGTTGAAGGTATGACCGGAAGGGGATGGGACTGAGCTTGGTCCCGGTCCGAGAGCCTTTAGCGGTTCCCGTGCTAGACCAGAATGTGCCTCGCTTCGGCGGGACAGGAACGCGTCTGGAAGGAAGTCACGGTTGGCGCGGATCGTTTATCGCGAGGCCAGGGCTACGTGCTCGGGCCTCACGGGGGTGCGGTTGAGTTCCAGGCCCGTGGCGTCGCGAATGGCGGCCACCACCGCTGCGGTGGAGGACACGGTGGGTGGCTCACCGACTCCCTTGGCGCCGAACGGGCCGAAGGAGCTGGGTTCCTCGATGACCTCGATCTCGATGGGCGGAGCATCCAGGAAGGTCGGCAGCAGGTAGTCGGTGAAGGTGGGATTCATGATCACGCCCTCCTCGACCACGATTTCCTCGAGTGTGGCAAGACCGATCCCTTGCATGGTCCCGCCTTCTATCTGTCCGACCACCGACCGGGGGTTGATCATGAAGCCGACGTCCTGGACCGTGTCTACCTGCACCACCCGGAAGAGCCCCAGTTCCCGGTCCACATCCACCACAGCCCGGTGCGCTGCGAACGCGAAATCGACATGGAGGTCGCCCTGGCCGTTCTCGTCGGGCGCGTACGTCTCCGGATGGTGGAAACGGGTGTGGTACTCGATGTTCTCCCTGCCGACCAGGTCCTCCATCGGGGTAACCAGGATGCCATCCTTCCAGACTCCCTCACCATCCAGTTCGTCGCCCCCTCCCCGCTGCAGGGCGATCTCGCGAGCCATCCGGGCCGCTTCCATTACCGCTCCCCCGGTCATCTGGGTCTGGCGGGAGGCCGACGTGGAACCGGCCGACCCGATCTGGGAGGTGTCGTCGTAGTAGACCACCACGTCCTCTATGCCGAGGACGGTACGGGCGATCTGCGCGCACGCCATTCCGAGACCCTGGCCCACCTCGACCGCCGCGGTGTGCACCTCCACACCGAACGGCGTGATGGCGACCCGCGCCTCCGAGTAGTCGTCGAAACCGGCCGAGAAGCACAGGTTCTTGAGCCCGACGGCGTACCCGACCCCTCGCCTCACCATCGGTCGGGATGTGGTGAGCCCGGTACCGCCCGGCAGCAGCCGGGGGTCGTCGCTCCGGTTCGCCGGCGGCAACGGCATGTCACGGAGCTTCTCGAGTATCTCGATAACCGGCGCCGACGTGTCGATCACCTGTCCGGAGGTGGCCATGGGATCCCCGCGGCGCAGGGCGTTCTTGATCCGCAACTCGACCCGGTCCATGCCGAGAGCATCTGCCAGCTTGTCCATCTGGGCCTCGTGGCCGAAGCAGGCCTGCACCGCCCCGAAGCCTCGCATCGCTCCGCAAGGCGGGTTGTTGGTTCGCACGGCCACCCCGTCCACCGACACCGAGTCGCACCGGTAAGGACCGGCGGCGTGGTAGACGGCGTTGCCCACCACCGAATCGCTGGTCGAGCGGAAGGCGCCTCCGTCGATGATGATCCTCGCCTCGATGCGCCGGAGGGTCCCGTCATGGTCGGCCTCGTGGCGCATCCAGAGTCGGGCCGGATGCCGGTGGACATGGCCCACGAAGCTCTCCGCCCGGCTGTATTCCATCTTCACCGGCCGCCCGGTGTACAGGGCGAGCAGGCAGAGATGGATCTGGAGGCTGACATCCTCCCGCGCCCCGAAGGCGCCACCGACACCGGCGTGGTGGACCCGCACCGCGTCCTCCTCAACCCCGAGTCCGGCCACTATCTGATCACGGTCGACGTGGGTCCACTGGGTGGCGATGTGGAGATCGACACCGCCCTGCCCGTCGGGAATCGCCAGGCCGGACTCGGTGCCGAGCGGGGCCTGATCCTGCATCCCCACCTCGTAGTAGCCCTCCACGACCACCGCGCCGGACACATCCTGGCGACCTCGACGGCATCTGGCCCGGTGGAACACGGAATCCCGGGCGTCAGCATCCTCAGGGTCGGTGAGCGGCTCCAGCACCTCGTATTCGATACCGATGGCCTCCACCGCCCGGCGAGCTATCTCCGGGTCGTCGGCCGCGACCAGCGCCACCGCCTGACCCCAGTACTCGACCAGGTCAGTAGCCAGTATCGGCTGGTCGGCCGTTTCGAGGCCGAAGGCATTGCGGCCCGGGACATCGTCCCCGGCGAGGACGGCGTGAACGCCGGTCATCGCCACAGCAGGACCGATGTCCAGCTTGGTGATCCTTGCCTTCGGGTGGGGACTCCGGAGGGTGGCGCCGAAGAGCATGCGATCCATATGGAGGTCCGACGAGTAGGTGTACGTGCCGTCGGTCTTCGGGATGCCATCCGAGCGGGAGGTCGACTCCCCCACCCCGCCCCGGACCTCGCCGGTCCTCACCCGGGTGGTCATCGGTCCCCCACCAGCGTCTCGAGGCCTCGGAGAATGGCGCCGTAACCGGTGCAGCGGCAGATGTTGCCGGCCAGCGCCTCTCGCATCTCGTCGGAGGAGGGAGCCGGGTTCTCATCGAGCAGCGCGGCAGCCGCCACCACGAAACCGGGCGTGCAGAATCCGCACTGGACCGCACCGGCATCGATCAGCGCCTTCTGGACCGGGTGGAGTTCCGCTCCCCCCATCCCCTCCACGGTCACGACCTCCGATCGGTGGGCATCCACCGCCATGACCAGGCAGGAACACACCAGCTCTCCGTCCAGCAACACCGAGCACGATCCGCACTCCCCCTGCTCGCAGGCCCCTTTGGAGCCGGTCAGGCGGAGGTGCTCGCGGAGGGCGAACAGCAGGCTCTCCGAACCCTTCGCATCGCACACCCGTTCCTCACCGTTTACGGTCATCTGCACTCTCATGACGGCAGGCACCTTTCGAGTAGGCGACGGGCCAGCACGCCCGAGGCGTGACGCCGGTAGTCGTCCGTCCCCCGGTGATCCGAGATGGGGCTCACCTCCTGTGAAACCAACCGGGCGAACTCCTCAAGCGCCGCCGGACCGGGTTCGGCTACCTCCGAGATCATCTCCTCGGCCCGCCGAGCCCGGATCGCGGTTGGGCCTACGGAGCCGAGCGCGACCCGGGTGCGGCCATCACGCCATCTGAAGACGCAGGCCGAGACGATGGAGATGACCATGGCGCTCCGCTGGCCGATCTTGGCGAACTCCTGGAAGTCGGGGAGGTCCTCGGGCAGCACCGCTGCGGTGATCAGCTCGTCGGGCCGCCTGGCAGTCCGTTTGACACCGGTGAAAAACTCGTCCCAGCGCAGCCGGCGGGTCCCGGAGGTGGAGTGAAGCTCGATCTCGGCATCCAGGCCGGCCAGGAACGGCAGCGAATCCCCCGCCGGGCTGGCGGTCGCGATGTTCCCGCCGATGGTCCCCGCCGCCCTGATCTGGGGAGAACCGATGGTGCGGGCCAGCTGCGCCAGGGCGTTGTGGTCACCCGACTCGAGGCGCCGGAAGGTGACGCCCGCACCGATCCGGCGCCGGGAGACGTCCTGGATGTCATCCAACCTGCGCAACGCCACGACCATCTCCGGGCGGATCCGGTCGAAGTTGACTTCCACCATCAGATCGGTCCCGCCGGCCAGCAACATGGCTTCGGGATGAGCGGCAAGCGCGCCGACAGCCTCATCGAGATCGGCCGGGTGTACTACTTCCATGGGAGGCGGTCCGTTCTGGAGATCGGGCTGTACCCTCAGAATACCAACGCGGATGGTGCAGCGGTGGAAACAGCTCGCGCCCCGACGAACCGGTGAGCAGGCGATCAGGCCCCTAACCTGGCCGGATGGCGCGACTCCTGCTGTGTACCAATCCCTCCGCGTCCGGGTTCACCGGTGGGCTCCACCGATCCGTGGTGGCCCGGCTCCGGGAGAGCTACGAGGTCGAGACCGAGTGGCCCGGGACCACCGCCGAGGCCCGATCGATCAGCGCAGCCGCCGCGGCCGACCGGGTCGACGTGGTGGTGGCGATGGGCGGGGACGGCGTGGTCCACCACATCGCCAACGGCCTGGGCGGGACCGGCACCGCACTCGGGATCATTCCGGCGGGCACCACCAACGTGCTCGCCCGGATACTGGGCCTCCCCCGCAAACCTCGGGCCGCCACCGAGTTCATCTGCGAGCGCCGACCGGCGGAGACCGTACCGGCTGCCATGCTCACCCTCGACCATGGAGCATCGGGCGTGGAGAGCCGGCTGGCCACCTTCTCCTGCGGTGCCGGGTTCGACGCCGCCGTCGTGGAGCGGGCCGAGCAAGAGCCCCATCGCAAGTATCGCTTCTCCGGGCTGCACTACGCCCGCTCAGCCACCTCGGTTGCCTGGACCGGGTTCTCCGGGCGGTCTCCCGACCTCACGGTGACGACACGGGACCGGTCGGCCGAGGCGGTAGCCGTGTTCGTCAGCCTGTATGACCGCTACACCTACTTCGGACGCATTCCCGTCCGGTTCGGATCGCACGAGCCCGGCGCTCTGTCGGTGCTCGTGGCCCGCGAACTGCCCAGGCGACGCCTGGGCTCGATCCTGCGACGGGTCGTCACCGGTGCCGAGTTATCGGGCACGGAGGGACTCGAGGTCTGGACCGGCGTCACGTCCGTGCATGTGTCGGCGTCCGGAGGGTTCCAGGCACAGGCGGACGGCGAGTTGCTGCGGTCTCCCCTGAGGCTCTCGGTTGCCGCCCGCCCCGATCATCTCCGGGTGCTGAAACCCGTACCCCCGGGCAGTTCGGGCTCTGACCCGATGCCTGGAAAGGTCTCGGCTACCGGGTAACATCCGGCGCGGTGGTTGAGAACAAGCCCTCTTGTCCGGTTCGCGCCGTCTAGTCCTTCTCCTCGGAGTGACGACCGTCGCTTTGGGGATTCTCGCCGTGGTGATCATGAACCAGGACGGCACCACCCCCACGCCGGGTGGCAATGGAGGAACCGCAGCCACCCAACCCGACCCTTCCCACCTCGAAGCGATCGCCGCGCTGACCAGCCTGGAGAACAGCCTGGCCCTCATGCCGATCCGGATCGAGGTGAGCGAGTCCAGCTTCAGCCTCCTCCCGGCGGCCATCGGATTCGACCTGGACGAGAACGCCACTCTCGACGCTGCGCTCGCAGACCGGTCGCTGGACGCGGTACTCGAAGACCTCGAACGGCGGGGCGACGATTCTCAGGCCAGCCTGCCCTGGTCGATCTCGGGAACCATTGACGAGGCCGCTCTCGACGGACTGATCGACCTGTACGAGTCGGCCCTGGTCGGGCCTGACGAGGGTGGGATCGACATCCGGGGTTCGGCGCCGGTGGCCCGCTATCCCCGAGCCGGCCTCGTGATCGACCGGGGTGTAGCCCGCAACCAGATCATCGAAGCCCTCCTCAGCCAACCCCGCGCCGTCACCGTGCGGTTACCTACAATCGAGGTGCAGCCTGTCCTGCCCAGAGCCGCCGTGGACGCGGCGCTGGAAGAAGCCTCCGCCCTGCTGGCCGGACCGATCGTCCTGACCCGGACCGATCCGGACGCCACCCTGAACCTCAGTGTGGCCGAGTTGGGCCGCGCCCTCACCACGGAGGTGGTCACGGATCCGGACCCCGGTCTCCGAGTCGCCCTCGACCGGGCTGTGATCGATGGGTATCTGGATCCTCTGAGGGCAGGGTTCGAAGCACCGCCGAAGAACGCATACATCATGATCGACGACCAGGAGACCATCACCTACGTTCCCGGATTCCCGGGAGCTCTCATAGATGTCGAGTTGGTGATCAGGGCGATCAAGCAGGCCGCCGGACGGGATTCGAGACGGTCCACCCTTCCCCTACAGACGGGTGTGGAGCCCGAGATAACCGCCGAGGAGCTGGCCGCGATGGGGCCCCTCAGCATGATCAGCGAGTTCACCACCCAGCACAACTGCTGCCAGCCGAGGGTCCAGAACATCCATCTGTTCGCCGATGTCATGGACAACGTCAACCTGTTGCCGGGGGAAACCCTGTCGCTCAACGAGACTGTGGGAGAGCGGACCGAGGAACGGGGCTTCCTGCCCGCCCCCACCATCATCCGGGGAGAGATAGAAGACCAGGTGGGGGGCGGAGTCAGCCAGTTCGCCAGCACCTTCTACAACGCGGTGTTCTGGGCCGGGCTGGAGGTCATAGACCACAAACCCCATAGCTATTACTTCTCGCGCTACCCGATGGGCATCGAGGCCACGGTCAGCTGGCCCGTGCCCGACCTGGTGTTCCGCAACGACACCGATGCCCCTCTCGTAATCAAAACGTCATATACGAGAACCTCGATCACCGTCCGGTTCTACGGCGACAACTCGGATCGGGAGGTATCGGCCACCGTGTCAGAGCCCACCGACCCGGTCCCGTACCCCACCGAGTACGTCCCGAACCCCGAAGTCATGCCCTGGGACGAGCCGGTGGAGGTCCAGCAGGGCGCTGACGGATGGAGCGTCACTGTTACGAGAGACATCTCCTTCACCGACGGCACCACCTCCCATGAGGAGTGGAAGGTCCGCTACCGGCCGTGGGCGCTCCGGTTCGAGATCCATCCATGCCAGTTGCCGGAGGATGCGGAGGACTACACCGGGGAGGAATGCCCGCCCCATCCCGACTTCCCTGAGGGTTACCCCACCACCCTCCCTCCCGACCCGAACGCCGAGGTGCCCGAGGGAGAGGTGCTCGAGGGAGAGGTAACCGAGGCGGAAGGCGAGAGCGGCGAATAGGCCCCTCGGGGATTACCTATCGCCGATAACCGACCCCTTACCTTCACGCGGAATGGTCCGATGAACGGCTAGGAGTCGTCCTCGTAGAAGGCGAGAGAGCGGCGGATGGTGTCGGATATCGCAGTCAGCAGGTCATCGGTCCAGCCTCCGAAGCGGCGGACCGAGACGGTGTTGGAGAACACGTAGACCGAGGTAAGCGACGGGGTCACCTCGAAAAGCGCCGCCGCCAGGCGGGCGGGGAAGGTGTCGGCGTGCCCGGCCGCCTCGGCGCTCCGGTATGTCTCACCCTCCTGACCCGAAAGACTCCGGTCGGTGTCGAAGACCGCCACGTCCCCCAGCAGTAGGTGGTCGACCTCGATCAGCTGGCCCAACTCTCTCCTCTCACATCAAGCCCCGGAACTCTAGCGGGGCGTGTTGCCGCCTCTCCACCGCGCCCTCAGCCGCTCGCCGATCACGTGCAGCTTGACCAGGTTGGTCTTGGCCTGGGTGTTGGGAGGCGTGCCGGCGATCATCACCACGCCCTCGCCGCGTTCGCACACCCCCTCCTTCTCGAGATGCTTCTCGGCAGCGGCGAACATCAGGTCAGTGGACGCCCTGGGCTCGAACCTGATCGGGGTGACTCCCCAGAAGAGAGCCATGCGGCGCCGGATCCTCCCGCTCGGAGCGAACACCATGATGTCCGCCGACGGCCGGTACTTCGACAGCAGCCTGGCGGTGCCACCCGACTCGGTGAAGGCCACGATGGTCCTGAACCCGAGGTTGCGGGCCGCCTCGGTAGCTGCCTTGGCCGTGGCTGAGGCAAAAGTCATCGTGCTCTCCAGGAACTCTATGGCATCGCCGCCCGCCATCTGCTGGTCTCGGTAGCGCTCGGCCTCCAGGCAGATGGAGGACATGGCCTCGACCACCCGCGCCGGATGCCGTCCGACCGCCGTCTCCGCGGAGAGCATGACGGCGTCCGTGCCCGAGGCAACCGCGTTGGCCACGTCGGTCACCTCAGCCCGGCTGGGTCGCAGCGCGGTGACCATCGACTCCAGCATCTCGGTAGCGGTGATGGAGACCAGACCGGCCTGGTTGGTCCGATGCAGGATGTCGGCCTGCACGTTGGGGATCGTCTCCAGCGGCAACTGGACGCCCAGATCACCGCGGGCGACCATCACCCCGTCGGCCTGGTCCAGTATCGAGTCGAGATTCCGGTAAGCCAGCGCCAGCTCGACCTTGGCAATGACAGGGGTGCCGCCGCCGGCCAGCTCGCGCACCTGCGTGATGTCCTCGCCGCGCTTGACGAACGATGCGGCCACGTAGTCCACGCCCATCCGCCGGCCCAGTTCGAGGTCCCGGCGATCCTTCTCGGTAACCGGCCCGATCTCGAGGTCGCTGTCGGGGAACGCTATTCCCTTGCGGTCGAGCAATTCGCCGCCACGGTCGATACGAACCGTCAATCCCTCGCTATCCGAGCCGGTTACGTGACCTTCGATGAGGCCGTCGGATAGCACCACCCGCGCCCCCGTGCTCACGTCGTCGAGCAAACGCGGATAATCCACCGGGATCAGGTCCGGGCCGCCCTCGTCTCCGGTCACCGCGATACGAACCGTTGCCCCCGGCCGCAACCCGACCGAGCCGCCTCGGAAATGGCCCACCCGTGTCTTCGGTCCCTGGATGTCCTGGAGGATGGCGATGGAACGGCCCACCTCGGCGGCCGCCTGCCGTATCCATTTGATCAGCCGGATGTGAGACTCGTGGTCGCCATGGCTGAAGTTGAGCCGGGCAACGTCCATCCCGGCCTCCACCAGGCTCCGGACCGACTCCAGGTCGGCGACCGCCGGGCCCATCGTCGCCACGATCTTCGTCCTGCGCCGCACGGCCCCACGTTAACCCTGATGCCTCGTGTTCCCGGCACCGCGCCCACCCCGGGCCGGATCAACCCGCCATCGAGGCAGTGGCCGGGTCCACCCGCCGGGACGGAGTGGGCGAGACGGGATATGCGGTTCCCCACCCTTCCTACACTGCGAACACCCCCGAGACGGAGGACTGTTGCTCTCACTAAGCGGACTGAACTGGCCGGCGGTCATCGTCGCCGCCATCGCATTCTTCGGCCTGGCCGCCATCTGGTACCAGCCGAGCGTTATGGGCAAGAAATGGATGGAGGCGGCCGGGGTCGAACCGTCGTCCGACGGACCCAAGCCGGCCTTCTTCGTGGTCACCTTCGTCGCCTACCTGGTGATGGCGACCGTGCTGGCGATGATCGCCCGCGGCGTCGGCGCTTCCACGTTCGGTGAAGGACTGGTCCTGGGCCTGCTGACCGGATTCGCCTTCGTAGCGCTGCAAGCCATGGTCAACGCCATATACGAAGGCCGGTCGAAGTGGATCGTGCGCGCCAACGGCGGGATCGGCATCATCGGCCACACGGTCATGGCGGTGATAGTCACCACCTGGGCCTGATCGCGCCGAGCGGCGGATAGCAGGACCCGGGGAAGGGACGCTACGCCACAGCCACGTATCTGGCGAGGTGCTGGCCGGTTAGGGTCGAGCGGGCTGCGACAAGGTCGGACGGCGTGCCCTCGAATACGACCCGGCCCCCGTCGTGGCCGGCGCCGGGGCCGAGGTCGATGATCCAGTCGGCGTGGGCTATCACCGCTTGGTGGTGCTCGATCACGATGACCGACTTGCCCGAGTCCACCAGCTGGTCGAGAAGTGCCAGCAGATGGTCTATGTCGGCCAGATGGAGCCCGCTCGTCGGCTCGTCGAGCACGTAGATCCCTCCCTCCTCGGCCATGTGGATCGCCAGCTTGAGGCGCTGGCGTTCGCCACCGGAGAGGGTCGTCAGCTGCTGGCCAATACTGAGGTAGCCGAGACCGGTCCGGGCGAGCCGGTCGAGGATGCGGTGGGCGGGCGGCACCCTGGAAGCACCGTCGGAGAAGAATTCCCTGGCTTCGGTAACCGGCATCGCCAGGACCTCGCTGATGTCCTTCCCGCCCAGGTGGTAGTCGAGGACGGCGCTCTGGAACCGCTTGCCCCCGCACTCCTCGCACATGACGGGGACGCTGGCCATGATCGCCATCTCAAAGTCGATGACGCCCGCTCCCTTGCAGTTCGGGCAGGCGCCTTCGGAGTTGGCGCTGAACAGGGCCGGTTCGACGCCGTTGGCCCTGGCGAACGCCTTGCGGATCGGACCGAGCAGGCCTGTGTAGGTGGCCGGGTTGCTCCGCCGCGATCCCCGGATCGGCCTCTGATCGACCGTGACCACGCCATCCCTGCCGGAGACCGAACCCCCGATCAGCGAGCTCTTGCCGGCTCCCGCCACACCGGTCACCACCACCAGCACCCCGAGCGGGATGTCGACATCGACGTTGTCGAGGTTGTGGGTGGCGGCCCCCCGCACCTCCAACACTCCCGCCGACGCTCGCACCGATGGCTTCAGCGAGGCCCGATGACCGAAGTACCTCCCGGTGGTCGTGTCGCTGGCCTGGAGCGCCTCGACGGTGCCCTCGAAGGTGACCTCCCCGCCGGCCACGCCCGCTCCCGGACCGAGATCGACGACATGGTCGGCCGCCTCGATCACCTCCGGTTCGTGCTCGATGACCAGCACCGTGTTCGACTTGTCGCGGAGCCGCAGCAGCAGGCCACACAACCGCTGGACGTCGTGGGGGTGCAGCCCGGCGGTCGGCTCGTCGAACACGTAGGTCACGTCGGTGAGCGACGATCCGAGGTGGCGGATCATCTTGGTGCGCTGCGCCTCGCCGCCCGAGAGCGTGCCGGACGGGCGGTCGAGAGACAGGTAGCCTAGGCCGATCTCCACGAATGACTCCAGCGTCCGGCCCAGCGCCTCCAGCAACGGTGCCACAGCGGGCTCGTCGAGGCGGTGCACCCACTGGGCCAGGTCGCTGATCTGCATGGCGCAGGCATCGCCGATGCTGATCCCCTCGACCTTGGAGGAGCGGGCCGCCTCGCTGAGCCGGGTTCCGCCGCAGTCGGGACAGGCCACGTAGGTAGCGGCCCGGTCCACGAACGCCCGGATGTGGGGCCGCATCGACGCCCGGTCCTTGGAGAAGAACGACTTCTTCACCTTCAGGATCAGCCCCTCGTAGGTGACGTTCATATCCATCATCCGGACCTTGGTCGGTTCCCTGTACAGGAAGTCCGCCAGTTCCGTCTCCGAGTAGTCGCGGATCGGTTTGTCAGGATCGACGAACCCCGACTCGGAGTACGCCCGGACCGCCCAGCCGCCCTTCTTGTACCCGGGGATCGTGATCGCTCCATCGGCCAGCGACTTGGAATCGTCGAAGAGCTGGGTCAGGTCGATGTCCGACACCGTCCCCCGCCCCTCGCAACGCGGACACATCCCACCCGCGCGGCTGTAGGTCTTGCGTACCGTCTTGCCCTTGCCCGAGCCCTTCTCGATCGTGATCGAACCGGCGGCCCGCACCGACGGCACGTTGAACGAGAACGCATTGGGAGGCCCGATGTGCGGCTCCCCCAGCCTGCTGAAGAGGATCCGCAGCATGGCGTTGACGTCGGTGGCGGTCCCCACCGTGGAGCGGGTGTCCGACCCCATCCGCTCCTGGTCCACGATGATGGCCGTAGTCAACCCCTCGAGCACATCGACATCGGGGCGCGCCATGGTCGGCATGAAACCCTGCGCGAAGGCGCTGTAGGTCTCGTTGATCAACCGCTGCGACTCCGCGGCGATCGTGTTGACGACCAGAGAACTCTTCCCCGATCCCGAGACCCCCGTGAAGACCGTCAAGCGGCGCTTCGGGATCTCGACGCAGACGTCCTTGAGGTTGTTCTCCCGCGCCCCGGTCACCCGGATCGAATCGAAGCCAGCCGCAGCCATGCGAACCACGCTAACCCCCGAAACCCCCCGACCACAACCGACGTTTTAGAACATCCTCCTCGGCAGGCCGCGGGTGGGTTCCGGGCGATAGAAGCATCCGAGCCACGGGCTCTCCTACACTGCAAGAGCCCTGAGAAACGGCAATTCGTGAGCAGTGCGAAGACCATGCAGCCCAACATTCTCCTGGTGATGGCCGATCAGTTGGCGCCGCACTTCACGGGTGCTTATGACCATCCGCTGGTTCGCACGCCCGCCATGGACTCGTTGGTGGAACGGGGCGCCCGCTTCGATGCCGCCTACTGCCCGTATCCCCTTTGCGCGCCGTCGCGGTATGCGATGCTGACGGGCCGGCCCGCCACGGCCATCGGCGCCTGGGACAACGCCAGCGAGCTGCCCTCCTCGATACCGACCCTGGCTCACTACCTGCGTCTGGCCGGCTATCGCACCGCTCTCTCCGGCAGGATGCACTTTGTGGGACCCGACCAGTTGCATGGCTTCAACGAGCGCCTCACGACCGATGCATACCCGGCCGATTTCGCCTGGACACCCGACTGGGACGCGCCCGCGGAGAGGATGGACAAGTGGTGGCACAACATGACCAGCCTTTCCGAAGCCGGTCAGGCGATGGCGACCTACCAGATGGACTACGACGAGGAGGTCGGTTTCGCGGCGGTGCGACACCTTTACGATCTGGCCAGGGACACCGACCAGCGGCCCTTCTTCCTGGCGGTGGCTTTCATACACCCCCACGACCCGTACGTGGCCCGCCCCGAGTGGTGGAACCTCTATGACCACGACGACATCGACCTACCCGACGTCCCCCCGCTCGAATCGCTCGACCCCCACACCGTCCGCATCCGCCGCGGTATCGAGGCCGACACGGTCGGCTACACCGAGGCGCAGGTCCGCAACGCCCGGCACGCCTACTACGCCAACACCAGCTACGTCGACTCGTGGTTGGGCACCCTGATGCGGGTGCTGGAGGAGACCGGCCGGCTGGACGACACGGTCGTGATCTTCACCAGCGACCACGGCGACATGCTGGGCGACCGCGGGGCGTGGTTCAAGATGTCCTTCCTCGAACGGTCGGCCCGGGTTCCGCTGATCATGGCGGGACCGGACATCGTCAGCTGCGCCGTCCCCAATGCCTGCTCCCTGCTGGACATGGTGCCCACACTGCTCGACGTCGCCGGCGGCCGGGGCCGGCAACCCGAGCCGGTGGTCCCGCCGGCAGGTCGCAGCCTCTGGGAGAGCGCCACAGGCGGCCACGACCCCGTTGATGAGGCCACCTGCGAGTACACCGCAGAGATGGCCTCCCACCCGATGTTCATGATCCGCCGGGGACGCCACAAGTACATCCACTGCGACAGCGACCCCGCCCAGCTGTACGACGTGGAAGCGGATCCTCTGGAACGGGACAACCTGGCCGGCTATCCCGAGCACCGGCAACTGACCGCCGATTTCGCCACCGAAGTAGCGCGACGCTGGGATAGCTCCGCCATCCGCGAGCAGGTGCTGGCCTCCCAGCGGACCCGCCGGCTACTGAACGCCGCAATGCAGACCGGAGAGCCGGTCTCCTGGGACTACTCCCCCACCCGGGACGCGTCCAACGAGTACGTCCGCAACCACATGGATTGGAGCGAGGCAGGTCCCCGCCACCGCTTCCCCCCACTCCATTGAACGACGCCGTCCGGTGCTCCAAGGGTGCGATTCACACATGGCGCAACTTCAATCGCAAGAGGCGGCGGACCCGGATCGTCGCTGTTCCGGCTTACTCGACCTCTGCGTGGGTGAGCAGCCACTCTCCATCGAACTGCTCAAAGACGAACACCATCTCCAATGAACCCCCGGAAAATCGTGCGTCGTGTCTGGTCTCCCACCTGCCCGGGGCAAGCTCCACGGGTGGAGAAGACTCCGTCGCGGTGATAGTCATGCTATGAAGTTCGAAGGGCCGCATGTTCGACCGGACCTCGTCCTCCTGCTCAGCCCAGTAGTTCCCTTCGTAGAAGACCATCAGCGTGTCCACGTCGTACGCGTTGTACGCCTCCCAAAAACTGCATCGTCTTCTGACGGAGATGTTCTGCTACACCTGCCGAGTCGCCTGACTCGGCTTCCTCAGAAGCAGCCTCCCCGGACGCGTCCTCGGCCATCGTGGACTCCACCTGGGATGTCTCCGGGACCGTCGGCGCGGTCGTCTCGGCAGGCTGGCCGGCGGTTGTCCCGGGAGCCTGGCTGCTGGTCGTAGTCTCCTCGGCCGACCCGCCGCACGAAACCAGAACGAGGGACAGGACCAAGATGCCCGCCGCTGCGGCGCCCATCGTGTAGGAACCCTTCACATCTGAGGCCTGTGTGCAGGACTGCATTCACCCGATGCTACCGGACCGACCAGCAGGCTGTGGACTCCCTCCGATCGCGTCCCTGCCCGGGGCGGTCTGCCGGAGGCACGGGGTCGGTTAGCTCCCTGGTCTTGAGCATTGCTCGCTCATTGCCTTGGCGTCTGAAGATGAGGTCCACGGGTTGCGGATGCCTCAAACGCAACCCATCCGCGAATACCCGCTTCTCCGGATGTCGCCTTCGGTCTCTCCGTCACGACCTGTTATCGGCTGCGCCCGGTGCGGGCGGATCAGTCACTGCTCCAAGGCTCGACCTCGATGCCGAGACCGTCGGCGATCCGGTTGGCGTACGCGTAGTAGCCGACAACCTCCACGATGTCGAGGATGTCACGATCCGAAAACCCGGCCGACCTCAGATCCTCTACGTCGGCGTCACTCACCGTGCCCGGGGCCCTCGTCAGCTTGACCGCGAACCCCAGCATCGACTCACGCTTGGGAGACAGCCCTGCGGTGGTCCAATCCTGCTCGACCGACGCGAGGAGCTCATCGTCCTTGAGCAGCCGGCGCAGACCGCGCCGGTGGTGCACGACTCAGTAATGACAGTCATTCTCCAAGCTCACCACCAGGGCGATGAACTCCCGCTCCACCTTGCGGAGCGTCGCAGTGCCGGTCATCGCCGACTCGTACAAGCCCTGGTGCGCAGCCATGCCCCGCGGGTTCAACGAATGCACCGCCAGAACGTTGTCGACCCGACCGTATGCGGGATCAACGACTCGGGGATAGATCTCCCCTAGCTCACCATCCCAGCAGTCATCAGGAATCACCTTGATACGCGCCATGTCCAAGCGTCCCACAGAAGCCGGGACTTGACAACTCCCCCAACACCCGAGCGACCCGGTGCCTTCCGCCTAAATAAGGACAGGCAGCCGGTACCTGCCGGCATCCTTCACTGCCTATCGAATCCGCAAGTCCGTAGGACGCTCGGAACCGTCCATCGGCAACCGGGCAGCCAACCCCTTCGTGGGAATCCGGATACGACTCATCTCGGGAACGGAGTCCCGGGCAGATCGCTTCGGGGTGGGACGTGAACCCACAACCGGACGGAGGTAGCAGTCCGCGCCAAGCCCCAGGTCAACAGTTTCCAGTTGGGCCATCCCAACGCTTGATCCCACAACCCGATCAGCAGTCGTACGGCCCTAAGGGGAGGCTATCGGTCGTAGACACACACACTGATTGCTATCGACGGCAGGACCGGTGAATCAGAGCGTCACCTCAAGAACCACCTCCAGTTCGAGGCCGAGTCGACTCACCGGCAGCTAGCTGCCGCCCGCATGTGTGTCATCCCCTTCCTCTCCAGGGTATGAGCCGCTTCTCCGCCATCCGCATGACGATGTCCATGCTCACGCCCAGGATGCTGATGAGGATGACGGACGCCAACATCAGATCCAGGAGGAAGAACTGGCGGGCCTTGAAGATCGTGAAGCCCAGCCCGGAACTGGCGCCGAGCAGTTCGGCGGCCACCAAGGTACCCCAGCACACGCCGATCGCCACCCGGACTCCGGTGAGGATCTCAGGGAGGGCGTTGGGCAGGATCACATGCCTCAGCACCTGGGCCTTGGACGCGCCCAGCGAGTAGGCAGCGTGAACCTTCGACACGTTCACGGCCAGAACGCCCGAGCGTGCCGCTATCACCATGATCCACACGGCGGCGAACAGGAGCAGGTTGACCTTGCCCTCCTCACCGATGCCGAACCATACGATGAACAGAGGGATCAAGGCCAGGGGCGGGATCGGTCTCAACAACTCCACGACCGGGTCGAAGATCCCGCGCCACCGGTTGGAAAGTCCCATCGCGAGGCCGATGGGAACGCCGATGACGATCCCCCAGAAGAGGCCCTTGATCAACCGGCTGAAGCTGTCCCAGAGATGTTCCCACAGCGTGAAGTTGCTGTAGCCGTCCCGGGCGAAACCCCACATAGCCTCCCAGAGTTGCAGCGGGCCGGGCATGACCCGTTCGCTCAGCCATTGGGTGTAGGAACACGCCGGCAGGCCCGGATAGTCGCCCGGATTGTCCTGCGATGCCTCGCAGTCCCGGAGAAGATCACGCTGCGCGTAGCTCTCGTCCGCCGGAAGACCGGCCCGTACCTCCGCCGCGTGGTCGCTCCACTCCGAGGGCAAACCCCACACGTTGGTCGCCACCCACCAGGCCACCAGGATGACGACGAGGCTGACGAGCGTCCACGCCACTGCTCCGCTCACCTCGGAGGCGTCGCCGAACGTGACCGTCTTGGCGCTCGTATCCCTGCCGGCCCGGCGCAGGGACTTCGGCCCCCGGATGAGGGCTATGCGACTGGCAGCCGACCTCCGGTCACCGTCCTTGTCCCCTGCTGCGGCCCGCTGCTCGTGAGGACGGGGATCCTTGGATGACATCAGGCACCCCCTTCCGTTCCCATTATCTGTTCCTCCATCTCCCAGATCATTCCCAAGATCTCCTCCCGGGTACGGATGAAATCGCGGGATGTCTTGAGGTCGCGCACGTCCATCTCGAGCGCCCGCCTGGCGAACGGCAGGTCGTAGGACCGCTCAATCCGTCCTGGGCGAGGCGCCATCACGAAAAGTCGGTCCCCGAGATACAGGGCCTCCTCGACGCTATGGGTGACCAGCACGATGGTCTTGCCCGTCTCATTCCATAGGTTGAGGACCAGACCCTGCATCTTCTCCCGGGTCAGGGCGTCGAGAGCGCCCAGAGGCTCGTCCATCAGGATGATCTCCGGATCGTTGGCCAGGCAACGTGCAAGAGCCACGCGCTGTTTCATCCCGCCGGACAACTCGTACACGGCCTTGTCGCCGAAATCGTGGAGGCCAACCGTCTGCAGCAGGTCCTGTACGGCCTCCCGGGACGCAGGCCGGGACCTGCCGTTCATCCGAGCGCCGAAACCCACGTTGTCGTTGACGCTCAACCACTCGAACAAGGCGCCCTGCTGGAACACCATTCCCCGGTCCTGGCCGGGCCCGATTATCGGCTCTTTGCCGACCTTCACCTCCCCCGAGGTAGGCGCCAGGAACCCGGCGAGAATGTTGAGAAGGGTCGTCTTGCCGCAACCGGACGGTCCGAGCAGGGTTAGCAACCGCCCCGGCTCCAACGTGAAGGTCACGTCTGCGAGCGCCTCGACCTCGCCTCCATCCGGAAGCTGGTAGATCATGCCTACCTTGTCGACCACCAGCGGATAGTCGGTGCTGGACTCCCTCACGACATCACCACCGGACGGCTCGAACCGTACCTCCGGGCGGCTGAACCGGAACCATGCCCGGGTGATCACCAGTACCAGGCCAACCAGGGTGAGGAACACGATGGACGAGTCCTCGCGCTGTATGAAGGCCAGGCCGACGGACACGACCGATGCCAGGGCCAGCGCCAGCCATGCCGATCTCGCCAGGCTCGCCTGCCCGTCCTCATCCGACCGCCGGTACTTCAGGATCACGCCTAGCACTGCAGCCCCGCCCACGAAGGCCACCACCGGCTCCCACACGGCCGCCGTGTCGCGGAACGAGAACAGCACGCCGCCGACCAGCCCGCCGACGCCCATGAGTTGGCCGATCAGCAGAGTCCCGTCGCTCGGCTGCGCCGCCCGGTCGGCGGATCTGAAACGCCGGCTAGGGGTCATCAACAGGTCGGCCGTCATGACGACTGCCGCCACGGCCGCCAGCGCCAGCAAGACCCACGTGACCACGACGGCCACTACGGGGACAGCGGATGCGACGGCGCCGAAGACATCGGCCACGGCTTGAACTATGGAATCCACACTGCTCCTTTCGTCGCTGGGAGGTCAACGACCTGCGGGGGCCGGCCGGCCGCTTGGCAAGACCTGAGAGCTACCCGCGCGAGCCGGCCACCCGCTGCGATGAGTTGATCAGGTGCTCACTCGACGCCTTCGAGGAAGCTGGTGTCCACGAACTCGTCGTAGCTTGCCAAGGAGTTTTCGATCTCCCCCTGGGCTACGAAGAAGTCCATCTGTTCCTTCATCACCGATTGGACCGTTCCCCCTAGCCACGCCGCCGAGAGCTGGGTGTCCTTCTCCGGGAAGCTGAACGCGTCCAGCAATGCGATAGTCGACTCGCGGTCCATACCGGCCGCTTGGGCGATCGTGTCGATGTAAGGCTCCCGGTTCTGGTTGTAGGCCCGGTTGGCGTCCTCCGTCACCTGTAGGAAGGCGGTCAACACGGAGGCATGCTCCTCGGCGAAGGTGCCCGTGGTCGAGATGATGTCGAACACCCTGATACCTATGGCCTCCTGCTCGGACCCGGTCATCACCAGGTTGCCGCCCGCGGCGATCATCTGGTTGACCGCACCACCGAACGCGCAGGCCATGGCCACGTTGCCCGAGTCCAACGCCGCCACCGCGGCCGGGCCGCCCTCCGACTGGATCAGCTCGACGCTGTCGAGGTCGACCCCGAGATGCTCAAGCATGCTGAGAAGCTTAAAGTGGGTCACATTCCCGAGAGGCGTGTAGATGCTCTGGCCTGCCAGCGTTTGGGCTGCGTTCTCCTGGGTGACACCGAGGTCGGCCCTGGCGACGCAGTTGTCGGCGTCCGCATACGCAACCGCTACGCCGATCAGGAGAAGGTCGGATCCTCCGGTGACGAAGTTGGCGAATGGGGTCAGCCCCTGGGAGTAGGAAATGTCGATGTCTCCGGCCTCCATCGCCTGCGCCATGTCACCGCCGCTGGCAAACGGAATCCAGTTCACCGTCAAGCCGAGTTCCTCGTCGTATGTCTCCTCGATCTGCGCCACCTGGTTGGCCGTCGGCCACTCCAAGAAGTACGCAACATTGAGCTCCTCAAGTTCGGGCTCGTCCTCGCCACAGGCGCCCGCCAGCAGTCCGATAGCCAAGACCCCGGCCAGTAATCGTTTCATCAGTTCCTCCCCTCCGTACTCGGTGCGGCCGGCCAGGGCACAGCCCTCTCTCCCTCGAAAAACACCCGCGGACGTGGGATCAAGGTGGCACGGGTTCGCTGAGTCGTGTGATCACACGACAACTACTACCGCTGATGGTTGGAAGAGCGCAATGTGGCCGTGTCACTGACCCGAGCCGAACATTCGCTTCCCATCTCGTCCTCGCCACAAGCCGTTGAGCCACTTACTCCTTGAAGCAGACTCTACCGACACTCAGTCGGCAAAGTCGGAAAAACAACCGACATTATGGACTAGAATCATTAGGTCGCCTACTCGATAGGTCACATATCGTATACTATTTCTTGATCAAGCTTCACACGGTTTTCACACGGCGCCTGCAAGGGCTCCCGTGTCGGGAACACCGGAGGAAGGGCCATCCGGGTACAGGCAAGCGTTCCATGGCCTGATTGACCGAGTTTGACCTGGGAGTATGTGTGGTCCTGAAACGAGTGGGACTAAGAGAAACGCGATGAGATGTGGGCTCCGGGGGTGGGACTTGAACCCACAACCAACGGATTAACAGTCCGCTGCTCTGCCGAATTGAGCTACCCCGGATCTAATCGGCCCGCCATGGTACCAGCCGGTTGACGAAAGCCTTGACGCTCAGGCGCCGCGGAGGTAGCTCTCCATGCGGCGGCCGCCGTTCTGGCTACGCATCTTGCGCAACGCACGAATCTCCAGCTGGCGGATCCGCTCCTTGGTCACCCCCAGCCGGTCGCTGACCTCCTGGAGGGTCCTGATCCGGCCGTCGGCCAGCCCGTATCTCATCGTGATGACCTTCCGTTCCCGATCGTCCAGGCCCTCCATCGCCAGGGCCACGCTCTCCTGCATAAGCGTCAGGGTCGCCCCATCCACCGGCGCGGTCTCCGCATCCTTGTCCCGCACGGTATGTCCGAGGGTGAGATCGTCGGAGTCGCCCACCCTGGCATCCAGTGACAGCGTCCCGCTGGAGAGCTCGGCCAGCTTCAGGACCCGATGAACAGGTAGATCCATCTCGGCGCCCAGTTCCTCGATAGTGGGCTCCCGGCCCGACTCCTGGTAGAGCCGCAGTCGCGTGGTGCTTAGCCTCGTCAACTGCTGCGACAGTCCCTCCGGGACCCGGATGATCCTCTTCTGGTCGTTCAAGGCCCGGCTGATCGTCTGGCGGATCCACCACGTCGCGTAGGTCGAGAACTTGTAGCCCCTGCGGTAATCGAACTTGGAGGCCGCCCTCATCAGGCCCACGTTGCCCTCCTGGACGAGGTCCAGCATCGCCACACCCGGGATGACGTACCGCCTCGCCACCGACACGACCAGCCGGAGATTGGCCTTCACGAGCCGTTGCTCGGCCTGTTCGCCCCGGCGCAAGATCGCGGTCAACCGCCTGTACTCATCATCAGGGCCGGCCGGCCCGGCCGCATCCAGCTCGGCCAGCTTGGCTCTGGCCTCAATCGCGGCATCCTTCGCCATGCCCAGTTCTACCTCCTGGCGAGCGGTGAGGAGCGGGACCCGACCGATCTCCCTGAGGTACTGGTCGACAGGGTCGGTCAGGAACTCGGCAGTCTCGGGCTCCGGATCGTCCCAGAAGCGCTCCGGGTCATCGTCCGCGACCTCTATCCCGTTGTGGCCCACGGCCTCGAACGCTTGGTCGAGTGCCGAGCCGGGAGCGCCGACCGCCTCGAGTTCCAATTGGATCTCGGCCGAGGTGACGAACCCCCTGCGCCTCCCCCGCTTCAGCAGTTCCTGGATGGCCGCCTGCGTGTCCGAGCCCAAACCTACTCCCTATGCCGCCTCAGTGTCCCCCTTCCTGTAACGCTATCAGTTCTGCAAGGGCTTGTGTATAGGCCTCCGGGTCTTTTTTCTGATCGATCCCCTCCAGTATCACCAGAATCTCGTCCTTACGGCGCCCCACTGCCCGTGCTTCGAGATGTGACATGACGTCTTCAAACGGAAGCAACGGGGTGGCCATGACGGCCAGCCGGCGGGCCATCACCGACATGGCCTGATCCTTGAGCCCGTCCAGCGGCACCGGAACTCCCTTTTCCATGTGTCTTCCCTCGGCGAGCAGCCAGCGAGCCAGGCTGACGGCCCGATCGTGCTCGAACAACTCCGGCCGGACCCGGTCGTGCTCCGCGGTCCCCGCCATGAGGTGGCGAAGCAGATCCCGTTCCGACCGGTCCATACGGCCGGAGGCGCCGGGTCGGGTCGGGGCCGGTTGCGCATCCGCTCGGCGGCCGGCAGGTGACCGGCTCCGCCTGCCGGTGCTGGCGTACCGTTCGATCTCCGCCTGGACGAGGTCGATGCTCATGTGGGTGCGCCCGGCCACGTAGAGGGCATGCTGGTAGCGGGCGGCCGCGTCAGGGTGGCGAGCGATCAGCTCCGCCGCCTCCCTCATCGCCCGGGTGCGCGCCTCCCTCTCCCCCAGGTTGTGCTGCTCCAGCAGCCGGTTGATCCGGAACTCCGTGATCGGCGCCGATCCGTCGACCGCTTCCCTGAGCAGATCCCCTTTGTCTTCGAACACCAGATCGGCCGGGTCGCGGCCCTCTGGCATGACCGCCACGCGCAGGTCCAGGCCCAGGTCGGAGGTGATGCGGAGCTCGTCGCCGCGTACGGCGGCGCCGGCGCCCGCTGCGTCGGCGTCGAACGCCAGCACGATGCGGCTGGAGAAGCGGCGGAGCAGGTCGAAATGGGCTTCGCCGAGTGCCGTCCCGCAGGTCGCCACCGCCAGGGGGAGATCGGCCAGATGGAAGGCGATCACGTCCGTGTATCCCTCGACCACCACCCCCAACTCCTCCCGGCTGATCGCTGATCGGGCCTTGTCCAGGCCGTACAGGAGCTCGCTCTTCTTGTACAGAGGGGTTTCCGGCGTGTTCAGGTACTTGGGTCCTTCGCCGCGCAGGAGGCGGCCCCCGAACCCGACCATGTCCCCCCGCACGTTGTGGATGGGGAACATCAGCCGGCCCCTCATCTGGTCCATCAGCCGTCCGCCCCTCACCCTCCTCGCCAGGCCGGCCGTCAGGATGTCCGTGTCCTTGTACCCGAGGCCGCGGAGGTGGGAGATCAGGGCGTCGGGCCGGTCGGGCGCGTAGCCGAGCTCGAACCGGTCCACCACGTCGACCCCGTACTTGCGTCCGCGCACGTAGGACCGGGCATGTCCGGCATCGCCGGCCGACTTGAGGCGGTCCCTGTAGTAGCGGCCAGCCGCGGCCACCGCCTCGACCAGCCGGGACCGCCGTTCCCGGCGCTGCGCCGCCTGGGGATCACGCCGGATGACCACGCCGGACCGCTCGGCCAGCATCTCCAACGCCTCGACGAACGACAACCCCTGGGTCTCCTGAACGAACGTAAAGACATCTCCACCGACACCGCAGCCGAAGCAGTGGTAGAGACCGCGGGCCGGGTCGATCGACAGCGAGGGGGTCTTCTCCGTGTGGAACGGGCACAGGGCCTTGAAACTCCCCCGGACCTTTCGGACGGTGGTCACTCCCTCGAAGAGTTCGACCAGGTTGACCGCTTGGCGGACACGCTCCAGGTCGTCGCGATCGGCTGCCATACCCTTCGAGTGTACGTCTCCGAGCCGGTGCCCGGGGCTCAGACCCCCGTCGCGACGGCCACCAGATCTATTACCAGCAAGATCTCGTCGGCCACCCCGCTCACGCTGGGGACGTCCGGTATGTTCAGGCCGAAGTCGGATCTCAGCACCGTGGCGGTTCCGGTCACCTCCACCCTCTCCCCGGACACGACCGTCACTGCGGTGTCGAAGGTCACCGGTCGGGACACGCCGCTCAGGCTGAACGTGCCGGTGACCTGGAGCGGCACCTGATCACCCATCGTCACGAGGTCGGGCAACCCTTCGATATCCAGGGGTTCGAAGGTGGCGAACTCGTTCTCGTCGCGGGACGATCCGAGGATGGGCCCCCGGATGGCCCTGTCCCGGAAACCTGAGTCTGTAGCGAGGGTACGGACGTTGATCACGATCGTCCCAAGCTGCGAGGCGGTCGGGTCGTCGAAGTCGATCAGCACCTCGCCCGCCACCTCGGTGGTGACCCCTACCACCCGGAACGGATTTCCGTTGAGGATCTCGTCGATCTCGAAGCTGACCGAGGACTCCGCCTTGTCGATCCGGTAGAGGACGGCCGAGTCTTCCGCTTCGCCGGCCGGTTCGGTGGCCTCGACACCTGCGGTGGTCGCCGTGGTGCTCTCGGGGATGATCGTCGGGGCGGTCGTGGAGGGGGCGGCGGTCGTGGAGGGAGAGGTGATAGGGGGAGCGGTCACCTCGGTGCTGGGCTCGCCACTTCCGCCGGAGAACCACACGTACGCGACGGCCCCCAGAACGGCCACCGCGAGCACCGCCATGACTAGAACTATCCGTCTGACCATCTCCCCTATGTCCCCAAACCGTCGCCGAGGCGCTCGCCCAGGTAAGCGCAGAGCTGCCCGATCCCGACCCGATCCTGTGCCATCGTGTCCCGGTCCCGGACCGTGACCGCCTCGTCATCCAGGGTGTCGAAGTCGACCGTCACGCAGTAGGGCGTCCCGATCTCGTCCTGGCGGCGGTAGCGCCTGCCGATCGCCTGGGTGATGTCCACCTCGATGTCCCAGCGGGGACGGAGGGCGTCGGCCACCCGATCCGTCACCTCGACCAGGTCGGGCTTCTTCGAGAGGGGCAATATCGCCACCTTGATCGGAGCGAGGCGGGCATCCAGCCGCAGCACCGTACGGGGCGCATCGCGCACCGTCTCCTCGTGGTAGGCGTCGATCAGGAAGGCGAAAGCCGCCCGGGTGGCTCCGGCCGCCGGCTCGATCACGTAAGGGAAGAAGCGCTCGCCGGCCGCCTGGTCGAAGTAGCGCAGATCCTTCCCGGAGAATTCGGAATGTCGGCGCAGATCGAAATCGGTCCGGTTGGCGATGCCCTCCAGCTCGTCCCATCCCCATGGGAACCGGTAGTCGACGTCGTAGGTGTCGACCGCGTAGTGGGCCAGTTCGTCCTCCTCGTGACGGCGCAGCGTGATGTTGCCGGGATCCATGCCCAGGTCCAGGTACCACTGGTGCCTCTCCTCGACCCAGTACCGGAACCAGTCGTCCGCCTGATCCGGATGGGTGAAGAACTCCATCTCCATCTGCTCGAACTCCCGGGTCCGGAAGACGAACTGTCCCGGAGTGATCTCGTTGCGGAACGACTTGCCTAGCTGAGCGATCCCGAATGGGAGCTTGCGCCGGGCTACCCGCCGCACGTTCTCGAAGTTGGTGAAGATGCCCTGGGCGGTCTCGGGACGCAGGTAGACGAGGTTGGAGTCGGAGGCGACCGGGCCCATGTGGGTTCTGAACATCAGGTTGAAGTCGCGAGCCTCGGTGAAGGAGTCACGGACGCCGCAGGTTGGACACTGGTCCGCGCTCTCCAACCGGTCGAAACGGTGCCGGGCATGGCAGGAAACGCACTCCACGAGAGGGTCGTTGAACTGGCCCACATGCCCGGAGGCCTCCCAGACCCGGGGCGACTGGATGATCGCGGAATCGAGCCCGACCACGTCGTCACGAAGCTGCACCATCGACCGCCACCAGGCCGACTTCACGTTGCGGAGCAGAGCCACGCCGAGAGGTCCGTAGTCGTAAGCCGACCGGAGCCCGCCGTATATCTCCGACGCGCGGAAGACGAAGCCGCGTTTGTGGGCCAGATTCACGATCGTCTCGAAGCTGGGAGCAGCCATCAGGAACCTCAACCGGGAGAAGGTACGGAGACCGGGACGATGGTACCCGGCCCAGGCTCCCTACCTGGCACCCTCCTAGGCGGAAGGGTCGTTCGGGATGGCTCCGCCGAACCGTCTCCGGCGGCGCTGGTACTCGACCACGGCATCCACCAGGTGCTGGGCGCCGAATTCGGGCCATAGCGTCTGTGTGAAAACCAGTTCGGAATAGGCGCTGCCCCACAAGAGGAAGTTGGATATCCGCATCTCGCCGGAAGTGCGGACGATCAGGTCCGGATCGGGCATCCCGGGAACGTACAGGCGCCGGGCGATGTCGTCCTGGGTGATTCCATCGGGTTCCCGGCGCCCTTCCGATACTTCAGTGGCCAGCGCCCGGACGGCGCGGGCGATCTCGGCCCGACCCCCGTAGTTGAAGGCCAGCACGAGGCTCAGCCGCCGGTTGGATGCGGTGCGTTCCTCCGCATCATGCATCAGCGCCCGGTTCCGATCCGGGATGCGCGGATCCGCCAGGTCACCGGCGAAGCAGATCCGGACCCCCATGTCCGCCAGGGAGCCGAGACGGCGCAGCAGGATGTCCTCGTTGAACCACATGAGGAACGAGACCTCTTCGGGGTGGCGGGTCCAGTTCTCCGTGGAGAACGTGTAGGCCGACAGCCAGCGAAGGCCGATCTCCAGCGCCCCTTCCACACATTCGAACAGCACGGTCTCGCCGGCTGCGTGACCGCCCGTGCGGGGCAGGTTGCGGGCCACCGCCCAGCGTCCGTTGCCATCCATGATGAGGCCGACATGGGCGGGGAGTCGGCGCCGGTCCAGCCTGCTCAGGTCGAGGGCGATAGGGCCCGTTGCCGGTCCGTCCCTCACCGGGATCTCCGGCCGGTACCGAAGGCGAGGCCGGCCAGCCCGGATTCGATGTGGTACTCCACGAACCTCCGTGCGAGCCCCGCCGCATCGGTGGCCAGGTTGCTGTCGGGGCTCGTGAAGCCGGACAGATCGGCTGCCGACAGACGGGCGAGGTGCTCGGTCAGACCGTCCCTCAACCGGATGGTTCCCCCGGTGTCGCAGCGTCCACAGATCAGACCCCCGCCCGCCATGCTGAACCTGCCGAGGCGGTCCTCAGCGCCGCAGGCCGCGCAATGTTCGAGGGCCGGAGCCTGGCCGATGGCGTCCGACAGCTTGAGCAGGAAGGATGCCATCAGGTCCATGCCACCGGCTCCGTTTTCGAGGGCGCGCAACCCCCTGAGGAGGAGCAGGAAGACCCGGTGGGAGGGCTCCTCCTCGACCACCACCTTGCCGACCGCCTCCGCCATGGTGCCGGCCACCATCACCGCGTCGAGGTCCTGGCGTATCCTCGGAAAGGCTTCGATCACCGACACCTGGGTCACCGTGGCCAGGTTACGCCCCTGGTAAAGCACCAGATCGACGTGGGTGAGGGGTTCGAGCCGGCCCCCGAAGCGGCTCCTGGTCCTACGGACGCCCTTGGCAACCGCCCGCACCTGGCCGTGATTGGGGCTGACGATGACCACCACGCGGTCGGCCTCCCCGAACGGGTAGCCGCGCAGGACGATTCCCTGATCGTGGCGGATCGACATTCCTCTCCCCGGATCGCAGCCAAGCGAGTGCCCTGGCGAGGGTACCCGGCCCGTGGCCGGATATGCGTTAACCCCGACTCACCATCCAGTATGAGTGAATCAGGGTTATGGTGGGTCGATGGCACTTCTGGACGGATCCGAGATACGGACCTTTCTCGAATCCCATCCGGGATGGGAGATGCAGGACGGGACGATCTCCAAGACCTATGTCCTCACCGACTTCGCCTCGGCCATCGGCTTCGTGGCTTCGGTGGGAGTGGTGGCCGAGAGAGCCTTCCATCACCCCGATGTCGACCTCCGGTACAGGCGGGTCACCATTTCCCTCACCACCCACGACGAGGGCGGCCTCACCCGCAAGGACACCGACCTGGCAGCCCGGATCGAGCGGCTCGCCACCTGAAACGGGCCTCTACCCATCCCGGCGGGCGCGTATAACCTGAACTCGTGAGCAGTGGCAGGCTTCTCGTAGTCGAGGATGACCAGGAGATCCGCCGTTCCCTGCGCCGAGCCCTCCGGATGGAGGGGTACGAGGTGGCTACCGCCGGAGACGGCATGGCCGGCCTCGAACATCTGGCCATCCAGCCCGCCGACGCCATCATCCTCGACGTGATGATGCCTCGCCTGGACGGGCTGGGAGTGGCCCGGCATCTCCGGGCCCTCGGCGACAGAACGCCCATCCTGATGCTCACCGCCCGCCATGACATCTCGAACCGGGTGGAGGGCTTGGATGCCGGCGCCGACGACTACCTGGTCAAACCGTTCGCGCTGGACGAGCTGCTGGCCAGGGTCAGGGCTCTACTTCGCCGCAGCGGCGCCGCCGACGGCGACCACATCCTCCAGCTCGCAGACCTCACTCTCGACCCCGCCGCCCGGCAGGTCCACAGAGCGGGCTGCGAGATCCAGCTGACCAAGACAGAGTTCGATCTGCTGGAACTCCTGCTGGTGAACAGCCGGATCGTGCTGTCCCGGGACGTGATAATGGACCGCATCTGGGGCTACTCCTTCGAGACATCGTCCAACCCTCTGGAGGTCTACATCGGCTATGTGCGCCGCAAGCTCGAGGCCGGAGGGGGACCTCGCCTTATCCACACCGTGCGGGGAGTCGGCTATGTGGCAAGGGAGCCATGAGCCTGCGCTGGCGGTGGGCGGTGGGACTGGGCCTGGTGGCGGCGGTCGCCATCGGGCTCATGACCCTCGCAGCCATATTCTCAGTGGAGCGCCGGCTCCGCGGAACCATGGATCAGGACCTCAGGGAACGGGCCACCCGGGTCCACGAGTTGACCGACGGCCTGTTCGGCCAGGGTGAGGAACAGCGAGAGGAAGTAACCCCACGGATCGTCAACGACACCACCGTCCAGGCCTTCGACGAGGACGGCACCGTCCTGCTGCGGGTGGGACCTGCCGGCGTTGTCCCACCCGTAGACGCCGCAGACCTGGAGGTGATCGCCGGCGGCGGGCCTGCACTCCTCCGCGACATCCGGATCGGCGAAGCCCTCTACCGGATGATCACGGTCCGGGTGCTGCTCCGGGAGCACGATCCGGGCAAGGTGGTCGCCTTCCAGATACTGATCGACCAGTCCCAACTCGAGGGCAACCTGTCCGCCCTGACCCGCCAACTCCTCTCCATCGGCGTGATCGGGGTCCTGCTGGTGGCGCTTACCGGATGGATCATGGCCTCGAGAGCGGTGCGCCCGATCAGCGATCTCACCCAGGCAGCCGAGCACGTCGCCTCCACCGAGGACCTGTACGCTGCCGAGCGCCTCGACATCTCCGCCCCTGCCGAGATCGGACGCCTGGCCACCGCCTTTCGGTCGATGCTCAACTCGCTCCGGGCCTCGCGCCAGGAGCAACAACGCCTGGTCTCCGACGCAGGTCACGAGCTCCGGACTCCGATCACCGCCCTCAAGACCAACCTGGAGGTTCTCCGCCGCCAGGACGAGCAGCTCACGAGGGAGGAGCAGGACGAGATGATCGAGGCGGCGCTCCGGGAGTCCAGCCAGCTGGCCCAGCTCGCCGCCGAATTGGTGGATCTGACCTCCGATGTTCGTCACGCCGCGGAACCGATCGAGGAGGTCGACCTGAGGGCGCTGGCCCTAGAGCTCCGCTCTCGCTACATCCGGCTACCGGACAGGGAGGTTCTCGTCTCGGGCAGGAGCACCGTGGTGGACGGACGGCGAACGCAGCTGGAGCGGGCCATGAGCAACCTGGTCGACAACGGCATCAAGTGGGCGGAGCGGCGCGTGGAGATCGTGCTCGAGGACGGGACGGTCACCGTGCGGGACGACGGCCCCGGCATTCCCGAGGAGGAGCTGCCCCATATCTTCCGGCGCTTCTACCGGTCGGTCGAGGCCCGTTCGATGCCGGGTTCCGGCCTGGGGCTGGCGATAGTGGACCACCTGATCGGCGCCCATGGAGGACGGGTATTCGCCAGGAACTCCGCTGCTGGCGGCGCCGAGGTGGGGTTCACCCTGCCTCCGGCGGAGCGGGAGGAGGGTCCGGAGGCAGGGTGAGCTCGGGGTTGGATCAGGGTCCGGAGGCTTGATCCTTCCTGTCGCATCTGCTCGTATCAATGTGGAACGCCTCTCTGTGGTTTCAATGAGGGAGGCGTTAACAAACCCTAAGAGTCACCACCTCCCGGGTTCCAGCCTCAAGCGTGCGCCGGCGGCCGGCGGCCACTGAACGTTGTGACTCGGGACTCGGACAACCCAATGGGCGTAGTGGCTACGGGGAACCTGATCACCTGCAGGTCGCTTACTGGCCACTGGCGACTGGCCACAAGCCACTTCTAGAGATCGAAGGGTGTGTCCGTGAAGAAGTCGCTCACCGTGGCTGTCTTGCTCGGGGCCTTGGGAGCTGCGATGCCCAGGCGGGACCGCACCGCCGAATACCCGCCGTCCTCCAACTCGTCCGCTATCTCCGGCCCTCCGGAGTCGACGATCGCGCCGTCCATCATGATGTGCACCCGGTCAGGCCGGATGTAGTTGAGGATGCGGCTGTAGTGGGTGATCATCAGGACGGCCACCTCGTCGCTCCGCATCTCCTCCACGGCGCCGGCCACCTCCCGTACCGAGTCGATGTCAAGCCCGGAGTCGATCTCGTCCAGCACCATCACCCGCGGCTCCAGCACCGCCAGCTGGAACACCTCCGAGCGCTTCTTCTCGCCTCCGGACAGATCGCCGTTCACGGACCGGCCGAGGAACCGTTCCATTCCGAGGCGCCGCGCTTGGGTGGCGATCCGCTCCCTCGCTTCCTCCGGACCGACACCCAGGGATACCGCCGCCTCCTCGAGCAGCACGGCCAGATCGAGCCCGGGAATGCTGACCGGATACTGGAGGGCCTGGAAGAGACCGGCCCGGGCCCGCTCGTGGACGTCGAGGTCCACGATCGAGACCCCGTCCACGGCCACCGCCCCCGACACTTCGTAGCCGGGCTTTCCCGCCAGGACGTGGCACAGGGTGGACTTGCCCGACCCGTTGGGGCCCATGATGGCGTGCACCTCACCGAAGGGAACCTCCAGGTCGACCCCCTTGAGGATGGCGAGCCCGCCGATGGAAGCTTGGAGATCCCGTACCCGGAGCGCCGTCCTGCTCATCGGGAGCCTCCGCTCTCATCCATACTCACCATCACGCGGCCCTGCTCGAGCCTCACTTCGTAGGTGGGTACCGGCCGGGTGGCCGGGAGGCTCTGGGGCACTCCGGTCCGGACGTCGAACTCCGCTCCGTGAAGCGGGCACTCCACGTCGTAGTCCCACAGATCACCTTCGGAAAGGGACGCCATAGCGTGGCTGCAGGTATCTCCGATCACGTAGAAGTCGTCCCCGATCCGGAACAGGGCCAAGGTGTGGCCGGCCAGGTCCACCCTGGACCCGCCCTGGGGGAACGCATCCGCGGCGCCGGCGTCCAACCAGGCCATCAGGATGCGGCCCGCTGTTGCGCGCCGGCGAACTTGGCGGCCACCGCCCGCCGCGACGGAGCGGCCAGCTCAGGCACGGTGAAGCCCGACAGTATCTCGTTGAAGAAGCCCCTCACGAGCAGGCGCTCGGCCGGGTTCCGGGGCAACCCCCGGCTCATCAGGTAGTAGAGCTGCTGCTCGTCCAGCGGGCCCGAGGAGGATCCGTGCCCGCACTGGAGGTCGTCGGTGAGTATCTCCAGGTTCGGAACCGAGTTGACCTTCGCACCGTCGGAGAGCACCAGGTTGCGGTTGGTCTCGAAAGCGGAAGTTCCCACCGCCCCCTTCTCGATCCTCATGAGTCCGGTCCAGACGGCGCGGGCGTCGTCGGCAACCGCTCCCTTGAGGAAAATGTCGGACGTGGTCCGGGGACCCTGGTGGGTGACGTAGATGCGGTAGTCCAGGACCTGCGAGCCGTCGCCGAAATAGATGCCACCCATCTGGACCGACGATCCCAGCCCGGCCAGGGAGATTCCCAGCCGTTGCCGGGCATATAGGCCCCCGAGGCCCACCTCTGCGATCCGCAGCGTGGAATCCCGCCCGGTCACGAACTGGTGATGGGCGACCATGCGGGCCGGATCGGACAGGTTCTGGACCACCGAGACGGACAGGCGGGCGCCGCGACCCACCAGCGTCTCCACTATTGGGCTGACCAGCAGGTCGGCGCCGGGCGCCGACCGGTACAGGACCACCACCGAAGCCTCCGAGTCGGGCCCGCCGACCACAGTCAGGTGCGGGAAACTGACCGCCCCCGCGGTCACGGCCTGGATGTCCACGACCACCGGCGCACCAAGCGTCCTCCCGGCCGGAATCGTCACCACCGCTCCGGGCGGCGCCATGGCGTGGTGAGCGGCCGCGAACACGTCAACCTCTGGAGAGACCATCGTTCCGTACAAGCCTGCCGCCCGGCCGTCGGGTACCTCAACCGGCCGGTGGATTTCGATCTCGCCGGCCTCGACATCCACCACAGCGCCGTCCACCATCGTCAGGCCGCCGCTCACCTCCCCCAGCGCTTCGAGGTACTCGTCGCGGCCCAGATCTCCGGACGGTTCGGGAGCGGGACGGAAGTCGTCGAGGACGAAATCGATGTCGACGTACTTCCAGTCCTCGTCCTTGGGACCGGGCATGGCAGCCGACGCCAGGGCCTGGCGGCCCCGGTCGCGCAGGCCGGCCAGCCGGGCGGGCTCGTCGCCAATCGACATGGTTGCTGGGGGTGAGGGCAAGGAGACAGATCCTTCTTCCGGAATCCGGCGGGCGGATGGTAACGGGTGAACCGATGCTATCCATCCACCCTCGACCGGCCAAAGGCGGGCGCCCCGACAGCATACCGACGACTCTGGCAACCCTCGAGCTACTACCTACCGACCAGGTCGGCCGCTCGGGTGAACACCGCGTCCAGCATCGGCTCGGTCAGCCTCCCGGTGAAGGTGTTCTGCTGGGAAGGGTGATAGCAGCCGATGATCGTGGGGGCCGCCGCGCCGGGGTGGACCTCTACGCCGTGGGAGAAACGCGGCTTGGGGGTGGGGATCTCCCACCCTCGGCGGCGGCCGATGCGCAGGGTCTGGTCGAAAGCCATGCCCCCGAGCGCGACCACCACCTCGACACGCCGGCACAGGTCGAGCTCCTGCTCGATCCAGGGGGCGCATGCATCCCGCTCGGCCGCGGTGGGCCGGTTCTGGGGCGGAACGCATCTGACGATGGCGGTGATGGCTGCGTCGATCAGGCGGAAACCGTCATCCCGGTGGTCCGCGACCGGACGATTGGCGAAGCCCGTGCGATGAAGGGTCCGGAACAGCCATTCCCCGGATCGGTCTCCCATGAACATCTGTCCGGTCCGGTTCGAGCCGTGGGCGCCGGGGGCCAGGCCGACGATCAGCAACCGTGCCTCGGGATCCCCCAGCATCGGCACCGGTCGAGCCCAGTAATCATGGTCGGCGTAGGCGGCCCGCTTCTTCACCGCCAACTCCTCCCGCCAATCCACCAGACGGGCGCACAGCCGGCACTCGATCAGCTCGGCCTGGAGCCGATCGAAGGCCACCGTCCGGGCGGATTGCCCGCTGTCCACGTCGCTGTCGGGGGTCCGGATCATCCGGTCGCCGGGTCGAGCGCTTCCACGTTGAAGACGCTGACCGCATTCCACAGCATCCAGCCCAGCGAGCGCGCCTCGGCGGCATCGATCTGCTCCCGTACCTGGTCCGGTGTGTAGTAGAAGTCCTGGAGCCAGGGGCGGATGATGGCCTGGCCCTCGACCCGTTTCAGTCCGGCGTCGAGCGCTCCGGCCACCACCTCCCCCGGGTGATCGTTGGGCGTGTCGAAGCCGAACCATCCGGTCGAGTAGTGGCTCGGGTAGACCATGGGTGACACCACATCAGCGGTGGCGGAGAGTGCCGTGAACTCCTGGCCGATCCCTCCGTCCCCGATCACGGTGGTGATGAACCCGAAGATGTCGGCCGCAACCAGGCAACCGAGCGGGTGGAGGCGATCGGCGGCCTGATCCAGGAAGCTGGTGATCGTCCCGATGCGGATGTCCTCCGAGTCGCCCAGGTCGAAGACGGCCGTGTCCGGATAGCCGTCGGGGAACCGGACGTAGTCGAACTGGATCTCGTCGAACCCGGCCCTGCAGACCTCTTCGGCCAGCCGCAGGGCGTATTCCCGAGCCTGCGAATCGGTGGGATCTAGGAAGTACTGGTTGCGTTTGCGGAAGGGAGCACCTGTGGCCGTGTCATGTACAGCCATGTCGACCACCGCCCGCGCCGCGATGGGGTCCTGGAAGGTCACGAGACGCGCGATCTTGTACAGGCCCCGAACGTCCATCTGGGCCACCATCCGGTCGATGTCGAACAGGACGTCCACCGCGCCGACCTCACGGGCCAGGCTCACTTCCGTGTCGTAGAGGACCCGGCCCGACTCATCCTTCACATCGATCACCAGGGCGTTGACCACCGTGTCCTCGGCAATCGAGAGAAGCTCCGACCATTGCGCCTCGTCCACGAACACGGTGTGTCCGATGTGTAGAGCCCGGATCAGATACGGCTCCAGGATGATCTCGCGGACCAGCACCTCTCCGTCCCAGTCGAACTCGGTCGTGACCCATCCGGGACGCTCGACTGTGATGGTGCCCGGTGATGCCCTTGATATCTCGAAGCCGCCCTGATCGTCGGTCATGACGTTGATGTCGCCCAGCGAGACCGAAGCGATCGGCAACCCGAATCCCTGGCTGTCCACCACCGCACCGCGCAGGACAACGGGCCGCAGAGCCAGTTCCACGGGTTCGTCCTTGAACGAGTCCACCACCACCGCGCCCGGGAAGAAACCTTGGGCTTGTACGGTGGCCGAGGTGGGCTCGCCCTCCCATCGCACCCGGAACACACCGCCTCCGTCGGTGACCTCAGGACCGTGCTCCGTGTCGGCCAGCGCTCCTACGATCGGCTCTCCGGCATCATCCTGGACGAGGATGGACACGGTCGGAACCTCGGAGGGCGGCGGGATGGGCGCTTCCCCGACCACCACCACCGACTGCGCCAGACAGGCGGTCAGGAACACCGATCCCAGGACGGGCAGCAGTGGCGCCGCCACGCGGCGCGGGAGAGACGGCGCGCGCTGTCGAGGGCATTGAAACCGTCTCAAGCCGACCCCACAATCAAGGAACACATTGCCAAATCGTTGCCGGGGTGATACGTTGCCTTGTCGCACCCATGGAGAGGGGGTAAGTAGGCGTGGTCTTAACAGCGAGGGAGACACCGCTATCGACCGACGCAGTTGACCTGTACCTCGACGAGGTATCGGCGCACCCCCTTCTGACCGCCCAGGACGAGGTAGAGCTCGCTCTCAAGATCGAACTGGGCCGCCAGGCCCGCGACCAACTCGATGCCACACCTGACCTCGATCCGTCCGACCGTCCGAAGCTACGCCGGCGGGTGAGGGAGGGCGAGAGAGCCAAAGCCGTCTTCATCCAGTCGAACCTCCGCCTCGTCATCTCGATCGCCAAGCGCTATTCCGGCCGAGGCATGGACCTGATCGACATGATACAAGAGGGCAACCTCGGACTGATACGGGCTGTCGAGAAGTTCGACTGGCGGAAAGGTTTCAAGTTCTCCACCTACGCCACCTGGTGGATCCGTCAAGCCATCACCCGCGGGCTCGGCAACCAGGCTCGCACTATCCGCCTGCCGGTCCACATGGTCGACATCGTCAGAACGGTGAACGAGACGGTCTACACGCTGACCGAGGAACTTCGACGCCGGCCGACCCGTGAGGAGATCGCGGCCGCCAGCGGTCTCGACATCGACCGGGTAGCAACCGCCCTGGCCACCCCTACCAGCACCACCTCGATAGATCGTCCGGTGGGCGAGGACGGGGATGCCGTGCTGGGAGACTTCATCCCGGACAAGACTGCCACCGATCCCTTCGCCCATGCCGCCGCCGCCGTGCGACGAGCCCGGATCGAGGAGGCTCTGAGCATGCTGACCGCCGAGGAGCGCACAGTGGTGGTCGACCGCTACGGGTTGGAGGGATCCCACATGCAGACCCTGACCGACATCGGCGCCAGGTTGGGCGTGACCCGGGAGCATATACGCCAGATCGAGCGCCGGGCCCTGTCGAAGCTCCGGCATCCCAGCAACGCACATGGGCTGAAGAGTCTGATAGATCTCTAGTTGTTAGTAGCTACTGACCACGAACTGTCAACTACGAACTAGCCGACCGCCCCGGCAGCCGCCATGTTCAACTCGATTAGCCGGTTCATCTCGACGGCGTACTCCATCGGGAGTTCCTTGACTATCGGCTCGATGAATCCGGCCACCACCATCGAGGTGGCCTCGTCCTCGGTCAGGCCCCGGCTCATCAGGTAGAAGAGCTGCTCCTCCCCGACCTTGGACACCGTGGCCTCGTGACCGATCTCGGTGTCCGCCTCCTCGATCTCCATGTAGGGGTAGGTGTCGGACCGGCTGTCGTCATCCAGGATCAAGGCGTCGCAGCGGACGAACGACTTGGCGTTCTCGGCACCGGGTTCCACCCTCACCAGACCCCGGTAGCCGGCCCGTCCCCCCTCCCTGGTGATGGACTTGGACAGGATGGTCGAGGTGGTGTTCGGAGCGACATGGACCATCTTGGCGCCCGTGTCCTGGTGCTGATCCTCGCCGGCGAACGCGATCGACAGCACCTCGCCATGGGCCCCGGGCTCCATCAGCCACACCGCCGGGTACTTCATCGTCAGCTTGGATCCGATATTGCCGTCGACCCATTCCATGGTGGCGTCGGCATACGCGGCGGCCCGCTTGGTCACCAGGTTGTAGACGTTGTTCGACCAGTTCTGGATGGTCGTGTAGCGGCAGCGTCCGCCCCGCTTCACGACGATCTCGACCACCGCCGAATGGAGGGAGTCGGTGGTGTAGACGGGCGCGGAGCACCCCTCGACATAGTGGCAGAAGGCGCCCTCGTCCACGATGATCAGGGTCCGCTCGAACTGGCCCATGTTCTCCGAGTTGATCCTGAAGTAGGCCTGGAGAGGCTGGTCCACGTGGACTCCCGGAGGGACGTAGATGAACGAGCCCCCCGACCAGACCGCCGAGTTGAGGGCGGCGAACTTGTTGTCGTTGGGCGGGATCACCGTCCCGAAATGCTCCTTGACGATGTCGGGGTGGTCCCGAACCGCGGAGTCCATGTCCATGAACAGGACTCCCATCTCCTCCAGGTCCTCCCGGTTGCGGTGGTAGACGACCTCCGACTCGTACTGGGCGGTCACACCGGCCAGGAACTTGCGCTCCGCCTCGGGAATTCCCAACTTCTCATAGGTGTCCTTGATGGACTCGGGCACCATGTCCCAGTCCTTGGCCTGGTCCTCGGCCGGCTTGACGTAGTAGTAGATGTCGTCGAAGTCGATCTCGTCCAGCAGGCCACCGCCGCCCCACGTGGGCATGGGTCGCGCCAGGAACCGCCGGTAGGCCTTGAGGCGGAAGTTGAGCATCCAGTCCGGCTCGCCCTTGATGAACGACATCTCGCGGATGATCTCCTCGGAGAGGCCCTTCTCGGGCTTGAAAACGTAGTCGTCCTCGGGGTCGCTCCAGCCCAGCTTGTAGGCGCCGAGGTCAATATCAACTGTGGTAGTCATGGTTAGGCCTCCACGACCGGTGAACAGTGGCCCGATCGTTCAGATGGATACCCCCTGATGATACCAAGGCCCAGCCGGGACCAGAGCACGAAAACCAACCCCTGTCCCATAGACCGGCTGTAGGAAGGGCCGGCATGGTTTCACCAGGTTGAAG
>JAJEIM010000028.1 GCA_022827785.1 Acidimicrobiia bacterium
TGGTGGGCGAGTCGGGCTGCGGCAAGTCCACGGTGGCCCGCTGCGTGGTCGGGCTGATCCGACCCACCGGAGGTCGGGTCATCTACGACGGGACCGATGTCTGGGCCCAGCCGGCCAGGTGGCGCCGCCGCAACTTCGCGCGCCAGGTCGCAATCGTGTTCCAGGATCCCACCTCGAGCCTCAACGCCCGCCTGAAAGTACGAGACACCCTGGCCGATCCGCTGATCATCCACGGAGTCGGCGACAAGGCGGCACGGGACGCACGAGTGCAAGAGCTGCTCGACATGGTGCACCTGCCCCGGGACGCAGCGGACAAGCTGCCCGCCGAGTTGTCGGGAGGTCAGCGCCAGCGGGTGGCGATCGCCCGCGCCCTCTCGCTGAACCCTTCCCTGCTGGTGGCCGACGAACCGACCTCGGCCCTCGATGTCAGCGTCCAGAACCAGATCCTCAACCTGCTGGCGGAACTCCGCGATGCCCTGAACCTCTCGGTGATCCTGATCAGCCACAACATCCAGGCGGTCTCATGGCTGGTGGACCGGGTGGCGGTGATGTACCTGGGCCGCAAGGTCGAGGAGGGCCCGGTCGCCGAGGTGAGGGACCACCGTCTCCATCCGTACACCCGGGCTCTGCTCTCGGCCAGCCCGATGATCACGAAGACCAGCGAGCGGATCATCCTCGAAGGAACCCTTCCGAACCCCCGGCACCCTCCGAGCGGATGCCCGTTCACGACCCGTTGCTGGAAGGCCGAAGAGGTCTGCTCGGGCGAGTTCCCACCCGCCGAGATCCCGGTGGAGGGCCATGAAGTGCATTGTTACTTCCCCGAAGACCCGAACCCCGCCTAGGCATCTCAACAGGAAGGCAAGGAGATGGATGTCGACCGCCCTCTCATCGTGGCGTCCCGCAGCTTCGAATGGCTCCCGGTCACCATCCCCGACGCCGTCGAGCCCGGGAAAGTCCGGATCCGCACCCTGGTCAGCCTGATCAGCCCCGGCACCGAGCTTCGCCTCTACCGCGGCGAGCCCATGGTCGAGGAAGTGTGGGACAGCTTCGCCGACATCGACGCCGCCACCACCGAGGGTATGGGAGTGGCGCCCGCCTACCGCATCACGGAACGCAACCAACCCTCGGAGGCCAAGTACCCGGTCAACTGCGGGTATAACCTCGTCGGCGAGGTGGTCGAAGTGGGCGAGGGGGTTCGTTCGCTGGTGGAGGGTGACCGGGTCTTCGCCCTGGCGAGGCACCAACCCGTCTTCGACGCCCGGGAATGGCAGGCCGTCAAGGTGCCTGATGGCGCTTCGACCGAAGCCGCCGCCTTCGCTTACCTGCCGACCCTGGGACTGCACGCCCTCCGCCGGGGCGGTTTCACGCCCGGCCTCAACGTGGCGGTGATCGGCCTCGGCCTGATCGGCTTCGGCGCCGCGCTGGTGGCCGACGCCATCGGCGCCTATCTGGCCTGTCTCGAGATCAGCCATGCCAGGCGCCGGCGGGCGGCGGCCGCCCTACCCCGAGCGCTGGTCCTCGATCCGACCGAGGACGGCTTCGAGGAGGCGCTTATGGAGCGCTTCCAGCCGTTCGGCATCGACGTGGTGGTCGAAGCGGCGGTAGGCCCGGCCCCGCTCGACCTGGGCATGCGCATCCTCGACGACCAGGGCCGCATGGTGGCCATCGCCCTGCACCCTGAGGATGTGGGACCTCTCCTCTCGGCCGACTTCTACAACAAGCAGGCCTCGATCCTCGGAACCAGCAACGCTCCGTACCAGGACCCCGCCGAGCGCCTGACCCGGTTCACGTGCCGGTCCAACATCGAGTTCCTGCTCGAACTCCATTCGAAGGGAAGGCTCGCGTTGGAGGCCTTGCACACCGACACCTATCCCGCCACGGAGATAGATGTCGCCTTCGCAGATCTCGACGCCGCCGAACGCGACATGATCGGCGTCCTACTCGACTGGCGCTGAACCCTCAACTCGGCCTTCGTACGTGCTCTGGCTCCGGTTGCCGGTATGCCGGTCGTCCGTCAGCGTCATCCGGGGGATGGGCGGTCAGGAGTCCGCCCAGGCGAGGAGGCGGCGGGGGGTGTCGATCATCCAGATGTCCAGCAGTTCCCGGTCGATGCCCATCTGGTCCATGAGCCGGGGAACGATGGTCGGGATGTAGGCGTACCCGTAACCCCCATGGGAGGTGAACTGCACCCTGGTGCACACGTCGTGGCTGATGAGCACCCGATCGGCATAGCCCCTCTCCGACCAGTCCGCCAGTACCGCCAGCCGTTGCGGGTCGGTCGGGCAGTGGACGTAATGATCGACCGGTAGCCAGACCGAGCCGAAGAAGTCGAACTCCACGCTGATGCCCCGATCCATCGCCCGCTCGTGCCACGTGAGATCGCGGATGTCGAAGTCCATGTGACAGAACGCGGTCTTCTCATAGATCGGCTCGTATTCATCGAACACCGCCAGCGCGTCGGCCGCCACCGGCACGTTCATCAGATGCACCCAGAGAGGCGCGCCCGTGGCGCGCTGAGCCAGGACCGCCGCCTCCAGAACCTTCAACTCGGCGGGACGCACCGGCTCGAAGAGCCCGATCTCCCCGATCACGCCGGTACGGATCCCGGTGTCGCCGATCCCTTCCGTCAGTTCCCGGACCATGAGCTCGGCCAGCTCCTCCCGGGACGCCTCGAGGGCCCACGGGCGCTGGTGATGGGCCAGATACTGGCCGGTTCCCGATATCACGTTGACGCCCGTGAACTCGGATACCTCGACCATCCGTTCGGGGTTCCTGCCGATTGGCTCGGTGGTCAACTCGACCAGCGTGTCGATGCCGGCATCGGCCGCCTTCTTCAACTCCAGCGCCTGCCCGCAGCTGCTGTCGAGGTGGATGTTGTTGGCGTTGGTCATCAGGTCCGAGCGGATCTCGCCCAGCCGGTCGATCGTGATGGGCCGGTAGGACTCCTCGCCCGCTGCCGGATAGGCATAGGTCATGGTGGCGAAGAGATGCTCGTGGGGAAGCGTACGACCGATCCGGTCGGCCGGAACGAGGCCGGTGACCGTCACTGCGTTCATCATGTCTGAACCTCCTGCTGTGGTCGGCTTTCCGTGGACCGATGAGGGCCGTCCCTTTCACACGTCCGGCCGGACCGCCCCGTTCACACCGCTCAGGCCGCCGTCGAGAGCCAGCACCGCTCCGGTCATGAATCCCGACGCGTCGGAGCACAGGTAGCTGACCAGGTGCGCCACCTCCTCGGGCGCGCCGGCCCGGCCGGCGGGCAGCACCTCGTAGTAGGCCGGATCGGGCGGCGTGTCGGACAGCATGGGAGTGTCTATGGCCCCCGGCGCGATCGTGTTGACGGTGATCCCGTAGGGACCGAGTTCGGCGGCCAGCGCCCGTCCTAGGCCTTCGATGCCCGCCTTGCCCGCGCAGTAGGCGGCGTGGCCGGCTATGACGGCGCCGGCCCCGATCGAGGACCACAGGATGATCCGCCCCCCGCGGCCTTCCTCGATCATCTGGCGGGTGGCGGCGCTCGCGCAGTGGACGACCCCCATCAGGTTCACGTCGAAGATCCGGGCGGTCTCATCGGGATCGCGGAGATGGGAGAGCACCCCCGGCGGGTAGATCGCCGCCGCCGCGGCCAGCACGTAAGCCCGGCCCAGGTCGGCCTCGATCTCGGCGAATGCCGCCGCGACGGCTCCCGCATCGGACACGTCCACCTCGAGTCCCCGGCAGCGGACCCCGGTATCCGATATCTCGTCCACCAGACTGGCAAGCCCTCCGGCGTCGACATCGAGCGCGGCCACCAGGGCGCCCTCTCCGGCCAACCGCAGGGACGTAGCGCGGCCCTGACCCGATGCGGCGCCCGTGACGACCGCTACCCGCCCCGAAACTCCCATGGTCGCTCTCCTTGCCTCCCGCCAGCCTAACCCTGGCGGCGAGCGGTGCGGGCCACCAAGTGGCTGACCACCGGCCACTGGTATCCTCCCCGGAGCACCCAGCCGTCAATATCTTGGGAGTTCGCGTGCCGGTAGATTTGGAGAGTTCGTCCACCACCGCGCTGGTCGAGGTCGCGTTCAGCGTGGGGTTCGAGGAACTCCATCGCATGCTGCGTTACGAACTGGACGACCTCCGGGACCAGAAGTACGCCCGGTTCCCCAACGACGAGGAGAAGGCACCCCACAAGCCGTTCATCGAGGCACCGGACGGTGTCTTGGTCGCCCTTCCGTCCGCTAGTCCGATAACGAACATCCGCCGGTGGTTCAGCAGCGAGGACGGGAGCGGGCTGGTACAGGTCCAGCGCAACTGGTTCGCCCGCAACTGGCGGGTGACCCGCCCGGACACCAGCAACGGGGCGGTCATCCCCTATCCGGGCTATGCCTCGCTGCGCTCGGACTTCGCGGAGTCCCTGCAGGGTCTGATCGACTTCGCTGACGCCACCGGCTTGGGCGAGTTCAAGCCACTCCAGTGCGAGATCTCCTACCGCTTCCAGCTGCCGGCGGAGGGTCTCTGGAACGGTCCGGGCGAGTTGGACCGGGTCGCGGGCATGTTCTCCGCAAACCGTGGCTCGTACCTGCCGGACATGGAGGCGATGCGGATCATCACCCAGTACGCGATGGCGGACGAGGCGGGGAAGCGCCGGGGACGCCTGTACGGGAGGCTCGAGACCGGCGCCGCAGAGGATGGATCGCACTTCCTGATCCTGACGATGTTCGCCCGCGGGACACCCGGCGGCCATCGCCCCGAGGACGTGTACTCCTTCCAGGACGAAGGGCAGCAGTGGATCGTGAACGGACTCCGTGAACTCCTGACGCCGGAGGCTCTGGCCTGGTACGACCTGGGTTGAGGCTCCCCTGACCCCGGATCCCGGTCTGCCCCGGGCTGCGTCCTATCCTGGTTCCGACCATGGTTCAGGAGGTTATAAGTGGAGATCGTAGGTTACGCGGACAGGCTGAGAGCCCAGCCCGGCGAGACGGTGAGCTTCAAGGTCAGTTGCCGGGCACCGAGCTTCCGGGCCCAGCTGGTCCGCCTCATCCACGGCGACGACAACCCGGACGGACCGGGATCCAAGATCGACGACCTCGACTCGGCGGCCAACGGCGAGTACCCGGGGAGGATCCAGGAACTCCATCCCGGCTCGTTCGTCGCGGTACCCGACGATCCCCGCCTCCAGCCGGGCGGGAGCTTCACCATCCAGGCATGGATCTACCCGACCACTGTGGGAAAGGGTCCGCAAGGGGTGGTCACCAAGTGGGACTGCAACGCGGGCATCGGCTACGGGCTGTTCGTGGACGGTGAGGGCGCCGTGTCCCTCCGGGTCGGCAACGGCGAGACCGTCGAGACGGTCAGCACCGGAGTGGCCATGCGGGATGCCAAGTGGTACTTCGCGGCCGGTGTCTACGACGCGGACGAAGGTTCGATGCGCGTCTACCAGACCCCGCTGGACCACTGGCCACTGATGGACACGGCGGCGGAGGCAAAGGCAACGGCCACGGTGGGGCCGGGTCGGTCCGGCACCGGCCTGCTCATCGGCGGGTGCAGCCTCGGTCCGGAGAACGTCCCGGGCACGATCGGCGGCCTCTACAACGGCAAGATCGACAACCCGACTGTCATCGGGCGTGCGCTGGGACGGGACGAGATCGCCGCGCTGCGAGAGGACCGCTCGTCCCTGGCCGGGGATGCGGACCTGATCGCTGCCTGGGACTTCGGCCGCGACTTCGCCACCGCCACGGTGACCGACAGTTCCCCCAACGGACTCCACGGGGAAGCGATCAACATGCCGGTCCGGGCCGTCACCGGTCACAACTGGACCGGGCGGGAGGTGGTTTACCACAGAGCGCCCGAGCAGTACGCGGCCATCCGTTTCAACGACGACGACCTCGACGACGCCCGGTGGGAGACCGACTTCCAGTACGTGGTGCCCGAGGACCTGAAGAGCGCCATGTACGCCTTCCGGCTCACAACCGACGACGCCGAGGACTACATCCCGTTCGCGGCCAGGCCCAGGACCGGGGCGCCGACCGCTCGGATCGCTTTCCTGCTCGGCACCTACACCTTCCTGGCCTATGCCAACGAGCACCTGGCCAACAACCCGGTCCTCATCGAGTATCTCGACGGCAAGGGAGTGGACGTCCCGTTCCCGGTCCTCCCGCACGAGCACTACATGGTCGAGAACAAGTTGGGCGGCCTCTACGACCTGCACACCGACGGGAGCGGCATCTGCTACTCGTCGAGCCGCAAGCCCATCCTCAACTTCCGGCCCAACAACAAGCAACGGACGATCGGCGAGGGTATGGGCGGGCCGGTGTTGCTGTCCGCCGACCTCCACCAGATGGACTGGATGGAGAGCCGGGGGTTCGATTTCGACCTGATCACCGACGAGGACGTGCACTTCGATGGCTTGGATCTGCTGTCCGGATACAACGTGGTGGTCTCGGACGCCCATCCCGAGTACTGGACCGAGGACATGCTCATCGCCCTGGAGGCCTACCTCAACGCCGGCGGCCGTTTCATGTACCTGGGAGGCAACGGCCTCTACTGGATCACCTCGGTCGATCCCGAGCGCCCCCATGTCATAGAGGTGCGCCGCTGGAACGGCACCGGGTCATGGCGAACCGACCACGCGGAGAGCCATCACAGCACCACCGGGGAGCCAGGCGGCCTGTGGAGGTTCCGCGGCTGGGCGCCCCAGCGTCTGGTGGGAGTGGGCATGACCGCCCAGGGCGGGAGCGGGATCAACTCGGCTTACCGCCGCCTTCCGGACAGCTTCGATCCGAGGGCTGCCTTCATCTTCGAGGGAATCGGCGATGACGAACTGATCGGCGACTTCGACACCCTCAACCTGGGATGGGGTGCGGCCGGCTACGAGATGGACCGGGCCGACCCCGCGCTGGGAACCCCACCTCACGCCCTGGTCGTGGCGACCGCGACCGACTTCGACGACACCTTCCATCATGTCGTGGAGGAGGTCATGCACATGAACTCCGAGCAGACCGGCACCACCAACGATCAGGTGCGGGCCGACATGGTGCTCTTCGAGTACCCCAACGGCGGGGCCGTCTTCACCACCGGTTCGATCGCCTGGAGCGCCTGCCTGTCCTACAACGACTACGACAACAACGTGTCGCGCATCACCGCCAACGTGCTACGGAAGTTCGCCTCTGACGACCCCCTCCCCTGAACGTGTACCGGGCCGCTTGACCGGCACCGCGACAGCCGAACACGCCAACGCTCGGTTCACCAACTCGCGGCGGGACACTCCCCCTAGGGATCCCAACTCTTTCGTAAGGGTCCCTCATTGATAATCCCCGCCAGTTCAAGTCCGAAGACCGGGACGAGGCAGTGCTCACACCCGCCGACACGAGACCAACCCGTTCTCCACTACCTGATCGGCTAATCGTGTAACAACTCCTAGGCCATTCATGTAAGATACAGCTAGCCAATCGTGTAAACCGGCTGGAAAGTTCGAGGAGAGAGGTGGCTCGGCCGTGGCGGATCGGATCGTACGTCGGCTCGAGGAGATCGTCCGGCTCCGCATGAACGAGATTCCGGTGGTGCTGGTACTGGGACCTCGTTCCGGTGGCAAGACCACTCTGCTTCAGACACTGGCTTCGTCAACGGGGGTGGACATGATTGATCTCGACGATCCCATCACCCGAGCGGCGGGCCGGGATGATCCACGGCTTCTGGTGACCGGTCCCCGACCCATCCTCATCGATGAGTACCAGCATGTTCCCGACCTGCTCGGCGCCATCAAGAACCAACTCAACCAAGACGGATCACCCGGACAATTCGTCCTCACCGGCTCCACGGTGAGCGCCGCGGTCCTTCCCGAGATGTCGCGGTTTCTGACCGGTCGCCTCTACCGGCTGCCGCTGTTTCCCTTCTCCCAGGGTGAGATGGTCGGTGTCCGAGAGAACCTGGTCGAGAGGCTGTTTGACGATCCGGGAGCCCTGCATGACGGGTACCGCTCGTTCACGACCCGCGAGCAGTACATAGAACGGGTGGTGGGTGGGGGCTTCCCGCCGATCCTCGGAATGGCGCCGGCCGCGAGAGAAAGGTGGTTCGACAATTACGTAGGCCTGGCCCTCGAACGCATCTCCGACGAACTCTCGCGTATCCGCGACGCAGATGCCCTCGACCGGCTCTTCCGCAGGCTTGCCTCCCAAACCGGCCAGGTGCTCAATATCACCTCCGCCGGTGAGATGGCAGGGCTGAGACAGAAGACCGCCCACAACTACGCCGGACTCCTGGAGGCTGCCTTTCTGATCCGCCGGCTCCCGGCTTGGGGTACGACACTGCGGGCCAGGATCACCAGGCACCCGAAGCTACACATCGTGGATTCAGGAGTGGCGGCGCGCCTCCTCGGCCTGTCGGCGGATCGACTAGGACGGCGCGAGCCGACCGCCTTGCAGCAGTTCGGCCATCTCATCGAGACCTTCGCGGTCGGCGAGGTACTGAAGCAGGTCTCGTGGATGGATCACACGCCGACTGTGGGGCACTGGCGCACGCGGGGTGGCTCCGAAGTGGACCTCGTGGTCGAGCAAGGGGACGGTTCGGTCGCCGCCTTCGAAGTCAAGGCGGGTGGTGGATGGTCCAGAGGGAGCGGGCGCGGGTTGCGCACGCTGCGCGACGAACTCGGCGACCGGTTCAGGGTCGGGGTCGTGTTCCATACGGGCGAGTGGACCAGCCGGCCCGAAGACCGCATCCTGGCGATGCCGATCGACCGCCTCTGGACGGTGGACAGCAGCCGTGTAGCGTGAGGTCCGTGACTGCCTGGCTTAAGGAACGACCCCCCGCGGCCCGGACCCGGCCCAACGTTCGTATCCCGATGCGGGACGGCGTCGAACTGTCCGCCGACCTGTTCTACCCGGAGTCGGACGAGCCCGCTCCGGTGATCATCAAGTACTACCCGTACCGCAAGGACGACCTGCTGCGGGGCCTGACGGTGGACCGCGCCAACTACTACGCCGCGCACGGATACGTGACCGCCCTGCTCGATGTGCGCGGGACGGGCGCCTCTGCAGGCGTGTGCGACCGGATGCTGCGCCTCCAGGAGTGGGAAGACGGCTACGACGCGGTGGAGTGGCTGGCCGCCCGATCGTGGTGCACCGGCGCGGTGGGCATGACCGGGGTCTCCTATGGCGGGTATTCGGCCCTGCTAACGGCCGCGCAGGGCCCGCCCAGCCTCAAGGCTATCGCTCCGATCTACGCCGGATGGGACCACTACGACAACAGCCATCCGGGCGGGATGTGGCAGACGTCGATCTGGACGGGCGCCTACAACGCCATGATGACCGCCCTGTCCGGTGCGCCTCCGGCCGCCGACGCCGAGGGCGCCTGGCTGGAGATCTGGGAGGAGCACCTCACCGGGAACGAACCCTGGCTCGACACCTGGATGCGCAACCCGATGGACGGTCCCGTGTGGCACGAGGGTTCGGTCCGGTACGGGTTGGAGGACATCCGGGCGGCCACCTTCATCATCGGTGGCTGGCACGACATCTTCGTCTCGGACCCGTTCCACATGTATGCGGGCCTGAGCCCGGACGTGCCCAAGAAGCTGATGATGGGTCCTTACCTGCACATCGCCCCCAACATCGGGGCGCCCGGAGAACGGGTCGACCACCTCCACGAGATCGTGCGGTGGTTCGATCTGTACCTGAAGGGGCAGGACACCGGTATTGCGGACGAGCCCCCCGTCAACATCTGGGTGCGGGGTTACGACCAGCCCCGGGCCCGCCGGGAGGGAGCTAGCGGCTACTGGCGTTCGGAGGCGGGCTGGCCCCTTGCCCGGGCAACGGACGAGGCCATCTACCTGCATCCCGATGGACGGCTGGGCGCCACGGCGCCCGCGGGTGGTGAAGGGAGCCACATCTCTTATGCCTACGACCCGGCAGTGGGGGTCTCGACCATGGGCCTCTTAACCGGGTTCGGGGCTGATACCGGCCTCCCCCTCGACCAGCGGCGGGATGCTCCGGGCTCCGCCGTGTTCCTGGGAGAGCCGCTCGAGACCGACCTGGAAGTCACCGGGTTCCCGGATGCCACCCTGTACGTCTCCTCGACCGCCGAGGTGACCGCCTTCGCGGTCAAGCTGATCGACGTCCATCCTGACGGTCCCTGGGCCCTGGTATCCAGGGGGATCAAGAACGCCGCCCAGCGGAACTCCAGGACCGACCCAGAGCCCCTCGTGCCCGGTGAAGTCACCGAACTCACGGTCGAACTGGAAGCCACCTCCTACGTGTTCGAGGCTGGCCACCGGATGGGCATCATGGTCTCCAGTTCGGACTTCCCGCTGGTCTGGCCCCTGCCGCAGAACGCTGTCAACACAATCCACACGGACACCGACAACCCGTCCTGGATCGGTCTCCCGGTCGTCAGCCGGCCCGATTCCGGTCTCCCACCGCCCGAATACCGGCCCGCCCCGCCGCTGCCCGAGCCGCTGGGCGGCACCGATCCGTTGCGGTGGGACCTGGTGGAAGACCTCTCCGGCACCGAGGTGAGCGTGGTGATCTCGATGGGAGGAGACATCACCACCGACAACGGCGCCCGGGTCGACACCCACCTGGAATTCAAGGTCACCACCGACCGGGCCGACCCTGCCAACTCGAGCGTAGAAGCCGGATACCGCCTCGATGTCAACCACGGAGCCTCCCGTACCGAAGTGAGAAGCTCAACCCGCGTGGCCGGAAGCTCCGACTCCTTCCACGCGGTGACGGCAATGGAGGTCCGGGCTGGTGGCAAGCCCCATTTCTCCCGCACCTGGCACACCTCAGTCCCTAGAGGCTTCCTCTAGTTCGGTAGCAACCGGGGCATCGTAGAATCTGCGGTCAATGGATCCCCTCGACCCGCCTTCGTCCCCGCACAGCCACGAGGAGAGGGACATCCGACCGCCCCACCGAGCCCGGGACCGGGGCCGTTCCGGTTTCCTGATCGCGCTGAGTTCGGCGCTGCTGGCAGCCGCCGCCACAACCACGGCCCTGTGGTTGGCAGGCGCCTTCGATCGCGAGGTCGTACGGATCACCGAGCTCGTAGAGGTGCGGGAGGTCGTTCGGGAGGAAGCACCGGTTCCGGTCGAGGCGACCACCACCTCCGTCCTGACCGAACCCTTGTCCCCTTCCGCCGAGACGACAACCGTCGCTACAGTCGAGACGACGGTTCCGGTGTTCGCCCCCGCCGACCTGGTGGCCGTCGTAGCCTCCCAGGCCATTCCCTCCATCGTGACCGTCCAGAGCCTCGACGAGGAGTCCGTCCGTGACGGTTCGGGAAGCGGCGTGGTGATCAGTTCCGATGGATTCGTCATCACCAACCACCATGTGATCGACGGCGCCCACACCCTCAAGGTGATCATGTCGGACGGCCTGTCCTACCCGGCGGAACTGATCGGCAGCGACCCCCTGATGGACATCGCGGTGCTGAAGGTCGAGGCTGGGGACCTCCCGTACATTCGCTTCGGATCGATGGAAGGCCTGCGTACGGGCGAGCCTGCCATCGCGGTGGGCAATCCCCTGGGGCTCGATGGCGGGCCATCGGTGACCGCAGGGGTGATCTCCGCCTTCGACCGGAGTCTGGTGACCAATCCCCTCACCGGCGCCAGCCTGTACGGACTGCTGCAGACCGACGCTCCCATAACCCGGGGGTCGAGTGGCGGCGCCCTCCTGGATGTTCATGGTCGCCTGCTCGGCATCACCACCGCCATCGGGCTGAGCGACGTGGGCGCCGAGGGTCTGGGATTCGCCGTTCCCATCAGCCTCGTCAAGGGAATCGTCGACGACCTCATGTCGGAGGGCGAGGTCCGGCACGCCTTCCTGGGGGTAAGGGGCAGTTCGGCATTCAGCGAACTCGAGGACGGAGTGGAATCCCCGCTCGGGGTGGAGATAAGCCTCCTCGAGGAGTCCGCCATAGGAGATGCCGGCGCAGAGGACGGCGACGTGATCGTGGCCCTGGACGGGGTCGCCGTGAGATCCATGCCCCAGTTGGTATCCAGGCTACGGAGTTACCGGGCGGATGATCCGATAACCGTGACCTTGCAGAGAGGCGAAGAGACCCTCGACATCGACCTGACACTGGATAGGTTCCCGTCGTAAGCAGCAGCCCGCTCAGTACGGCGCCGGCGGAGGAAAGCCCCGGCTACCAGTTGTCGTAGGCGTCGACCGGCCAGATGTCCACGAGCGTGCCGCCGCTCACCACGTGGAAGTAGCGGTAGAGGACGATCGTCTGGTAGCAGTGGGAGGCCAGTATCTCCACGACGTCGCCGACCTCGAGTCGGTCCTGGCCGGGATTCGCGAACCTGATCTTGCCCATGTCGTCACCCGCCATCTCGTAGACGGCACCGGGCGGGGCGCCGCGCAGGATCGCCGGGTTTTCGATACCGAAGATCACGTCCACTTCCTTGATGCCCGCATCCGTCATGACGAACTCGGGCTGGCAGTTGCTGATGACGGTGGTCCGTACGAACAGGGCCGGCCCGAAAGGGCTGGGCTCGTCGTGCCGCTGGACGACGTTGTAGTAGTTGGTGTCCATAAGCACATAGGTACCGGCCTGGATCTCGGTGAAGACGTCCAGTTCGTGGTCGAAGGCGTGGCTGCCGGTCCCGCCTCCGGACACGATCTCCGGATCCAGACCCTCAGCCCGGAGCCGTTCCACCGCCCGGACCACCGGTTCCACAACCGCTAGTCCCCGGGCGCGGCGAGCCTCGTAGTCGGTCGTGTTCATGTGATGGCCCGTGTAGCCCTGCACGCCCGCATATTCCAGGCCGTCGGTGTCCACTATGAGACGGGCCAGCGCCAACGCCGCGTCCTCACCGACCACCCCGGTGCGGTAGCTCCCCGTCTCGAGGTCGACCAGTACCTTGATGGGTCGGCCCGAGCGGCGGGCCGCCTCGCCCAACTGGATGACGTTGGCGGCGTGGTCTGCGCACACGATCAACCCTTCGGCGCGGGCGTTGACCTCGGCGAGCCGATCCAGCTTGGGAGCGGTGACCACGGAGGTGAACAGCATCACATCGCTGAACCCGGCGTCGACCATTACCTCCACCTCTGCCAGGGTGGCACAGCAAGGTCCGCGACCCCCAGCCTCCACCTGGCGGCGGGTGATCTCGATCGACTTGTGGATCTTGCCGACCGGCCTCACCTCGTAGCCGTGGCTCTCGGCGTGGCGGGCCATCGATGCGATGTTGGCGTCCATGATGTCCACATCGATGACCAGCGAAGGGGTGCCCAGCTGGTGGCGTGATCCAGGAACCCCGATGAGGCTCTCGTTCGGTCCTCGGTCGCCAGTCGCCACCCGTTCCTCCTTCCGGTCTCCTGATCGGAGTATATGGAGACCCGGTAGGGGATGGGCTTTGGTCTCCATCGGGCGCGCCGGAGAACAGTTATCCTCCCGCCGGACGAGCCGAAGGATAGGGATGTTCGCCGAGGGCCTACGATGCGTCGTATGCCACCTGGAGACGGATCTGGGTGGCCATTTCTTCGGGTGCCGTGACTGCGGCAGCGCCCTCGAAACGGTCTACGACGAGGACCGCGTGGCGGCCGCCGTCTCCTACCGAGACTGGCGGGATCGGGCCGATAGGTCGATATGGCGATACCGGGAGCTGCTACCGGTAAGGGAAGAGTCGGCGGTGATATCGCTGGGCGAGGGCCGCACCCCGCTGGTGCGGCTTCCCCGGTCGGACGCCAACCCGTTCGCCGATCTTTGGATCCAGAACGAGACGGTGAACCCGACCTACTCCTTCAAAGACCGCTTCCACTCCGTGGCGCAGTCGATGGCGCTCCAACTCGGATACCGGCGGGTGGCATGTTCCACCACCGGGAACCACGGCATGAGCGCGGCCGCCTACGCGGCCCGCGGCGGCCTGCATTGCGCGATACTGGTCGATCCCAGGGCGCCGGAGGTGCAACGCCGCTGGATGAGGCTGTTCGGCGCCACCGTGATCGTGGAGATGGATCGCCGCCCGCCCCTCGAGAGCTTCGTGCGCGACCACGGCTGGTATCCCTCCACCTACATGACTCCCAACCCGGTGGCCACGCCCTACGGCATGGAGGGCTACAAGACCATGGCCTACGACGCGGTGCTGGCGCTCGGGCGGGTCCCGGACCACTACATCGTGCCCATCGCGGCAGGCGATGGCCTGTACGGACCCTGGAAGGCGTTCGGGGAGATGGCCCGGCTGGGCTGGACCGATTCGATCCCGAAGGTCCACGGCGTCCAGCCGACCGCGGCCAACCCGATCGTTCGAGCCTTCCGGGAGGGTTCGGACACCGTCCCCTATATCGAGGATCCGCAGACGATCGCCCTGTCGATCGGCGACCCGACCGGTGGCTCGATGACCCTGCGGGCGATGCGGGAGTCTGGCGGGCAGGCGATCGACCTGACGGATCCCGAGATGGTGGCCGCCACCCGTCATGCGGCTTCCGCGGGCTTGAGCCCGGAACCCTCCTCGGCGGCTTCGCTGGCCGGCGCATGGGCGCTGGCGAGGGACGGGATCATCCGGGAGGGCGAGACGGTGGTGTGCCTGTTCACCGGTGCCGGACCTAAGTGGCCCGAGACCACCAAGCAACTGACGGAGGGGGACGAGATCGTGAGCCCGGACCGCGCCTGGCTGGAGCGCCTCGCGAGCGACCCCGAGTCGGTGGGGGTTTCTTGACCGCAATCGGATCCGCTCCCTTGCGGGTCGGCCCGCCGCGCTGAGCGAAGCCGATGCGATACGACGCGGTAGTCATCGGCGCCGGCCTGCCCGGCCTGCTCGCGGCATGGAAGCTGGCGGAGGGCGGGTTCAGGGTGGCGGTGCTGGAGCGCGGGACCATCGCCTCGGAATCGAGCGCCCTGGCGGCAGGCCACATACCCCAGGAGTCGACCTCGCCCGCCAACCTGGCCGTCCTGTGCAGGACGAGAGCCATAATCGACGAACTGGACCGGGTGACCGGTGGAGTGGTCGGATTCCATGTGGTGGGCGGCTTGCAGATGGCCACCAGCGAGGAGGGGGCAAGGGCCTTACGGGCCAGGGTGGATCAGGCGGCCCGCCTGGGGGTGGCCGGTGAGTACCTCGAGCCCGACACGATCGCCTCGCGCTGGCCGAACCTGCGGACGGATGACCTGACGGGCGGCTATTACACCGGAACCGACGGTTTCGTGTTCTCCCAGACGCTCAGCGTGGTCCTGGCGGGCATGGCCAGGAACGCCGGCGCCGAGATCTGGGAGGGCTGCGCCGTGGACCGGCTGGCAGTCGACAGCGGCCATGTGTCGGGCGTAGTGGCGTCCGGCCACCATGTCACAACGCCCAGGGTCCTGGTAGCCGCCGGGGCATGGTCGGCGACGTTGCTGGCCCGGAGCCGCATCTTCCTGCCCACCAAGAGCTTCATCCTTCAGGCGATAATCGTGGTGGGCGACCATGGCGGCCTCCGGTTCATGTCCGAGTTCGAGGCCGGGCACTACGTGATGCCCCGCTCCCCGGGGGCCCTGCTCCTGGGCCTCCCTCCGTCCGATATCGGAGTCGACGCGGACCGATTCTCCCGCCATCCCGATCCGGAAACATCGACCGAGTGGCTGGGGCTCCTCCGGAGACGGGTCCCAAGCCTCCGCGATGCGCGGGTGGCGGGTGGCTGGGCCGGCGTGCTTGCGTCGACTCCGGACGCGTGGCCGCTGGTGGGACGCTTCGGCCCCGAGGGCCTGTTCGTGGCGACCGGGTTCGGGGGCGGAGGAGTCCAGCGCCTGGCCACCGCGGAGGCGGTCGCCCAGCTGATGCTCGACCAGGAGCCCTTCTACGACATCCATGCCCAGGAGGCGCTCCGGTTCGATGGCTACGACGGCGCACCGTTCGAGTTCCGGGAAGGCCCCTTCTACTACACCGAGACAGTGGCAACCCAATTGTGGTGAAGCACGGCCGCCATCATTCCGGGCCCCGGACCATGAGAGCGGCTCTGCTGCTGGGAGTGGGCGGGCCGGAGATGCTGGAGGTACGGGACGATGTGCCGGTGCCGGAGGTCGCGCCCGGAGAGGCTCTGGTGCGCGTGGCCGCCTGCGGGGTGAACAACACCGACATCAACACCCGGGTGGGTTGGTACAGCCGCTCCGTCACCTCCGCCACCACCGGTTCCGCCCACGGGGAGGCCGACCTCCACGACGCCGGCTGGAGTCGGGCAGGATTGGCGTTCCCGCGCATCCAGGGGGCTGATGTGGTGGGAACGGTCACCGAGGTCGGAACCGGCGTCCCGGGCGATCTCATCGGACGGCGGGTCCTCGTCGATCCCTGGCTGCGCGGCGGCCACCACCCAGGCGACTCGCAATCGACCGGCTACCTGGGAAGCGAACGCGACGGCGGGTTCGCCGAGTATTGCTCGGTGTCGAGCGAGAACGTCCATCCGGTCTCCGGCGACCTCTCCGACGTGGAACTGGCCACGTTCCCGTGCTCGTGGTCCACGGCCGAGCACATGCTGCAGAGGGTCGGTCTGAGGAGTGGCGAGACGGTCGCCGTGCCCGGCGCCTCCGGCGGAGTCGGCAGCGCCCTGGTGCAGCTGGCCAGGCTCCGGGGGGCACGGGTGGTCGCCATAACGAGCGCGTCCAAGCGCGATGACGTGGCCGCCCTCGGGGCGCACCGGATCGTGGCCCGGCAGGCCGGCCGAGTCCCCGAAGACGCCATGGAGGCCAACGGAGGCCCCTTCCATGCGGTGGCCGACGTGGTGGGCGGCCCCGACTTCGGCGGATGGCTGGAGGCCTTGCGGCGAGGGGGTCACTACGTGACCTCCGGAGCCATCGCCGGGCCGATGGTGGAACTCGATCTGCGGACCCTTTATCTCAAGGACCTGACGCTGCACGGCGCCACCGTCTACGAGCCACGGGTCTTCTCGGACCTGGTCGGTCACATCGAAGGCGGGCGGGTCCGGGCGGTGGTCGGCGGCGTGTACCGGCTGGAGGACATCCACACCGCCCAGGAGGCGTTTCTGGCCAAGCGCCACGTCGGGAGTCTGGTCATCAGGGTCTAGGCTGCCGCGGAAGGTTGGGTGACGATGATGCCGATTCGACTGAACGGAGGGCCATCTTGGTAACGATCGACGTAGCGGTGCGGGCGGGTGCGCTGCTGGGCGAATGCCCGCTCTGGAGCCCGGAGGAGTCGGTGCTCTACTGGGAGGACATCGACGGACGGCTGGTTCACCGCTACGACCCGGAGACCGGCATCGATGAGACGCGGTCCATTCCGGGACGGCCCGGGTCAATGGTCCGCACCGGGCAGGCGAGACGGCTGTTGATCGCCGCCGAGAACGAACTCGTCTGGTTCGACTGGGACAGCGGGACCGTCACCCCGTGGGTCACCCTGGAACCCGCCGGCACCGGGAACCGGATGAACGACGGGCGCACCGATCCGGCCGGCCGCTACTGGGTCGGATCGATGTACCAGGTGGCGGCGGACCGGCGCTTCACCGGGCAGCTGTACCGGATCGAGGGAGACGGGTCCTTCCAGGTCACCCGGCGAGAGGTGGGGGTCCCCAACGCTCTTTCCTTCGACCCTGAGCGGGACCGCATGTACTTCGCGGACTCCCTCCACTCCACGATCTGGGCCTACGACTACGACCTCGATACCGGGACAGCCCGCAACGAGACCCTGTTCGCGGAGTTCTCCGACCTGCCGGGACGGCCCGACGGGGCCTGCGTCGACGCCGACGGATGCCTCTGGGTGGCCGCCGTGCACGGCGCCGCGGTCCTGCGCTTCGCCCCGGACGGTTCCGTGGATCGCCGGATCGACGTACCCGTGACCAAGCCCACCATGACCGCGTTCGGCGGCGCCGACCTCGGGACTCTGTTCGTCACTTCGATCGGCGGAGGGGGAAGCCATCCACCCACCGGCCAGCCCGGCGACGGCGACCTGCTCGCCATCGACGCCGGCGTGACAGGCGTCCCAGATGCGCCGTTCGCAGGCGGCTGAGCAATAGGCCGGAGTTGAGCGGCCCGGCGCGGTCGATCAGGGTGGTGTCCCGTTCGTCGGCCTCGGTCAGGTAGTCCGGCGGATCGGGGACCCTACCCGCCTATCCATACCGGGTCCGTGTCGGCGAAGAAGTCGTTGTCTGTGAGCTGCGTCTGGCCGGTACCGTCCGCGTTCACCACGTAGATCTCCTCGTCGCCGTCGTGGCTGCTGGTGAAGGCGATGCGCCTGCCGTCAGGTGACCACGCCAGTCCGGTGGGGACGGTCTCGGGCCCGGTCCGGGTGATCGGCCTCGGATCCGTCCCGTCGGGGTTGATCAAGACGATCTCCCCGTACGACCCGGTGTCGCCGTAGTCGACGAGGGCGATCCGGGACCCATCAGGGGACCATTCGGGAAGGGCGCCGGACCCGAGGCTCTCGAGGTCGGAGCCATCGGCGTCGACAACGTAGACGCTCGGCCGCCCACCACGACGGAGCAGTGCGGTGAAGGAGATGCGGGTGCCGTCGGGGGACCACTCCGGAATCCACTGGTCGCCACTGGTCACGGCGACTGACCGCTGATCCGTCCCATCCGCATTCACGACGAAGATCGTGTCTCGCGATTGGGTGGAGTTGACGAAGGCTATGCGCGTGCCGTCCGGTGACCAGGCCGGGAAGTAGTCGTCTCCCTGCGTGTCCGCGACCTGGCGCTGGCCGGACCCGTCGACGCTCACCACCATCAGTTCCGCGTCGACGTTGGAAACGTTGGGCGCAGGATCGAGATCGCGGAAACGGGTGAAGGCGATATGGCTTCCGTCAGGAGACCATAGGGGGCTGCGAGAGCCGTAGGCGCCCCCGTCCGTGAGGGTGATCTGCATGACGTTGGCGCCGTCGGCGTCGATCAGGAACAACTCGTCAACGAATCCGACCTCGTTATCACTCCTGACCGAGCGGGTGAAGGCGATGCGTGCGCCGTCCGGAGACCATACGGGATCAAGGGCCCAATCGGTACCGGCCGTCTCGTCGAGCCTCCGGGCGAAGCCCCGTCCGTCGGTGTCGACGACGGAGATGTAACCGAGATAGCCCTCACAGCAGGAGAACGCGAGGCGCGTGTGCGCGGGCGACCAGACCGGCACACCGGTACCCGTGTCGGCTACCTGCTCCTGGCCGGTCCCGTCGACTGCGGTGACGAAGCTGAGGTGGTTTCCCGGCCTGTCGCTCGTGAAGGCGATGAATCGGCCGTCCGGTGACCAGACCGGGTCCCGGTCATCGCTGGTGTAGGTCATGAGTCGCCGGTCGGACCCGTCGGCGTTCATCGAGTAGATGTAGTGATAGACCCACTCCTCCGTGGTGAAGGCGATGCGTCGGCCATCCGGAGACCAGACCGGACGCCGGTCCTTGCCTCCACCTTGCGTAAGCCGATGCTGCCCGGACCCGTCGGCGTTCATCACGTAAATCTCGGTAGCAGGAGACTCCTCCGTGAGGTCTCCGTGGCGTTCGGTGTCGAAGGCGATGCGATCGCCGTCGGGTGACCAGGCCGGACGCCGGTCGTGACCCGCCGCATCGGTGAGTTGGAGTTGTTCCGAACCGTCGGCGTTCATCGCGAAGATGTCGTAACCGTCCACGCCGTCCCGGGTGAAGGCAATCCGTTCCCCGTCCGGCGACCACACCGGCCCGGCCCCTTCGCCCAGGTGCCGTTCGCCGGTCCCGTCGGCTCCGATCACGAAGACACCATCAACACCCTGGACGTGGCGCGTGAAGGCGATGCTCAGCCCGTCCGGCGACCAGGCCTGACTCCGGCCTTCCGCCAATGCCCGGCGACCGGTACCGTCCACGTTCATGATCAGGATCTCGGGAGCACCCTCCCCCGGGCCGGAGAATGCCAGGCGCGTACCGTCGGGTGACCACACCGGAGAGTGACCGGCGCCGAGATCCCGGGGATCGCCCAATTGGTAAGGACCGGCCACGAAGACCCTGGGCCCGGTGTCCGGAGGGCCCGCGTCGGGGCCTGGGGAAAGCCCACCGGTGTACGCGATGCGCGTGCCGTCGGGAGACCACACCGGATCCCAGCCACTCCCCTCACCGGCGATCTGCCACTGGCCGCCACCGCCGGATCTCATGACGAAGATCCTGTCGACCGGTAGGTGCCGGCGGGTGAAGCCGATGCGGTAGGAGGTGACGGGGTCCGGCAACGGAACCAGTCCCTCCGCCCTGGCCAGGAAGGTCGCCATCTGGCCCCTCGTTACCGGATCACCGGGACAGAACCGCAACGGATCCTTGGAACACCCGGCGGTGATCCTGGCCGCGGCCAGGGCATCGATACTGCCGGCGTGAGTACCACTCTCCGGAACGTCCTCGAAGCCGGCCGTCGAGCCGGATGCCAGATCGAACGCACGGACGAGGAACGATGCCATCTGTGCCCTCGTGACCGGGTCGTCCGGGCAGAACCGCAACGGGTCGACCGCGCACCCCGTTGTTACCTCGAGATCGGCCAGGCGGTCCACGTAGGGCGCCCACCACTCGGCGCCGTCCACATCGGCGAACGATGATCCACCCGCACCCGGCGGATCGGCATCATCCAGCACCCGTACCAGCCACACAGCCACCACCCAGCGCGGGATCGGATCGGCGGGACAGAAGCTATCCGGGGCGCACTCCGTGCCGTCCAGCACCCCCGCGCTATCCAGGGCATCGATGGCCGGTCGATGGACCCCGCTCTCCTGGACGTCCGCGAAGCCCGTTCCGCCGGCCGCCTGGCCCGCCAGCCCAGCCGACAGCACCGGCACCACCGCCACGGCCGTTCCAACCGCGAAGGTCCTCCCTCCGAACCGGACTCCACCGGGCGTCGCCATCAGCCCCCCCATGCTATGTATGACGCGAGCGGGGCGGCCGCAGGTTCCCGGGAACGTGTTAGTGAGCGGCCCTCCGGCGCGTCTAGTCGAGGGTGGTGTCCCGCGTGATGGTCTGCCAGCGCCGGCAACCTCCGGCGTGGAACCAGCGCTCCACCTTGACGCCCTCCGTGTTGCCCATCATGAAGCCTCGGTCCACATCCCGTTCGTCGGCTTCGGTCAGGTGGTCCGGAGGATCGGGAACCTCACCGTAAGTCCACTCTTCGACCGGGCGAGGGCCGCAATGCGGGCAGGCGAGACGCAGGACCATCAGTGGGTCGTCCCCGTCGAACCGGGGTCGAACATCAGCCGGTCCTCCTTGAAGCGGTTGAGAGAGAACGGGGCGATGAGTTCGGGGGTGCGGTCGGTAGCGATGAGTTCCGCCATCTGCTCGCCACCGGCGGGGATTCCCTTGAAGCCCCAGGTGCCCCATCCGGTGGTGACCAGGAAGCCGTCCACTCCCGTGTAGCCCATGATCGGGGACATGTCGACCGACATGTCGCAAACACCGGTCCACTGGCGCAGGACCGTCAGATCCCGCAGGAACGGCAGCAGGGTCACCGCCGGAAGCGAGCAGTGCGAGAGGAACTCGTAGCTGGACCGGTACGAGTAGCTGGGCTGGCTGTCGATGCCGGCACCCAGGAGCATCTCCCCTCTCGGAGTCTGGCTGACGTAGAAACCCATCTCGGCCGAGGCCACGATGGGACGGAAGGTGCGGGCGTAGTGGTTGGTGACGAAGGCCTGGAGCGGATGGGTGCGGATCGGGAGCCTCACCCCGGCCATCGCCGCCAGGGTCGATACGTGGCCTCCCACCGCGCTCACCGTGACCCCGGCCGTCACCGGCCCCCGGTCGGTCATCACACCCGTGACCCGGTCCCCGTCCTTGAGCAAGCCGGTCACCGCGGTGCGCTGGTGGACGTGTACGCCCCGCTTCATGGCGCCTTCAGCCAGCGCCCAGACCACCCGGTCGTGGCGCGCGGTCGCGGCGTGCGGGCTGTACGAGCCTCCCGTCACCCGGTACTCGCCACCGCCCGCGTTCATGTCCACCTCCGGGCAGATCTCGCCCACCTCCTCCGGCGTCACGTAGACGGTGTCGGCGCCGAAGGCCTGGTTGACGATGGACCTGGCCCGTTCGTTGCGCGTGCCGGGAGTCCCGTGGACCAGCCACAGGAGGCCCTTACGGTCATGCATGATCCAGCGCCCGGTCTCCTCCTCCAGCCTGGAGTAGAGGTCGACACTCCGCTGGTAGAAGCGGACCGCCTCGGGGATGCCGTAGTTGGCCCTGATGATGGTGGTGTTGCGGCCCGAGTTGCCCGAGCCGATGTAGCCGCGTTCCAGCACCGCCACGTCCGTTATCCCGTGGCGGGTAGCCAGGTGGTAAGCGGTCGACATACCGTGCCCGCCGCCCCCCACGATCACCACGTCGTAGGAGGATCGCAAGTTTTGCTCCCATCCGAGAGCCACCTGGGCTTCGATGAACTCGTTCATTCCAGCCGATCCTGCGAGCCGAGGCGCTCCTCCAGGTGGTGCGCCAGCGTCGCCGGAACCAGGACCAGCACGCCGCCCACGTCGAACAGCATCTTGACCGGTATGCCCGCCAGGTGCCCTTGGGCGGGAGCCGGACGGCGCCGGGGAAACTCCCAGGCTGACAAGGCTTGCAGCCGGGGTAGCTCGGAGCGGTCGAACCATGCCGCCGAGAATCCGGCCTCGGGCTCGACCAAGGCGTACGGGTCGGCCACATCGACCCGATCCGGGGGCGGTAGCACCAGCAGGTCGTCTGGCGCGAGGCGAAGCAGGTGCCCGCCGTCCGGCGCCTCGATCCCGTCGAGTGCTCCGGGGTCGGCCACGATCCGGGTGGCCCCGATCCGCTCGAAGCGTTCAGGCGCGGACACGCAGGCCCTCGGGGTCGTAGAAGGGCGCCGCCACCCTCCGGGCCGGACGCCCTTCGATCAGGATGTCGCCACCGAACCCGCCGTCCCGGGCGTACATCCAGGCCAGCATGACGGAGCGGCCCAGCACCCGGGACCAGGTACTGGAGGTCACGAACCCGGCGTAGTCGCCCTTCACGCGCAGGATGGCGCCCTGAGGCGGTGGGGCGCCATCCATCTCCAGACCCACCAGCAGCCGGTCCGGGTCCATCCTTGACGTCCGGGCCACCGCGTGGCGGCCTAGGAAGTCTCCCTTGTCCATCCGGACGGCCCAGCCGTGGCCCAGCCGCCGGGGCGTGGAGTCGGACAGGCTGTCCACCCCCACCAGAATGTGGCCCTTCTCGAGCCGCAACTCCTCCAGGACCTCGAGTCCGTGCGGCCACACGTCGAAGTCCGCGCCGGACTCCATCAGGGCGCGCCAGAGGCCTTCCGACCGACTCGCTGGATGGTGGAGTTCGTAGGAGATCTCGCCGGTGAAGCTCATCCTCATGACCCGGCAGGCGAAACCCGCCACCTCCATCCGGGTGTGACCCATGAAGGACGGCAGCCGGCCGCCGTCGCCCAACCGGGAGAGGAGCTCTCCGGACCGGGGTCCGGTCACGTTTATCGCCCCCCAGGACGTGGTGCGGTCCAGGATCCTCACGTCCATACCCCAGGCATCCGCCCAGTCCCGCAGCCACATCTCGAAGTGTCCTGCGCCGGCCGAGGTGCTGGTGAGCAGGAACCGGTTGGCGGCCTCGCGGCACACCAGCCCGTCGTCGAACACGTAGCCGCGCTCGTCGAGAACCAGGACGTACTTGGCCCGGCCGGGGCGGATCGGGGCGATGGTGGACGGGTAGATGCGCTCCAGGAACGCATCCGCGTCAGGGCCGGACACCAGCGTCTTTCCCAGGGTGCTCACGTCGCAGATCGACACCCCGGACCTGACCGCCCAGTACTCGCGGTCGGCATCACCGTAGGTCCAGGGCCTCCACCAACCCCTGGAGCGTTCCATGACGGCTCCCATGGCGAGGTGCTCGTCGTGGAGTGCCGTTCGCCGGTCGGCGTGGTGGTACCAGCCCGCCGCAGCCTCGCCCATCGTGATCTGGGTAACCACCGGACGCGCGGTGAAGGACGGGGGCAGTTCCTGCCCGCCGGCGGCCACGAAACTGCGCACGTGCGGCATGCAGACCGCCCCCTGGCAGGCGCCCGTGCCTGCCAGTGTGGACCGCTTGATCAGCTCCAACTCTTGGAATCCGCGATCCCAAACCGAACGCAGGTCATCTACGGTGACTTCAGAACATGGACAGACTACGCCGGCCTCGGGCACGGGCGGCCGGTCGAGAGATCCGGCAGCGCTCCCCACCGCGCGCACTCCCGGCAAACCGTGAGCCATCCGGGCGAGCGTGTCCCTAGGACCGGATCCGAGACCGACCACGGCGGTATCGCACGGATAGGTGCGTTCGGCACCGGTCTCCTCGTCAAGGGTCACCACCCGCTCCACCGTCCCGTCGCCGACGAAGCGGGCCAACCTGCCCCGAGCCGGCTGGTGTTCGACTCCCTCCGGCGGCGCCCCGATCGACACCACCCTTCCCAGATCCACTCCCGCCGCCGCCAGCCGCGCGGCCGCTCGCCTGGTGAGGATGCCGGCCAGCTGGTTCCCTGGGCAGACCGGCTGAACCTCCGCCGATCCGGTCGCCACCACGACCTCCTCGCAGAAGATCCTCGCCATGCCATCGGGGATCCGGGCCACTACCTCGGGACCGGCGTATACACCGACCGCCTCCCTTCCCACCCGCGCATCGAGGGTGACCACCCGGCGGCCTCTCTCCCCGGCCTCGGCAGCCGCGGCCCTCCCCGAACGGCCCTGGCCGATCACCACGGTGTCGCAATGGATCATCTCGAAGCCGACCGCACTCCCGGGGGTGGGCGTTCGAGTGGGCGGAGGCAGAGCCGGGTACCCGTCGGTCGGATGCGAGTGGACCTTCGCGCCGTCCGAGGCCGGTGTCCGGCAAGCGCGCACGTACGAGGTTCCCTCCAGGGTGACCAGGCAGTAGGGGCAGTCACCCTCGGCGCAGAGGCACCCGCTCCACGGCCACAGACCGGCCCTGAGGACAGCGGTCAGAACGGTGTCGCCCTCTTCGAAAGGGACCGGCGTACCGTCGAAGTCGATCACCGTGCCGGGTACGTCATAGCAGCCCGAGAGGGTAGCCGGACAGGAGTTCGACGCCGCTCTCCGTCACCAGTACCTGTTGCTCCAGCTTGACCCCCTCCCCCCAACCCCGCCGGCCCACGAACGTCTCGACGCAGAGCACCATTCCAGCCTCAACCACACCATCCCACCCGGACTGCTCCCATGTGTGGGGGAACCCGATCATGGGCCACTCATCGGCCATGCCGACCCCGTGGAACTGGGTGGTGTAGTGGTGGAACTCCTCGATGTCGGGCACGAAGGTGTCGAATGTCAGCTCCCGGAAGGTGACGCCGGGCCGTAGCATCGCCATGTTGCGATGGATCATCTCCTCCGCCCGCCCGAAGACGTCCAGCTGGTTGGCGTTCGGTGGTCTGTCACCGGCTATCCATGTTCTCGAGATGTCCACGCACATCCCGTACGGGCCGATCAGGTCGGTGTCGAACGCCACGAGGTCACCGTCCTCGATCACCCGGGGGGCAGCCTCCTGGAACCAGGGGTTGGTGCGCGGACCGGACGACAGGAGGCGCGTCTCGAGCCACTCGCCGCCGCGGCGGATGTTCTCCGAGTGGAGCACCGCCCACAACTCGAGCTCCGTGACACCCGGCTCGAGGGCCGAACGCATCGCGTCGAGGGAGTGGTCGGTGACGGCGATCGCGGCCCTCATCAGCGCGATCTCACCGGCGCTCTTGACGGACCTGGCCACCTCCATGACCTCCCCACCGTTGCGGAGTTCGAGGCCGCGCCCCTCGAGGGCATGGATGGCATCGGGGCTCGCCCGGTCGATCGCCACCCGGCGGTTCCCGCCCCCGTGTTCCGCTACCAGGGCGGCTAACTCCGCGGACCATCGCCGCAGGTTCCGGTCCATCTCGATCCCGGACAGCTCGTACATCCATTGGGTGGCCGGCCGCACCTCATGGACGAGATCGGCGTGCCCGGCCAGGTAAGCGGCCGCGCCATAGTCGAACAGGATCATGGGACCCTCAGCACCCACCCAGAGATACCGGCACGGGTTGTGAGCGGTCCAGAGGGACATGTTGGTGGTGTCGGACGCGTAACGGATGTGGACCGGGTCGTAGAGGATGATCCCCGCGTAGTCGAGCTCCCGCAGCCGGTCTCGCACCCTGTCCAACCGGTAGCGGCGCACTGCGTCGATGTCAGGAAGGTCTATCCCGGCGGCCTCGATCTCCGAGAGGGCATCCGGCGGTAACCCGATGGAGTGCCAGTTGTCGGACACGGCCCGCCGGTACTCAGCGCCGCGGCCTCCGCCGGGGCCGATCCGGCTGCGAACTCTCGGTCCGGCCTGGTACGCGCGGTCTGCGGTCATCGGAGGCCTATCGGATAGGCGGACAGAAGCTCGTAACCCTGCTCGGTCACCAGCACCTGTTCCTCCAGCTTGACCCCCTCCCCCCAACCCCGCCGACCCACGAAGGACTCGACGCAGAGCACCATTCCGGGCTCTACCACACCGTCATAACCGGCCTCGTCCCAGGTGTGGGGAAACACGATCATCGGCCACTCGTCGGCCATACCCACCCCGTGGTACTGGTTCGAGTACTGGTGGAACTCGTCGACATCGGGAGACCAGGAATCGAATGTGAGCTCCCGGAAGGTGATACCCGGGCGAACCATCTCGATGTTGAGCTGGATCGTCTCCTCGGCACGAGCAAAGACATCCTGCTGGTTGGCGTTGGGACGCTTGGAGCCTGCGATCCAGGTGCGCGAGATGTCGACGCACATCCCGAAGATGCCTATCAAGTCGGTGTCGAATGCCACCAGATCCCCGTCCTCGATGACCCGCCCGGCGGCCTCGTGGAACCAGGGGTTGGTACGCGGGCCGGAACAGAGGAAGCGATTCTCGATCCATTCACCGCCGCGGCGGATGTTCTCCGAGTGGAGGATGGCCCACAGGTCCAGCTCGGTCATCCCGGGCTCGAGTGCAGCCCTCATCGCCTCCAGGGACCTCTCAGCCGCTACCAGCGCGGCCCGCATCAGCGTCACCTCGTCCGGGCTCTTCACCGAGCGGGCCACCTCCATGACCTCACCCCCGTTGCGGAGTTGGAGTCCCCGCCGATCCAGAGCGTGGATTGCGTCCGGGCTGGCTCGGTCGATGGCCACCCTCCGGTTGCCCGACCCGTGCTCCCCCACCAGGGCCGCCAACTCCGCGGCCCATCGACGTAGACGATGCTCGATCTCGATCCCCGACAGCTCGTACATCCATTGGGTCGCCGGCCGGACCTCGTCCACCAGGGGGTTATGCCCCGCCAGGAAGGCGGTCTCCGAGAAGTCGAAGAGAATCATCGGACCCTCCGCACCCACCCAGAGGTAACGGCACGGGTTGTGTGCGGACCACAGGGTCATGTTGGTGGTATCGCACGCGTAGCGGATGTGTACAGGGTCGTAGAGGATGATGCCCGCATAGTCGAGGTCTCGCAGGCGATCCCGCACCCGTTGAAGCCGGTAACGCCTCACCGCATCCGGGTCAGGAAGGACGATGCCCGCGGCTTCGATCTCAGCGAGGGTCTCGGCGGGCAGTCCTATCGAGTGCCGGTTGTTCGCCACGGCCCGCCGGTACTCCCGGGGTCCCAGCCGACCGGGTCCGATCCGGCTGCGAGTACGCGGGCTTCCCAAACGATGCGTCTCATCGGTCATGGGTCACCTGTGGTTTCGGGGTCGGTGGCGGGGGTGTCTCCTCGGCGGGCCGCGCCGGGTGGGGGCGGGATGACACACTCGCGGTAGCGGCCCACCTCCTCGAATCCCATAGCGGTGAGAAAGGGGACCGCAGGAACGGGGCTGAGCGTCGCCGCCATGCCGGCACCCTGGTCGAGACCGGCCCGGATGGCGTCCCGGGTCACTGCGGTGGCGAATCCCCGGCGGCGGTGCTCCGGCTTGGTGCCTATCCATCCGATCATCGCAACCCCGTCGATGAGGGACCCGAGGGCGCAGGCCGCCGCAGTGCCGTCGTCGTACGCCAGAAAAGCCGCCTTGGTGGGTCCTAGTAGAGCCTGGATCCTCCGAAGACCGCGGTTCACGAACCGCGACACATCCCCGTCCGAACCCATGGCGGCGGTGATGGTGGCGCAGAACTCGAGCATGCCTGACGGATCCTTCACCCGGTGCCTCTCGACGTCTTCCGTGCCCACCGGCTCGATGGACGGGTCGGTCAGGACCATCGCCACGTGCTCGACCTCCGCGCCCCGGCCCCCCCTTTCGATCTCGGCCCGCAGCGCGTGATCGTCGGACCGGACCAGCACCGTGTACCCGTGACCCCGCGCCCTGAAGAATCCGGCGGTTATACCCATGACCTCTCCTGCGGACATCAGCCGGTTCAGGCGCATCACCCCGTTGGCGTGGACCGGAGAGGCCTGCTTGAGGGAACTGGCCCATGAGACCACCCCGTTCGCCTCCCATATCTCACCCCCGCAATCCCGGACAGTCCGGCGGAAGGACTCGGCCAGCACCAGATCGAACCGGTTCAGGAGCCTGAGATCAGCCATGGGAGGTACCCGGTAGTCCGTGGGCGGGGATCAGTGGCCGGCCGTAGCGGGACAGCGGCGGCAGGAGTGTAGCGGACAGGCTTGGTAGAGTTTCGTCGCCATCGAGAGGGAACCTGGGGAGCAATGAAAGCACTCACTGTGGACGAGATCGGTGCCTGGGAGCGTAACGGGTTCCTGAAGGTCGAGAACTTCGTGGACGCCGACGAACTCGCCGAGATCCGAAGGATCATGGAGGGCCTCGTCGAACGAGACCCTCCCCATGAGAATACGCTCATCGATATCGACCCGGTGCTCGCGGACCGGGCCGACATCCCCAGAACGGAGAAGTTCCGCGCACTGATGCACGCGGCCCACGCCAGCCGCGAGCTCCTCGAGACCTACACGTTGCGGCCGAGAACTCTTGACGTGGTGGAGGATCTGATCGGCCCGGACATCGTCTACTACACCGACCAGACCTTTCTAAAGCCTCCCGGCGGGAGCGGCGCCCCCGCCCACCAGGACAACGGCTACTGGGACGTGTTCTGGTCCGGGAAGGGCAAGCTCTCGGTGTGGTTGGCGCTCGACGACTCCACCATGGAGAGAGGGTGTACCCAGTTCGTTCCCGGTAGTCACCGCGAAGTCCTCCAGCACGACCGGGACTTCAGCAAGGACGCCCTGTTCGGCGGGGCGGTCCCGGACCTCGACCCCGACCAACTCGACTTCGAAGTGGTGGAATTGAAGGCAGGCGACGCTTGCATCCACCATTGCGAGATCATCCACAGGAGCGGGCCGAACGTATCGGACCACTCGCGGCGGGGACTGGTCACGATCTACTTCAGCGGGCGCTGCACCTACACCGACACGCCGTCCGAGTGGTTCCCCCACCGGATGATCCCGGCGCGTGGTCACGTGTATCCCGGATGCGTAGGCTGGTACGAGGACTAGTAGGTAGCCGATCCACCCCGGACCGGGATCAGCAGATCTGCAGGCCTGCACCCGGGCTCTTGGCCCTTACGACGCTGCCGAGAGCGGAGATCAGGGTGAACATGCCGCTCACCCCCTTCATGGGACTTACCCGCCTGATGATCAGATCTGCGGCCTTGCCGCGGGCCGTGATCTCGATATCGGACGTGCCGGAGTCCGTTACCGCGACCAGCACCGACCTGGTGCGGTCGAACCCGATTCCCCCCAGTGCGAGGGCGGCGTGGGAGTTGACGTTGCGGGGAAACAGCGGGCAGATGCCCCTGGTGGGGCCGTCGTAGATCACCGTGTCCGCCGTGATTCCCTCACCGCTGAGCGTCGGATGCTCGCTGAAGTCGATGCTGGATGGGCTCTTGCGCATCACCATCGTGACCTCGTCCCACTGATCGCGGCCCTCCCCTATGGCCTCCAATCCCACCACGGCCCCATGGGGAATGTAGAGCCGGGTGTCACTAGCCTCGGCGGTGGCCAGCAACTCCCGCTCCAACTCCGCATCGGCCAGGGCGGTTAGCGACAGGGGCATGTAGTCGGTGTGGCAGAGGAACGCGGCTCCGTGGGCCGCGGTTACCGCCGCGTGGGCCAGTTCGACCACCAGGTCGGGCTGGCGCCCGGCGAAGTCCACTAGGTCCTCCAACACTGTGTCCGGGGGGAGGTGGGCGACCCTCTCCGGACTGCGGTTGTGGACGAACGCGACGTCGAGCCCCAGCTCGGGTCGGGTGCTGATTTGCTCGTAGACGTAGGAACCGATCAGGCCGAACCCGACGATCCCGATGCGGGGCCGCGACGCGGTCATCTCCCGCCTCCCGCCATCCGTTCAGCTCCCGGCGGCACCGGCCAGGATCATGTCGAGGACGGACGGCTGGATGTTGCCTCCGGACGCGATGGCCACGGTCACCCGGTCGTTCGAGACCACGCCGTCGAGGAATGCGGCCGCCGCGGTTGCCCCACCGGGCTCTGCCAGGGTCTTGGTGCGGAACAGGATGGTTCTCACCGACTCTGCGATGGCGTCCTCGCTGACCAGGACGATGTCATCGAGGTATCTCTGGAGGTACCGGAAGGGGAGCTCCCCCGGCCGCCGGCCCGAAAGGGCATCCGCCATCGAGTTCCAGTTCTCGATGGTTCGCACCTCCCCCGCCTGCCATGACAGGTAGGCGGCGTTGCCGCCCTCCGGCTGGACGCCCAGCACCTCCACGTCCGGTCGGTTCTCCTTGATCGCCATGGCGATTCCGGCAGCCAGCCCGCCGCTGGAGATGGGTATGAGGACAGTCTCGACATCCGGAACCTGTTCCAGTATTTCCAGGCCGATACCGGAGTGGCCGATCGGCACCTCCGGATGCTCGAACGATTGGAGGGCGATCATCCCCTGCTCCTCCGCCACGCGCTCCACGGTCGGGTCCCGGTCGGCGAAGGTCGGGCAGATCACGACCTGGGCACCGTAGTCCCTGGTGGACTGGACCTTCACGTCGGCCGTGTAGTCGGGCATGACTATCGCCACCGGCGAACCGACCACCGGGCCGGCGTAGGCGAAGGCCTGGGCGAAGTTCCCCGACGAGGACATGACGATGCCCTTGCGGCGGTCCTCATCATCGAGGGAACGGAGGATGTGGAAGGCGGCTCGCGCCTTGTAGGAACCGGTGACCTGCAGGTGCTCGGCCTTCAGGAAGAGGCGCTCGCTGCCCACCTCCGCCGAGGACCGGGCCACCGGCAGGATGGGCGTGACCCGGACGGGGGGCGCCATCCGCTCGTGGGCGTCCACGATACGCCCGAGGGTGATCTCACCACCGGCCATGCTGATCCTCCAGAACTTCGCGTAGCACTCGCACCCCCTGCTCCAGGTCCGTCTCGCCGATGGTCAGCGCCGGGAAGAAGACCGTGCAGTCACCCACCAGGGCGCTCTGGGAGCCGAGCGTGTTCAGCACCACCCCGCGCTCGTACATCGCCGATGACAGGGATGCGGCCACGTCCGACTCGGGGGGGAACTTCTCACGGCTGTCCCGCGACCGCACGTACTCGACCATCTGCATGAGGCCGATGCCGCGGATCTCGCCGACGAAGGGCAGATCGCCCAACTCGTCCTCCAGCAGGGAGCGGAGGAAAGCTCCCCGCTTGGCGGCCTGCTCCATCAGACCCTCGCGGACGATGACGTCCAGCACCGCCACGCCCACCGCACAGGAGATCGGCGCCCCGCTGAAGGTGTGGACCTCGGCCAACCGGCGGCTCTGGACGGCGATCTCCTCGACGATCCGGGTCTTGACAAGGGTCGCCCCGAGCGGCACGTAACCACCGCTCAGCCCCTTCGCCAGGTTGGAGAGGTCTGCCACCACCCCGAAATGATCCATGGCCAGGAACTCGCCGGTGCGCCCGGCCCCGGTCACGATCTCGTCGGTGATCAGCAGGATCCCGTAACGATCGCAGATGTCACGCACCTTCTGCCAGTACGATGCGGGAGGCACCGCCATGCCGGCCGAGGGGGAGACCGGCTCGACCATCACGGCCGACACCGTGTGGGGTCCGGTCGCCTCGATGGCGGAGTCCAAGGCCTCGGCGGCGCGCTCCGCCAGCGACTCGCCCTCGAGTCCGGCGAACGGTCCCCGGAAGTTGACCGGCGCCGGGACCTTGACTGTGTCCATGAGGTGCGGCTCGTAGGCCCGGTTGATATCCCAGCGACCCGTCATCGACAGCGCCCCCACCGTGGCGCCGTGATAGCTCGGCGACAGGGTCACGATCCTGGTCCGCTCCCAGTCACCCCGGGCCAGGTGGTACTGGCGGGCAATGCGGATGGACAACTCGTTGGCCTCGGACCCGCCGGAGGTGAACATCACCCTGCCCACCCCTTCCGGGGCCAACCCGGCGAGCCGGGCCGCCAGTAACTCCTGCTGGTCGTTGGTGACCCGGGAGTTATGCACGAAGGTCAGCGTCCGCGCCTGCGCCGCCATGGCCTCGGCAATCTCCGGGCGACCCTGCCCTATGCCGGCGGTGGCCGAGATTCCGCTGGACAAGTCCAGGTACTGCTTGCCTGAGGAGTCCCACAGGTGAAACCCGGAGGCGCGGACCATCGTCGGGTACTCGTCGTCGGGAACGCGGTAGAAGACCGCCGACTCTCGGGGATGTGATGTCACCACCGGGCGACTATACCTGTTGCGCTTCCCGCAGGCTATGGCCCGTTTGGTGAAGCCCATGACCGGCGAGTGCCCGGCCACTTATAATCGACGGCGCACTACGAAAGGCCTCCGTCATGCCTTGAGCGGGGGCCGGCCATGAGGAGGTTCGGAAGGTGTCCGGATTCGACCAAATCTTCGACGACTGGGAGTCACAGGGAATCAAGCGGGTGCGGTTCGAGCTACCCGACCTGCACGGGACTTCCCGCACCAAGATCGTCCCCCTCAACGCCGCCCGCAGCTTCGCTCGCAAGGGCCTCAATATGTACGGGGGTACCGCGGTGCTCGACACCCGCTCCGATGTCGTACCCGGAAGCCTGTACAACGAGGAGGTGGGCTACGGGGACCAACTCCTGTTCCCTGACCCCGACACAGCCGCCATCGTGCCCTGGGCCCCCGAGACGGCCCGGCTGATCTGCGATGCGCGGTGGTACGACGGCCAGACCCTGGAGGCCACTCCTCGGGCCGTCTACCGGCGGGTACTCGAGAAGGCCGCCGCCATGGGATTCGAACCGATGACCGGCTGCGAGTTCGAGTTCTACCTCCTCGACGGTGAGACCCACCAGCGCCTGTTCGAGGGTTACCACATCTTCAACGTGGTCCGCAACGAGTGGGTCCCGACCATCAACCGGATCGTGGACCTGATGCCCGGAATGGGTATCGAGATCATCACCGCCAACTGCGAGTACGCCGGATCGCAGTGGGAGATCAACTTCACGCCCGGCCGCGGCCTGGACGGTCCCGACCAGGCGTTCGCATTCAAGAACGGCGTCAAGCAGATCGCCCACCAGGACGGCTACCTGGCCACCTTCATGACCAAGCCGTGGGCAGGACACTCCGGAAACGGATGCCATATCCACATGTCGCTGGTCGACAAGGACACCGGGCAGAACGTGATGGCCGACGAGTCCCATCCCCAGAGTCTGAGCGAGGTGGGACTCCAATTCGTGGCCGGACTGATCACCCACGCCAACGCAATCGACGCTCTCCTGGCCCCCACGATCAACTGCCGCCGGCGCCGCCGGACCCACACCTTCAGCCCCACCAATATCTCCTGGGGATTGGAGGACCGGTCGGCCCTGCTGCGGGTGAAGGCCGCCGGCCCCGATGCCACGCGGGTCGAGACCCGCTCTCCCAGCGCTCTGATGAACCCCTACCTGGCCAGCGCCGCCATCCTGGCCGCCGGGCTGGACGGGATCGAGAAGGGGTTGGAGCCCCCGGCGCCCTCCCGCCAGGGTGTTCCGGCGGAAGAGGACGAGTCGCTCGAGAAGCTCCCCGCCACCCTCGCCGAGGCACTGGACCACTTCGAGGCCAGCGCGGCCACCACCGAGTTCTTCGGCCAGGACTTCAAGGACGCCTACCTCGCGGTGCGCCGCTACGAGCTGGGCCGGTTCGCCGCCGAGGAGAACGAGGACCCGGACTCGCAGCGTGCCGACGAGATCAGCGCCTGGGAGACCAACGAGTACCTGGAGCTCTACTAGAAGTCGGTGGGATCCGGCGTACGCGGTACCTCCGTTCGTTGACCCGGTGTGCGTGATCGACCGGGAGATCTCATGACCAACCGTTCGACTCGTATCGAAGCAAGGCTCCTGATCCCGGGACGGGGCGATCCCGTCTCCGGCGGGTGTGTGGTGATCGAGGGCGAGACGATCACCTATGCCGGTACCGCCGGAGACGCTCCCGAAACTCCCGGTGCCGAGATCCATCAGGTGCCGGTGGTGATGCCGGGGATGTGGGACTGCCACTCGCACTTCTTCGGAACGGAGGCGGCCGATCTCACGCAGTTGGCCACCACCCCTCTGTCCATGCTGGCGGTCAGGGCCGCCCGGGACGCCCACACCCTCCTGATGGCCGGATTCACGAGCACGCGCGAGATGGGTGGGATCGGCGTTCACCTGGGCCGGCTGGTAGACGAGGGAACGCTGGTCGGCCCGAACATCTACGGGGCCGGCGCGGCGCTGGGTCCCACCGCAGGACATAGCGACATCCACTGGATGCCGGAGTCCTGGCGGGACGATCTCGCCGCCTCAGGGGTGGGCTGGGTCGCCGTGTGCGACGGAGTCGAGGAGTGCATCAAGGCCGTCCGCCGCCAGATTCGCGTCGGCGCCAGGGTGATCAAGATCAACGCCACCGGCGGGACGATGAGCCACTTCGACCACCCCGACCACCGGCAGTTCAACGACAAGGAGCTGCGGGCCATCGTCGAGGAGGCTGCCATGGCGGAGATGGCGGTGGGCGCTCACTGCCACGGGCTGGCGGGCGTGGCGGCGGCGACCAGGGCCGGCGTTACCACCATCGAGCATTGCAGCACTCTCGACCAGGAGACGGCCGAATTGATGCTGGAGATGGGGACCATCGCCGTTCCCACCCGCCACGCCGTCGAGTACCTGGTGTCCCTCAAGGGCCAGATCCCGGACTGGGCCTGGCAGGCTCAAGCCAAGGTCGAGCGGTCACACGCCGCTGCCATGCGACTCGCCATCGCCTCGGGGATCCCGATCGCCACGGGCGCCGACATCATGGTGAGCGGCGGGCCGTGGGGCACCAACGGGCTGGAACTCGCCGCGCTGGTCAAGGCCGGCATGTCGCCCTTACAGGCGATCGAGGCGGCCACCGCCAACGGTCCGCGAACCCTCGGCCCGCGGGCCCCCAAGGCGGGACTTCTGGCCGCAGGCTACGACGCCGACGTGATCGCCGTCGCCTCCAACCCGCTTGACGACATTACCGTCCTCGGTGACCCCTCCCGAGTCACCATGGTCTGGAAGGGAGGCGGGCTCGTGAAGTCCCCCGGCGCTGCTCCCCCACCCTTTGCGCGTTAGCGCCACGGGCAGGACGAATCGGACACGGGAGTCAACCCCGGAGCAGTCCTTCTGCCGTTCCTCGGCGGATAGTCCGGTAGTCATCGGGACCGAGTCCGGCTAGGTCGGCTGCCTCCTGGATGTGGTCGGTGGGGCGGTCGAGGATCATGGGGAACGGGTAGTCGGTTCCCGCCGCGATCCGGGCCGGCCCCACGGCACTCATCAGCAGGGTCAGGGCCCGCGGATCGTGCAGGATGGTGTCGTAGTAGAAGCGCCCGAGGATCGAGTCAGGATGATCGACTGCCCGGTCGAAGCCCGGTGCGTGACAGGACGCGTGCGCGGCCCGGCCCGCCAGGGTCGGTAGGACGCCGCCCCCGTGGGCGAGCAGGATCCGCAGGTCAGGCCACCGGTCGAAGGTTCCATCGAAGTACAGCCGCAGTGCGGCCAGGGTGGTCTCGAAGGGGTTGCCGCACACGTTGTTCAGGAAATGGGCCTTCATCCGGCTGCCGCCGAGCACCCGGAACGGATGCATGAAGAGCACCACCCCCAGCTCCGAGGCGGACTCCCACAAGGGCTCGAGACCGGCCTCGTCGAGATCGACTCCGGCCACCTGGGTGGGGATCGCGCCTCCCACGAAACCCAACTCGCGCACGCAGCGCCCCAGTTCGGCGGCCGCCGCTCGGCCGTCGACCATCGGGAGCGCAGCCAGCGCGCCGAACCGGGGCTCGTTCGCGATGTCCTCGGCGCAACTGTCGTTCATGGTCCGGCACCACACGGTCGCCGCGTCCGGAGCGAGGTCGTCGCCGGTGATGTCCATCCACGGCCCGAGGATCTGCCTCTCGATCGATCGCTCATCCATCCAGCGGAGGCGGTCGGCCATGTCGCAAAGCGCCGGGGGGACGGGACGGGACGGTCCGGACGGGAACCGGAGCGACCGGCCATCCGGCGCCAGGTCGACCGACGCCCTTCCCGCCGACGCCCGCCGGAGAACGGACGGCGACAGGTAGTGGGCATGCATGTCGATCATGGACATGGCCGACCCCTACCCGACCATCCGATCACGAGAGCGATTCGCTGCGCCACGCGACCTCACCACCCACGATGGTCATCACCGGAGCGGCTTCCGCCATCTCGTCAGGCGGGAGGCCGCGAGGGTCGCGTGGGAGGACGGTGAAGTCCGCCAGGTAGCCGGGCTCGATCCTGCCCCGCTCGCCGGGCTGTCCGTCCGCCTCGGCCGGCCATGCGGTCACGGTGGCCAGCGCCTCGTCGAAGCTGATTCCCTCGCCGGCGCCCCATACCCGACCGCTCGCATCGACACGACCGGTGGCCGTGGCCATGGCCGCCATGGGCGCGGCGTCCGGAATGACCGGCGTGTCCGAGCTGTGGACCGGCTTCAGGCCGGCATCGATCCAGGTGCGGAGCGGGTACATCGCAGCCAACCGCTCCTCGCCCAGCGCCGTCAGGAAATCCGGGGCCCGGAAGCGCAGGAATGACACTTGCGGCACGGGGATGATCCCGGCCTTCTGCATGGAACGGACGGCGCTACCGGAGGTGAGGCAGCAGTGCTCGATCCGGTGTGAGCGATTCCCGCCGGCCGGAGGGTGGGCGGCCAGCAGACCGGCCACCGTCTCCACTGCCGCGTCTCCGATGGCGTGGACGCTCATCTGCCAACCGATCCGGGCGCCCCTGCGGATCGCTTCCTCCAACTCGCCGAGATCGATATGCATGGTGCCCGACGTCGCGGCGTCCGAGTACGGCTCCAGCATCGCGGCGGTGCGGGGGCCGAAGGCGCCGTCGGAGAAGACCTTGGCGCCACCTATCCGGAAGTTGTGTCCCCCCGCACCGGGCCTGAGGCCCAGATCCGCCACCGCATCCAGCAGTTCGGCCCGGATCATCGACGTGTAGCGCAGCCGGAGAGCCCGGCGGTCACTCATGCGGAGGAAGGCCGCCACCTCCTCTCCCCGATGGGACATGGTGAGGGGAGCGGCATTGGTCACGTAGGTGAAACCGTGGGACAGGAAGTAGTCGGTGGCGATCTCGATCGCCTGCTCGTCCTCCTCGTCGGACCAGGGCGGGACCACCGGATCCATTACGGCGCGAGCGCCGTCCAGCAGTTCTCCGGTCGGAACGCCGTGTTCGTCCCGGACTATCTCCCCGTCAGGAGGATCGGGAGTGCCGGCACCTATACCGGCCGCGGCGAGGGCGGCGTGGTTGGCCACCCGGCGATGGAAGTCGAAGCTGTCCAGTACCACGCAGCGGCCACCGGGCAGGTCCAGTTCCGAAGCCGTGGGCGCCCGCCCCTCCGCCAGGCGGGCCGGGTCGTAGCCGCGGCCCTTGATCCACCTGCCGGACGGGAGGTCCCGGTCGGCGTCCACCACCCTTCCGATGATCTCGCCAACCGAAGAAACATCCGACGGCCAGCACGGAACTCCCATCCGGGATCGTCCGTAGTTGACGGCATGGACGTGGCTGTCGGAAAAGCCGGGAAAGGCTATGCCCCCGCCCAGATCGATGATCCCGGCATCGGGGGCGACTGTCGAACGAACCTCTCGGAGGTCGCCCATCGCACGGATCCGCTGCCCGCTGACGGCGACCGCCCCGATGGGACGGCCGCCGTCAGTGGCGAAAGATCCGTTTACGAGAAGACGGTCAGGTGACAATCAACAGTCGGTTGACAGCCCGTTGGCCTCTTCGATAATCGCAGCCTGGTCGAAATCGTTGATCTCGTCGAGAAGATCGTCGATCACGTAGTCACCCATGTTGATCTGCTGCGAGATCACGCCACCCTGGATGAAGATGTTCACGTAGGTGTTCCATCCGGCCGCATCCAGGAAACCGAACACGTACTCGCCACCATCCTGCGGGGCGGTAGTGATCTCGATGACCGCTGCCAGGCCGGCCCGTCCTTCGGCATCGTCGGTGAACTCTTCGGGAATCAGCTCCTTGAGCACGCACACGGCGCCGTCGATGTTGGCGTAAGCCACCAGTTGGCCCTTGGCCGTGGCGCGGCCCAGACCGATCAGCAGCTCGTCGTCATCCTTGAAGTCCTCGGCGGCCAGAAGCCCCTCGGCAGGAAGGGTATTGAGCGAAGCGGGCGCGATCGACACAGTGTCGAGGCCGGCCGCGTTCATCGAGGCGATGTCGGACTTGGCGGACGAGTAGGCGTCGATCCGGCCATCATCCAGAGACGCCTTGACGCTGGGGGCGTTGGTCCCCACCTCAATGATCTCCACATCGTTGTCCGGATCCAGTCCTGCTTCGACGAGTAACGCCCGTACGAGCGGAACCTCACCACCGGCCAACTCGGAGATGCCGATCTTCAATCCGGCCAGGCCGGCGATGTTGTTGATCGACGATCCGGCAGGTACCACGACGTCGAACACCTCGCCGTAGGCGTAGGTGAAGAACGGGTAGAGGCCCGCACCGGCCTCGATGGCAGGCAGCATCGCCCCCGGCACGCCCATCCCGGCTTCGGCGTTGTTGGCGGCCAGGATCTGGGCAACGTCGGACGACCCGCCCGTGCCCTGGAGGCTCACGTTGAGGCCCTCGTCCTCGTAGTAGCCGAGGCCTACCGCGATCCAGTAGCCGTAGCCGAACCCACTCGTAGTCGACAGGGCAAGGTTCACGTCACGGAGCTCCTCGTCCTCCGCGCACGCAGCCCCGATCATCGCCAGCACGAGCGCAAGCGCCAGCATGGCCGACCAGGGCCGGCTCCAGCGGGTAGTTGGTTTCATATCCCTTCCTCCTTGTCCGGGTGAGCAAGTGCCCACGATGATTCTATATGGTGGCCCGCTAAGTGACCTCTTCAAGATCCACATGCCAGAAGAGCAGCTTCCGCTCCAACCTGGCGGCGATCAGGAACATCGCCAAACCTATCAAGGCCAGCATTAGAAGGTAGGCGAAAACGTCATCGCTACGGAACTGGAAGGCCGCCGTCTCGATCAGGTGGCCGGCCCCCTCGTTGGTTGCGGTCAACTCGCCGACTATGGCGCCGATCAAGGCGAACGTGAGAGCCGCCTTGAGCCCGGCGAACACGGTCGGTACGGAACTGGGAAGCCGGAGATGGCGGAAGGTCTGCCATCGCGTCGCCCTGAGCGATTTCATCAGCAGTCCCGCGTTCTCGTCGATCACCGTCAACCCGGTGATGGTGTTGATCAGTACCGGGAAGAAACAGATCGTCGCCGCTAGCGCGATCTTGGACGTGATCCCGAATGCGAACCAGGCTATGAACACCGGCGCTAAGGCAACCCGGGGAGTGGACTGGAACAGGATGATCACCGGATAGAAGGCCTTTCTGAAGGTCGGCACCAGTGCTACGTAGGTTCCGAGCAGGAATCCCCCTCCCGCGCCCACGACGAAACCGATGGCAGTCTCCTGGAAGGTCACCCAGAAGTGCCAGAGCACGAACGGGGTGGTTATAGCCTCGAAGAAGGCCGGAATTATCTCCGTCGGCTTCGAGAGCACGATCTCCGGCCAGAAGGACGGGTCGAGCCAACTGAGGAACTCCCAGATGAGGCAGATGCCTACCACCACCGATCCGGTGAGCAGTACCTGCGATACGATCCTGCGGAGGCGGGAGTCCGAGCCGGAACCCGGCAGCGAATCCATTCCGAGCGTGCTGGCGCCGGACATGCTGTCATCCACTTCGAGAACTCCTTTCGCTGCCTAGAAGAGACCGAGCACTTCGCGTATGTAGTTGACGGTCTCGGTGAACTCCTCCAACCGTCGGGAGCCCGGAACTCTCGGTCTGGGGAGCTCGACCTCCACCACGTCTAGTATCCGGCCGGGCTTGGTCCCCATCACCGCCACTCGGTCGGAAAGGAACACCGCCTCCCGGATGTTGTGAGTAACGAAGACCGTGGTCTTGTGCTCGTGCTCGGCGATGCGCGCCAGCTCTGTATTCAGGTGCTCCCTGGTGAACTCGTCCAGGGCCCCGAACGGCTCGTCGAGCAGCATCAGATCCGGATCCGAGACCAGCAGCCGGCACAGAGCCACCCGCTGCTGCATACCACCCGAGAGCTCCCGCGGGTAGTGCTGCTCGAATCCTTGCAACCGGACCAACTCGACTACGTCTGCGACACGTCGTTCGCCGTCCGGCTCCATAGTGCCCATGATCTCGAGGGGAAGGGAGATATTCCGGATCACGTTGCGCCACGGGAAGAGGGTGGAGGTCTGGAACATCAGGCCGATTTCCTCGCGGGGCTCCGTGACCGCGCTACCTCCCAGGTGGACGCTGCCGCCCGTCGGGTTCAGGAGACCGGCAATGATCTTGAGGAGGGTGGACTTCCCGCATCCCGACGGCCCGACCAGGGTGAGGAACTCCCCCTGCCGGACGTCCAGCGACACGTCCGACAGAGCCACCAGCGGCTCGCCGTCCTTCTCGAACACCTGGGTGATGCGATCCACGGCCAATGCCGGGCTTCTACCCCCGACGTAGCGACGGGATGAGCCGCTACGGAGATCGGTCGGATCGGAGACCACGCGTCATTCCTCTCGTATCGATGGGGATAGCGCTGTGATGCTAGTAGCTCGGTCGGCAGGCTTCCCAAGCCCCGCCTGAGTACGCTTGCAATTCGTGGCTGAATCCGTTCCTCCGGTGATGAGAGCGGCCGAGCTCGTCGAGGATGGCGCGCTCCGGTTGGCGGAGCGCCCGGTTCCGAAAGTGCCGGACGGCTCGTCGCTGGTCCGGGTGAGGGCGGCAGGAGTGTGCGGGACCGAGCTGCATTTCCTGGAGGGACTGCTCGATCCGATGGGCAGCCCGCGAGTGCTCGGACACGAGATCGCCGGGGAGGTCAAGGACGCCCGGGCGGCATCTTCAGGCTCGCGTGTGGCGGTCTACAACGTCATGAACTGCGGATCGTGCCGTTACTGCAACACGAACCGAGATCGATTGTGCACGCGGTCCCGGGGAATGATCGGGTTCACCGCCGACGGAGGCTTCGCCGAATACGTGGTAGTACCCGAGGCGAACCTCGTTCCCCTGCCGGACACCGTGAGCTTCGAGGCCGCCGCCGTACTCGCCTGCAGCGGAATGACGGCCGTCCACGCCGTCCGCTTGGCCGGAGTCGGCATCGGCGACCCGGTGGCGGTCAACGGAGTCGGAGGGGTGGGCCTGATGCTTGTCCAGGTGGCGGCCCTGGCCGGCGCCACCGTGCTGGCGGTGGCGGATGAGGCGGCCAAGCTGGATCTGGCACTGAGCCTCGGCGCCCGGGCCGGCCTGGTGATCGACCGCCCGGAGGGCTACGAGACCCTTCCCGAGGAGACAAGCCGGATGCTGGGACAGCCACCCGACGTGTTCTTCGAGACCGTCGGAACGCGGGAGACGATGCGGGCCGGATTCGGTTGCCTCGCTCCGGGCGGATCCTTCGTCCAGATCGGATACACCAGCCAACCGCTGGACATCCATCCGGGCGCTCTCATCAAGAACGAACTCCGCATCCTCACGTCGGCAGCCGGCTCCAGGAACGACCTGGAAACAGCCATCACCTTGGCGTCGCAGGATCGCTTGGCGGTCGTGATCGCGAATCGAACCGACCTCGACGGGCTCCCGGAAGCCATCCGGAGCCTGCGAGACCGCCGCGTCCTAGGCCGCAACGTGGTCTTATTCGACCGGACCGGGCACTCGTCGCGCTAGATGCTCAGCAGCCGCAGACGGCTTCCTTGCCCGGATGGGAGTGGTCACCCTCGGTGGGGTAGCCATCGCGCTTCCACCAGTCGAGGCCGCCTATCAACTCCCGTACCTCGAAGCCCAGCTGGAGCAGCTTCAAAGCGGTCTTGGTAGACGCGTTGCACCCGATGCCATCGCAGTAGCACACGTAGGTCCGTGACCGGTCGAGCGTCGCCGTCGAGTCGGCATCGATCTCCCGATGCGGCAGGTTCAACGCACCCGGTACGTGCTCACGGGCATAGGCCTCAGCCGTCCGGCCGTCCACCACGACCAACCGCTCGCCGCTGGTCAAGGCCTCATGGACATCCCACGAGTCCATCTCGAACGCAAGCTTGCTCCGGTAATGGTTCAACTGGTCGGCATTCATCGGATACCTGGTGGCGGGACCGTGCATCCTATACCTGGATCTGACCCATGGATCGGAGCATGGCGGAGGCGACCCGGTCGTTGATCAGACGCGGGACCGGTTGGGGACCGGGACGCAGGTCGATGCCGGGCGTGACCAGAGCGGCCAGCGACAGGGCCTGGAGGGTGAGACCGAGGTCCATCGCCTCGATGGGGTTGCCGATACCACCGGCCGCAGCCAGATTGACGATGCGTCCCCCGGCCAGCACGAACACCGTCCGGCCCGTGGGTAACTCGTGAGCGTGGAGGGAGGGGGCGATCAGCTTGCCGGGAGCCTCTCCATCCAACCGATCCACATCGATCTCGGTGCCGGTGTGGCCGGCGTTGGCCAGCACCGCTCCGTCGGGCATCACCCGGATTAACTCGTAGCTCACCACCCGCTCGCGCCCCGTAGCGGTTATCACCACCTCGGCGCCCTGGGCGGCACCGGTGGCGTCGGCCACGTCGAAGCCGTCCATGGCGGCCTCGAGCGCCTTGACCGGATCCGGATCCACCACGGTCACATCAGCGCCCCGCCGGCGGGCGTACAGGGCGATGCCCCGACCGCACCAGCCGTAGCCGAACACCCCTACCCGCTTCTTGTGCAGCGACATGTTGGTGGTCCTCACAATGGCGTCGACCACGGACTCTCCCACTCCGTGCTTGTTCTCCACGATCGACTTCAGCGGGCTGTCGTTGATCACGATGACCGGAAACCCGACCTCGCCCGCCAGGCCCTCCCGCAGCCGGAAGGCTCCCGACGTGGTCTCCTCGGTAGCGCCCCTCGGCGGGTTGCCGGCGCGGATACACGCCTCGATCAACTCGGCCCCGTTGTCCAACACCAGGTCGGAGCCGGCAGCGGCAATCCGGTCGAGATGGGTCTGGACCTCGGCCTTGCCGTCGCCGGGGCGGTCGAGCACCACGCAGCCCCGATCAGCCAGCGCCTCGGCGGTGCCGAACTGGGTTGTGCCCTCGTTTCCCATGGCCACCACGCGGGCACCCGCCGCCAGCAACCCCTCGACCAGCACCGCCGTCTTGGGCTCCAGGTGGAGACGGAAGCCGATCGCCAGACCATCGAACACCCGCCGCTCCGCGAGTTCCGCCAACGCCTCCGCCAGCACCGGCATGCGCCGCCGGGTCCAGTCGATCCTCCCCTCGGCAACCGCCCGTTCACTCGCCACCTGGACCGCTCCCGTTTCTACTGTGCGTAGGCCCTAGGGAATAACGGCTACCAGGTCTATCTCGACCATGATGCCGTGGAGGTCGCTGCCCACGGTGGTGCGCACCGGCTTGGGATCACCGAACCGCCGCTCGTAGACCCGGTTGTAGGCCGCGAAGTCGCCGAGGTCCTGCAGATGCACCGTCGCCTTGACCGCGTGGTCGAGGCTGGTACCGGCCGCCTCCAAGACAGCGCTCAGGTTGTCGATGGTCAACTCGGTCTGCTCCTCGATCGTGTCGCCGACGATCTGGCCCGTAACCGGGTCGATGGGTCCCATCCCTGCTGTAAATACCAGGTTGCCGACCCGCATTCCCTGCGAGTACGGACCCAAGGGCGCTGATGCGGCGTCGGTGCGGATTTCTTGCTTCATGTCAGTACCGTCACTCCCGGTCTCTGGTTCACCTGATCTGCTCAGGGGTCAATGACATCCCCGGACAATACATCCGGCCAGCACGGATCGATCAGGCGAGCCGACCTGTCACGGTCTCGACCGCCTCCACCAGGGCCTCGTCCCCGAGAAGATCCTCGGCCGCGTGGAGTTCGGGCGACAGAGCGCGATCAGGACCCGGACCGGCCACGCAGCCTCTTAACAGCCGGACGGCCGCGCCAGTTCCGTCCGCCGGTTCGAGAGGTTCGCGGAGTTCGACGGCACGAGCCGCCGCTACCCACTCGATCGCCAGGATCCGGCGCAGATTGGCGATCACCCGGCGCAGCTTGCGGGCCCCGGACCAACCCATCGAGACGTGGTCCTCCTGCATGGCCGACGTCGGATAGGAATCCACCGAAGCCGGAGCGGCCAGCCGCCGGTTCTCGGCACACATCGCGGCCGCGGTGTACTGGCCGATCATCAGACCGCTGTCCACACCCGGATCGTCGGCGAGGAACGGCGGAAGCCCGTAGGAGCGGTTTTGGTCGAGGAGCCGGTCGAGGCGCCGCTCCGCGATCGCCCCCACCTCAGCCAGGGCTATCGCCAGGTAGTCGGCTGCGAACGCGACCGGGGCACCGTGGAAATTGCCGCATGACTCGACCCGCCCGTCGGGAAGGACCATCGGGTTGTCGATGGCCGCGGCCAGCTCGCGGTCGGTGACTTCCCTGGCGAAAGCAAGGGTGTCGCGGGCCGCGCCGTGGACCTGGGGGGTGCATCGGATCGAGTAGGCGTCTTGGACCCGCAGGCAGCCGCGGCGGTGGCTGGCAACGATCGGCGACCCGGCCAGAACGGCCCGGAGATTGGCAGCGCTGGCAGCCTGGCCCGGATGGGGTCTCAGTGCCTGAAGGTCGGCCGCGTATGCCCGGTCGGTCGCCAGGAGACCCTCGACACTGAGCCCCGCGACGATGTCGGCGACGGTCAGCAGGTAGGCGGCATCATGAACCGCCAGACAGAGCATTCCCAGCATCCCGTCCGTGCCGTTGGTGAGTGCCAGACCCTCCTTCTCGGCCAGGACCACCGGCGCGATCCCGTTCCGGGCCAGGACGGTGGCGGCATCCTGCGTCCCGCTGCCGGCCATGACTTCACCCTCGCCGATAAGTACGAGCCCGACGTGGGCGAGGGGAGCCAGGTCACCGCTGGCTCCCAGCGAGCCGTGTTCCGGCACTCTCGGAACGATCCCGGCGTTCAGCAGGCGTACCAGCCCCTCGGCGACCAGCGGGCGGGCGCCCGAATACCCGAGCGCCAGGGTCCGCGCCCGCAGAAACATCATTGCCCTGACCACCTCGGCCTCCACCGGCGGCCCCATCCCCGCGGCGTGGGAGCGGATCAGAGAACGCTGGAGGTCGGCCCTCCGTTCCGTGGGGATCGTGGTCGTAGCCAGGGCGCCGAAGCCGGTGGTGATCCCGTAGACCGGGTCACCTTCGGCGAGTTGCTCCACGATGGAGCGCGCAGCCCTCATGCGCCCCGAGGCGCCATCCGTCAGGCGGACCCTCTCGCCTCCGCGGGCAACCGCGACGACATCCGGAACCGTCACTCCGGGACCCTCGAGCAGCACGGTCATCCCGGCACCACCTACCGCGGGAAGAGCGCCAGCGAGGTCTTGACTGCCGCGTCCACCACAGCCTCGGCGGTCCGGTCCAGGCGCTCTCCTGTCAACCGCTCGGCAGGTCCCAGTACCGAGAATGCTCCCACGATCCCCTCGGATCCATGGATGGGAGCCACCACCGCCGTGACATCCGGTTCGATAGCCCCCGTGTTGAAGAACGGGGCCGGGGGCCGACCGTGGTTCGTCATCTCGCTCGCCAGGGCCTCCCCCAACGCCGTTCCTTCGATGGGCACCGACTTACCGACCCATCCGACGTGGCGGATCGCTCTGCGACTCTCAACCGTCGCTATGTAGACGGCTTCGCTTCCATCCCTGACCGCCAGGTACGCGGACTCCTCGGTTGTGTCGGCCAGACGCTGCAGAGCCGGCTGGGCGGCTGCCGTGAGCCGGGCGTAGGGGCCCGATTGGAAGGCGGCCAGGGCGAGCCGCACGAAGCTCGGCCCCACCGAGTACCTGCCGAGATCGTTGCGGACCAGGTAGCCGTGGCTCGTCAGTACACGCAGATGGCGCAGGGCCGTGCTGACCGGTATGCCGGTCGCGTCGGCCGCTTCGGTCAAACCGACCGCCCCTCCGGCCACGACCCTGTCGAGCAGGCTCAGTACCCTCACCGCCGACCGTGACGCATGAAGCGTCGACCCGGACCCGCCCGAGGATCGAGCAAGGTCCACGATCACCCGATCCGGCGACCCTGTAGCTCGCTGGTATTTCATTAAATGAAATCACTTTCTGTTTATTGACAGGATAGACCCGGACCAGGTATTATTCAAGAAGCAGTTCGCCTGCGAGAACCTTTCCCTTCGGATCGGTGAGGTCTGCGATGACGGCAAACACGTACCCCGGTTCAGGCCCGCCGGTAGGGGGTGTCTCCGCCCCGACCGGAACCGGCCTTACCTGTCGCGGCTGGCCGCAGGAAGCAGCCTTCCGCATGCTTCAGAACAACCTCGATCCCGAGGTCGCCGAACGCCCGGAAGACCTGGTGGTGTACGGCGGCACCGGGCGGGCCGCCCGGTCATGGGATGCCTACCACGCCATGATCCGGACGCTTACCACCCTCGCCCACGACGAGACGATGCTGGTCCAGTCCGGCAAGCCGGTGGGGGTCCTCCGCACCCATGAATGGGCGCCGCGGGTGCTGATCGCTAACTCCAACCTCGTCCCCGACTGGGCGAACTGGGACGAGTTCCGCCGCCTGGAACACCTCGGATTGACCATGTTCGGGCAGATGACGGCCGGCTCCTGGATCTATATCGGCACCCAGGGCATCCTGCAGGGAACCTACGAGTGCTTCGCCGCCATCGCCCGGAAGCGGTTCGGGGGCTCTCTGGCGGGCACCCTCACGGTTACCGCCGGATTGGGGGGAATGGGTGGCGCCCAGCCTCTTGCGATCACCATGAACGGCGGGGTGGCCCTTTGCGTGGAGGTGGACCCCGACCGGGCCGGTCGCCGGCTCGAGACCCGTTACCTGGATGTGGTAGCCGATGGCTACATGGACGCCCTCCGCCGCTGCATGGAGGCGGTGGCGGGCCGCCGACCGCTCTCGGTGGGGCTGGTCGGCAACGCGGCAGACCTCCTTCCCCGCCTTCTGGAGGACGGAATCGCCGCCGACATCGTGACCGATCAGACACCGGCACACGATCCGCTGAGCTACATCCCCGACGGCCTGTCCGTGGAGGAGGCCGGCGAACTCCGGGAGACCAAACCGGACGAGTACGTCATCCGTTCCCGGGCCGCCATGGCCACCCATGTCGAGGCCATGGTCGGATTCCTGGACGCCGGAGCGGAGGTGTTCGATTACGGCAACAGCCTGCGGGCCGAAGCCGAGCTGGGCGGGTATGACAGGGCCTTCGCCTATCCGGGATTCCTTCCGGCCTACATCCGCCCCTTGTTCTGCGAGGGCAAGGGGCCGTTCCGCTGGGTGGCGCTCTCCGGCGACCCGGCCGACATCGCGGCAACCGACCGGGCGGTCCTCGAGGAGTTCCCCGACGACGAGGGCCTGCGGCGCTGGATCACGCTGGCCGGGGAACGGGTCGCCTTCCAGGGGCTGCCCGCCCGGATCTGCTGGCTGGGCTACGGCGAGCGCCACCGGCTGGGTTTGCGATTCAACGACATGGTGCGGTCAGGAGAACTGAAAGCGCCCATCGTGATCGGGCGGGACCATCTCGACTCCGGGTCTGTGGCCTCGCCCTACCGCGAGACCGAGGAGATGGCGGACGGCAGCGACGCCATCGCCGACTGGCCCCTCCTCAACGCGCTGGTCAACACGGCATCCGGTGCGTCCTGGGTGAGCATCCATCATGGAGGCGGGGTCGGGATCGGACGCTCGATCCACGCCGGCCAGGTGTGCCTGGCCGACGGCACGGATCTGGGGGCCCGGAAGCTGGAGCGTGTACTACTCAACGATCCGGCCACCGGCGTCATCAGGCATGCAGACGCCGGTTACGAACCGGCGGCACGAGTCGCCGCCGACCGGGGGGTGCGCATCCCGATGACGGAAACGGGTCTCCCGTAGTGGCTGCCCGGCGTGGCCGTGGCGGGCGCCGGGCTCGTATCGCCAACCGCGGCCCCGACAACCCCCAACTCCCGTTCCGCCAACCGAGGCTCTCCTGGCCTCCGGTCCGGGCCATTACCGACGACCGTGTCGAAGCCATCCACGAAGCGTCCCTGAAAGTACTGCGTGACGTCGGGATGGACATGCTGCACCTCGAGGCCAGGACACTTCTCCGCCGGGAGGGAGCGGATGTCGACCCCGACTCGGCGCGGGTCCGTTTCGATCCCGAGATGGTCACCGAGCTGGTCGGCCACGCACCTTCCGGATTCACCCTCCACGCCCGCAACCCCGCCCACCACATCCACCTCGGCGGGAACCACCTGGCGTTCGCGGCGGTGGCCAGCCCGCCCCAGGTCTCCGGTCTCGGCCGTGACCGGCGTACGGGAAACCGGGACGACTTCAGACAGCTGGTGCGCCTGAGCCAGCACCTGAACGTCCTGCACCTGCACGGCGGATACCCGGTGGAACCTGCCGACCTCCATCCCTCGGTCCGCCACCTGTACGCCACCCTCGATCTTCTCACGCTCAGCGACAAGGCCTTCCACACCTACAGCCTTGGACGGCAGCGCACCCTCGACACGATCGAGATGGCCCGGATCGCCCGGGGGATAACCGACGCCGACCTCGAGGCCCAGCCTTCGCTGTACACGATCGTCAACACCTCGTCGCCGCTGCGGCTCGACACCCCGATGATCGAAGGGATCTTCGAGCTGTCGGCCCGTAACCAGCCGGTGGTGGTCACCCCCTTCACGCTGGCGGGAGCGATGGCACCGGTGACGGTCGCCGGAGCGCTGGTCCAGCAGAATGCGGAGGCGCTCGCCGGCATCGCCCTCACCCAGGCCGTGCGACGGGGAGCGCCGGTCGTGTACGGCGGGTTCACCTCCAACGTGGACATGCAGTCAGGCGCTCCCGCCTTCGGAACTCCCGAATACCTGCAGGCCGCACTGGTCGGCGGTCAGCTGGCGCGCCGCTACGGCCTCCCGTACCGATCGTCGAACGCCAACGCCTCCAACGCCGTCGACCTCCAGGCCGCCTACGAGAGCATGTTCTCGCTGTGGGGAGCGGTGATGGGCGGCGCCAACCTGGTGATGCACGCGGCCGGGTGGCTCGAGGGCGGGCTGCGGGCGTCCTTCGAGAAGATGGTTCTGGACGCCGACTTGCTGCAGATGATCTGCGCGGCGCTGGAGCCATTGGCCACCGATGACGGTTCGCTGGCCCTCGAAGCCATCGCCGATGTCGGACCGGGCGGTCACTTCTTCGGTACCGCCCATACCCAGGCCCGCTACCGAAACGCCTTCCATACCCCCCTCCTATCCGACTGGAGCAACTTCGAGACGTGGGACGAGGCCGGACGGCCCGATCCCGCCAGGCGGACCGAGACCCTGGCCAGAGAGTTGTTGGACGCCTACGAGCCGCCCTTCATGGACTCCGCGGTCCGCGATGAACTCGATGAGTTCGTCGCCCGCCGCACCCGTGAGGGCGGCGTCGCCACCGATTTCTGAGAGGATCTGCTTGAAACCCGTCCGTTACAGCCCCGCCCGTATACGTACCGACGAGAACCCGGCCGACCATCCGTGCGCCGACATCCGGCACTACGAGGCCGACCTGGCACTGTTGAACCACCTGCTCCGGGACCTGCGGGCTCTACTTCGCCGCGCCGAGGCAGGGGAACTGGCGCTCCGTCCTTACGAGGTCAGGACCTGGCTCGAGGACGGGCTGAGACGCAGGATCGTCATGTGCGACCCGGCGGCCCTGTTGACGGGTACGGACGTGTTGATCGTCGGTTTTCTCGGGAACCGGCGCTCGACTGCAGAGGCCCAGGCCATTGACGAATTCGACATCGACGTGATCTCGGAGTTCCGGCAGTACCCGGGCATCCTCAGCTATAGCTCCACCGAGAGGATGCCGAAACAATGGGCGAACCTGGTGGTCCACCAGGAGGTGGGAGATCGCGAGGCCTGGCGTCACAGTGCGGTTCACATAGAAGCGGCCGAGGTGCTGTCTCCGGTCGTGTACCACAGCGTTCGCATCCATAACGGGCGCCTGCGCGGGGGGCCGCTCGGCGACGGCAAGCTGACAGTGGAGCTCAGCAAGTACTGGGACTACGACTCGGACCCGACGTGGCACGCCATCCGGACACTCCCGGGAGGGATCACGTCGGCAGACCGCTGGCCAGGCCGGCCATGACAGTCCGGCGGATCCTCTCCATAGGCCACCCAGTGCTGCGGGAGCGGGCAGGGGAAGTGTCCCGCCACGACGTCCCGCTCCCGGCGATCCAGAGCCTCATCGACGATCTCATCGACACCATGCGGCATGCCAACGGCTCGGGGATCGCCGCCACCCAGATAGGCGAGCCGGTCCGGATCATGGTGATGGAGGTCGACGACAACCCGCGCTACCCCTACAAGCCACCCATCCCCCTCACCGTGGCGATCAATCCCGAGTACGAGATCCTCGACGACAGGACGGTGATCATCAACGAGGGATGCCTGTCGGTTCCGCTGCGGGGTGAGCTGGAACGCAAAGTCAATCTCCGCGTCCGCTACACCGACCGGTACGGGACCGACCATGAACGGGTCCTGCGCGGCCTCACTGCCGGAACCTGGCAGCACGAGTGCGACCACCTCGACGGCGTCCTGGTGGTCGACCGGATCGATCCCAGGACCCTCAGCACGTGGGAAGAGTTCGACCGGCATCACCGTGACCCTTTCGTCGAGCGGATAACCCGCTTCGTGGCCGAGGTGGGCTCGTGAGCGACCGTTACTGGTGCGAGCTGGCATGGCTGGGCGGCCCGAGAGCCACCCCCGGAGTCCTGATCGAAGTGGAACGGGACCGCATCCTAGGGGTCTCCCCGGGCTGCGCCTCGCCTCCACGGGGCGCCATCGAACTGTCCGGCCTCACCCTTCCGGCGCTGGCCAACGCCCACAGCCACGCCTTCCACCGGGCATTGCGGGGCCGGACCCATGGCGGTGAAGGAACGTTCTGGACGTGGCGCGACCTGATGTACGGGGTGGCCGCCAACCTCGATCCCCAGAACTACTACCGGCTCGCCCGGGCGACTTTCGCCGAGATGGCGCTGGCGGGAATAGGCGCGGTGGGCGAGTTCCACTACATCCACCACCGGCCCGGCGGAGATCCTTACGAGGATCCGAACGCCTTCGGGGTGAGCCTGGTGGCCGCGGCGCGCGATGCCGGCGTCCGCCTGACCCTGCTCGACACGCTGTACCTGCACGGAGGGTTCTCCCCCGGGTCAGAATCCGGGTACGCCCCGCTGCGGCCAGAACAGGCCCGGTTCGGCGACGGGTCCGTCCGCGCCTGGACACATCGCGTCGAGGACTTGGCGGCGAGCGTGCCAGGACCGAGCGCCAGGGTCGGGGCGGCGATCCACTCGGTCCGCGCCGTCGACCCTGCGTCGATCGGGATGGCTGCGCGCTGGGCCAGGGAGCGGGCGCTGCCCCTTCACGTCCACGTCTCCGAGCAACCGGCGGAGAACGAGGCCTGCCTCGAGGTCCACGGCCGAACGCCGACGGCCGTGCTGTCCGCCGCCGGCGCGCTGGGCCCGGACACGACCCTGGTCCACACCACCCACCTCTCCGGCGACGACATCGACCTGATCGGCGCCGCCAGACCCCACTGCTGCATCTGCCCCACGACCGAACGCGACCTGGCGGACGGGATCGGGCCCAGCCATCGCCTGGCCCGGGCAGGGGCGCCCCTCTGCGCGGGATCGGACTCCCACGCGGTCATCGACATCCTGGAGGAGGCGCGGGCAGTGGAGCTTGGCCAGCGGGTCCTGACGAACCGGCGGGGAGTCCACTCGACCGAGGCCCTCGCCGCCCTTGCCACCGTCAACGGGTACCGGTCGCTCGGATGGAAGGACGGGGGGGCCATCAGGCCGGGCTGGCTGGCCGACTTCACCAGCGTCAGGCTGGACTCCATACGCCTCGCCGGAATCGACGCGCCCAGCACTCTCGACGCGGTGATCTTCGCCGCCTCCAGCACTGACGTTCACAACCTCGTAGTCGGGGGCCGGCCGGTCGTGGTCGGCGGCGCCCATGTGTCGTTCGACGTGGCCGGCGAGCTCGACTCGGCCATCGCCAAGGTGGTGGCGGCATGACGCTGGTGATCGACAACATCGGCGAGTTGGTCACCAACGCCCCAGGGGTCGGGGCGGGACCGCTCGGGATCGTCGAGAACGCGTCTGTGGTGATCGACGGGGACACCGTGGTGGCCGTCGGCCCTGCCGGCGCGGTGGCGGACGAACGCCTAGATGTCGGAGGCCGGTGCGTGATGCCGGGCTTCGTCGACTCCCACACCCACCTGGTCTTCCAAGGTGACCGGGCGGAGGAGTTCACGCGGCGCATGGCGGGTGAACACTACGACGGGGGCGGGATCCGGGTGACCACCGAGGCCACCCGCGCGGCCGGTCCCGAAGCCCTGCGATCGGGCCTCGCCCTGCGGCTCGAGGAAGTCCGCCGGGCCGGCACCACCACCGTGGAGATCAAGTCCGGGTACGGGTTGTCGGTCGAGTCCGAGGCTGCGACCACCTCGCTAGCAGCCGAGGTCACCCCGGAGAGCACCTTCATGGGCGCCCATGTGGTACCCACCGAGTACCTGGGCAAGACCGACGAGTACGTCGACCTGGTGTGCGGGCCGATGCTCGAGGCGGTTCGACCCCACGTCCGCTGGATCGACGCGTTCTGCGAGAGAGGGGCATTCGACGCCGACCAATCGAGAGCGGTCCTCGAGGCGGGCCGCGCCGCCGGCCTCGGTCTGCGCCTCCACGCCAACCAGCTGGGCTACGGACCCGGAGTCCGGCTCGGCGTGGAGATGGACTGCGCGTCCGTTGACCATTGCACCTATCTCTCCGACGATGACATCGAGGCCCTCGCCGGCAGCGACACCGTGGCCACTTTCCTCCCCGCGGCGGACTTCTCAACCCGCCAACCCTATCCCGACGCCCGGCGAGCCATAGACGCCGGGGTCACGGTGGCCATCGCATCGAACTGCAATCCCGGGTCGAGCTACACCACGTCGGTCTCGTTCTGCATCGCGCTGGCGGTGCGCGACATGAACATGACCATCGACGAGGCGATCGCCGCCGCCACGACCGGCGGGGCGGCCGCTCTCCGGCGCGAGGACGTGGGCCGGCTGGCGCCGGGTGGCCCCGCCCACCTCGTCATCATCGACGCTCCGAACCGCCACCACCTCGCCTACCGGCCCGGAGTTCCGCTGATATGGCGAACCCTCGGCGCCGACTACGTCCAACCATCTACCTAACACGAACCCCGAAGGAGAAAGGCAAGCCCATGAACCTCCCGAACCCCACCGGGCACAACCAGTGGTACCCGTTCGCCAACCGCCCGCTGCCTCCCGAAGTCGACGGTTGCCTGACCAATCCGCCGGCGATCCCGGTCTTCGACTCCGTTCCCCTGCCACGGAGCGCCCGGTTCGTGGTGGTCGGCGCAGGTGTCCATGGTCTGTCGAGTGCCTATCACCTCGCCATGTATCTCGAACGATCGGGCAAGGGCAAGGGAAGCGATGTGGTGCTGATCGACAAGCAGGGACCCGGCGCCGGCGCCACCGGCCTGGCATGCGGATGCGTCCGCAACCTCTACATGACCAACCCCCTGCACGCCATCCTGCGCGCCAGCGTGGAGGTGTGGGAGTCGGATCCCGTGAACTTCGGCTTCCAGCAGGTCGGCTACGTGTCGGTCGGTGAGGCGAACCAGCAAGAGGACTACATCGAACTCCACGCATCCCAGGCCGCGAACGGGTACCCGTCAGACCTCTACTTCGGATCGGACGCCCAAGCGTTCCTGACCAAGCTGTGGCCCGACTTCAAGACCGAGAACTGCGACGTTGTGCTTCACGAGCACCGCTCCGGTTACGCCGGAACCCACATCGCCGTCTGGGGCCTCGACCAGAAGTGCCGTCAATGGGGCGTGCGGCGGGTCTACGGGACCACCGTCACCGGCTACGAGCGGGACGCGTCGGGGTCCGTCACCGCAGTCGAGACCGACCAGGGACCGATCTCTTGCGAGCAGGTCGTCGTGGGCGCCGGGGCTTGGACCCCCCAGCATTGGGAATGGCTCGGCGGCCCCTCGCGCCTCGATGTCCTGTACCCCGACGGTCACGTGGAGGAACAGATGGACATGTGGACCTACTGGCGACTCCTCGAAGGCGAGGTCCTCCTTCCCGAGGGCGTGGACTTCCGGACCGCCCAGCACCGGGACTCCCCGGTCCTGCATGTGGAACTCCTGGACACGCCGGTCTACGGCGAGGACGGGACAATGATCAAGGACCACACCTACGTGTACACGCGCTACGCAGCCGAGCGGGTGGGCGCCCCCGGTCTCCAGGGTGGGACGATCCCAATCAAGATCGGACCACGGGCGGAGGTCGAGCCCTACGGGCATCTCAACGACCTCTACCAGGCGGAAGACTGGTTCGCCGACTACTACTGCTCCGCCCTCGGCATGCTCTTCAAGCGCCTCGAGAACCTGCGGCCCTACTTCAAGGAACGCAGGAACGGTGGGATCGGAGCCTTCACGCCGGACAACGTGCCGGTCTTCGATCATCTCACCGACAACGCCTGGGTGATCGCAGATTCCAACCACGGATTCAAGATGATCGGGGTGGGCAAGCTCACGGCTCAGATGCTCGTGTATGGCGACAAGCCCTACGAGTTGAAGCCGTTCACCCTCGACCGGTACCGCACCGGCGGCACCTTCGGCGATCGGAACTCGAACAGCCCCTGGGTCTAGTGTGCTGACCAACCCTCCGGTAGCAGCAGGCATATCGATGAGATAGGCCATGGGCTCGCCGGGCCGCGGCGTGAGGACGGTATCCGTTGAACAGACCCGTAGAGGCACCTCTCCGAGCCGCGACCTATCTGGGCGACAACACCCGGTCCATCATGCGCGACCTGGTCGCGTACCTGTCGGAGGCAACAGGCATCGAGGTGGTGATCGACCCCTCGGCGGGGAGGACGACCGCCGAGGCGCTCTGCCACGCGCCCACGCTGGACCTGGTCTGGATGTGCGGGTACCCGACCGTGTCGCTTATCTCGGCCGGCCGGACGTCCCATGAGATCGTGGCCGCGCCCGTCTTCGCCGGTCACGGAGGGCCCGTCTACCACTCGGTGATCGTCACCCGTACGGACGGTCCACCGTCGTTGGGCGCCGCGCTGGATACCAGGCTGGCCGTGAACGAGCTCGAATCCTGGTCCGGCTTCCTAGGACTCAAGGACCATGTCGAGCGATCCTTCCCCGGTAGGTGGTTCGCCGACCAGACCGTGACCGGTTCGCACCGGGCCTCGCTCGGAGCCCTGATCGACCGGGCCTGCGACGTCGCCTCGGTCGACGTAACCATCTGGGATCACGCGTTGGTAGAGACACCGGAGGCGACAGCGGAGCTACGCGTGATCGACCGCACCGTCGACTGGCCGGCGCCACCCTTCAGCCTGAGCTCGAGGTTGGAGACCGGAACACGCAACAGCCTCAGAGAAGCGCTGCATGCCCTCGCCCCGGCGCACATCGCCTCACTGGACGGCGTGGTTCCCGCCGGGCCCGATCTCTACGAGGACGTGATGCCTCCAAGCGATCTGGAGCGCATCGCCTCCCGACCATCCCGAGCCACGTGGGTCTCCGAAGTACGGAGGCGTAAGGAGACTGCCGGGACGAGCATTCCGAGTTCGCTGATCCTGGAGGCACGAGACGCGGACAGGATGTAACAGCCGATCTCGCTACGGGACCGTCGCCGGCTTCACGCGTACGGAGGGCCGGAGTTTCCGGCCGTTCAGCATCGTCCCGATCGGGGTGTACCGGATGAAGAGTTGGTGGGT
>JAJEIM010000033.1 GCA_022827785.1 Acidimicrobiia bacterium
CCAGCAGCCACAAATGCCTCAATCCGCGAACGCTCCCCATAATCCAACCTCGCCGCCATAATCAAACCTCCCAGTGGTCGGTTGTCCCGTGCTTTCAAGGCCATTCAAGGCCAAACGGACAACCACCACTGGGATTTGCACCCTCCCCCTCCGCCACCACCTTGGAGTCGAGCGCGTCCCCCTAGCGCCCCGAAGTGGGGCCGCCTCGACAATTCATGATCCCTCGGCATTCCGAGCCGACGTCTGGCTCGGAATGCAGGTGCTTTTGGTTATCCAATACCATAAGACAGTGGTGTGACATAAACAAGAGGTATGATGTTCGCCTCCGAGCAGGCACCCTATCGGGTGGAGGATCGGCTGGCACGGGTCACTCGGCCGGCCCGGCTTGACGAAAACGAACCGACTCGCGATCGAGGACGCCGGGAGTGCGGTCTATATTGATCGGTCCGCGACCGGCGAGGATGAACATGGCCATGACCCACGACCAGCTAAGCCAGGCGATGGTTGCCAAGTTCGCCGCCGAGCCGGATCCGTCCGGCCAGGCCGACTTGATCTGCTCCAAGGGCGCTCTCGGGATCGCCGCCGACCGCAAACAGATCAAGAAGACCGTCAAGCGCCTGCGGTCCATCGAGAGCTACCGGTTCCTCGTCATCAACCGCGGCGATCTGTTCGCGGCCAATCCGGCCACCATCGGCACCAAGATCGGCATTCTTGACGAGAACGGTGCCCTCCTGAAGGCCGCCGATCTCCCCCGCCGCCGCTAGCCCTTGCCCGAGGCCGATCTCGCGGTAGCCCTCGACGCGGCCCGCGCCGGGGCTGCCGAGGTGGCGTCCGGCATGGACCACCGGGTCGAGGTTCGATACAAAGCCGAGGCCGATCCAGTCACCGAGGTGGATCATCGCTCGGAGGTAGCCATCCTCGACGTGATCGCGCGGCGCCGGCCTCGGGATCCGGTGGTGGGCGAGGAACGGGGCGGGCGCCTCCCCGAGGAGGGACGGGTGTGGTTGGTCGACCCATTGGACGGCACCACCAACTTCGTCCACGGCTTCCCCTGGATCGCCGTTTCGGTGGCGCTCTGGATCGACAACGCCCCCACTGTCGGGGTGGTGGTGGACGTGATCACCGGAGACGAGTACACGGCCGTGGCGGGAGGCGGCGCCCACGCCAACGGATCGCCCATAGCGGTGAGTTCCCTGGAGGACTTCGGCGAGGCCCTGATCGTCACCGGCTTTCCATACGGACGGCGGGAACGGATCGAGATCTGCGATACCCGCTTCCGCCGGGTGCTCGGAGCGGCCCAGGGCGTCCGGCGACTCGGTGCGGCCTCGCTCGACATGTGCATGGTGGCGCGCGGGCGGATGGACGGATACTGGGAGGAGGACCTGCTGCCCTGGGACATGGGAGCCGGCACCCTCCTCGTGACCGAGGCCGGCGGGACGGTGAGCGACCGATCCGGCCGGTCGGTCGGCGCTTCCGGTGGGTTCGTGGTCGCCAGCAACGGGCGCATCCACCAGCGGTTTCTGGACACGCTGGACGATCCGAGCCCTTCCGAACCGCTACCGTGAGCGCCTGATCGAAGTTCACAGCCAATCGGAGCCGTCATCGTGATCGAACGCACCGGAATCGGCGCCTCTCCGGGAGTCGCCATCGGTCCCGCCCACCTCCATGTCTCTCAGTTACCCGACATAAGCCGTCGTCGGGTGGACGATCCCGCGGCCGAGGTAGAAAGGCTCCTCCGCGCCGAAGCCTCCGTCCGCGCCAGGCTGTCCGACCTCGCGGCGGCCCACGGAGAGGGTTCTGATGAAGCGGAGGTCATCGGGGCTCACCTCCTGCTGCTGGAGGATCCCGAGTTCACCGGGGAGATCCGCGACCGCATCGAATCGGAGTCGCTGTGCGCCGAGGCGGCGGTTTCCGACGTGACCGAGGAGTCGGCGGCCATGCTGGAGTCGCTCGACGACGAATACCTGGCCGCTCGCGGCGCTGACGTTCGCGACGTCGGGACCCAGCTGCTCAAGTCGGTCCTGGGGATGCCCCTCGACACCTGGGACGGCTTGGAAGTCCCGTCGGTACTGGTGGCGCAGGACTTCTTCCCCTCCGAGACCGCCACGATCCCGCCGGGAATGGCTCTCGGCCTATGCAGCGAGGAGGGAAGCGCCACCTCCCATATCGCCGTCTTCGCAAGGGGGATGGGGCTTCCGGCGGTGGTGGGAGTCGACCTGCCGGACATGGAGCCCGGAACGTTGATCGCCCTGGACGGTGAGACCGGCGAGGTCCACGTGGATCCCGCCGAGAGCGTGATCCGGACGCTCCGGGAACGCCAGGAGGAGCAGCGGAGAGCGAGAGCTAGCGCCGCCGACCGGTCGCAGCAACCGGCCCTGACCAGGGACGGAACCCGGATCGAGGTGGCGGCCAACATCGGCTCGGACACCGACGCCGCCCGGGCCGTCGAAGCCGGTGCCGAGGGGGTGGGCCTGTTCCGCACCGAGTTCCTGTTCCTCGACCGCACCCGGCCTATCTCCGAGGAAGAACAGTACGAGGCCTACCGGACCGTGCTGGCCGCTTTCGGCGATCATCTCGTGGTGGTTCGCACCCTCGATGTGGGAGGGGACAAGCAGGTTCCCGGAATCGAGATCGGGGAGGAACTCAACCCCTTCCTGGGCCTCCGGGGTATCCGCCTGACGCTGGCCCGGCCCGAGATGATGCGGGCCCAGCTGCGGGCGCTGCTGCGGGCGGGGACCGGAGGGCGTCTGGCCATCATGGCGCCCATGGTGTCGGGTATGGACGACCTGATGGCCTTCAGGACGGCGCTTTCCGAGGCAGAGCGGTCGCTGATCTCGGACGGCCTGGCGTTCGCTGAGGACTACCAGGTCGGGATCATGATCGAGATACCATCCGCCGCCCTGATCGCCTCCCGCCTGGCCCCCCACGTCGACTTCTTCTCGATCGGCACCAACGACCTCACCCAGTACACCCTGGCGGTGGATCGGACCAACCGGGAGGTCGCGGACAGGGCCGACCATCTCGATCCGGCCGTGCTGAAGCTGATCGGTGAAACCACCTCGGCCACCGGCGAGGACGGGCCCTGGGTGGGCGTGTGCGGCGAGATGGCCGGGGATCCCGTAGCCACTCCGATCCTGATCGGGCTGGGCGTCACGGAACTCTCGGTGGCCATCCCGTCGGTGCCCACGATCAAGGAACGGGTCCGAAGCCTGAGCATCGACGAATGCCGGGATCTGGCCGGAGTATGCCTGCGGGCTGCCGACGCCGCCGAGGTGAGACGGATACTCGAAGGGGTGTGAACTCACCCTTTCCCAGGGCCGGTTGCTTAGCCCCGCTTCGGACAACCGTCCTGCAGGCGGCCAGGCATCTCCGCCTGCCAGGCGAGCGTGATGTGTCCTCATCGGTTTCGCTCCGTTACCGAATGTCACTACGGTCTGATACTGTTGCAAGTCGGAGGGCACGAAGCAGACAGAGGAGCAAGGCCATGGCACTGGCTGAGCGGGCACCCAACCTCCGGAGCCCGGAGGTCATTGACCTCCACACCGGAACCGCCGACCGCGACGCGGACGTCTTCGTACTGAGCCACGAAGAGGTCCAGGACGCGATCGACAACACCCTCGCCCGCGCAGGCTGCACGTTGGAGCAGCTACGAGAAGAAGCCGCCTCGGGCGACTGGTCGAGTGAATCCAACTGGCACCTGTGGTTCTGCATTTCGCCCTTTGTCGACTAAGCAAGCTCACCTCACCAAGGAAGCCCGGACTCCTCGGCGCAAGCGAACGCCTCGCTGAGCTGGTGGCTACAGGTAGGCCCGGCCGACAGCCTTCAAGACTTCACCTACCGGTCGGTGCTCGCCGCTTCCGGCCCTGCCTGGAAGACATAATCGAGTTCTGCATCGTGGAGCAACTCGTCGAGCCCCGAAACGACAGGTGGAGGGAGAACCTCAACGCGAAGCGGGATGAGTTCTACCGCCGCCAACTCAAGGTCGCCGTGCGTCAGGATCCCGACACGGCCCGCTCCGCCCTGGAATACCGGCCCCGAGGTGTTGACTCACCCCTGCCCGGGCAGGGCTAGGGCCCGTCGCTCAGCCCTCTTCGGACAGCATCACCTTGAAGTCCGCCAGAACTTCGTCAGCGTCGTCGCCGTCCACCTCGATCGTGACCGTGGTGCCCAGCGTGGCTCCCAGCTTGAGGATCCCCAGCATGCTCTTGGCGTTGACGGTCTTGTCATTGGCGGTTACGGATATGTTCGAGGGCGACGCCTTGGCCCGCTTCACGAACTCGGCCGCCGGGCGGGCGTGGAGACCCGCCGGGTTGGTGATGGTGATCTCTTCCTTCATCCTGCAATCCGATCGGAGCGGGCCACGAAGCCTAGCGGTCTGTCATTCAGGGGTTCTAGGCCGCTAACTAGGATGGTGCAGGATCGAATCTCTGAACCCTTATCCACCGGCAAGGGCGTGCCTGATTGAGTCTCCCGTTTCCCGATATCTCCAGAAACCTGTTCGATCTGAGCGGCTATTGCAGCATCGTCACCGGGGCCGGCCAGGGTATCGGAAAGGCGCTGGCGACCGGCCTGGCGCACGCCGGGAGCGATCTGGTCCTGGTGGATCTCAACCGTCCCGTGCTGGAGGCAACCGCGGCAGAGATCGGGGAAGTCGGTCACGGGGTGGCGACGGTGGTGGCCGACGTCACCGCACCCGACACCCCCGAGCTAGTCGTCGCCGCTGCCAAGGGCCTGAGCGGCCGGATCGACGTGCTGGTGAACAACGCCGGGATCATGGGCTACGCCGACATCATCGGGATCACCGACGAGGAGTGGGACCGGATGTACGGGATCAACCTGAAGGCGCCCATGCGGATCATGCGGGCCGTTCTCCGGGAGATGGTTGGCGCCGGGCGGGGCAGCGTCATCAACATCGGTAGCTCCTGGTCGTCTCGGGCCTCGGTGTTCAACCAGGACGGCGGCGGTGTCGACTACTGCTCGGCCAAGGCAGCCCTGCAGTCGTTGAGCCGGGCGGCGGCCCAGGACGTGGCGCCGCACGGCGTCCGGGTGAACGCGATCGCCCCCGGCGCGGTCGATACACCGATGCACGCCCACCACCGCGACTACCTGTTCGAATACGAGAAGTACATCCCGCTGGGCCGGATGGAAGTGGCCGAGGACCTGGTGGGACCCGCCATCTTCCTGGCTTCGGACGCCGGTGCCTACGTCACCGGCCAGACCATCCATGTCAACGGCGGCCTGCTGATGGTCGACTGAGAGAGGAGCGGGAACCGGATGTTCACGAGGGAACAGGTACTCGAACGGCTCCGGGGGGCCCTGGCGAGCGGGAGCCCGATCATCGGCGCCGGAGCCGGTACGGGGATTTCAGCCAAGTTCGCCGAGGCGGGAGGCGCTGACCTGATCCTCATCTACAACTCCGGCAAGTACCGGATGGCCGGTCACGGCTCCAACGCCGGCCTGCTGCCGATCGGGGACGCCAACGCCATCGTCGTGGAGATGGGAGAGCGGGAGGTGCTCCCGGTCGTCAAGGACACGCCCGTGATCGCCGGTGTGAACGGCACCGACCCCACCCGGGTCATGGACCGGTTCCTGGGCGGGCTCGAGGCGATGGGCTTCTCCGGAGTGATCAACTTCCCGTCCATCGGCTACACGGACGGGCGCTGGAGGGAGAGCCTGGAAGCCACCGGTTTCGGCCTGAATCGGGAGGTCGAGATGCTGCGGACGGCTTCGGAACTCGGCTTGTTCACCATGTCCTACTGCTACGAAGCTCACGAGGCGGCCGCCTTCGCCGAGGCGGGGGTGGACGTGATGGTCGCCCATCTCGGTCTCACCACCGGCGGCAGTATCGGCGCCACCGACTCCTTCACGATGTCCCTCGATGCCTGCATCAGCCAAGCCATAGAGACCAGGGAGATCTCCGAGGCGATCAATCCCGACATCATCGTGGTGCTGCACGGAGGACCGCTGGAGGGCCCCGAAGAGGTCGCGACGGTGATGCGCGGATCGGGCTGCTACGGGTTCGTCGGCGCTTCCACGATGGAGCGCCTGCCGACGGAGGTGGCCATCGAGAGCACGGTCCGCTCCTTCAAGAGCGTGACCATCTGAGCCCGCCCGGGCCTGCCCGAGAGATGATCGTGGACAGCCGGCGATGAGCAGGGTCGTGGTGGCGGGCACCTTCGACACCAAGGCCGAGCCGCTGGAGCTGCTGGTGGAGGAGCTTCGTAAGCTCGACACGCCACCCATCACCATCGACACCGGGGTATTCGGCGGCAACCATGGCTGTGACCACCCGGCCGAGGCCGTGGCGGGAGCCGCCGGATACTCCCTCGAAGAGCTCCCTCCGCTGGGCAGGGCGGGGGCGGTCTCGGCCATGGCCCGGGGAGCGGGCCGCATCCTCCGGCAGCTGGTGGACGAGGGTGAGGTGGGAGCGCTGGTCTGCATGGGCGGCTCCAACGCGGCGGCGGTCTTCTCCGTCCTGGCGCCGGCCGCCCCCATCGGCATCCCGAAGATCCTGATGGCGACCTCGGTGGCCGGCGAGACCAGACCGCTCGTCCGGGGCGGTGACGTGACCATGCTGTATCCCATCCTCGACATCGAGGGGGACAACCGCATCCTGCGGAGCATGATCGGCCGGCTGGCCCAGGTGTCGGCGGCGCTGTTGCGTGCCGGTGGAGCACACCCTGTGAGCGCGCCCGGCGACTCGGTCGCCCTGACCATGTACGGCGTCACCAACCCCTGCGTGACCCACTGCCGCGAGCTCCTGGCGGATCGTGGCCTCGAGCCGCTGGTGTTCCACGCCAACGGCACCGGAGGTCGCTCCTTCGAATCATTCGTGAGCCAGGGCCTTGTGTCATCCGCCATCGACGTGACCATCAGCGAGGTAACCGACGAGCTGTTCGGGGGTCTGTGGCCGGCGGGATCCGACCGTCTCACCGCCGCCTCCCGATCCGGTGTCCCGCAGGCCGTCGCCCCGGGAGCGATCGACATGATCTGCCGGGGACCCATGGCAGGCCTGCCGGAGCGCTTCCGGAACCGGCCCCACCTGGCGCACAACGATCTGGTCACCCTCGTCCGCACCACCCCGGAGGAGAACTACCGGCTCGGCCGGACGGTGGCGGAACGCCTCGGGACCCCTGGAGCGGCCACCTCGGTGCTGGTACCGATGAAGGGCGTCTCGCAGCTCGATGTCGAGGGAGGCCCCTTCCACGACCCCGGATCCGTGGTGGCCTTCGCCGAGGGTGTCCGGTCGGGGCTGGCGCCCGGCTCCCCCATATCGTTGGTGCGGATGGACCACCACATCAACGACCGGGAGTTCGCCGAGGCGCTGGTCGCGGCGATCGATCCGGTGCCGGCTCGATGCCCGACCGCCGGGTAGCCGAGTCCGAGGAAGGCTGCCCGTGAGCTTCGAGAACCTGCTGCGTCCCGGGTACATCAACCGGATGCACATGCGCAACCGGATCATCGTCGGCCCGATGGAGAAGTCGATGGCCGGCCCCGACGGATCGCTGAACGAGCGCTACATCGCCTACGCCCGGCGGCGTGCGATGGGCGGGGCGGCGCTGATCCAGCTCGAATCGACCTACGTGTCGCCGGAGGGTCGTGGCAACCCGTACCAGGTGGGGTGCCACGGGGATCACGTCATCCCGGCGCTCCGCCGGATGGCTCGAGAGATCCAGGCGCACGGCGCCAAGCTGGCCATGGAACTCCACCACGGTGGCCGCCAGGCCTCCATCACCTCCCACCATCGCCGCCCGATCGCTCCCTCGGCGATTCCCTCCACCTTCATGGATCCGGGGACGGTCCCCCGCCGGATGACGGAGGTCGACATCCGGCGGGTGATAGCCGACTTCGCCAGGGCCGCCGAGCGGTGCCTGGCGGCGGGTGTCGACATGATCCATCTGCATGGTGCGCACGGTTACCTGCTCGGGCAGTTCCTGTCCCCCCAGTCGAACCGGCGCACCGACGGATACGGAGGGTCTCTCGCCAACCGGGCCCGCTTCCCCTTGGAGGTTCTCGCCGCGGTCCGGCACGTGGTCGGACCCGGCTACCCGATCGGATACCGGATCTCGGCGGCCGAGTACGTGGAGGGTGGTCTGGAGGCGGATGAGTCGGCCCGCTTCGCGGTCATACTCGCCGATGCCGGGATCGACCTGATCGACGTGGCCGGAGGCACCTACGAGTCGATGTCGAAGATCTTCCAGGGACCCGAGGCCCCGAAGGGAGGCTTCGTCGCTGAGGCGGCGGCGATCCGCCGGGCGGTGGGTGACCGGGTCCCCGTGAGCGTGGCACAGCGCATGAACGATCCGGTGTTCGCCGACCGGGTGATGGAGCGGGAGGGCTTCGAGTATGTCACCCTGGCTCGGGCCTTCCACGCCGATCCCGACTACGTGCACAAGCTGACCGAAGGACGGGCCGACCGGATACTGCCCTGCATCGCTTGCAACACCTGCGCCAACCTGACCGTGGCCCGGACCCCGGCCGGGTGCGCCGCCAATCCCGCCAGCACCTACGAGCTCTCCCGGGACAGCTACCGACCAGCACCGGAGCGGGTGCGCGTCATGGTCGTCGGCGGCGGAGTGGCGGGCATGCACGCCGCCCGGTTCCTCGCCCTCCGCGGCCACGACGTCCTGCTGTGCGAGGCCACCGAGCGACTCGGTGGCCAGCTGCACTACGTGCGCGGTGCCCTGCCCGACTACGGGAACCTGGTCGACTGGCTGGCCCTCGAGCTCGACGAGCTCGGAGTGAGGATCAGGACCGGCTACCGGGTCGGGATCCCCGAGGTCTCCGAGGCCGATCCCGATGCGGTAGTGGTGGCGACCGGAGCGCAAGGAGGCTACCTGTGGGCGGGCACGCAGGATCCCACCGTCCCGATCTTCGATGTCCTCTCCGCACTGGAACGGCCGCCGGCCGAGTGGGAGCCGGATGTGGCCATGATCGGTGGCGACTTCGCAGCCTGCCTGGTGGCACAACACCTCCGCCGCTCCGGTGTCAGGGTCCACATCATCGAACCCGGCGCCTCCCTTGCCAAGGACGGCGCCTTCACCGGGTTGCTCGTGGAGATGGAACTGGAGGCGGACGAGGGGGTCACCATCCACCGGGAAGCCACCGCGGAGTCGATCACCGGCGCCGGCGTGGTGTTCCAGAGCCTGGGGAAGAAAGGCCGGTTGGACGTGGGATCGGTCGTGATCGGCGGCCGTCGCCCCGCCTCGGAGCTCCCGGACGAGCTGAGGCGGGCCGGGCTACGAGCCGGCATCTACACGATCGGCGATGCGGTGCGGCCCAGAGACCTCTACGCCGCCGGCCAGGAAGCCGCCGACGTGGCCGAACGCATCGACCTCGACGGCCGCGCCCGTGTCCTGCGCGCCACTCCCGCGAGTCCAACCACCCCCGGCTGAACCCACGCCCTCACACCCGGGGCATCAGAATTTTTTCGCGTTCTTGCTAGCAGCGCCCGAAACTGTCACACCCCCACCATACGTTGCCTATCGCCAAGCACCAGCACCGGCCGATGAGGTGAGACCGATCGGAACGGCCGGCCCAAGGGAACATAAGGCTTACGGAGCGACAGCCGATCCCCGGCACCCAGCCGGGCAGGGCCGACCACGCTCCAACCTGGGTGGTGGCGGCGGGGGAGGGCCCGGTGCGTTGCACCGGTTTTTCGCGACTTCTCGAACTTTGGGCAGAGGACACCGCTAGCGGCGCCCAGGACCTCAGGAACACCGCACCACCAGCGGCGTCCTGACCTGAGGTTCGCTCGGTGTGTGGTCAGGCACGTGATGCGCAGCGGAAACCCAGGTGGCTGGCGGAGGTGTCGATGGTCTGGGGTTGGCGGGCGGCCGGGCGGTAGCGGAAACAATACTGGATCGTGCACAGGTGGGATCCGCCCTTGATGGTGCGCGCGGGGAAGGGGCCGGGTTCCCGGATCGGGGCGAGGTGCTCGCTCCTCGGTGGGCCGCAGCACCGTGACCCGGCTGTCGGTGGCGCCTCCCTGTAGCGGGTGGAGGTCCACTCCCAGACGTTGCCGATCATGTCGTGCAGGCCGTAGCCGTTGGGGGCGTAGGAGCCGACCGGACTAGTCCGGGTCCAGCCATCCAACTCCGTGTTCTCGTAGGGGAACCGGCCCTGCCACGTATTGGCCAGCGGCGCGGTCTCCTGGACGTCCTGATCGCCCCACGCGAACTCGGCCCCCTCGAGGCCACCCCGGGCGGCGTGCTCCCACTCGGCCTCAGACGGAAGGCGCATGCCGGCCCAGCGGGCGAAGGCGACCGCATCGGGATACGCGACGTGGACCACGGGATGATCCTCCAGTCCGTCCAGGGACGAGCCGGGCCCCAGCGGCCGGCGCCAGTCGGCGCCGGGAGTCCAGGCCCACCAGTTGCGGAAGTCCTGCAGGTCCACGGGCCCGTCCGTCATCCCGAACACCAGCGAGCCCGGCACCAGGTCCTGCGGTCGAGCTCCCGGGTAGTGGGCCGGGTCGGGAGGTCGCTCGGCGAAGGTCACGTAGCCGGTATCGGCGACGAACTCCATGAAAATGCGGTTGGTCACCGGGCGGGCATCGATCCGGAAGGGGTCCACCAGCACCATGCGGGCTGGGCGCTCCTCCGGGTAGTGACAGTCGGATCCCATCAGGAACTCCCCGCCGGGGATCGGGATCTGCTGCTGGTCAGGTTGCGCCATCAGCCCACCGGCCGGTACCAGCTCGCCCGGGATCTAGGTGGGCGAGCAGCGGCCCTGGGTGTCCTTGTAGACACGGCCTCCCTTGATGACCGCCACGATCCGGTCGGGTTCGGCAAGCACCCCGATCTCGTCGAGCGGCCGGCCCTCCACCAGGATCAGGTCCGCCTCCTTGCCCACCTCCACGGTGCCGATCCGGTCCTCCATGTAGAAGATCCGGGCGTTCACCGTGGTCGCCGTGGCGATGGCTTCCGCAGCGCCCATGAACCTGGCCTTGTTGGGCAGCTCCCGGCCCCGCCTGTCCTGGAGCGGACCGACGATGTCGGACCCGGAGCCGACCCGGACCCCTGTCTCCCCCATGATCTCGATGCTCCGGCCCACCTCCGACTCCACCGCCTGGAGCTTGGCGAGCTGGGACGGGGTGAGGCCGGCCCGCTCCGGATTCTCCAGCAGGTCGTACTTGACCGCCAGGGTCACCACCGCAAAGGCTTCGGAGCTCACGATCCGGCGGGCGGCGTCCTCGTCCAGGATGCTGGCGTGCTCGATGGAGCGGATGCCGGCCGCTAGTGCCCGGCGGATGGCGTCAGAGGTGTGGCAGTGGGCCAGCACGTAGGTGTGCCAGTCGGCGGCCGCCTCCACCGCGGCGCGAAGCTCCTCGTGGCTGAACTGGAGGCTGTCGAAGGGATCGGTCGGCGACAGCACCCCGCCCGAGCCGAACACCTTCACCTGCGTGGCGCCCTTGCGAAGCTGTTCGCGGGCCGCACGGCGCACCTGGTCGGGACCGTCCACCACCTCGGGGGTGGCCAACAGTCCGGGGATGCTGCCGCGGGGGTGGGCGTGGTGATGGGCGTGCCTCAGGTCCCCATGGCCACCGGTCTGGGATAGCACCGACCCCGACGGAAGGATGCGGGGCCCGTCGATCTCGCCTCGCTCCACCAGCCGGGCCCAGTGCGGGTCCAGGCCCCCCGCGTCCCGGACGGTGGTGAAACCCTCCTGGAGGGTGTTCTCGATAACTCGCCGCACGGTGAACACGTAGTCGATCCAGGGCAGGTCGCCCACATCGCCCGCCGACGACACCAGGCCCATATGGACATGGGCATCGGTGAGGCCCGGCATGAGCGTCAGCCCGGTGGCGTCGATCACCTGATCGGGCGAACTCCCCGCCCCCGGCCCGATCCCGCTGATCAACGACCCCGACACGGCCACGTCCATGCCCGCCCGGGGGTCGGCGCCGGTGCAGTCCAGCAGTTCGGCATTGCGGATTACGAGGCTGGTCATTCGCTGGGTCCTTCCTGGTAGTCGAGTCGGAGCTCGGGGATGACGAAGCTCCCCCGGTCGATGATCTGGCGGTCGTCCACCCAGATGGAGTGGTTACGGGTGGGGATGTCGAAGTGGAACGGAGCCCGGTTCTCCCCCTTGAGGATTCTCACGAAATTGGCGCCGAACGCGATGAGCATGTTGCCGTAGTAGCTCTCGGTGTCCATCACACCCCCCGACTCCCAGAAGCGGAGACCGAGGGCGTTCCAGTTGGCCCGGTGCTCGTATCCCCACCCGATGTGGGACACGCCGTAGGAGCGCCTGTCCCCCGGCGACTCGAAGTGATCCCGCGCCAGCCGGGCGTCGGCTCCTCCCTCGATGGAGACGACGCTCCCCTCACGGAGCTCCATCGTGACGGGAGACATCACGTAGCGGCCCAGGTTGAGCAGGCAGTCGCCCTCGTCCAGCACCAGGGTGCCTTCGGCCGAATGCTCCAGCGGCGCCACCACGACCTGGCCCGAAGGCCAGTGGTCCCAGCGTCCCGGCGTGTCGGTGTACCCGTACTGGGTCATCACCGGGCGCCCCTCGTAGCTCAGGGTGAGATCGGTCCCGGCCTCGGACTCGATGCGCAGCGTGGTCCCGGCCGCCAGCAGTGCTTCGCTGACCTCCGCCCGCCGCCGTATCTCGGGGATGGGGAACATGCGGCGGAGCATGTCCTCCGGCTCCAGGAGCATCAGCGTGCGCGCCCCGGCGTCGAGAGCCTCGTTGTGGGCGTCGCTGTAGATCCACTCGGTGGTGGCGGTCACCACCACCAGGTCGGATCCCTTCCAGGCATCGACGATCGCCCGGGACTTCATCCAGCTCTCGTCGGCGGCCACCACGATCTGGAAGTAGTCGGCACCCAGCACTCGCGCCGCCGCCGCCAGGGCGATGCTGTACACCTGGTTACTCATGGTGTCGGTGAACCCCAGCACCGTCTCGCCCGGCTTCACCTTGCACAACTCCAGGTGGTCCCGGAACAGGGGGACCAGCTCCGCTCCGGTGGCGGCAGTGGTCGGAACTCGACGCATGGGCCCTGCCTTTCTCGGGACGCTGCGGGCGTATACTACGGCCGATGCTGAGGGCCTCCCTCCTTCGCTCGCTCCCCTCTCCTCCTCCGGCGTGAGCCTCCGCTTCGGTCTGATCGGTACCGGGGGTGGCGGCCACCTCTTCGCCGGCGCACTTGCCGGACGGCCCGGGGGCGCCGAACTGGTCGCGGTCTGCTCCCGCAACCGGCAGAAGGCGGCCGACTTCGGCGCCGGATACGGAGTGACCGAGGTCCACACCGATTGGCGCGACCTGATCCGGGCCGACCTCGACGCCGTCTGCCTGGCCTCCCCCACCGGCGACCACGCCCGGATGGCCGTGGAAGCCGCGTCCCAGGGCCTGCACGTGCTCACGGAGAAGCCCATCGCCGCCACCGTGGCAGACGCAGACCGGATGATCGAGGCCTGCCGGAGGGCCGGGGTGACGCTGGGTTGCATCTACATGTACCGCTTCCTGGAGACCGCCGTCCAGATGAAGAATGCCATCACCGGTGGCCTGATCGGACGGCCCCTCATGGCGGAGTGCTCCGGGCTGTTCTACCGCGACCAGCCCTACTACGACTCCGGTGAGTGGCGGGGCAGGTGGGAGTCCGAGGGCGGCGGGTCGCTGGTGACCCAGACCAGCCACACGCTGGACCTGATGCTGTGGATGCTGGGTGACGTCGAGGAGGCGCTGGCCTTCTACAGCACCTCGCCGCTCCACCGCATCGAGGTGGAGGACATCACCGTGGGCCTGCTCCGGTTCACCGGCGGCGTCCTGGCCACCCTGCTCAGCACCACAGCCGCCGTACCTCCCCAGCCCCGGTACCTCACCGTCCGCGGCACCGAGGGGACGGTGAGTCTGGTCGATGACCGGCTGGCCCGATGGGATGTGCCCGGAGGCCCTTCCCCCGAGATCGAGGAGCTCATGAACGCCGGGCCGGTCGACCGGGGAGACACCCTCACCCAGGCCGGCTTCGCCGACTCCAGCCTGCACCTCCTCCAGATGGAGGACTTCGTGGCGGCGGTCGCCGAGGGCCGTTCCCCGCTGGTGGACGGCCGGGAGGGCCGCCGCACCACCGCGGTGATGGAGGCCCTCTACGAGTCGGCCCGCCTGGGTCGGGCGATCAGACCGGCCTGAGCCGGTGGCGAGGCGCCCCGGCTATCTGTACTGACCGGAACGGTCTACACTCCGTCAGCTTGCCGGAGAGATTGGGGAACGGGTGACCATCGGCCTGATGGGATTCGGACGGATCGGGCGCAACGTGTTCCGCCAGATCGGCCGCGACGGGGAGACACCCGTGGCAGCGATAGTCGATATCGCGGACCCGGAAGCGCTGGCGTACCTGCTCAAGTACGACTCGATCTACGGCCCCTACCCCGAGCCGGTGTCGCTCGAGGACGGCGCCCTGGTCGTCGGATCCTCCCGCATCCCGCTCATCAACGGGGCCGAGCCGGGAGACGTGGACTGGGATGCTCTCGGGGTGGAGACGGTCGTGCAGGCCACGGGCAAGTTCCGTACAGCCGCATGGTGCAACCGGCACCTGGACGCCGGAGCCAGGAGGGTGATCCTCGCCTCGACACCTGAGAAGCCCGGCGACCTCCCGCTGCTGCTGAGCGGCGTCACGGACGAAGTACTCGAAGACGGCCCACCGGTGGTGGCGACAGGCTCCAACACCTCGAACGCTATGGCCCCGCTGATCCGGATCCTCGACCGGCACTTCGGGATCGATCAGATGTTCTTCACCACCATCCACGCCTACACCAACCGCGCCCGGCTCGGAGACGTGCCCAGCGGCGGCTTCAGGGCCAGCCGGGCGGCGGGCGAGAACATCATCCCGGTCACCAGCAACACCGACGACATCCTCTCCGGCGTCTTCCCCCATCTCGCGGGCCGCATCTCCTCCAAGGCCCTCAACGTTCCCGTTGACGACGGGTCGACCGTCGACGCGGTGACCCGCCTCCGGAGCGAGACGACCGGGAGCGAGGTCAACGAGGCGGTAAGGGAGGCATGCCGCACCGGCTATCAGGGTGTTTTCGGCTTCACGGACGACCCGATCGTGTCGAGCGACGTGCGGGGGTCGACCTACTCGGGAATCTTCGACAGCCTGTCCACGATGGTGATCGGGGGCAACCTGTTGAAGACGATCGTCTGGTTCGACACCGGGTGGGGCTACGCGGCCCGGATCGTCGAGCTGCTCCGCCGGTACCACTCCGGAGGGGATTGACATGACCACGAGGGTTGCCATAAACGGCTTCGGCCGGATCGGGAGAGCGGTCCTGCGGATCATCCTCAGCCGCCCCTCCTCCCCGATCGAGGTGGTGGCGATCAACGATCTGGCCGACCACGAGGTCCTCGCCTACCTGCTCCGGCGCGACTCGGTGATGGGCACCCTGGAGAACAGGGTGACGGTACGGGACGGGAGGATGACCGTCGGTGGTCACCACATCCTGATGGTGCGGGAGTCCTCGCCGACCGCCCTGCCATGGCGCGACCTCGGCGTGGACGTGGTGATCGAGTCCACGGGGGCCTTCCGTACCAGAGACCTGCTCGAGAAGCACCTGGAAGCCGGGGCCGGAAGGGTCCTGCTCACGGTGCCCGCCAAGGACGGCATCGATTCCACCGTCGTGCTCGGCGTCAACGAGGGGGATGTCAAGGCCACGGACCGGATCGTCTCGAACGCATCCTGCACCACCAACTGCCTGGCCCCGGTCGCCAAGGTGCTGGATGACGAGTTCGGCATCGTGCGGGGCGTCATGACCACCGTCCACGCCTACACGAACGATCAGCGGCTGGCCGACGTGCCCCACAAGGACCTGCGCCGTTCCAGAGCGGCGACCGAGAACATAATCCCCACCTCGACCGGCGCCGCCAGGGCGGTCGGGACGGTGCTGCCGGCCGTCTCCGGGAAGCTGGACGGGATGGCCATGCGAGTCCCCGTACCCGACGGATCCCTCGTGGAACTGGTGGCCGAGCTGTCCACCGACGTGGACGTCGGGACAGTGAACGGAGCGCTGCGGCGCGCCGCCCGCGGGCCGATGCGAAACGTCCTCCAGTACTCGGAGGAGCCGCTGGTGTCGTCCGACATAATCGGGAATGCTCACTCCTCCATCTTTGACGCCGGGGGAACCGAGGTGCTGGGCAAGCGGCTTGTCAAGATCGTGTCCTGGTACGACAACGAGTGGGGATACTCCAGCCGGGTAGTAGACCTGATCGAACTCCTCGGCTCATTGCCCGCACCCGCCTAGCCCTGCCTGCCCGCCCGGGTGCCGAGGGATGCGGGGGCGCCGGCTAGCCGCCAATCACCAGTAGCGGCCTTCCCAGCGCATCGCGATCGGGCTCGGCGCCGAGACCCGGGGCTTCGGGAGCACGGGTGACGCCGCCGAGGTTGCGTGCTCCTCCGATGATCGGGTCCACCGTGATCATCTCGTGGCAGAACCAGGTGCCCCGCCGGTAGCGGGCCGGGGTGGCCTGAGCGAGATGGACCGCCGCGGTGTCGGCGAGGGCGGTCCCACCGGTGTCCTCGATGTTCAGCCTCATGCCGGTCTGCACGCAGAGGTCGCGGATCCGCCTGGCCTTGGTCAGGCCGCCCACCCGGTTGGGTTTCAGCCCGATTCCCTCGCAGGCCCGGTCCTGGTGGGCCCTGAGCAGGTCGGCGTAGGTGTGGATGATCTCGTCGAGGAGGATGGGCTGGCGGGTGGCCCTCCGCACCTGGAGGCACTCGGCGTAGGTAGCGCACGGCTGCTCGAAGTAGGCGTCGACCCCCTCCGTAGCCTGCATGACGCGGATGGCCTGGTCCGGGATCCAGGCGCGGTTGACGTCGACGGTCAGGGAACTCCCCGCCGGCATGCGCTCCGCCAGGTACTCGATCCGCTCGATGTCCGCCGCCACGCCCGACCCCACCTTGGCCGAGTGGATGGTGTAGCCCTTGGCGGAGAAGCGCTCGATGTTCCGCAACATCTCGGGGGGATCGGCGCTCGGGATGGAGGACTGGATGGTCACATCCCCGGGCCGGCGGCCTCCGAGCAGGTCGCACACCGGCAGGCCGGTGGCCTTCCCCAAGATGTCCCAGCAGGCGATGTCGATGGCCGACTTCACGTAGGGATGTCCCGGCAGGGCGGTGTCCATCACGGAGTTGACCACGTCGGTTCGGCGAGGATCCTGGCCGATCAGGGCCGGAGCGAGTTCCTCGATACCGGCGCGAATACCCCTCGGGAAGGCGGGAAGGTAGGTCGATCCCCACGGGCACGCCTCACCCCATCCGGATACCCCTTCATCGGTGTCGATCCTGACCATCGTCGAATCGAGTTGTTCGTAGCGGAGCCGCCCGCCCTGGAGTTCGTAGGGTCGCCGCAGAGGTAGCGCCATTCCGAACGCGGATATGCGGACGATCCTCATCCCGGCCCTCCGGCCGGGTCATGGTTTCCATCCGACTCCCGGCAGGCGCGGTCGAGAGCACGGGCGGTCGTCTCGAAGTGCTCATCCGAATGGACCAGGCTCACGAAGCGCCGCAGTCCGGGTATCACGTTGATCCCGTTGGCGAGGAGCGCCCGGTCGAGACGGCGGTTGGCCTCCTGGTCGGAGGACAGGAGGTCGGCGTAGCGCTCCGGAGGCCGATCGATGTGGAGGATCTGCCACAGGGATCCGGCCACCGCCACCATGGCTCTGCGGCCGTGGGCTTCGAGCACATCGGTCAGCCGGAGGGACAGGCGCCGGGTGCGGTCCGCCAGGTCCTCGTAGAAGCCCGGTCTCCGGAGTATTTCGAGGGTGGCCAGTCCGGCAGCTGCGGAGAGGGGGTTGCCATGGAACGTGCCCGATGTGTAGACGAAGCGAGGCGTTCCCTTCAACCTCGGGCTGGTCCGGTCGATGAGGTCCGCCCGCCCGGCCACGCATGACAGCGTGCCTCCGCCTCCGATGATCTTGCCGAAGGCCGCCAGGTCCGGGGTCACGCCGAAGTGGCCCTGGGCTCCCTGGTAGGACAGCCGGAAGCCGGTCACCACCTCGTCGAAGATCAGCAGTAGCCCGTGCCGGTCGCAGAAACGTCGCAGCCCTTCGAGGAATCCGGGCAGGGGCGGGATTATCCGCTGCACAGGCTCGGCGATGATCCCCGCCACCCGATCCAGAACGGGGGTCACCAGCCGATCCAGGGCTTCGAGGTCGTTGTAGGGGACCACCAGCATGGTGTCCCGCACGGGTTCCGGAGTTCCGGCGGTGAACGGTTTGCCGGTCGGGTAGTCGGCCGTGGTCGGGGAGGCGACCGCGATCCCCGCGTAGTCGTGGTTGCCGTGGAACCCCCCTTCGAACTTCACGATCAGGTCACGGCCGGTCACCGCCCTGGCCAGCCGCATCGAGTAGGCGGTGGCCTCGGAGCCGGTGGTCGCGAAGACGATGCGCTCCGCACAGGGGATCGCGTCCACCAACCGGGAGGCCAACTCGATCGCAACATCGGTGAGGGCGCCGTACTGGTGCATGGTGCGGCCGGCCTGCCTGACAACCGCCTCCACGACGGCCGGGTGCTGGTGGCCCAGGATCAGAGCTCCCGCACCGGTCACGTAGTCGAGATACCGGTTGCCGTCGGTGTCGGTTATGTACGGGCCCGATGCCGAGGCCACGGCGAAACGGCACCCTTCGACGTTCGCGTTGGCGCCCAGCGCTCCGCCGGGCAGGTACGACTCGGCGCGGGCCGGGTCGGCCGCGGGTCCGTGCCGGGTGCTCATAGGCGCGGCCGGATCGCTTCCGGGTCCCAGACGGGGCCGTCCAGGACCGTGGCCCCGGTCGACCTCCCCAGCACCGCCACCTCGAGGCCCGTCCCCGGAACGTCCAGTCCCGGATCCACGTACGCCCACGCCAGGCTGCGGCCCGTGGTGTGTCCGTAGCCGGTGGTGGTCACCACCCCGACCCGCCGGCCTTCCATGAAGACACCCTCCCCGCCGAGCGGATCCGCATCCGATGCATTCACTGCCAGCAAAGCTAGCTTCCAGCGCGGCCTCTCCCTGCTTGCAGCCAGGGACTCGTAGCCGACGTAGCCCTTCTTGGCCGGATCGACATACCTCATCAGGCCGGCCTCGTATGCTGTCACCTCCTGGGTCATGTCGCCCGAGACCCGGTAGGCCTTCTCCATCCGCATCGAGTTGAGCGCCTCCGATCCGAACACGCCCATACCGTGCGAGGCACCCGAGAGGGCAACGGCGTCGAACACGGCCGGCAGGTCCTCCATCGCCACATGGAGCTCCCATCCCAGTTCTCCGGTGAACGACAGGCGAAGGGCCAGCGCTCGGACCCCGCCGATGTCGATCGAACGCGCCGACAGCCATCCCCCGCCCTCGTTGGACAGGTCGGCGCCGGTGAGCGGCTGCAGCACTTCCCGGCTTCCGGGTCCGGCCACCGCCAGCACGCCGAGGCCGGCCGAGCGGTTGGTGATGCTGACGCGTTCCGGGCCGTCGGGACCGAGTCCCCGGCCCTCCCGGCCGTCGAGGACGTGGCCACGCAGCCAGTCGAGGAATCGCAGTTCCCCGACCGCCGCACCGACCAGGTAGAAGCGATCCGCGGCGAGGCGGGCGGCGGTGAACTCGGCCTCGACCATGCCGTGATCGGTGAGCATGTACATCAGCCCGATCCTGCCCACACCGGGCAGCCGGCTGGGCGAGAGGCGGTCCAGGAAGGCAGCCGCGCCCGCGCCGGCAACCTCGAACTTGGAGAAGGCTGTCAGGTCGGCCATCCCCGCCCGTTCCCGCACGGCCCGCACCTCTTCGGCGACCGTCGCGAACCACCGAGCCCTCCGGAAGGAATGGTGATGCCGGGCCACCTCCCTATCGGGTGCGAACCACCGGGGCCTCTCCCATCCGAAGACCTCCTCGAAGACCGCTCCTCGCCGCGCCATCCGGCCGTGGAGCGTGGACGTCTTGTGCGGGCGTCCGGCGGGCCGGTCGAGATCGGGGAACGGAACCTCGTGACGGAGCAGGTAGTCCTCATGGGCCTTGATCCGGTTGTATTCCGGCGTGGCGAAGCGGCCGAACCGGGACGGATCGAAGGCCCGCAGGTTGATGGTGGGAGCGCCCCGAACCATCCAGGTGGCAAGCTGGCGGGTCGCCCCGGGACCCCACGAGATGCCCACCTGCACTCCCGTGCAGTACCAGTAGTTCGTGAGGCCCGGCGCCGGCCCCAGCAGCATGTTGCCGTCGGGAGGATGGGTGATCGCTCCGTGGACCTCCTTGACGATGCCCGCATCGGCCAGAACCGGGACCCGCTCGAAGGCTGCCGCGAGCCACGGCGCCACCCGGTCGTACTCCGGGGGGAAGAGGTGGTGGTCGGCATCCCACGGGGTGCCGTCCTCCCACACCGAGCGCGGGTCCGCCTTCTCGTAAATGCCGATGAGCCCCGCCCGGCGCTCCATCCGGATATACCCGGACACATGGGTGTCCTCGCGCAGAACCGGCAGTTCGTATTCCAGGCCGGCGAAGGCCGGGACCTCCTCCGTGACGAAGTACTGGTGGGTCATGGGAATGACCGGCAGGTCCACGGACGGTCCTGCCCAGGCCGCCACCTGCCGGGCGTAGGTGCCGGCCGCGTTGACCACCTGGTCGCAGACGTAGGATCCGTCCTCGGTCTCCACCCTCCAGCGGCCCCCCGGGAGCGGCGCCGTGCCGGTGACCCTGGTGTTGCGCCTGATAGAGGCGCCCCTCCGGCGGGCGCCCTGCGCGAAGGCGAACACCGCCCCGGCCGGATCCACATGACCGTCGTCGGGCGTGTGGAGGGCGCCGAGGACCCCGTCGAGGTTGCAGAACGGATGGAGTTCGGCGATCCGTGCCGGAGGGATCACCTCCATGCGGTTGCCGATCCCGCGGCCCACCGACACCGTGTAGCGCAGCCAGTCCATCTCTTCGTCCCGGACGGCGAGACGCAGCGAGCCCGGTTGGTGCCAGCTGACCGAGCGACCGGTCTCCGCTTCCAGTTCTGCGTACTTTCGGGTCCCGTACCGGGTCATCCACGCCAGGCCATAGCTCGAGGTGGAATGCGTGATCTGGCCGGCCGCGTGCCAGGTCGATCCGGAGGCCAGTTCGCCCTTCTCCAGCAGCAGGCAGTCGGTCCAACCCTCGACAGCCAGGTGGTAGAGGAGCGACACCCCCATGATCCCCCCACCGATGATGATCACCCGTGCGTCAGCCATATTGGGGCGTCCCTACGCCACGCGGATGGATCGCCAGTAGTTGTGGGGACGTCCGGCGGGAACAACGTGCTGCAGGACCTGTCTGGTACACTTGTACGAGCTTACATGACTAACCATACATTTGTACCAAACACGGTCTCCGGGCTCGACACCCTCCTGCAGGACATGAGTTCGGCCATCGGGGAGATGGCGCCGCAGGTCCGCAAGGCGACCGCATTCGTGCTCGACCACCCCGACGAGGTCGGGTTCGCGACCGTGCGCGAGCTGGCCGGCCTGGCGGACGTCCATCCGAACACCCTGGTCCGCATGGCCCGCGCACTGGGCTTCGAGGGCTTCGATGACTTCCGGGAGCGCTTCCGGATCGAAATGCGGTCACGGAGCCCGTTCCGCGACCGCGCCATGTCCCTGCAGTCGATATCGGACGAGGGGCTCCCCGCCCTTTACGCCGAGATGGCGGCGGTCACGCTCCGGAATCTGGAGCGGATGTTCGGCGTCACCTCCGCACCGGAGCTACGGGCGATCGCCGATCACATCGTCTGTTCCCGGCGCACCTACGTGATCGGGGTGGGTGCCAACTACGCCCTGGCCCACAACTTCGCGTACCTGGCCGGGATGGCTGTGGACAATGTGGTGGCGGTTCCCGGTGACGGGAACGTTCCGATGGACGGCATCGTGAAGGCCGGGCCCGCCGACGTGGTGTTGGCCATGACCTTCGCCCCCTACCGGACGGAGGTGGTCGAAGCGACTGACGCCGCCCGCCGCCAGGGCGCCCGGGTCGTGGCCATCACCGACAGTCACGGTTCTCCCATCGCTCCCGATGCCGACCATCTCATCCTCGCCCCGAGCGCCACTCCCCAGTTCTTCCCCTCCACGCTGGCGGCCGCCGCCGCGCTCGAGACCCTCGTCTCGTTCATCGTGGCCGATGCCCCGCCGGATGTGGTGGCGGCGATAGACCTGATGCATCAACGCAGATACGATCTGGGCGTCTACTGGAGACCGGACCGTGGAAGCCACTGACTGCTCCCCCTACATCCGACCGCAGCGGAGCATGGAGCCGTCCGTGTACCTGGACGCCGACCTGTTCGGTCTCGAGCAGCGCAGGGTCCTGTCGTCGACCTGGCAGTACGGCTGCCACGCCTCGGATCTGGACGGGCCGGGTAGCTACGTCACCTTCGAGATCGCCGGCGAGTCCTTGTTCGCGGTCAGGGACCCGGAAGGAACGATCCGGACCTTCTACAACGTATGCATGCACCGGGGCCACCGCCTGCTCGACGGAGCGGGTGTCCGTCCCAAGCTGGTCTGCCCGTACCACTTATGGACCTACCGGCTGGACGGACGTCTCGATCATGCGCCCCATGCGCAGGGCAGGCCCGGTTTCGATCCTGGCGGGATATGCCTCACCGAGGTGCTGACCGAGGACCTCTGGGGCTTCCTCTTCGTGAACCTGGACGGCGACGCGAGGCCCATGGAGGTGACCTATCCCGGCGTCCGGGAGGCACTATATGAGTTCCTGCCATCCATCGAGCGGATGCGGCCGCTCGAACGCCGGTGGTTCACGGCCGAGTCGAACTGGAAGGTGGCGGTCGAGAACTACAACGAGTGCTACCACTGCCGGTCGGCCCATCCGTCCTTCTCCAAGGGAGTGGTGCTCCCCGAGACCTACACCATCCGGCCGGTCGGCCAATCCCTGCAGCACCGCGCTGAGAGCTCTCCCGACCAGTACTACGAGATCGACTACCAGGCCTCCCCGCACGCCGCCGACTACCGGTCCTTCTACCTGTGGCCGCTCTTCTCGTTCCAGGTCTACCCGGGGCCGGTGCTCAATACCTTCTGCTGGCGGCCCGCGTCGGTGGACCGCACCCCGTTCTTCCGGGAGTGGTTCAGCCTCGACGGTGAGGATTCGCCGACCGTCCGCCGCGTGGCGGACGAGGATGCCCGCACCACCGTGGCGGAGGACCTGGCTCTGATGCGCTCGGTGCAGGGGGGCCTGTCCAGCAGGGGCTACCGCCCGGGACCCCTTGTGATCGATCCTGATATGGGACTCAACAGCGAGCACACGGTGGCCGCCATCAAGGCCTGGTACCAGGAGGCGATGGGCCCGGCCGTCCAGTAGTCGCCGGATGCCTGTTGAGGATCTCGGCGGACGCCATCCCTTCCGATGGCTCGGTGCACACGGTCCCGCGCCATCGGAGAACGCGAAAAACGCCGGAACACACCCTCCCCGGCGGGCCCATCCCCCAGCCACCACCTCCTTCGGTCCGAACGCGACCCGCCATCCCCCGACGGGGTCCGCTCCCGGATTGATCCCGGCTCCGGTCCCCTCGACGTCGAATGGCTGAGAACCGGCGGTGCTTGTGACTGCCCGACAGTATGCGGCGGGCCTGTGACAAGTTCAACCCCCTTGTTCGGGTGCTGTTCGATACTTGAGGCTGAGAGCACCGCAGACGGTGCGAGGAACCTCAGGAACAGAGCACCACCAGCGGTGCGGAGAGCCTGAGGAACAGGGCACCACCAGCGGTGCCACGAGCCTCAGGAACAGAGCACTACCGGCGGCAGCATGAACATCGACTACCGCCCGACGCCACCGGGAGCTGACCGGAACTACCTCTCCGCAAGACCTGCGATGACCGACGGGGCCCGGTACCGTCTGCGGTCAGGCGCCGAGGAGCGCCGGGCGCATCCACGGACCCGGAGCGGATATGGCAGAACTCCCTTCATCCGCCGCGGTGGTGGTCATCGGTGGCGGCATCATGGGTACGTCCGCCGCCTACCACCTGGCTGCCGCAGGGGCCGAGGTGGTGGTGCTGGAGCGGGACACCATCGGTTCCGGCTCCACGGGAAAGGCTGCCGGCGGCTTCCGGGCACAGTTCTCGGACGAACTGAACATCCGCATGGCCGTCGAGAACATCCGCCGGCTCGAGAGGTTCGAGACCGAGTTCGCGACCGGCATCGACTTCGAGCAGCACGGATACCTGTTCCTGCTGGGCGAGTCCGAGGTGGACACTTTCCGGCGCGCAGTATCCCTGCAGAGGTCGCTCGGCGTTCCGTCGGAACTGATCACCGCCGAGGATGCACTCGGCATGGTGCCGGGAATCGGCGTCCACGACGTGGCGGCGGCCACCTTCTGCGCGTGGGACGGCACCTGCACGCCGGAGTCGGTGGCGCTCGGCTATGCGCGGGCCGCCTCCCGCCACGGCGCCGCCATCGTCCAGGGTTGCGAGGTGACCGGAATCGCCGTGTCGAACGGGCGGATACGGGGGGTGAGCACCGCGAACGGGTTCATCTCCAGCCCCGAGGTGGTGCTGACCGCAGGAGTGTGGAGCCCCCGGTTGGCGGCGCCGCTAGGTGTCCGCATGCCGGTGCGTGCCGTCAAGCGCCACATCTGGCTGACCAGGGGCCCGGACCCCTTCCCGCGCCGGTTACCGCTGGTGGTCGACTTCACGACAGGCTTCTACTTCCACCGGGAGGCGAAGGGGCTGGCCATGGGCGGGAGGGCACAGACGATCGAGGATCTGGCGCCGGCCATCATCAACCGTGCACCGGCTCTGTTGGAGATGGAAGTGACCCACAACTGGTGGGGGTACTACGCCGTAACTCCCGACAACAACGCAATCATCGGTACCGCTCCGGGGATAGACCGGCTGCATTACGCCACCGGTTTCAGCGGGCACGGATTCCAGCAGGGACCGGTGGTAGGCGAACACCTTTCGGAACTGGTCCTCGGTTCGGAACCGACCTTCGACCTGGCCCCCTTCGCCATGGACCGCTTCGAGACCGGGTCGATTCTTCCGGAGACGGCGGTCATCTGACCGGACCCGCGGCGTCATCCTCCGGCGTCAGGGACGCAGAGCCCGGCGTCCAACCGGAAGAACGCGAAAAACGCCGGAACACGCCCCACCCCAGCGGGCCCATCCCCCAGCCACCACCTCCTTCGATCCGGGCGCGTTCCGCCATCCCCGACGGGGGCGCTCCCGGAATGATCCCGACTCCGGTCGGCTGGACGTCCAAAAGCAGCCGACCGGTGGTGCTTGTGACTGCCGGACAGTATGCGGCGGGTCTGTGACAAGTTCAACCCCCTTGTCGGGGCTCAAGGCCGCGCCACGCAGTAGTGCGCCGGGCACGGCCCGGGCCGACCTCACCGCTCGGACAGCAGGAGGCGGAATGTGGTGGGCCCTGTGCAGCCGGGAACTAGTCGCCGCCGGCGGCGGGGAGGAAGAGCCCGGCACCCAGGGGGTCGTCGCTGTCGAGGACCAGCTCGTTGAAGCCGGTGAGGTAGGCGGAGCCTGTGATGGTGGGGATGATCGCCCGGCGTCCGGCGACCTCAGTCTCGGCCCGGATCGTGCCGGTGAACATCGTGTTGAGGACGCTCTCGTGGACGAAGGTGTCCCCTACGGCCAGCTCCCCTCTCGCGAAGTGCCAGGCCATGCGGGCGCAACATCCGGTCCCGCAGGGGGAGCGGTCGAAACCCAGGCCCGTGGAGGTGGCCAGGTTCTGCCCGTCCGCTCCCGGGCTCGACGGCGGCCCCACATAGAGCAGCTGGTCGACCCGTCCGGGCGTTCCCGGCGGAAGGCCGGCACGCTCGCCGAGCAACCGGTTGACTTCCAGCCGGATCCGGTGGCTGAGCGCCACGAGGCCGGGCACCGATTCGACCGCGATCGGCATACCGGTCTGCTCCACCCTCACCAGGGCGAACCAGATCCCGCCGAATGCGATGTCCACACGGAAGGGCCGGCCGCCGACCTCCACCTCCAGCCCGGTGACCGCCACCCAGGACGGCACTCCCCGGAACCTCACGGAGCGGACCTTCCCCGCGTCCACCCACGCCTCGGCCCTGACCAGGCCGCTCAAAGTCTCCACCACCACCTCGGTAGCCGGTTCCCGAGCCGGGATCCGCTCCGTCTCCAGGAGGGTGGTGACCGTGCCGATCAGGGCATGCCCGCACATGGTGAGGGATCCGAGGGCGGAGAGGATCAGTACGGATAAATCGGCATCGGGATGGAGCGGTGGCAGCGGCAGGACGGCGTGCCAGGGCGCATGGCCCCGCGGCTCCCCGACCAGCAGCCTGATCAGGTCGGCATGGTCGGCTAGGAGGTCCGCCTCCTTCTCCGCCAGGGACCGGCCGGCCAGTTCGGGGAATCCTCCGGCCACCACCCTGGTGGGCTCCCCGGCCGTGTGGGAGTCGATCACGCGCACGCGGCGGGCGAACGTCATCGGCCGGGATCGGGATCGAGGTGGCGCATGCTAGATTTTCTTCGCTCCCTTTCCGGCTATTCGCTCAAAGGAAAATACACCATGGGAAAGATCACCTATGCCACGATGTCGGCGGACGACCCGGCACTCCATCAAGCCTACGAGGAGGGCCTCGCCGCCGCGAGCGATCAGATCGGACAGACACACCCGCTGCTGATCGACGGTGAGAAGCGGTACACCGCCGAGACCTACACCGAACGTTCCCCGATCGACTCCGAACTGGTGGTGGGTGTCTACTCCCAGGCTTCCGACGACGATGTGGACGACGCCGTGGCGGCGGCCCGCGCCTTCCAGCCCCGGTGGGAGTCGACACCCTGGCAGGAGCGGGTGGCCATCATCCGGCGGGCGGCAGACATCCTGGACGAGGAGACCCCCGTCCTGGCCGGCTTCCTGAGCCTCGAGATAGGGAAGAACCGGCTTGAGGCGCTGGGGGACGTCTCCGAGGCGGTCGCCTTCGCCAACTACTACTGCGACCGCCTGGACGAGTCCGGCGGGATGGAAACGGCCATGGGCCAGTACGGGGTGGGGGACACCAACCATTCGGTGCTACGCCCCTGGGGAGTGTGGGCGGTCATCTCCCCCTTCAACTTCCCGATGGCACTGGTGGCCAGCCCCACATCGGCAGCGCTCCTTACCGGCAACACCGTGGTCCTCAAGCCGTCCAACACCGGCGCCCTGGGATCGCTGCTGCTGGCCGACATCTACTACCGGGCCGGGTTACCCACCGGCGCTCTGCAGGTGGTGACCGGCGGCGACGAGGCGGGCGACCGGCTCGCCCATCACGATCACGTGGACGGGGTCACGTTCACCGGCTCCTATGACGTAGGCATGTACCTTTACCGGACGGTGGCCGCCGGCCGTCCCAAGCCCGTGGTATGCGAGATGGGCGGGAAGAACCCGGCCGTGGTCACGGCCAGCGCCGACCTCGAACTGGCCGCGGAGGGGGTGATGAGGGCCGCCTTCGGCCTTTCGGGGCAGAAGTGCTCAGCCAACTCCCGGGTGTACGTGGAAAGGCCCGCCTACCAGGAGTTCGTCAACCTGCTCGCCGGCAAGACCGGCGAGCTACAGGTCGGCGACCCACGCCGGCGCGACACCTTCGTGGGACCCGTCATCGACCGGGACGCGGTCGACCGCTTCCGGTCGGCGGTGGAAGCCGTGAAGGAAGCCGGGGGCGAAATCCTCTCCGGGGGCGAGGTCGTCACGAACGGTGACCTGGAACGGGGCAACTTCGTCCAGCCCACCGTCGTGACCGCGCCGGAGGAGACCTGGATCTGGGAGAAGGAACTGTTCGTGCCCTTCGTGGCGGTGACTCCGGTGGATTCCCTGGACGAGGGAATCGACAAGGCCAACGACACCATCTTCGGGCTCACCGCCGGTGTCTTCGCCGGCACCGACGGCGAGGTGGACCGCTTCTTCGAGCGCATCCAGGCCGGCGTGGTCTACGCCAACCGCCGGGCCGGGTCCACCACGGGTGCGTGGCCGGACATCCAGCCCTTCGGCGGCTGGAAGGGCTCGGGCACCTCGGGAGCCGGCAGCGGCGGCCCCTGGTACATGCGCTCCTACGTGCGGGAGCAGGCCCGTACCGTCATCCAGGAGTGATGCCCGGACCCACCTAGCTGCTCCCAACCTGGGATCTCCGGATGGGTGTCACGCTCTTCTACAACGCGGATTGCCCGGACTGTGGCCGCCGGGCTGAGCGCACCGCCAGGCTGGACTGGCTGCGCCGGGTGCGGGTCTCGACCGACGACTCACCTATCGGGCAGGTGCCCAGGGGCGAGATCGTGGTGGTCGACGATGACACGGGCAGGGTCTTCACCGGCATCTACGCCACCAGGGCCATCTGCATGCAGGTACCCGCCTACATGCCGTACGGGCTGGCGCTCCACATCCCGCCGATCCGCCGGATCGCCGGCCGAGGCAATGACGGCTGCAACGGCGACGCCTGCGAGGCTTCACCGCTCGCGGGTTGACCAGGTCAGCCGGTATGCGTCCCGGCCGGCCCGGAGAGGGCTAGCCCTTGGGTCGTAGCTCGAAGACCATCGAGACCCGCGACGTGACCACCTCGGCGCCTCCGAACACGGGCGTGGGCTCCGATGCCGCCTCGGCGGCGAACGCATCGTCCCCTGCGAACCTCTCGACTGCGTAGGGATCGAATCCGGCGCCCGGGGTGATCCTGACGATCCGCACGATCTCGTAACCCATGTGTCCGGCGATGGCCCGGGCGGTCGCCTGGGCATCGTCGATGGCATCGAGCAACGCAAGCCGCTCGAACTCGGCGCGGCGGGAGACGGTGAAGTCCAACCCGTCGAAGCGGACGTTGTCTCCCCCGCTCGTGATGACCATGTCGACCAGCCCGCCGGCGAACCCCGTGCCGCGGATGGCGATCGACAGCCGGTTCTCGTAGCGGAAGCCGCGCGATACCCGGCCCTGCTCGGTCCAGTCGAACTCCTCCTCGATGCGGATCCCCACCGTCTGCAAGCCGTTCGGGGAGATGCAGGTCGGCGGCGCCGTGTGATCCGCGCCCTCAGGCTCTGTCTTCGTGCAGTTCTTGGCGACCGCGTCAGCGATGGCCTGGACCGACCGGTTCCCGTCCGAAACCGCGGTGATGAGCGAGTCGCGCAGGACGCTGACCGTGAACCGGCCGAAGGCGCCGTCGTAGCTGACGCTGCGCTTGCCGACGCCCTCCACCGCCAGCTCGGTCAGCTCCTCCTCGACCTCGACGGGCATGGCGGACCCGCTGCCGTCGCCATCTTCCGCTCGCGCCGAGGGCAGGAGCGCCGGCGCGCTGACCAGGGCCAGCACGATAAGCGCCACCAGACCCGCCATGACCATCCGCGACGCCCCCGGACCGTGTATCGCTTCTCTCATGTCCATCCTCCAGATCGTTGCCAGGCGGCGCTCGACCACGTCGATGCTCGATTTCCAAGTCCTCGAAACCTAGCCGGTGGCTATCCCTAGCAGCGCGGTATCCTGGAACGGACACTGCTCCTCCACGTACCGGAACGGACTTGCGGCTGATCCCATCGGTCATAGCTATTGCGCTCGTCGCAGGCGCGGTCATGGCCTGCGGCGGAGACGCCACCGGTACCGCCACCAACCCGACCACGGACAACCCGACCACCACCGTGGGGCGTACGGAGGCGACCGTAGGGAGCACTTCCGAACCGTCCGGCACCACCACCACCTCGCTCGCCGCCACCGAACCCGAACCCACTCCCACCACCTCGGCGACCACCTCATCCACCGCGGCCGCTGTGACCTCCGAGGAGACGGCCGCCACCACCGAGCCGTCCACCACCACGACCGTGGCTGCCGAGACCACAACGACCACCACCACCGAGGCGCCGGCGACGACCACCACCACGGAAGCGCCCACGACCACGACCACGACCACGACCACCACAGAGGTACCGGCGACGACCACGACTGCGGCGGCGTCAACGGCGGCGATCTCCGATGACGTGCCCGACATCGAGATGTTCGACGCAGCCACCGGAGAGCTGGTCAGCCTGCGATCGGTCGTCAAGGGCGAGAAGCCCTTGATGTTCTGGTTCTGGTCCCCGTTCTGAGAGACGTGCCGGGAAGAAGCCCCGGCCATCGAGCGGTTCGCTCGGCAAAACTCCAACCGCCTCACCGTCATCGGAGTGGGCGGTATCGGCACCCTCGAGGTGGCGCAGGAATTCGTGGTCACCAAGGGGATCACGTTCACGGCGCTCTGGAGCGAGTCACGCGATGCCTGGGATCACTACGGAATGAACAGCACCTCCGACTTCATGCTCCTCGACAGGTTCGGCAACCGCCTGACCGAAGCCGCGCCCTACGACGAGAACCTCGTAGAGCGGCTGCTGGACGACCTCGCCTGAACCCGAAATGGGCGCAAACCCGTGCACCACGGGTGATCGCTCGAACCTGAGGAACACCGCACCACCAGCAGTGCCACAAACCTGAGGAACACCGCACCACTGGCGGTGCCTGGTGCATCATGTTCGGGCCGTCATGGCCGGAAACCACCGGATATCGACCCTAGATCTGGTCCAGGCTCCGCTTCACGAAGGTCCGGTCGAGGGCGAAGGGGGAGTCTTCCAGGCGTCCGGTGATGAGGTCGGCCAGGATGCGTCCTCCCGCCGGGGAGCACATGATGCCGTGGCCCGAGTAGCCGCTGTTCACCCACAATCCCTCGATCGACGCCTGTCCGATCAGCGGACGGTGGTCGGGACTCATCACATACTGTCCCGAGTGGACCATCCAGGAGAGTTCTCCCTGGTTCCAGGCCTCGCCCCAGAAGGGACTGATCCGGGCGGCGGCATCCGGACTGGAGGGATCCAGCACCCGGAATGCCATGCCGGAACTGGGTGGGACATCCTCCACGGGCTCCTTCCCCGGCCCTCGCGGCGCGGCGTCCAGCAGAGCGGCGCCCGCCAGGGCGGGACGCCAGTGCGTGCCCGTGTCGTCATCGATGGTCATGGGAGCGTCCGGCGGCACCCGCGCCAGATCGGGCACCACCACCTTGTGGCGGGGCTTGACCTCCAGCGGCAATTCCACCGCGAGGAGAGCGGCCAGCTCGGCGGTGAAGGGTCCGGCGGCTATCACCACCTGCTCGGCCCGGATGTGGCCCCTGTTCGTGCCGACGTCGAATCCGCCGGAGGGAAGTTCCCGGAGCGCCACCACCCGGCACGAAACGTGCAGAGGGGCGCCAGACGCCCGTAACAGCCCGAGGGTCAGGGCCCTGGGGTCGGCGAAGCCGTCGTCCGCCCGGTAGCGGGCGCTCACCACCTCACGGCTCAGGTAGGGGAACCTGCGCCTGGCCTCGTCCCCACCCAGGATCTCGATGTCGGTCTGCCCCCAGGAGTGCTGGCGAGCCACCAGCCGGCGCTGCTCCACGGCCCGGTCCTCGGACGTGGTGACCCAGAGGTAGCCCGGCTGCTCGATCGCCAGCGGCGCCGCGTCCTGGCCGGTGATCTCCGAGAAGTTCAGGATCAGGTCAACCGTCTCCCGCACCAACTCGGTCTCCTCCAGGTTGTCGAACTGCAACCGGAAGGCCCCGGTGGAGGCCGGAGTGGTGAGCGAGGCGGGAACAGGCCGGGCCTCCAGCACGAGCGGAGCAAGCCCCCTCCGGGCCGCCCAGAAGGCCGTTGACGCGCCCACGATCCCGGCGCCGATGATCACCAACTCCGCACCGGCGGGAAGGCCTCTCTCAACCTCGTTCACCATGGCCACAGAAGCTAGTTAGGTGGACAGCAAAGGCACAAGGGCGGGTGGCCGCGGCCAAGGCCCCGTACCGGCCGGCCGGTCTTATCCCGGTTTGCGGGCGTGGATGAAGTACATCGGCGTGAAGATGCCGAGCCGGCCCGCCTCCGCCATGGCCATTGCGCACAGGTTCAACATCTCCGAAACGCGAGCCGATCCGCGCGGCACGATGCGGAGGGCCTCCATCAGCCTGAGCGAATTGTGGGTGACCGAGCGCCCGATCCTCGAACTGCGGAAGCTCGCCAGGGAGACTCCCGAACCGACCAGCGGCTGGTACCACGGAATCGACGGACCGGCCTGCTCCGAGAGATCCCGCGTCTCCAACACCTCGAACCCCACCGTCCGGAGCGCGTCGTCGACCGTTTGCCTATCGTCGATTCCGAGCAGGCCGCCGCCCAACTCGATGTCAGCCTTGATCTCGAGGTGGCGGGGATCCTGCGCATCGAAGCGTTCGGTCACACAGTATTCGTAGGCAGCGAAGCAGGCACCCGGCTTCAGCAGGCGGAACACCTCGCCGTAGATGCTGACCTTGTCCGGTGCGCAGCAAGTCGCCTCTATGGAGTAGACCGCGTCGAAGGAGCCGTCCGGAGCGTCCACGTCCAGGAAGTCGCAGTGCATGAACTCGGCCAGGTGCGCCAGATCCGCTTCCTCCGCATACTTCCGGGCGCGTTCGAGTTGGTAGGCGTTGCTGTTCACGCCCACGATCCTGGCGCCGGAGAACCGGGCGATCTCCAGCATCGGCCCGCCGATGCCGCAGCCGAGGTCGGCGACCACCATCCCCGGGCCGAGCCCGAGCTTGAGCGCCAGATAGTGCTCGTGGCGGGCGAGCGACGCCTTGAAGCTCTCCCCGGCGAATCGAGGGGCGAAGTGAAACGACCTGCCCCACCCGAACTCGTAGAAGTCCGTGACCAGGTCGTAATAGAGATTGACGATCCTGCTGCAGTCGTCTTTGCTGTCCTCCGACCCGCTCCGCTTGGCAGTCTTGAAGCGCTGTTCGTATTCACTGACGGTCGAGCCGGCGCCCGACTTGCCCGATCTGCTCTTCAGAGATACGGAGAATCTAACCGTCATTTAAGTACTTCCCACCTGTCTAATGATAAGTACAACCCTTCGCCACCGTAACGATAAGGCGGAGGTGCTGTCAACCATCGACGGGGCGCCGAGGCGTGGACGACGGGTTCGTCGAATGTCGCGGTTAGGGTTACCCGGCCCCTTCCCCCAGACCCGACGTTGAGGAGTTCACCCGTGTCCGAGATACCTTGCCCCGCGGAGGATGGATCAAGCCCCGTCCAGCGCCAGTTCCCGAAGCCGCCGCCGATGTGCATCGACGGCGCCAAGTCCTACACCGCGGTGATGGACACGTCGATGGGGTCGATGACGATCGCCCTCGATGCCTCCGCCGCGCCCCTCACCGTCAACAACTTCGTGTTTCTGGCCCGCTACCACTACTACGAAGGTGTGATCTTCCACCGCATCATCGAGGGTTTCGTCTGCCAGGGCGGCGACCCCACCGGCACGGGGCGGGGCGGCCCCGGCTACCGCTTCCGCGACGAGCTACCCGAACCCGGCGGCTACGAGCTGGGCTCGCTGGCCATGGCCAACTCGGGGCCCAACACGAACGGCAGCCAGTTCTTCATCATCAGCGGCTCCGACGGCACCCGCCTGCCGCCGCTGTACTCGCTGTTCGGCAAGGTGACCGACGGCCTGGACGTGGTGGACGCGATGCAGAAGGTCGCGACCGGCCGCAACGACCGCCCCCTGACCGACGTGACGATCAACTCGGTAACGATCACAGAGTCCGAATAGCCCGGGCGTCCGGCCGGAGACGCCACCGAATCGGGTGCGGGCACCGAACTCTCAGGCGCCGGCGGTCGATCGGGCCTCGAGATCGAGAGCCCGCACCAGGAAGGTGGCCATCTGCGCCCTCGTGACCGGGTCGTTCGGGCAGTAGCGCAACGGATCGGTATCGCAACCAACAGTGATCTCCGCCGCCGCCAACGCATCGATGTTGTCCTCGTGGGTATTGCCCGCAGTGTCAGCGAAGCCAGCCGGCTCCGCAGCATCCAGGTCGAAAGCCCGCACTAGGAAGCTGGCCATCTGCGACCGCTTCACCGGGTCCTCGGGGCAGTAGCGCAGCGGATCCGTATCGCATCCTCGGGTCACCTCGAGCTCCGCCAGGCGTTCGACGTAGCTCGCCCACCAGGCATCGGCGTCCATATCCGCGAACCGGGACCCGGCGTCTGAGGACACCTCATCGAGAACCCGGACCACCCACACCGCCATCACCCAACGCGAGACCGGCGATCTGTGACAGATCCGCCGCTCGCCGCATTCGGTGCCGTCGAGAACTCCCGCAGCCGCCAGCCGGTTGATGGCGGCCTCGTGCACGCCGCCGTCGTCGTCGAAAAAGTCCGGGTCGGGGGATGCGCCGGGATCCTCGTCGCCGGCTCCGTTGCCAGGCGCGGGAGCCTCCGGCTCTTCGACAGGTGGGGGCGCCACGCCGTCGATAGCCGTGATGACGGAGGACTTGAGCCCCAGGCCGGTGCGTATCCAGACCCCGGCGACCGTGGTCGATACGGCGTTCCCGCCGCGGACGCCGCGGAACATGACCCGAGTTGGCGAGGACAGGGACTCCGTCGCCACCAGGACCGCCTCGGTCACCTCATCCCAGCCCAGCAGGCGCGCCAGATCCGAGGCGCTCACCCGGCGCTCCCAGGAGGCGTTCGGGTTGCCCACCGCCGGGTCTATGTCCCAAGGGTCCGCGACCGGCGCCAGGTAGGGCCACTCACGTTGGGACGGCGGATTGCCGTTCCACTCGGTGAAGAACCCGTAGACGTTGCTGCGGGTGAACCCGCCGGACGAGGCGGAGAAGAAGGACTGGATGATCCCCGCCGTGGTGAACTTCTCCCACTCGTCGCCGAAGTAGGTGAGCACCCGACCCCTGGTCTCCTCCACCCCGGCGAGCCAGGGCCCCCCGTTGGATCGGGTCTCCTTGGCCCATCCGATGTAGTTGATGTCCCGCCAGCTGTCGAACAGATGGCACCAGCAGATGTCCTTGCGGGAGGCGCTGATGCCCGGGTCCTGGTCGGGATCGGCCGGACGCGGCCCGGTCTCCCGCTCGAAGAACTTGTAGGCGGCATAGGTGCGGGCCGCGACGGCCTGGGCCTCGTTCACCCCCGGTGCGCTCCAGTGGTCCAGGACCTCGGCAACGCCCCTCAGGTAGTCCTCCATCCCGATCGTCAGGACGACGTGGAACCCGACCTCGACCGGGTCGTCCCGTATCTTCAGTTCCCCGTGGCGGTACTCGCACACCTCGTTGGTCCGGGATTCGCACAGCTTGCCCCTGGCCTCCCCGTGGCGGAGCCGGACCCCGTCCGCGTCGGGCCACGAGATGGACGCCCGGCAATCACCCGCCGTCCCCTGGAGCACGCCACCCTGAAAGAAACCGCACTCCCCGCGGGCGATGCGGCGGAACTCCCACCGCTCGCCGGCCTGCGGGCGCTGCGGCTTCGGGCAGGGCCCCTCCCCGTCGCCGTCCAGACACAGTTCGAGCGGGCCGCCAACGGCGGTGAACTCCAGCAGGGTGATCTGCGAACCCAGATTCACCCATAGCGGTCGGTCCAGGGTGTGGAGCAGGTCGTTGGGGAGGGAGAGATCGGCCAGGGACGCCGGTTCGGTGCCCGGGAAGTAGTGGGCGGCGATCTCCTCACCCGGCTTATCCGGGTGGGCGAGCGCCTGCCCGTAGGAGCCCCAGTGGCTCATGCCGACACCGTGACCCCATCCCGCACCCTCGAAGACGAACCCGTCGCCACTCTGGGCACCGGCAGCGAGGGCAGGAACCAGACCCACCAGCATCACCGCGAACAGCATCCGCCGGAGCACCCGACGGGTGCAGGAACGTAGCATCAGCAAGCGGACCACACGCCCATGGCCGGCCACACCGGACTCCAGCCCGATGTCGCCCGATCCGGATCAGCCTCAGGCCTGGCAGACCGCCAGACCCGCCGGATCGGTGAAGATCCCGTTGGCGTACTGCAGCTCCCGCACGTAGCAGATGGCCTGGTCCACCTCCGCGGGCGAAAGGCCGGGCACGGGCGCCATGTCGCCGAAGTTCCAGTGGTGCTGGGGCGATCCCTGGTTGACGGCGCGGTGGAAACTGAAGTCTGCGTGATGGCCTGGCTCGTAGATCTTGTCCACCAGCGGCGGGCCCTGCGACGACCCTCCGGCAGTGGGACCGTGGCATTCCGAGCAGTTGGCGGCGAACAACTCGGCGCCGAGGCGAGCCGCATCCGACAACTCCGGCACGGCGACCGGCACCGCCCCCGAGTCAGGCGAGGCGCCCACCGCGTACTCATCGTCCGCGCCATCCGAACACCCCATCCAGAGAACACTCGCCATGACGGCGAGCATGGCCGTTCGAAGCGCTGTTCCCAACCGGCTTCGGAACACCCGTCCAACGCCTCCCGTCCGTGGGTAAAGGGTAACAGGCATCGTAATGCGGCCCCGGGCGTCCGTGGGCGTGGCCGCCTGCCGGCGCCGCACCCACCACCTCCGTGCCCGAGCGGTCGGTCGCCCGAGCCCGGGCCGTGGACCGTCCCTTTAGGGTTTGGAAAGGCGGTATCCGACGCCCGACTGGGTGAAGATGTATGAGGGGTTCCTGGCATCATCGCCCAGCTTGTGGCGCACGTTCTTGACGAACGAGCGGAGCAGGCGCTGATCGGCTGGGCGGTCCTCGCTCCACACACTGCTCAGCAACTGGTCGTGGGTCAGCACCCGTCCAGGGAACCGCGAGAGTTCGAACAGCAGCTTGTACTCGGTGGGTGTGAGGCGCACGGGTTTGCCCGCCACGGTCACCGAGCGCTCCAGGTGGTTGATGACCAGGTCGCCGCAGGCGTACGGCTCGATCCCGCCATGCGGGTAAGCCGCCGCATGACGAAGCGTGGCCCCTATCCGGGCCACGAGCTCCGCGGGGGAGAACGGTTTTACCACATAGTCAGCGACGCCCAGATCGAATGCCTTGGCGATGTCCTGGCCCCCTCCGCGCCCGGAGAGGACGATGACCGGGATGTGGGAGTCGGTCCGGATGCGTCTCAACAACTCGAAACCGTCGACTCCCGGCAGGACCAGGTTCACCAACACGAGTCGGGGCCTCTCCGACTCCAGCAGGCTGCTCACCTCGCCCACGTCGCCGGTGACCACCGGTCTGTAACCGGCCTCGGAGAGCGTGTTGCGTACGTAGCGCAGTATCTGGGGATCGTCGTCCACCACCAGAATGCGCTCGCGCGCCCGAGGCCCGTCCTCGGACTCGGTCGACCCATCGGCGGAGTCGTACGACCTGTCGGGGATGGCTCCGTTGACGGCGGGGATGGTGAAGATGAACCTGGTGCCCTTCCCGTCCCCGTCGCTCTCCGCCCAGATACGGCCTCCGTGGGCTTCCACGATGCCCCGGCAGATGGCAAGGCCGAGGCCATGACCGCGGACCCGGTGCTCTCCATCCGCCTCGATCCGCGAGAACTTGGTGAACAGGTGTGGTAGGTGCTCGTCTGCGATACCCCTGCCCTCGTCGGCCACCGATGTCACAACGTGAGTGTCCTGCCGCCGGGACGTCACCCGGATCGGAGACCAATCTCGGGAGTACTTGGACGCGTTGGAGAACAGATTGTGGAGGACCTGGATGATCCGTTGGCCGTCCGCGGCGATCCGCGGCAGGTTGGGCGCCACGTCGATCTCGATGTTGTTGCGGTAGCCACCGCTGAGGAAGGCGTTCCTCGCCTGCTCGATCAGAGCCCCGACATCGGTCGGCTCGGCGACCACCGAAAGGGTTCCGGCCTCTATCCGGGTCAGATCCAGCAGGTTGTTGATCAGGTCCCGCATGTGGTCGGCCTGTTCCTCGATGATGCGGAAGAACTGGCGTGTCTCGGCCGGGTCCAGCGGTGACCTGGCGCCCAGCACGGTGGCGGCGGAACCCTTGATCGAGGTCAGAGGCGTCCTGAGCTCGTGGCTGACCATCCCCAGGAAGTCGGTACGCAGCCGCTCCAGTTCCTCCAGCGGCGTGATGTCCTGGATGGTGACCACCACCGTGGCGAGTTGGTCGCCTTCGGAGCGGATCGGGGTGCTGTTGATAAGGGTGGTCACCCGGTCGCCGGAAGCGGAACCGATTACCAACTCCTCGGCCCGGACGGTCTCGCCGGTGCGCGAGGATCGTTCGTGCGGAACCTCTTCGCGAGGTACCTCCGATCCGTCCATGCGCCGGAACTCGACGTTGTCGAGGGCGCGCGCGAGGTCCTGATCATCGCCGGATCCGACACCGATGAGTCGGCATGCCTCGTCGTTGATCTTCACCACATCGCGGGTGGCGGCATCGAGGACCAGGACCCCCACCGGCGATGTGTTGACCAGGGCCTCGAGATCTGCCTTGGTCTGCTGCTCCTCGCCATAACGGCGCGCGTTGGTTATGGCCAGCGCTGCCTGCGAGGCGAACATCTTCAGCGTCTCCTCGTCCTCACGAGTGAACTCGCCGCCGGTTACCTTCTCCCCGATGTAGATGTTTCCCACGTGGCGGTCCCGGACCCGGATCTGCGCACTCAGAAACGCCCCTATCTTGACCGGGAAGTCGGGGAAGCCGGCCCCGTCGGCGTGGGCTACGAAATCCCGGGTCCTCAAGGGCTCCCTGAGCTCCCTGAGATATGCGAGTACGGCCGGGCCCATCGAGTACTCCAACATCTGTTCGGTTCTCTCGGTGCTCAGACCGGAGATCAGCAAGTCCCGCATGTCGCCCGACTCGTCATGGGTGGTGAGCGCCGTGTAGCGCGCCTCGGTAAGCGACCGGGCGCCGTCCGTGACCTCCTGGAGGACGGTGTCGAGGTCGAGATCCTCGCTGATCCGCAGGATTGCATCGGTCAAGCTGGAGAGGCGAGCCCGCAGGGTCTCGTTTTCGGCCCGCAGGCGTTCACCGTCGCTCATTACGGTCATGTCGCGACCGATCCTGTTGCCTCGCCGGCCCAGGCACGACCCGGGCAACCCTGCGAGGGCAGCGATGTGGCTGTCTCTCCGGATCTCACCATATGTTCACACTCATCCTTCGCTGTGCGTGTTCAACTCTCCATAGACCGACGCTGCGCCGGCAGTTCATCGAGCCGAGTACCCGGGTCGTTGACCGCCGATCAACCCGTCAGGCTGCCGCGATCCCCAGCCAGACGACCCGGCGGGTGGCGGACATCCCTACCGAACCTGTCTGCGGGGCATGGACCCGTCCGCCAACACCAATTCTACAGAGGGCCGCCACCATGGATGCAGCATGGTCCGATCCTCACACCCGTACTGGGAGTAGTGAACGCCCCCTCATGAATGGCACCTGTAGGCCCGTGGTATGTGGTGGATTCAGGTCGGTTGTTCACGTTGTCGAGGTCTTTGATCCAACACCCGGGGAGCAGGAACCATGATCGTCACCCATGCGCCTGCGGAGGCGTTCCCCTAGGGGCGGCTGTCTCCTACGGCCGAGGGCGTGAGGCGGGTTGGCCACCAGTTCCAGCGGCCGAGCAGGGACACCAGTGACGGGACTATCAGGGTGCGGGTGATGAACGTGTCCATCAGCACTCCTATCGCCACCCCGAATCCGAGCTGCAGCAGGTCCTGGAGGGGCAAGGTCATCAGTGCGGAGAAGGTGCCGGCGAGGATGATCCCCGCCGAGGTGATGACCGGCCCGGTGCGGGCCAGGGCGTGGCGGGTCGCCTCTCCGAGCGGGGCCTTCCTCGCCTCCTCGCGGATGCGCGACATCAGGTAGATGTTGTAGTCGACGCTCAGAGCGTTGAGGAACACGAACAGGTAGAACGGGACCGCCGGACCGATCCCGGCGTGACCCACCACGACGATGAACACCACCGTCACCAGCCCGAGCGTCGCGAAGTAGGTGAAGGCGATGGTGGCCATCAGGTAGATGGGAGCGATCAGCGAGCGCAGCAGCAATGCCAGGACGGCGCCGATGGCCAGGAGGATGAGCGGGAGCACGACGAGCGAGTCCCGGTTGCCCGCCGTCCGGGTGTCGTAGGCCTCCGCCGTGTCTCCGCCGATCAGCACGCTCGTGGCACCCAGGCCCGATGCCGCGGCTTGCTCCCGGGCGGCGGAGCGCAGGCCGGGCACGGCGTCGAGGGCCTTCTCGGAGAACGCTCTCTCCTCCAGCACTATCTCGATGCGGGCCGCTCCCCCGTCGGCGGACACGAACCGCATCCCGCTCCCCGGCGGCAGCTGGGATGCCGCCGGGCCCTCCGCACCGAACGGCCTGCTCGGACCGGAGATGTCGGCCACGGCCGGGTGGGATGAGAGTTCGAGCGTCAGGGTGTCGAGTTTCTCGATGACCGTGGGATCGAGTACGCCTGCGCCCGGAGGCAGGTCGATGTAGAGCTGGGTCGGTGACAGCTCGCCGCCCGGGAAACCGCCCCGCAGCAGCTCGAAGCTGCGGACCGACTCCGCGTTCTGGGGCAGGCTCTCGAGCTGGTCGTAGTTGGCGCGGTACGGGGCCAGGCCCGCCACCAGCACGGCCAGGCCGGCGCATGTCGCGGCCAGGGTCAGGCCCGGCCTGCGGAGGACGACCGCTCCGACCCGGCCGTACACGCTGCGCCGCCAGTCGGCCCGCTTCGGATCCTCGGCCGCCAACCGGGGCTGGCGAGGCCAGAAGGCGCGCCTCCCGATGATCGTCAGCGCCGCCGGGATGAGGGTGAGGGCGGCCAGCATCATCAATGCCACGGCGAGAGCGATGACGGGGCCGAGCGCCTGGTAGGAACGGAGCGACGCGAGCCAGAGCGCTGCGCAGGCCACCAGGATCGTCATGCCCGCCGAGGCCACCGCGCCGCCCACGCCGCGCATGGTCCTTCGCATCGCCTCGTGCCGATCCTCGTGGCGGGTCAGCTCCTCCCGGAACCGCGCCGAGACGAAGAGCACGTAGTCGGTGCCCGTGCCGAAGAGGACCACGGTCATGATGCCGGTCGTCTGCCCGGAGACCGGTATCCCGTAGCGGAGCGCGTACCAGGCCGCGATGGCGCCGGCCATCTGGAAGACCAGGCCCACCCCCAGCAGCGGGATCGTGGCCATGATCGGGGAGCGATAGATGATGATCAGCAACACCAGCACCAGGACGACCGTCACCAGTAGCAGCAGGGTGTCGATCGTCGCGAACACCCCGATCAGGTCGACGATGAGGCCGCCGGGTCCTCCGGCGGCTACCTCCACCCCGCTGATTCCGAACGAGGCCGAGCGGTCCCTGATCGCCCCGACCGTGTCCTGAAAGGCCGGGTCGGCGGGTTCGCCGGCTACCTCCGCGAACACGTACATGACGGTGTTGTCGGGAGACACCAGGCCGAACCGCTGACCCATGACCGGGTCGGGGCTGAGCACCTGGCCCACGTTGTCCGGCGCCTCCGGGCCCGACAGCCAGCCGGCGAGGTCGGCGGCCGCCTCGAAGGCGGGAGGCCCCAGACCGTCCGGTTGCGAGAAGACGATCAGGACCGGGGTGCCAGCCGCCGGGAAACGCTCCTGGGCGAAGCGGAAGGCCCGGGTCGCCTCGGCGTCCCTCGGCAGGAACAATGCCTGCTCGTTCTCGTTGGCCTCGTCCAGCCGGGGGAGCTGCGATATCAGAGCGCCGGCAACGATCACCCAGATGGCGACCGTCACCCACTTGCCACGGCGGCTGGAGGCGAAGTCGGTGAGACGCCCCAGCACTCAACAGCCCCCTGGGCGCGTCCCGGCCTGGCAGCGGCCGGGGCGCACGGTTCCACAACTCATCTAGCGAACGAGGCTAACGCACTCCCCGGACCAATCCGACCATCTGCCGGCACCGACTCACCTATCCACGGGCACGAGCCGATGCTGCTGCTCGGCCACGATTCCCGGTTTTGCGCAGCATCGATTCCCGGTCTAGCGCACATCACTGCCACCAGCCGACCGGTCCGGCTAGGCGGGAGCACCCGGCGCCGGGGACTCGGGTCCGGTGCCGGTAGCTCGCGGAACGGCGCCATGACCGGGATCCGCGGGGATCCGGCGGGCCGGGAACCTCGGAGCGGGCCGGCGGCGTCATAGGACCATGAAGACCACACATGCCCCCACCCGAAACCTGATAGTGCTGCTTGCGTTCGTCACCGTCCTGGCGAGCGCAAGCAGCTCCGAAAGTGCAGATACCACTGTCACGACGACCGTTGCCCGTGTGGAGACCACCCGGCTGTCGGTCGATCCCGAACCCACACTCGCGCCACCGAGCGAGGACGATACCGCCTCGAGCAGCGGCGATGGATGGATGGACGATGAGCCCGACCGGAGCTCCGGCGCCGAGGTGGCCGCGGCGGAGGCAGCGATGGCGGAAGCTGAGATGGCGAGCGATGCCGCCGACATGGCCGTCGAGGAGCCCGCCGCCGCCCCAGCCACTACTGCAGCGGCCGCGACGATCGTCACAGAGGATGAGATCGTCCACGAGCCGGACCAGCAGCAGGCGAGGCTCACCGGCGGGTCGATCGACGACAACGAACGCTTCGACGATTACCTCGCCTATCGCGCCCGCTTCTTCGGCCTCGGCATCCCGGTACGCGATCTCGACCCGACAGGACGCATCGTGGTGACGGTGACCGGCGAGGACGGCCTCCCGGCGGCAGGCGCCGAGGTCGTGGTGGCCGCCAACCAGGTCGAGGTGAGCCTGCGGACCACCGCCGACGGCACCGTCCGCTTCCACCCGGAGGCCTACTCGGCAGGTGACGGGCCGTTCACCGTGTCAGCCGGAGGAGCGAGCACGACGGCCGAGCGAGGCCAGAGCGTCGCCCTGGAGACTTCCCTGCCCACCGCGGCCGGCGAGACCGTCGCCCTCGATGTCCTGTTCCTGCTCGACGCCACCGGCTCGATGGACGACGAGATATACCAGCTCAAGATCACCATCGACGAGGTCGCCCACCGCATCCACCGGATCCCCGGTGAGGTGGACGTGCGCCTGGGCATGACCCTGTACCGGGACGAGGGCGACGAGTTCCTCACCCGGACGTTCGACTTCACCCCCGACATCCAGGCCTTCTCCGAGGCCCTCTCGATGGTCGTGGCCGCCGACGGCGGCGACACTCCGGAAGCCCTCGACGAAGCGCTCGCCGACGCCCTGTCCCGACCGTCGTGGCGCTGGGCCTCCGAGGCGGTCCAGCTGGTCTTCCTGGTGGCCGACGCGCCCCCGCAGATACTGCGGCAGGTTCCGGTGCCCTACACCGACTCGATGCGCGACGCGGCCCGGCGGGGCATCAAGATCTTCCCGGTGTCGTCGTCCGGCACCGACGACCAGGCCGAGTTCGTGTTCCGCCAGCTCGCCCAGTTCACCGGCGCCCGCTACGTGTTCCTCACCTACGGCGCCGGGGGCCGCGCCACCGGCGCCTCCACCGACATCGACCAGCGCGACTACGAGGAACTGTCCCTGGACGACCTGATAGTCCGCCTGGTCGCCGAGGAACTGGCCGCCCTGCGCGGCACCGCAGACGCCGAGCCTCCGGAGACATCCCAAGACGACCAGCAGGGCAACTGAAGCCACCGCCCGACAGGCCTGACACAGGATCTGCCTGTCGTGATTGCAATCAAGATAGTTCTAGTTATAATAGAACATATGCTCTGGAGGATCGACACGCAGTCGCCGCAACCGCTTCACGAACAGCTGGCCGGCCAGATCCGGCACGGCATCGCCACCGGGGAGCTCGCCGAGGGCGAGAAGCTGCCCCCGGCCCGCGATCTGGCCGCCGGCCTGAAGGTGAACATGCATACCGTCCTCCGGGCGTTCCAGACCTTGCGCGATGAAGGCCTGCTGGAGGTCCGCCGGGGCCGGGGCACGACGGTGGCCGCCGATGCCAAGTCGAACACCCGCCACGTCGAGCTCGCCCGCAGGCTGGTCAGCGAAGCGCGCCGCGCCGGCCTGGGCAATCGAGAGATCATCCGACTTGTAGAGGTGCAACTATGAACGAGTGGGCACGGAGACTGGCCTTGGGCGCCGGCATCCCTCTGGCGATAGTGGCCGCCGGCCTCGTCCCCTACCTGGCCTTCCGCTCGGACCTGCCGGAGCGGGTGGCGAGCCACTACGGCGTATCCGGGCAGCCGGACGGCTCCATGACCCCCGAGCAGCTGCTCCTGGTCGTAGGGGTGATGATGGTGCTCGGCCTGGGCATGTGCGCGGTCGTGGCCCTGGGCCGGCACCGCTTCCAGCCGATGGTCGCACCGGCCATGTCGTTCATAGGCGCCTTCATCGCAGGGCTGGCGGCCGGGATCCTCGCCATGACCGCCATCGGCCAGCGAGGATTGGAGCAATGGCAGGACGCAACCCTGTCCCCCTGGGCCCTGATCCTGTGGGTCGGCGGCAGCCTGATCGCAGGCGCCGCGGCGGCAAGGATCGCATCGACCCTCCCGTCCGATGACCTCGACGATGCCGGAGACATCCCGCCGGTGATGGACCTCGCCCCCGGCGAGCAAGTCTTCTCGACCGCCACCGTGTCCGCCCGCTGGCCGCTGATGCTGGGCCTGGTCAACCTGATCCTCGCCCTGGTCGTCACCGCACTCGCCGAACCCTGGATCGGGATGTTCCTGATGCTCGCAGCGATCGCCGTAACCACATTCAGCCGCATCCGCGTCACCGCCGACCACACCGGCCTCACCGTCCGCTACGGCTTCCTCGGATGGCCCCGCACCTCGGTACCCATCCACCGCATCGCCACCGCCCGAGCCATAGAAGTCCGCCCCTCCGAATGGGGCGGCTGGGGCTACCGAGGCAACCTGACCCTCATGAACCGCGCCGCCGTAGTCCTCAGAGCCGGCCCCGGCCTCCGCCTCGACCTGAAGGACGGCAAGATCTTCGCCATAACCATCGACACCCCCGAAACTCCCGCCCAACTCCTAAACACCGAAACCTCCCGCCTGGAGCGAACTCAAGGCCACGCATAGGCAAGGTTAAGAGGTCGCCCGCTCTTCTCCCACCGCAGGCATACGGTTGGCCTCGACTCAAGTCTAGCTTTCGACAGTGACCTTCTGCGGATACGTCTACCCCTGATAGGTTAAGGTCGCGCGGGTGTATCTTTAGTCGAGCCTGCCATTGCTCAGCACTCTTATTGGACAACCTCGCCAATAGCCTCTATGTCTATACCTCGTCCTGGAATAGAGGGATCAAGCCGTTTCTAATGTGATCTGTAGGGGTCGCCACTGGGACTCTGGCGCTCGCGACGAACTCTTCTGATCTAGCTGCATTAGCAACCACAGCCCACGTCAATCTAGGTTCTGTGGCTGCTGGGTAACGCAAGTATCGTTCCAGCGGTATATGTGCTGTCAACCCTCCTTGATGTCTCTTCCACATCTCCTTAACTAGCTCGCCGAATGGAGAATCCGCGCGTACTGGATGAATACGATGAGGCAGTACGTTCTTGACACGTGTTGGAATATACGGCCCAGAATCCTGAAGTCGTTGTGGGACAATCAACGTACCGTCAAGAAGCACAACAAGGTCGGGACACAACACATCGTTGCTTGCCTGTTGTATGTTCTTAGAGTAGTGTCCGAGCAAGGTTGCCCTTGGGGCAGATCTGTGTCTAGCCGAAGGGTCCGGGAGAGTTAGAGTAATGCTGGATTTTTCTGCTAAGATGAACCCTAAGATATCCCCCTTGTTGGTATGGTCACGGTAGAATCCATGTGCAGATCCTGACCCATGGTCTCCATATCTTCGACCTACATAGGTTCCGTCGTCCATCGTTTCGTAGGCCCGATGCAACTCCTTAACTGATCGGATTTTCTGGAAGGCATCAGCAAGTTCTCGCTTACCTAGTTGGCTCTTGACCTCCCCTACCGCTAAGACGCCCTCGGCCGGAAAATATGTGGTCTCCGGACTGTCGTTAATGCAAAACACAGGGCAGAGATTCTCCTCATATAGAACGACATCAATCTGGCGGCTCGTGCCGCCCCTGGTGTCTATCACACAACCTGAACCGACACCGATGCCTCTAGGTAGTATCTGGCCTAGTCGATCACGAACAGGTTGCTCCATCGCGTCTCCCACAAGCTCGGGCGTTGTAGCTTCACGAGCGTCGTCGAAGGCTCGGACAAGATCGAGTCCAATCCTCCTAACGAACTCCGCTGGATCAAAGGTGGGTCTCATGCCTGCTCCTGTCAGACCTACGTCTAGATGGTATCCGTCTCCAAAGAGGGGCCGCGCCGAGCACACCGTTCGCGGCCGCGACCCTGACCAACACGGAGATGACGGGGATGGTCCTCGGCAGTCCGGAACGGGCCACCATGGCTAGGCCGCGCCAACGTCTCGCCATGGCTACTGTCAGTCGCCGGACGGCCTAGGGCATGTTGGCATGGCTGCTGGATGTACCAATCGATCACGACTGCGCCGATCCTGCCGAGGAGGAGACTGCTTCGCGCGCAACTGTCCAATCAGTAGTCTGTGAGAGACGCATCGGTAAGCGGCAAGCCGGATAGGAGAACACGATGATCGACTTCGAAGATCGCCTCGATGAGGAGAGCAAGGCCGTCCTGGAGATGATCCCCGAGAGCCTGCTCGACCTGTCCGACATACCTGCGGCCCGGGCAACGGTCGCAGGCTTCATGGAGGCCATGTTCGCTGCCGCTCCCGAGATTCCCGGCGTCGATGTCGAAGATCACATGGCGCCCGGAGCGCCGGGAGACGCTGACGTGATGGTCCGTGTCTACACCCCGTCCGGCATCGAAGGACCGGTCCCCGCCCTGTACTGGATCCACGGCGGAGGGATGGTGCTCGGCAATGTGGCGATGGACGATCTCCGATGCAAGGGAGTGGCCCTCGAGATGGGATGCGTGGTGGCGTCCGTGGAATACCGCCTGGCGCCCGAACACCCCCACCCCGCCCCGATCGAGGACTGCTACGCCGGCCTGAAATGGCTCGCCGACAACGCCGGCAACCTCAACGTCGACCGAAGCAGGATCGCCATCGGCGGCGCCTCAGCCGGCGGCGGCCTGGCCGCAGCCTTGGCGCTGTTGGCGAGAGACCGCAATGAGGTGGAGATCTGCTTCCAGCAGCTCATCTACCCCATGCTGGACGACCGCAACATCACCCATGCCAGCCACTACGTCCAGCACCCCAAGGTCTGGAACCGCACCGCCAACGTCATCGGATGGAGCTCCCTCCTGGGCAAGCCAGCCGGCTCCGACGATGTCTCCCCCTACGCCTCCCCGGCCCGAGCCGACGACCTGTCCAACCTACCCCCCGCCTTCATCATCGTGGGCGAATTGGACCTCTTCGTAGACGAAGACATCACCTACGCCCAACGCCTAACCCAAGCCGGCGTCCGCGCAGAACTACACGTCTTCCCCGGCGCCTTCCACGGCAGCGACCTGATGGTCCCCACGTCGGAAAACAGCCAACGCTGGGCCACCATCCAACGCGACGCCCTACACCAAGCCCTCCACAGCTAACACCTCGGACGGAACCGCATCAGCCGGTCCGTGTCCCGGACGATCTGATAGTGCGGCTACTCGCCGCCTGGCCGTTCGCGGCGTTGACCAGCTCACCGCAAACGCGCGAGAGTCCGCTGTCCTCCCGGCTGCCAACCGTGGCAATGCCGAAGATCAGCGTGCATGAGCTACTTCACTTTTCGCAGTCAACACATACCCGTGACCCGGGCCGGAGAGGGTTCTTCAGGAAGCACTCCGGGCACAGCGGATTCTCGACCGGTGCGCCGCAGCCGCATCGGTCGCAAGAGCGGCACCTCCGACCGGAACACTTGGCGCACCACCCGACGACTCGTTCCTCTCCACACCAACGGCAAAACGTCTCACGCTTCCAGGCTGGCTCGGGCTGTCCAAGAATCTCACATCGGCCATCGCTGCGCTCAGGTGTGAGCACTCCAATGGCGAGTTGGTCATCCACTCGAGTGGTTCCGCAGAAGAGCCGTTCAGCATGGGGAAGTCCGTAGCGGTAGATGTCGGCGGTGGCCTTGACGGAGTGTGAGAAGGCCCGCGAGAGAGGGCCGTTCGGAGCCAGGATGCTGCCTCTTTGCCACCGAGGCAGCCCGTTAGAGGCAGCAAAGGCAACGCTTCCCGGCTTCCGAACCAGCACCACGGATGCTTTGGGCGTGTGTGCGGCGGCACTCACGGCAACCGCCTCCCAGCTGGCGTTAGTTCGATCGTGAAGCTCGATCACATGAGTGGGGATGAGGACGTCGTCACCGATGACCTCGTCTAGCAGAGCTCGGGGGATCAGGATCTGACCTGCGAGGTTATGGCAGACTAACTCCTCCACTCGGGCCGCCCCGGCTGCAGAACGGCCCAGTAGGTCGATGGGATCCAGCAGATGAGCACCATCGTTCTGTAGGAGGTGGTGGCCGACTTCGTGGAGTACGGTGAACCGAGCCCGTTCAGGCGCTACCTTGTCGGCATAGAGGATTGTTGGTCGATTCAGTATCGAGGACTCCAGATAGTACCCATCGATCGAGCACTCACCTCCTCCGAAGTCAGTTGCTGGAAGTGCCCGGACCCGGACTGGCTCGAAGTGGATTTCGACGGCCAGGGCAGTATCTTCTGAGCGCAGGTCGTCCAAGGCCTGTTCGCTGATCATCCGATAGAGTTCGGTCGCGATTCCCTCAACCGATCCGGGCCCAGGGGACCGCATGTCGCTACTCCTCGGACAAGATCAGGGAGTAGACATCCAACAGCCGGCGCCAGTCCTCCTCTGTTGGCTCGCCGACGCTGCGACGGGGCGCCGACGCCATGCCTATCAAGAGACGACTTCTCATCTCGTCGACAGGGACACCCAGGTGATCCGCTGAGCGCTTGAGCACCGACTCGAAGCGAGGAGACCGGGAAAAGGCAGTAAGCGACCTCGGCGCCTCCGCGAGGACCAGTTCCTCGACATCGAGATTGCCGTCCGTCACATCCTCGCCAACTAGATCGGCCACGGAGATGTTGAGTGCCCGTGCGATGGCCCTTAATGCGTCAATAGTCGGGTTGCCCCGCCCTCTTTCCAGATTCGAGACGTAAGGGATCGACAGAGAGGCCGCATCAGCGACGTGAGCAAGGGTGAGACCCAGTGCTACTCGGCGAGCGCGGATCCGGTCACCGAGCCTCGCCCCATTCGCCATGCCCTTATTCTATCAGAAAAGCCCGAGTCATTCAATTGCCTCACTGCTGCTATGCTCAGGGAATAACAGGATCCGATGTCTATCCCGGAGGGCAGAATCGACATGGTTATCAAGCTCAAACAGTTCCTCGGCAACGTCAATACCCTTGAGGTTCATGACACGGCCAACGAAAAGATCCTCTGCCAGCTCGACGAGATCAAGCCGGCACACCGGCGCTGGTACGACACGCTGTCCGAGGCGAAGGCCGACCGGCCGTACGACAACTGCTACTGGTGCCTCGGGGCAAGCACCCGTTGAGACAGTGAATGGCCGCGATATGACGAAGGGAGGTGAACAATGCCAACGCGTAAGGTCAGTCGCTCCGCGGTGACCGGCCGGTTTGTCAAGCGCTCAACAGCGAAGAGACATCCCCGGACAACCGTGACCCAGGCGGTCAAGGTACCCAAGAAGCGCAAGTAACGAACGATTGGCCGACGCAGGTGTCACCCGAGATCTGCGTCGGTCCCGTCGTCCGATCCCGTACCAGCCATTCCTTGCTATTCAATGGAGCGTCCTCTGCGCCGCAGGAACATAGGGTTGAAGGACGATTCCAGCGTGGTCTCTGGGCGCTGCGTTAGGGACGGCCGGACCGCCCAGCCGCCCTTCTTGTACCCGGGTATCGTGATCGCTCCCTCGGCCAGCGACTTGGAATCGTCGAAGAGCTGGGTCAGTTCAATGTCCGACACCGTCCCCCGCCCCTCGCAATGAGGGCACATCCCGCCCGCCCGGCTGAAGGTCTTGCGCACTCTCTTGTCCGAGCCACGGTCGATCGTGATCGAACCGGCGGCCCGCGCCGACGGCACGTTGGAAAGAGAACGCATTGGGAGACCCGATGTGCGGATCCCCCAACCTGGAGAACAGTATCCGTAGCATGGCGTTGGCGTCGGTGGCGATACCCACCGTGAAGCGGGTGTCGGACCCCATTCGCTCCTGGTCCACAATGATGGCCGTGGTCAGCCCCTCGAGCACATCGACATCAGGCCTAGCCAGAGTCGGCATTAACCCCTGCAAGAAGGTCCCGTTGATCAGCCTCTGCGACTCGGCGGCGATCGTGTTGACGACCAGGGAACTCTTCCCCGACCCCGACACCTCTGTGAAAACCGTCAACCGCCGCTTGGGAATCTCGACGCTCACATCCCTGAGGTTGTTCTCCCGCGCCCCCGAAACCCGAATCAGATCATGGCCGGCCGTCACATCCATCCCAACACGCTAGCCACTCGCCGTGCTTCGGTCACTACCCAATCATCTCTATCGCTTAACAACATATAGCAGGTGGAACAATGATGCCTTGAAACCCAGATCCGCTAAGAACTTACAACTGAGGCGACACCGGAAACCATATGTTCAAGCCACCTCTCGAATGTGACCGTGTTCAAACAGGAGCCCGACATCAGGTGTGCGATAGGCTTGGCAGGTGGGGCAAGGTGGGAGGACCGCGATTCGCTGGGCTTGGTGGTCTTGAGGCGGCATTCGTCCGATAGTCGTGTTTCGTGGGCATCGAGCGACGCCAGTCGGCGTACGATGCGTTCGAACCGTGGTCGGGATACGAGTTTCGAGCGAAGGGTCCGATCCGAGTTGCACAAGCGCGGCTTACGCTATCGGGTGAATCGTCGGCCTGTACCCGATGTTCGGCGCACGGCGGATGTCGTCTTCGTGAAGGCCCGTATTGCTGTCATGCTCGACGGGTGCTTCTGGCATCGGTGCCCTGATCACTTCGTAATGCCGAAAACCAATGTGGAGTGGTGGTCAGCCAAATTCGTGCGTAACCAGGAGCGTGACGAGGAGACAACTCGCCTCCTGCGTAAAGCTGGCTGGGTGGTGCTGCGCTTCTGGGAACACCAGCCAACGGCCGAAATCGCTGACATGATCGAGGGGGCGGTAGGGAGCTACTACGGTCGCCCAAGGACTACCTCCGATAAGTGACAGGCCGCTCGACGGCGAGGGTCATCCTCGTGGGCCTGTCTCCCGACGGCTTCCGAGTCACCAGAGGGTGTCTTGGCCTGTGATCACTACTCCGAATGGACCCCCGTGGGCCGACTCTCGTAGAGTGTGGCCCGGCTCGCGGTATTGAACCGATGTGCCCAAGCCCCGACTGTTGGGGCTCGTAGACCGGCTGTCAGATGGACTCAATGTGCATTTCTATACTCATCATGCGCGGAAGAATGTGGCTGTTCTATGAGTCTGTCCTGTTGCGGAGGGCACCATCGTCCTGAATTCGGCAGTAAGGCCTCCACGGTCGCTGCCCTCTCTGCTCGGGACAAGCGGTGAAGCAACTCTTCGTAGGGATGCTGGTTGAGTTCGTGCCCCAGCCTGGTACTTATGGGGTGTTGGAGGATCTCGATGGTACCCGCGCGAAGGTACGGTGGGATCCGGGCGTTGACCTCGGCCCCTACGTGAACTGGAGGAGTGGCAGCCTGCGCCGGGTGGAGTTGCCTCCGATGGTGATGCGGGTCGGGACAGAGGAGCCAGGTCTCCTTATCAAGCGCGCTGGCTCCGACCCGCCCAAATGGCGTGTGCAGTTCCTCACCGGTGTGAAGATCGTTGCCGAAGCCGCGCTCCGCCCCAATACAAACCTCGACCCGGTCTCGAAGTTCAAGAATCGTGAGATAGGATCGTATAAGAGATTCAGGTTGGCGCTGGTATCACGTCATCACAGGCTGGCACACCTGCACGATGATCTTGTCTCGTTGGGGAATAGCCGAGTCGACATCAAACCGCACCAAGTCGGTGTTGTACATCGGGCAATTACCAACTATCCGCATCGTTTTTTACTGTGTGACGAAGTTGGTCTCGGTAAGACAATCGAGGCCGGGATGATTCTCAAAGAACTGCGCACGCGGAGAATTGTGAAGCGATGTCTTATCATTGTCCCACCGAGTCTCCGTCGTCAGTGGCAGTTCGAGCTGAAGACGAAGTTCAACGAGGTGTTTGCGATCCTCGACACGAGCACCGTCAGACACCTCAGAAAGTCCGAGGGGTATACAGCCAACCCGTTTCTCCGATACGACAGCATCATTGTTTCCGAGGCGTGGGTCACCAGCGGTGAACGACCTGAAGAGGTCCGGCAGGTCGACTGGGACATGATCATCGTCGACGAGGCGCACCACGTCCGGTCTACGCGTCACGGCAACCGGGTGACGACAACGAGGCTCTACCGCCTCGTACAAGACCTGGCCGACCCATTCCATGCCGCCAAGCGCTCCGTGCTCTTCCTCACCGCAACTCCCATGCAGCTTCAGCCCCACGAACTGTTCTCGCTGATCGAACTGCTCGACCCGGTACTGTTCCCGAGCGAGAGTCACTTCGAGCAGCACCGCCAGCAAGCGCTGGGACTGAGTAGGTTGGTCGAGCAGCTCTCCACGGGATATCCGATCCCAGGTGAGGATTCCGCGACAACCCTGGAGCGGGTTAGCTCCTGGCTCGGTGTGCCCGAACCCGACGTTCGCAAGCGGCTCGAGCACTCCACGGAGGAACGAGAGGCGGTGTGCCGAGAACTAGCAGACCGCCACCTACTGTCGGAGATACTCATCCGGAACCGCAAGAACGTGGTCGGTGGCTTTATGCCCCGACGGGCCTATCGCTGGGGGGTAACACTCACCGACGAGGAACATCAGGCGCTCACCCAAGTGGAGGACTATGTCCAGCATGGCTTCGCGCTCGCCGAGTCTACGAGCGAGAACGCTGTCGGGTTCGTCATGGTCCTATTCCAGAAGTTGATGGCTAGCAGCATTCGAGCTCTCGGTCGTTCCCTCGCCGGTCGGCGTGACCGACTCCTAGCGAGGGCCGTTCCAATACGGGAAGCCGCTGCATATCTCGAACAACGTCTGGAGGAGCACGAGGCCGCCGACGTGGTCGCCGAGGCGAACCTGCATGAGGAGGAGGCCGGCGAACTGGACGACCTGGTACGGACACTGGAGGCACTTCCGGTCGACTCCAAGGGCGAGGAGTTCGTCCGTCGCATGATGATCCTCTTCGATGAGGACCCTGATGCCAAGGTTCTGGTGTTTACCGAGTTCCGGGAGACACAGGCCTATCTGAAGGAGCTTCTTGACCAAGCCGGCCAACTGCGTCACCGCGTGGGAGTCAATCTCTTCCACGGCCAGATGAAATCGATGGCCAAGGACGACGCCGTGACCGCGTTCCGCGTGGGTGGAGGTTGCCAGGTGCTCATCTCCACTCAGGCGGGAGGAGAAGGTCGCAACTTCCAGTTCTGCCATTACCTCGTCAACTATGACCTGCCTTGGAACCCGATGCGCGTCGAACAGCGGATAGGTCGCCTAGACCGGATCGGTCAGGAGAGTGTGGTCCACGTGTTCAATCTCTTCGCTGAGGACACGATCGAGGAGCGTGTTCTCGACGTCCTGGAGAAACGAATCAACGCGTTCGAGGACACGGTGGGAGGTCTCGACCCGATCCTCGGCGAGACCGAGGGCGACCTGCGGGAGATCCTTCGCCGCGCTCCCTCCGAACGCGATGCCGCGATCGAGGACCTCGGCCGCAGACTGGAAGACCAGGTCAAACAGGCTCGTCGAGCCGAGAAGCAACTCCGCGACTTTGTCATGGACGTCAAGAGCTACAGCCGAGAGATAGCCGAGAAGATCGCGGGCCGAGGGCACGGCTTAAGCCCGACGGCTCAGACGGCCTTCATGACCGCCCTGCTCGCCGACGTTCGGACACACATCAAGAAGCGCGAAGACGAGTACGAATTGACATTCCACGACCCGTTCCGCGGTGACCACGAACACGAGTTCTTCCACCTAGGTCCGAAGCGATGGGCCGTGTTCCGCCCCGACACGCTACGCGACGCCGAACATGTGGAGTACTTCGCGTTCGGACATCCGATCATCGAAACCATCATCAGCGATGTCCTCGACGAGAGCTACGAGGGTGTGACCGGCTCGTGGCGTCTCGTCTCTGGCGATGACCTACCCGCAGGTTCGGGCTGGCTCTTCGTCCACCTCATCAACACGCCTGGAATAAGGCCTCGGTCCGAGATGGTGCCGGTGTTCGTGACTGACGACGGGGCCGTGTGCACCGAAGTCGGTGATGCACTCGTTCGGCGCGGTACCGGGTTCAGCCGGTGGGACGAAGCCGACATTCCAGTGGAAGAGATCCCCGTGCATGCCATCGACAGGGCCGCGGAGTTGGCCGAGACACACGTGGGTCGTCTTGCTGAGAAACGCCAACAAGGCATCACTGACAGCGCCGACAAGCGAGTGGACCGTGAGCGGGAACGGATTGAAGCATGGTTCGACCATCGCCAGCGCGCCGCTGCGGACAAGCTCACGAGCACGGCTGCCACCCTCGAACGGCTCCGCGCAAGCACCGACGAAGGGGAGCGGCGCATCCTCCCTGTCTGGGAGAAGAACTTCAAAGACGCTCGGGATACCGTGCAGACCCTTACTCTCGAACGGAGCCTACGGCTGGAAGACATCGAGAAGCACCGACGCCCGATCATCGATCACCAACTCGTCGCGGTAGCCCGCATTGAAATCCGCCCGAGCCTGGTGGGTGGACTCCGCCGATGAGCAATGCTAACTGGCTCACATTCTGCCGGCAGCTTCTCGGACGAGTCTCATCGCTTACTGTCCGACGGTTAGTAAGGGAGGGACCGAAGTGAGAGCCAGCCGTATCGAGCTGCAGCGAAGCATGCGGGATGATCTCGTCGCCATTCTCGACCGTGAATTGTTGGGCCCCTTCGATGGTCCCGAGGAGACTTTGCACCAGCGGCCGACCTTACGGTATCTCGTCGGGCGACTCGCCCCGACGGGTACAGAGGTCGGTCCGGAGGAGGATGAAGGTGGGGCCGGCGCAGGATCCGGCGGGGACGATTCTGAGACGGGGTTCGCGTCGCCAATCTCGATGGCCATGAACCCTTCGAGTATCGGGCTCTCCTTCACGGTCGGACCCTCAGTCCAAGGCGTCGAGATCTCCGCCGAGTGGGGGACCTATCTCGAGGAGAAGGCCCACAAGTGGGTCCGAGCTCAGAACACCGTCACCCGCACCATCAGCGTTACCGGCTCCCGCGATGGCGCGTGTGACCTTGGCAACGGAGTACATCTTCAGTGGCTCCTTCGCGTACTTCCAGACGGCGAACGGTGCGCTGTGTCCGTTTTCTTGGTGAACCGAAACCGTTCGGATAACCCAGGTCGCCCGAACGACAGCGACTGGCTGTTTCAGCCAAGGTTGAGGGCGCGTCATCCTGACAGTTCGGCAGTGTTCGAGCCGCGGTCGCTCGACGACGTCGTCGACTTCGAGGCGCTCGACCACGATCGCCGGTCCGACGAACTGCTGTTTCGGGATCGGCCCGAGTACGCGGTCGGACATGGATGCGCAGCCGACTGGGACGCCGAAGGCGGAGCCGGCGCCACCGAGGTGAGGACCGTGATATTGCCCGTCCACGAACTCCCAAGGATCGATCCCCGGGAAGGTGATGAACCAGGATTGGACATGCGTTGCCTTGGAGGGTCTGGACCCGACGGTATAGGGGGTGATCAGCTGACCGAGTTGCTGTCACCGCTCGCAGAAGCGTATGGCGCCTGGATCGATGGACTCAAGAGTCGCGTTGCCGGACTCGACCAGCGCCTCCAAGACCAAGCCAGCGAGCACATAGACGGGTGTCGCATCGTGTACGAGCGGATAATCGAGGGTATCCAACTCCTGGGTGGCCCCCGGGCCGAGTCGGAACTCGCCCGTAAGGCGTTCTGCTTCGCGAACCGAGCGATGGCCCTGCAGCGTGCCCACTCCGTAACGGCGCTCCAGCGACGGCGAGGCGAACATCCGGAGTCGCCCGATGCGGTGCCCGCCAGATGGCGTCCTTTCCAGCTCGCCTTCATTCTGATGAACCTCCCACCGCTCGTCGATCGGACCCATCGCAACCGGTCTACCTGTGACCTCTTGTGGTTTCCTACGGGTGGAGGCAAGACGGAGGCCTATCTCGGCCTGACCGCGTTCGTTCTCGCCCTCCGCCGGTTGCGGACTCCACTTGGAGGCCTACGAACCGACGGAGGCGTCGCCGTCCTCATGCGGTACACACTCCGGTTGCTCACCGTGCAGCAGTTCCAGCGCGCCACGGCTCTCGCCTGTGCGTGTGAACTGATACGAGTGAAGGAGGGAGCGTGGGGCGAAGAACCATTCTCAATTGGTCTGTGGGTGGGCATGAGCGCCACCCCCAACCGCTATTCGGATCCCCAAGGCTTTTGGAGTGATGGAGCGAAGGAGGCCCTACAGAAGTGGCGCGACGGCAAGCGCCTAAAACGAGGGACTCCGGCTCAGCTGCTTAGTTGCCCATGGTGCGGCGCGCCACTAGGGCCCGACGACTACGAAGCTGACAATCACGAGGAACGAGTCAAGATATTCTGCTCTGACGACAACTGCGACTTCGCTCCCACCAACCCGTGGAGTTTGGAAGGCATCCCGGCCCACACCGTCGACGAGCAAATCTACCGACATACCCCCTCGCTGATCATCGCGACAGTCGACAAGTTCGCTCAGATGGTCTGGAACGGACGTATCCAGTCGCTGTTCGGCCAAGTTCAACGCCGATGCGAACGACATGGGTACATCTCCACCGGCGAGAAACACGCCGGTTCGCACCGCCGCGACAGAACAAAGCGTTGGCCGCCCGCGCGAGTTTTCGATGTCGCTCCGTTCGAGCCGCCCGATCTCATCATCCAAGACGAACTCCACCTCATCTCCGGTCCACTGGGCACGCTGGTGGGTCTGTATGAGACGGCGGTGGACGGCTTGGCCTCAGTAGACATCGACGGGCAGCGTCACCGCCCGAAGATCATCGCCTCGACCGCCACTATCCGAGGAGCCGACCGACAGGTCGGCTCGCTGTTCCACCGCTCCCTAACAGTCTTCCCTCCGGCAGGGCTGGACTCCTCCGACTCCTGGTTCGGTGTGGAGAGTCAACCTGACGAAGCGCCTGGTCGCCTGTATGTGGGTGTGTTCGCACCCGGGAAGTCCGTTAAGACCGCGCTCGTACGGGTCTACGCAACACTGCTGTCGAGAGCCAAACGACTCCATGCGAGAGACCCAGAAGCCGGCGACGCTTACATGACGCTCGTCGGGTACTTCAACAGTCTCCGAGAACTCGGTGGCGCGGTTCGGCTAGCTGAGGACGACGTTCCCGGCCGCATCGACGTACTCCGATCCCGGACGGCGAACGAGTTCGCCAGACGTCGACTGTTCGAGCGGCATGAGTTGACCAGCAACAAGAGGGCCGACGAGATTCCGAGGATCCTGAGTCATCTCGAACGACAGTTCCCGGAGCGACCTCAGACGGGCAGGTATCCCATCGACGTCCTCTTCGCCAGCAACATGATCTCCGTCGGAGTCGATGTTGACCGCCTCGGACTCATGGTCGTCAACGGCCAACCCAAGATGACAGCCGAGTACATACAGGCGACAAGTCGCGTCGGTCGCCAGACGCCGGGACTGGTCACAGTCGTCTACAACTGGACCCGGCCTCGAGACATCAGTCACTTCGAGCGGTTTCGTAGTTACCACACAGGCCTGTACCGCCATGTGGAACCCACCTCTGTCACTCCTTTCTCGTCGCGAGCACGAGACAAAGGACTTGCGGGTGTCCTCGCCTCATTGGTCCGACAGGGTGATCCGACCATGGCACATGATGAATCGGCCCGTGACTTTGACCCAACAGACGAATGGGTCCGCCAAGCCATCAACCTAGTGAGCGATCGAGCAGCCGCAATGGTCGGCCCCGACGGAGCCGAGGAGACCAGACTGGAGCTTCTTGGCTCCGTCGATAAGTGGGTCGACATGATCACTAACAACCTGCGGTGGTCACGCCGCCACAGCGACCGCTGGTTGGTCGACCGACAGGAAGACCGTGACCGCCGCGGGGCGTTCGTCGCTCCGGGCTCGCTACGCGAGATCGAAACCGAGGTGGATGTTCGTCTGCTCGGCATGAAGGGAGTCACCCCGTGAGTCCCTTCGCGGCTACGCACCCCAAGGTTGGCAAGTTACGTCCGACCCAAGTCGTTACCCAGCAGGGACCTGGCGCCGTCGTTGACCTTCCGGAGCTATCGGTATTGATCGCCGGAATCGACGAATGGCGGGTCAAGGGAACCGACCGCATTGCGGAACCGCGACTGGAAACGTTCCTGAAAGCGGCCGGTCTCTTCCGGCCGCCACAGGCCGAGTCCGGCACCTCCGGCGGTGTGCCCGCCTACGTGTTCCCCGAATGGCTCGTATGTCCGAACGCTAGGTGCCGAATGTTGGCCCGCGTAGAGAGCTTCCGCTGGATAGGACCTCCTGCCGGCGAGTTCCGCTGCCCCCGCGATCATCGCCATGGTCGTCAGACCCAGGTCCCGGCTTTCCCTGCCCGCTTCATGATCGCCTGCCCGAAAGGTCACTTGGACGACTTCCCATGGAGCAGTTGGGTGCATGATGGACCAGGGTCTTGCGATCGTCCTCTTCGCTTGGACGACAGGGGGTGGTCAGGCAGCGTCAACGATCTGGTCGTCCGTTGCGAGGGCTGTGATGCCCGTCGCCCGATGGGAGGCGTATTCGAACGGGACGCTATCAAGGACTGCAGTCGGAGAAGACCATGGCTCGGACCGTCAGATCTTGAGGCCAACTGCAAGGAGAAGCCCTGGGTCATCCTGCGCGGCGCATCCAACGCCTATTTCCCTGTGGTTGCCTCCGCCCTTTCGATCCCGCCCTACTCGGATCCAATTCAGTTGGCTATTGCACCCTTCCTGGACACGCTCAAGGAACTTGACACAGTAGACGCGATCAAGCAAGTAGCCGGCTACAACCTCCTCGGCAACCTGCTCGCGAGCTACACACCCGACGAGTTACTGGTCGCGGCACGGGGCGAGGTGACCGAGACCGAACGCCTGCGACCTGCCGAGTACCGGGCGTTCCTCTATCCGCCCGATCCAGCGCAACCTCCCCACGAGTTCGAAGTGCGACATGTCGGAGCACCCTCCGGTGCCGAGGCCAGTCGGCTCGCGACGGTGGCAGCCGCCACGCGCCTACGCGAGGTACGTGCCCTACGGGGTTTCACGCGCATTGAGTCAGGCGTTGACATCGGCGACCTTGCGGATGTAGCCCAACTCAACGTCGACATGGCTCCAATCGGACCAGCTGACGTCAGGTGGCGACCCGCGGTCGAGCTACGAGGAGAGGGCATCTTCCTGTCCCTGGAAGAAAGGGCGCTCCAAGACTGGGAGAGCACGACGCCTATTGTCGCCCGGGCTAAGGAACTGTCCGCCAGATTCAAGGAGTACCAAGCCGACCGCTCGGACGGCCGAAATCAGTGCCATCCTTCGCCCGGCATGCGTTATGTACTGCTGCACTCCCTCGCGCATGCCCTCATCCGGCGGCTCTGCCTCCACTCGGGTTACTCCTCGTCGGCCCTACGCGAGAGGATCTACAGCGCATCCGAGGCTCAGCCAATGGCGGGACTGCTCATCTACACAGCCAGTTCCGACTCCGAAGGCTCCCTGGGAGGGCTCGTAGACCAAGCAACACCCGATCGCTTCGGACCGGTGCTCCAAGACGCTCTAAGCGACGCGGAATTGTGTGCGCAGGATCCTCTCTGCGGTGCTGGCGAGATCAGTGGAGCCGCGGGGCTGAACGGTGCCGCTTGCCACGCCTGCCTGCTCCTAGCCGAGACATCCTGTGAGACCAGTAACCGATTCCTCGACAGGGCCGTTCTGGTTGAGACCCTCGGAAGGTTCGGTCGGTGGTTCTTCCGTGGAGCCTGACCCAGCCGCTGTGGCATTTGTGCTCGCTGAGCCGACCGAACGAACAGTGGAGCTGATCGGACTGCTCGATACCGGAGCTGTGGACCCGACATCAAGCAGAGCACGCGTTGCGCATCAGGTCACTCTCGGCGGGGCATCGCTCGACAGGACAATGAGCCTGTTGAGGGCATGGCGCGGCGACTACGACAACGACTCGCGGCTGTCCCGGTTGCTGCGGTCGCTTCTCGACGTGAAACAGTCGGTCGAGGAGCGAAACACGCAGGCGGATCTCGTATGGACGGGACACAAACCCCCGGGCTCGTCGCTGCGAAGTACTCCTCCGGTCATCGCTGAAATGCTCGACACTGCCAAACGCCACGTGATCGTTCTCTCATACTCAGTCTGGCTCGGCCAAGCGCGCGTTCGGTCCGTACTCAATCGGGTTGTGGCAGCACGGCGCCGTGGAGCCCAAGTGACCTTCGTGGTAGATCGCAATTACAGCCCGGGCGATACCGCATCAGGCCACAATCGGGAGCAGCTGCGAACAGAATGGCCGAACGATGTACCACGACCGGACATCTATACGTGGGGTGATGATGAGGACCGGATAGCGAAGCTTCACGCAAAGGTGATCATCGTCGACCGGCGCGACCTGCTGGTGACGTCGGCCAACCTTACCGGCCATGGCATGAGTGGCAACCTCGAACTGGGCGCGAGACTCATTGGCCGACCCGCCGAACAGGCCCACGATCATGTCCTAGACCTCATCACCGACGGAACGTTCCTCAGGGAACCATGGTGAACCAGCACCGGCCGGTTCGCGGCCCTACAGTACAGAAGAGATGAAGGACTCCTCGCGGACCTACGGCGTCAGGCTCGTACGAGGCCCGTTCGTGTCGGTCCCCACACACCCTGGCGCGGTCGACTCACCAGCGGAGCTCGTCGAGTTGGTGGAGTCGAGAGAGAAGCAGCGCCCACTGGCGGTCGACCTGTTCTGCGGTGCGGGCGGTCTAAGTATCGGCCTCACCGATGCGGGCTATGACGTCATCCTCGGCGTCGACAACGACCCGGTTGCCCTAGAGACCTATGCGGGTCTCCACCCCGGTCTGACTCTATGCCGGGATCTAGGCAACCCGAATGCCGTGGACGAGGTAGCTGAGTTGATCTCCGAGCTGAATGTAGAGGTTGTCGCCGGCGGGCCACCCTGTCAACCTTTCTCCAAGGCTGGAGCCTCCAAGATCCGAAGCCTCGTCCAGGCCGGTATCCGGCGCGAACACGACGACCGCCGAGACCTGTGGCGTGCCTTTCTTGAGGTCGTGCAGCGGGTGCAACCGCCCGCCGTACTCTTCGAGAACGTCCCCGATATGGCGATCGCGGCCGACACCACCATCGTCCGCAGACTCGTCAGCGAACTCGAGGCCGACAACTACGCCGTGTACACCGTTCTCCTCCACGCCTACGAACATGGCGTGCCGCAGTTCCGCCAACGATTCTTCCTGGTCGCTCTCGCCGCAGGAGTTGGGTTCAGCTGGCCCGCGCCGACATCCACACACGTCACCTTGGGTGAGGCCATAAGAGATCTACCGCCTGTAGAAGGCGGCTGGCGTCCACCGGACGGAGCCGCCGGCTTCCTCCCATATGAGGACCTCCCCGAGCCAAACACCTTCGTCCTACGGGCGCGTCAAGGGCTGCACGGAGCGAACAGATCTCGCATCTACGACCACGTCACACGACCCGTACGCGAAGACGATCGAATTATCTTCGAGTCGATGGACGCCTCGACGCTGTACTCGGAGATTGCCGAATCCCTAAAGCGGTACCGGGACGACATCTTCGACGACAAGTACAAACGCCTCAGCTGGGACAAACCCAGCCGGAGCATCACTGCGCACATCGCCCGGGATGGGTACTGGTATATCCACCCAGACCAGACCCGCACTCTCACTGTCCGCGAAGCAGCTCGACTGCAGACATTTCCCGACCGTGTCAGGTTTGCAGGGCCGCCCACCGCTGCGTTCCGCCAAGTTGGTAACGCTGTACCACCAATTCTGGCCGAGCGCGTAGCCAGTGGTATCCGACAAGCGTTACGCGACAGCAAACCCCGCTGTCCATCCACAGCAACCCTTAGTCAGCTCATCACCGCCTGGTTCGAAGACAAAACGAGTCTTGCGCTGCCGTGGCTCGACGCGCCGACAGCATGGTCGGCGCTGCAGGGATACCTGCTCTTGGATCGGGCACGAGATGACGCACTGGACAAGGCATGGCCCGTGATCGAGAGGCTCGATCGACCGGACCTGACGATCGAGTCGACCGAACAGCTGGTTGACATAGCAGAGATGATCGGGAGGGGAACGCGAGCCGATCGCATCCTCGACACAGCGCACTGGTACATCCAAAACCCCGACTCCCTGACCACATCCAAGGGACTGCAGGATGCACCAAACGTGGGGCCCGTCGCGGCCGGGATGGCAGCACTGGTGGATCTCATAGCGGAGCCTCCACCTGTCGTGGTGAACCATGCGAGCCTCCGAGTTGCATCCCGTGTCTTCGGCCTTCCACTGCAGCAACGCCGCCGCTCCGACGGCCGCCTGGCAATCACACGGTTGCTCGGAGGCCCTACATGCACACGACCTGACAACTCGAGGACAGCCATGGCAGGAGTACTTGAACTCGCTACGAGTCTATGCAGAATTGAGGACCCACATTGCCAGCGTTGTCCCCTGGCCACGCTCTGTGATACAGCCGTGAGATCCGGGGAGTGACCCAGCCATGGGACAGGAATAGTAGGTGGAGCGCGTAGCGCGGATCTGTAGCGCTCCAAGGCTCAACTCGATGTGGACGTCTGGCGATAACCGTTCGCGGCGGAGCTGTGTGGTAACCAGGCGACCGTAATTTACCCGGCGCGGGGTCAGGTCTGTCAGAACAAGGCGACCTGTCCGGGGCGCGAACTCTCCTCGTCATCCGACTGAGAGCTATCGAGAATGTTCTGGAGTTGGAATACGTCGGTGATGGGGAGTGCGCCAATGTCGGCGAGGGCCTGGTTTCCTGGGCTCTCGCCGGGGCTTCGCCAGACGGCCACTCGGCAGTAGCGGCCTCCCATGGCTTCCGTCGCTCCTGACCAAGTGCCGCCCGAGCCCTCGTCGGCGGCTACTGCCACGGTCAGGTCTGAGAGGGCATAGATGAGCTTGTTGCGGCCCATCGCTTGGCCAACCGAGAACGGGGAATCCGGGGCGTAGGGTGAGCAGATGACTGTGCGGCCGGTGTGAACGGCTCGGCGGACGCCTGGGGACTTCAGGGTGTGGGAGAGGGAGTGGGCGGAGACGCTGATCACGGGCCCTCCGGCCTTGAAGGCGGCGCTCCTGGCCAGTTGATCCACGCCTCGGGCTGCGCCTGAGATCAGAGGGACATTGAGGGAGGCGGCCTGCCTGCCGAGGGCGACGGCGACTTTGGCGCCTTCTTTGCTCACGTTACGGCTTCCTACTACTCCGACGCCTCCTTCGTTGAGGAGGGCCGGGGCACCGGCGGCGTGGAGGATCGGTGGGGCTTTGGGGCCGAGGTTGGTGCGGAAGCGCTGGGGGTAGGCGGGGTCGAACGGGGTGAGGGTGGCTATGCCGGACTGGTCGAGGCGCTCCAGTTCGAAGGCCATCGCGGTGGCCCTCGCCAGCAGGCCAGCCATCCGGCTTGCCATGTCCGTCCCCAGCCCGAGACCGACCAGATCTTCCTCGGACATCCCGAGGAGGCGGCCGGGCTTGCCGATCTGGTCTACCAGGTTCCAGAACTGTCGAGGGGTGAGCGGGCTCGTTTCATCACACGCGATCCGGCTCACCAGCAGGATGGTGGCCAGCGCGTCATCGCTCTGCATCGGACGGATCTCCATGCCGTACTTGTCAGCTCGAAGGCCACCGGCCCGGATCCGGCCCTCTGGAGTAACCGACCGACTTCCGTGATTCCCGGTTTCGCACGCTTCCGACTCCCGTTTTCGCACATGACCCTACGTGCTGGTGCCGAGCGTAGGTGTCTCAGTGGGTCCCGTGGTTGATGATCCCTGCAGGCGGATGGGCAGTTCGCGGCGGGGCCTCGGATAGTGATCGTTGCGATTGCCGATCGTCCTCGAGGAGGTAGCTGCAGCGCCGGGTGTGCGGGACCCGGAGGGCGATGTTCACGGCGGTGGACCTGGGCCGCCAGCAACGCTCCAACTCCGGAGGTATGGCGGTGGATGCCACCGTGGGGATCAGCCATCCCACCTGGGCCGCCGGGACACCAGTGACGGTAGCGCTGGCAGCCGGGGAGGCACGATCAATCTCGTGGTGCAGCTTCCGGTCGGTCTGGATCGGGGGCGGCCGCAAAAGCGGCGATCACGTGCCACAGAGGCCAAGGCTCAGCCGTTGGCGACCCGCGGTGTGCCGGGAACCGGGACCGCCACTGACGCGGTCGCGCTCGTGTGGCCGGCCGAGGCCTCTAAGGAGCGGTTCGCCGGCCCCCGGTCGGAGTGGGGTGCCAGGATCGTCCAAGCCTCTACCCGGCAGTATCGGCTGGAGCCGAACGGGGCTGATCGCGTGTGCAAGGCAATCAGGCCGGCCCTTGCAATCAAGTCGGTAGCAAAGTTCAGGAAAGCAGGTGACGTGGAAGCCACAGGCGCGTGTGGGGAAAGCGTCGGCCGTCCGGAGGGCGTGCGCTCCGATCAGGTAGGCGCCCGATCCTCGCCGTCTAGCCAGACGACGAGCCTGACCCTAAGGCGTCCAATCCGGTTGTGATGAGACCATCAAAGATGTACAAGACCACAAGGCAATCAGTCCTCTATGCCACATCGTCTAGTACCTGCCAACCAGCACACCGGACCGTCTGGTGTTCGCTATGTACTAGGCCTGACCTGGTCTCTACAACTCGTTCGCCGAGAGTGATCCTAAAGAGGTGCTGAGCAAGAACCTCAAATGCCGAGAAAACTTTGTCAAGGTTCACCTTGGGAGGATCATGTTCATAGCCGATTGCAACAACAGCTTTGTTTCGAAATGGGACTTCCAAAGATTTCTTGGGATCACGTCCGGCTAATAGTCGGGCATCGATCAAAAGACTACGCGAATAAGGGTCAAGTAGTCTTCCAAGCCAAGGAGTACTGGGCTTGCCATTATTCCCAAATGGGCGCGCTAATTTTATCTCAAGAGCCCAGTTTTCGGATCTCGAGTCTGTGAACTCTATCGCCAAGTCTGGATGGCTCGATCGGGAAAACGATGCCTTTACTTCTTGTCCGTGTAAGCCTTTGACACTCAATTGCTCAGCTATCCTCTTACACAAACGTGGTTCGTCCAGCGGGCCGATGCCAGGCTCATAATCCCGGTAGCTAGGACTCTCAGCATCGTAGTCCTTCAAGATGTCAGCGATAGACACTACTATGTGCTCCAAGTTGATCACGTGATCTCCTACAGTGACAGAACCAAAGCGAGCAGTTGAGCCCCGCCAAAGCCGAGGCCGCCTAACCTCTCGTAGAAAGATCAGCCAACAGCCAACAGCAGAGTCTGAAATTCCCAAGCCTATCCCAAGCTGACCGGGCACCGTTTCGACCCCAGCCCGCCCTGATGGTACCACCTGTCCCCGTCGTGATCTCTGCCACCAGTCGTGGACATACAGCAGATACACACGCAGAACGTGGAACGGGGACCTCAACCACTCTGCCGTGGCCCAACACACCATTTAGGATGACCGTTCCCGATGGAGCCAGGAGCCCGCCGGCGGAGTTTGCTGAGGGCCGGGTCCGGAGGACCTCCGCCCAACCACCGACGTAGTTGCCCGGTATTGACGAACTCCGCACCGGTTCGTCGGGCGATCCGGCGGACCTGTTCGAGGGAGCCGGAGAACATGCGGACCCGGCCGTCGCCCCTCCATGTCATGCCTTCGATGAGGTCCTCGTCCAGGTGGATCACTTTCGGGGGGATGTCGCAATGACCGTGGCCGGCTGATCCGATGAGGGCGGTGTCGCTTGGATCCGGCTCATTGGACCTTCTGGGTGATCCCGACCGAGACGCTCGACGACCGGCTCGGGCCCCAGCAGACCGTACGGGTGTCAACGCTCAACAGCCTCGTGGCGCCGGTGGGTTGGTGCGGACTGCGAGACACCGTAGGCCTTTGCGGCAGGTGAGCCTTCTGGTCGAACCCTTCCTGGTCGCTGCATCGGGGTTGTTTGCAGGCTGTCCGGGCGGCTAGCCGACTACGAACAGATCGTCCAGCAGCCAGTCGACTAGTAGGACGAAGAAGGCGAGCATGACTACGAACGGCACGGCCGACGCTATCGAGACGATCATGCCGGTGGTCGCGAGCCGGTGGAATCTGTGGGTGCGGCTCCTGGCCAGGAGGGATAGGACCAGGCCCGAGACCCACAGTATCGCCCCGGCCATCAGCAGGAGTCCGAGGACGGCCTCGGGGGCGTCGCCCAGGGACGGAAGCAGGATCATCAGGGCTGTGATCAGCAGGACGGCTACGGAACAGGCGAACCCGGCAACCGCCATCCGGTCTCCCTGGGTCATGATCAGCCGGTTTCCGGAAGCTTCATCGTTGCGGCCTGTCTTTCCTCGGGACCAGCAGCCTGCCGATCCATCGCAGCCCTCCGAACCGGGGGCTCAACGGGCGCCGGGTGGTGGCGTTCGCTGTTGTCAGGGGTAGGGTCTTGGAGGCTTGAGACGGCTGCTCAGGGGGTGAGGTTTGATGGTTGGTCGGTGGCGCGGTCTCGTGGTGCTGGTGGTGTCCGTTGTCGTGGCGGCGGCTTGTGCGGGTGGGGAGGATTCCGAGCCGGTGATGCTCAGTCTCGGGTATCCGTTCGCGGTCGATCATCCGCTGCGGGTCCAGGTCCTCGACCCGTGGGCGGAGGACGTTTGGGAAGCATCCGGCAACACGGTGGGAGTGGAGATCCACCCCGAACAGGCTCTCAGCCCGGCGGCGGAGACCTACGCGAACGTGGTAGCGGGCGGCCAGGACATCGGATGGGCATTGCAGGGGTATTCGCCGGGACGGTTCCCGGCCACCGGCGTGGTGGAGATGCCCTTCGTGTTCGGCAGCGCTGCGGAAGGCACCGCCGCACTGTGGGCCTTGTACGAGGAGTTCGAGGCTCTGCGCGGCGAGTATTCCGACGTGAAGGTGCTGGGTCTGTGGACCACCGGCCCGGGTGACCTGTGGCTGGTGGACGGTGCCGCATCGGCTGTGGCCGACATAGCGGGGCTCACATTGCGCTCGCCGAGCCCCGTGCAGGCTGAGGTGATCCGTGCCTTGGGTGCTGTCCCCGCGATCATGGCCGCCCCTGACATGCGGGCCGCTATCGACGCCGGCGAGATCGACGGCCTGCTGACGGTCGACACGGCTCTGGCCACCCACAACCTGGTCGATGTGATCGAGAGCGGCACCGAGTGCCGGTGCTACGTCCTCGCAGGGTTCCTGGTGATGAACCTCGACACGTGGAACAGCCTGTCACCGGACCAGCAGGCAGCCATAGATGACGTGTCCATCAGGACGGTTTCCGATGCTGCCGCCGGCTTCTACGACCGGGCCAGCATCACCGCTGCCCGGCAGAACGCGGAAGCCGGGATCGTCAAGATCCGCCTCGACGATGACCAGTTGGAGGAGTGGAAACAAGCAGCCGGCGGCGTCGTGGACGACTGGGTCGGCGACAACACCGGCTTCGACGCCAGGGCCATGTACGAGCGCATGCTGGAACTATCCGCCGGCTAGCACCACATTGCTTCGACGGATCATCACCGTGGTCCCGATCGGAGCCGGCGCCCTCGGGACGGCCTGCGGATGGAGAGGGGCATGGGTTCCGGGGACCGGACTCACCTTGATGAGTCAGACACTCCCGTCGATCCCGGTCTTTGGTTCATGCTTGTAGCTAGGTGGTGCCGGGGAGATGTTCGGCGTGGGTGCCTACTGGTCCTTCCGCCACCACACTGTGCAGTGTCGCCCCATCCGGTCCCCTACGTGTAGGCGGCCGTCCTTCTCGGTGACCCGGGGCTCCAGGAGGGGCCGCAACTCGTGGCGTCGGGCTATCGGCAGGGTCGCCCGCTGCCCGTAGAAGCCGATGATCTCGTCCCAGTCCTCGAACCACAGCATCACGGGTCGCTCCCACCGTTCCACATTGGGACGGACACCGAGCTCCTCGACGATCACGGCCACCAGGTCGTCGACCGACGGGCCATCCGGACGGTCGACGCCGTGGACGGCGCGGAATAGGGGCGCGATGCTGACCCGGGGGTGGAACTCGGTCAACTCGATCACCACTCCGCGGCGGGCGGTGTCGTCGAGAGCGACCAGGAAGGGGACGATGTCCGCCACGTCGTAGACGACATTGGCCGACACGACGACATCCGTCCGCGGGATCTCTCCCGCCGATTCCGGCCAGCGTCCCCGGACCAGCCGGGCGGAGACGCCCAGCCGGGCCGCCTCCTCCTCGAAACCGTCAGCCATCCCGGCGTCTGGCTCCACCGCGATGAGTTCGTGACCGAGCGAGGCCATCGGCAGTGAGGCCCGTCCCCTCCCGGCTCCGACATCGAGCACCGAACCGTCCTCGCCGGCCAGGTCCCTGACGATCTCGAGGGTGACCGGGGGCGGTGACGAGCGGGCAGTGGCCGACATGCGCTCCCACACCCACGGCGCCCACCCGTAGGGCGACTCCTCCGCGGCGTCGAGCAGCCTCTGGGGAATCACCCAGGCCTCCAACTCGGCCCGCCATCGATCCGCGGCGTTCAAATCGGCACCCGGGGCAACGGCGCCGGCTGCGGCCGCGTCATGGTCAACGTCCAGGTATGGCGCCGGCAGGAGGAGGTGGTCGGGTTGTTCGGAATGGGAGTCACTTCGGTATGGGATCGGGTCGGTCGGCGTAAGCGAATGTTATCGAAAACGGTGCAGCGACGGGGTGCTGGAACGCACGTGGCCGGGGCGCCGTGGTGCGGTTCTGAGGCCGTTGCTCGGCATTGACCTGGACCCGTCCGGCTCGGCTGCGGGCCTAACCTGGCGCGGGAGACCGGAACGGGGATTCGGATGCTTCGATCGTGTGTCGCCGGGACGAGCAGGCGGCGATGATTCTCCCGAGCGTGTAGTGGACTACTGGACGCCTCCGGGCTGGCTCATCCCGTGGATCTCGCGCACGCATGTGGTGATCTACAAGCTGACCAGAGGCAAGGTCGGCGGCCGCGCCGCCGGGATGCCGTGCCTCCTCCTGCGGACCACCGGTCGCCGTTCCGGCAAGGCTCACACGGTGTGCCTCAGCTACCTGCCCGACGGCGACTCGATGGTGATCGTGGCGTCCTTCGGAGGCGCCGACCAACACCCGGCCTGGTACCACAACCTGCGGGCGAACCCCGAAGTGACCGTCCAGGACGGGGGACGGGTCTTCACAGCGAGCGCACAGACGATCACCGGCGCCGAGCGGGAGAGAGTGTGGGAGGAGCGGGTCGCCAGCGCCCCACGCTATTCCCACTACCAGGAGCGCACCGACCGGGAGATCCCCCTGGTCCGGCTCACCTAGGGGAGTCTTGGCGTCCCCGATGCCGGCTGTCTTAGTGCTTGGTTCTACTGAACAGTGGGGCATGAAATGAGACAACGGGATTCACGGAGATGTCATGCGGGTATCGGAGAGGGGAGAGATCACGATTCCTGAGAAACTGCGGGAGCGATTCGGCCCGAGTCACAATGTCGAGGTGGAACTGACTCCCACCGCGGAAGGACTGCTGATCCGCAAGCGGACCGCCGCACAACATCCCGTCGAGAGCGTCTATGCCATCCTCGGCAGCGGCGAGGACACCGACACTACATCGAGGAGATCCGCGGACGGCGATAACCGCCGTCGACACCAGCGTCTTCCTGGACATACCCGTCTACGCCCGGTCTTGATATTCTGGCGTGACTTCCGTACAGTTCGTCCTATGAGCGAACAAGCTGACATCCGGAGGCTCTCGATGACCCCCTTGACCGAAGCCCGCAACCGCCTGAGCGAGATCGTGGACGACGTCGTATCCACCGGTTCCGACTTCGTGATCACTAGACACGGCCGTCCTTCCGCTGTCATTGTCGGCTACGACGAGTACGAGTCCCTGCTCGAGACGCTCAACATCCTCTCGGACCCTCAGACCATGGCCCACCTCGCGGAAGCCGAGGCCGACGTGGCTGCCGGTAACCTCGTCGACCTTGACTGAGCATCGCAGATGCCAAGACTCACCCCAAGGGCGAAGAAGCAACTCGACAAGCTACCTGCGCCACTCGCAGCTAAGGGACGCGAACTCATCAGGCGCCTCGACGACGAACCGCGCCTTGGCAACAAGCTATTGGGACCCTTGAAAGGGAAGCGCAGTGCCCGCCTAGGACGTTCCCATCGAATTATCTACGAGGCAACGGAGGGCGGCGTTGTCGTGCTCACGATTGGTCCAAGAAGGGACGTATACCGCTGATGGCCTCTGACCTACCAACGACCCGCGAGCGACGGAGGACCGGGCCCATGGAGGTAGTCAGCTGATATTGAGACTCTCGTCAATTGATTCGGTGGTGGCGTTGGGCGTACGCCGGGGAAATGTGGCCGTCGGCCAGGTCGGCCTGGACGGCTCGGGGGTCTCTCTCGAGGGGGTCGCCGTAGCCGCCTCCGCCGCCGGTGAAGCAGCGGACGGTGTCGCCTTTGCGGAGGGGCATGCGGTTGGTCTTGAGCCGGCGGACCTCGTCGGGGGTCCCGGGGTTGATGACCACGTCGGGAGGTGCTCCGTCCTTGCCGCCCAGGAGGCCCCAGGCGGGGTTGCCGGAGCGCTCGAACCAGAGGCTCAGCTCGGTGTCGGTGGTCATCTCGTACTCCCGGATGATCCCGTTGCCTCCCCGCCACCGGCCGGCGCCGGCGGAGTCCTGGCGGTAGCCGTAGTCGGTGATCCGCGCGGGGAACTTGGACTCGAACACCTCGATGGGCATGTCGTGGAAGTTGCCCGACAGGGTCCAGATCATCCCGTCCTCGCCGTCTTGGCCCCGGGAGGCGCCCCATCCGCCCACGTGCGGCTCGTTGTCCAGGAACAACTCGTCGGTGCGGGGGTTGATGCCGGTGAACTGGAACACCATGCCGTCCCCGTAGTGGGCGGCGGGCACCGTGTCGGCCAGGACGGGGGCAAGAGCCCTGCAGATCAGGTCGATCATCAGGCCCAGGGGGGTGAAGTAGAACTGGCAGGCGGCCGGGGATCGGGCATGGAGGATCGATCCGGGCAGGGTCTTCACCTCCAAGGGGCGGAAGGTGCCACCGTTGACCGGGTGGTGGGAGTTGAACAGGTACTTGAAGGCCAGACGGCAGGCTGACAGGGTCTGGACGGCGCCGCAGTTGATGGGGCCCTGGCCGGGGCCGTCCGTCTCGGTGAGGTCGAATAGCAGGCGCTCCCCCTCCACCGTGATACTGACCTTGATGCGGACCGGGTCGTCTCCCACCCCGTCGGAGTCCAGGAAACCCTCGGCCGTGTAGGTACCGTCGGGAATGGCCCGGATGGCTTCGCGGTCGAGTTGCTCGCTCTGGCGGAAGATCTCCTCGGCGGCGGCCTCCACGACATCCCGCCCGTAGCGGTCGAAGAGGGCGCCCAGGCGGTGCTCGCCGATGGACGCCACCGCGAACTGGGCGGTCATGTCGCCGATAGCGGAGCGGGGGAAGCGCACGTTGCTCTCGATGATGCTCCAGATGTCCTCTACCGGCTCTCCGTCTCTCACCACCAGGGTGGGGGGCAGGCGGACACCCTCCTGGAAGATCTCGGTGGAATCCATCGGCACCCCCGGGTCCTTGGCGCCGATGTCCAGCCAGTGGGCCCGGGAGGCGGCGAAGCCGGCCAGGTCGCCCCGGTAGAAGATGGGGGCGAAGACCGTGACATCATGCATGTGGGTGCCGGTGAGGTAGGCGTCGTTCATGATCCAGATGTCGCCCTGGCCCCACACCGACCTTCCGTACATCTCCTCGGTGGCGAGGGTGCAGGCCTCCAGGTTGCCCAGGAACAGCGGCACTCCCGAGGACTGGCCCAGCACCCGGTGGTTGCTGTCGATGAGCGCCACCGCGCAGTCCTTGGACTCGTAGATGACCGGCGTGTAGGCGGAGCGGATCAGCGCCGCGTTCATCTCCTCGGCCGCCATGATGAAGGCGTTACGAAGGATCTCGATGGTGATCGGGTCGGGTCTCATACCGGTCGGGCTCCGGGCTTGCTCGCGGGCTTGTGGTCCTACGGTCTGGTCCTCGGCCGGGTACGGGCTCCGGCTTGAGCTGATCCGCGGATGTTAGGCCGGAGAGTAGGCAGCCTCGTTCGAGGGAGCGACCATGGGCGTCCGGTAGCGTCCGATCGAGCGATCATGGCGGTGTAGGAGCCCGCAGCATTCCTTCGGGTTTCATCGCCCTGTTAACGGACGACCGAGTACATCGACAACTGTTCTGGGTTTCCGCTGTCCGAGACTATGACGATCGTGTACACACCGGGCGCGGCCACGAGGTGCCGGAGGTCGGCTTCGACCTTGACCCTCCCGTCTTCGTAGACGTTCCATGCTCGGGCCACGACATCCTCCGGTTCCAGATCGACGTAACGTGATCCGGCGGGTGGCGGCTTGAACACCCGTGCCACCGGCCCGACATTCGCACAGTCATCCGTGAAGCCACCCCCCACGCAGTAGGCGGTCAGCCGGGTGATCTCCTCGGGGCGTTTCGGCGTCGGCGGCGGGTCGTAGAAGACGAAGATGTGACCTATCCCGAGACCGGTCAGCGGCCGGAACCACAGTTCGAGTATCCCGCCGTCGAGAGACGGGGGCACCACATGAGTGAGCCTCTTGTATTCGAAGTGCTGGTAGAAGGCAACATGGTCGTCACTGAAGGCTATGCCGATGTTGACCGTGTCGTAGGCCGGGTCGATTATGACATCGCGATGGCCCCAGTTCGCATGGGCATCGTCATACACCATGGACCATTGCAGGGTCTCGATCGAGTCGAGTACATCGATCTCGCCGCAGACGACCGTCGGCTGATCACAGTTCTCGGATCCGGTGGCCCGTCCTGATGCGTTCTCGGCTATCACACCGGCGCCGCCGGTTTGCGTGTACAGCATGTAGGGCTTCATTCCCCCGGAGGTCCAGTGTCCTGCCAGGTATCCGCTACGTAGCGAGTCCTCGGCATGGATCTGCGCGGCCGGGTTTGTCCCGAGCCGGACGGGCGGCGCGCCATAGGATCGGCGATCCTCGTTTATCAGCTCCAGGGCGAAGGCGCGCAGGTCCTCCAGCTTGAGGACCTCGTCGCGAGCGTCTTGCGTGGTACTCGGATCCGACCTCAGCGCAGTGGGTTCATCCAGGATGAGGAAGTACTGGCTCGCCGGTATCTCCGAGCCCGCCCACACGACCATCCCGTACAGTCCGGGGCCGGACAGCCTTCCCGCTACGGACGCGACGATCGAGGTCGAGCCACCTTCCGTCGACCAGTGGTCAGCAACAATGGACCGGTCGTCCGGGAGAGTGATTATCTGGCCGCTCCCGGGTGGTTCGAATATGGAAAGCACTCTGGTGCGTACCAGGGCCGATCCGGGAGAAGGAGGCTGCGGGTAGTGGTAGATGTCGACATTCTCGATCGCACCGGCGCCATCGAATGGCAGGAGGTCAACGCTCAGGAGCCCATCCGATACCGAGGGCTCCTCGAGATATGCGACGCTCTGATGTTCCAGCTGGAGGACGATGACCAGCGTGTATTCCGAGTACGCGACTCCTACATGCAGGGCTTCCCAGTCCGGAAACAGCAAGCTCGCTGTGTCGTGAGCGGAGGCCGCGTCCAGGCGGGTCCCGATATAGGTCGCCAGGGCACCTGCTGCGTCCGTCCTCTCACACACGACGAGAGCGGACCTGCACTGATCCAACGACTCCGCATCGAAGTACCCGCTGATCTGTCCCGACGAGATGAGGGCTCCGCGGCCGCCGGTCGCCGTGTACAGCGCCTCCATCGGCAGCCCGTCCTGCGTGTAGTCGAGCATGGCGAGGTTCGCGAGGGACTCCTCGGCCGCAAGCTGAGCGGCCAGACTGTCACCGACTGCCAACGGAGAACGCCCCAATCCCATCCTCCGCTCGTTAACGAGGTCCACCGCCAGGGCCCGAAGCGGGGCAACCTCGCTTAGCGGGGTGGAAACCTCGCCGAACGTGACATCCAGACGCCGAGATCCAGAGCCGCTGCTGTCGCTCGATGAAGGTCTCCGGGCCTGATCCGGCTCCTCATCGGGTGAGGCCGGGATGTTGACATCGGTCGATGCGGACACTTGTTCCCGGCTGGACTCGGCGGGAGAGGCCGAGCTGTTGACATCGGTCGATGCGGATACCTGTTCCCGACTGGACTCAGCGGAGCCGTCGAACGTGACAACCCGGCTGTCACCGCCGCACGCCAGGGCCAACAACGCGAACACGAGACCCAGACAGACCCACCTTCCTGCCCTCATTCCTCACCGTCCGATGGCTGCCTGGCATGCCCGGATGACTCCGGTGAACGCCACAGTCCGCCGGTTCCGGCTGGCGGTGGTGTAGAACAGGCTAAAGGGGAGGCGCCTTGATCACTAGGCAGCCGTACTCGTCGATGGTGGCGGTGCCTTCGGGGGGGATGACGGTGGTGGCGGTGGCTTCCTCCACGATGGCGGGGCCGGCGATGGCGTGGCCGGGCATGAGGGACTCGCGGTGGAAGCGGGCGGTGGGGTAGGAACCCGAGGCGAACAGGACCGGCGTGGTCTTGGACGGCGCATCGGAGGGGTCGTGCGGCCGGTAGCCGGGCTGGAGGAGGGGGCGTCCCACGTCGCCCAGGGCGGTGAGCCTCAGGTTCACGGTCTCCAGCGAGGCCTCCGGGTTGGAGTGGCCATACCGGGCGCGGTAGGTGTCCTCGAAGCGCTGGCGCAGGGTGGCGAGATGGCCGTCGGGAGAGGGGGAGGCATGGTTGGGGAGGGTGACGGTGAGGGTGTGCTCCTGCCCCTGGTAGCGCATGTCCAGGCGCCGCACCAGGGAGATGCGGTCGTGGCCCACGCCCTCTCCGAGCAGGCTGGAGACGGCCCTCTCGCCGAGATCGGTGAAACGGGCTTCCACTTCGGTGGTGTCTAGGTCGGCGAAGTCGCGGAAGAAGGCCTCGCTGAAGTCCTGGCGGACCGCCGACTGCAGCATCCCCCAAGCGGAGAAACCACCCGGGTCTGGGGGGACGATCACCTCGGCGATGCCCAGCTCCTGGGCGAGCGCCACGGCGTGCATGGGGCCGGCGCCCCCGAAGGCCACCAGGCTGAACTCCCGCGGCTCGATGCCGCGCTCCACGGTGAGGGTCCGGATCGCCTGGGACATCTTGGCGTTGATCACCTCGATGATCCCCAGGGCCAGCCTCTCCCCGTCCATGCCGAGCTTCGTCCCCAGATCATCGAGGGCCTTTCCGGCAGCATCGACGTCGAGGGTGAGGTTGCCGCCCAGGAAGTAGCCGGGGTCGATCCTCCCCAGGTAGAGGTTGGCGTCGGTGACGGTGGGCTGGGTTCCTCCCCGGCCGTAGCAGGCAGGACCGGGATGGGCGCCGGCGCTCTCGGGTCCCACCCGCAGGCCGCCGGCCTCCAGGTAGGCGAGGGATCCGCCCCCGGCCCCGATGGTATGGATATCGACCACGGGCATCAGCACCGGCAGGCCCTCCAGCAGGGCGGAGGGGGAGCTGTCGGCGTGGCCATCGGTGATCAGGCTCACGTCGAAGCTGGTCCCGCCGAGGTCGATGCAGATCAGGTTGGGCCGGTCCAGCACTTCGGCGAGGGCGACGCCTCCGGCAGCTCCTCCGACAGGGCCGGACAGGAGGGTCTGGAGAGGCCGCTCGGACGCGGCGCCGGCCGAGATCACGCCCCCGTTGGACTGCATCACCCGCAGCGGCGCCTCCATCCCCTGGTCGCTGAGGCGGGTGGAGAGGTCGGCCATGTAGCGGGAGACGGCGGGCGCGATGTAGGCGTCCATCACCGCCGACGCGGTCCGCTCGTACTCGCGCCACTCGGACGCCACCTGGTGGGAGAGGGATATCGAGACTCCGGGTAGCAGGTCCCCGAGGATGTCGGCGGCGGCCAGCTCGTGGGCGGGGTCGACGTAGGAGAACAGGAAGGCGACGGCCACCGAGCGGACGTCCTCCGACCGGATGCGCTCGGCCGCTAGGCGCAGGTCCTCGAGGTCGAGGGGCGCCAACTCGTTGCCGTCGCAGTCGAGCCGCCCGCCGACGGGGATGATGTCTCGGCGGGGGATGAGCGGGACGGGCTTGCGGTAGCGGATGTTGAACATGTCCAGGCGGTTGCCCCTGGCGATGTGGTAGATGTCGCTGGCGCCCCTGGTGGCCAGGAGGATCACCCGCTCGCCCCGCCGCTGGAGGAAGGCGTTGAGGCCCACCGTGGAGCCGTGCACGAAGGACTCGACCCCGGACGGGTCGTCGACCACCAGCCCCAGCGCGTCCATCACCCCTCCGGCCAGGTCGTCACCGCGGCTGGGGGCCTTGGCGGTGGTGTACCTACCGAGGTCCGGGTCGAACACCACCACATCGGTGAAGGTGCCGCCGATGTCGGTTGCTACCCGGAGCTTCAAATCCGCTTCCAGCAGGCGACGCGGTGCTGGGCGCCGATGTCCACCAGCTCCTGGGGCGTGTCGGCGCAGACATCCTCGGAGATCGGGCACCTCCCGTAGAGCGGACAGCCGGGAGCACGGTCCAGGGCGGAGGGCTGCTCTCCGACCAGGTAGACGTGGTCGGTCTTGTGGGCGGGGTCGGGACGGGGAGCCGCCCGGAGCAACGCCTCCGTGTACGGATGGCGGGGCGAGGCGAAAATCTCGGCGGCCGGCCCGGACTCCACCACCTTCCCCAGGTACATGACGGCCAGGTCGTGGGCGATGTAGCGGACCACCGACAGGTCGTGGGAGATGAACAGGTAGGAGATGTCCATCTCCTCCTGGAGCGACTGCAACAGCAGCAGGATCTGCGACTGGACCGACATGTCGAGCGACGAGGTCGGTTCGTCCAGCACCACCAGGGCGGGCCGGGTGATCATCGCCCGGGCGATGCCCACCCGCTGGGCCTGGCCTCCGGAGAGTTCGTGGGGGTAGCGGCGGGCGTGCTCGGGGCTGAGACCCACCCGCTCCAGCATGTCGGCCACCCGCCCGGAGGCCTGTTTCATGGTGAGGCCATCGTGCAGCAGCAGCGGCTCGGCCACGGTCCGGCCCACCGTCTGCCAGGGCGAGAGCGAGTCGTAGGGGTCCTGGAAGACGATCTGCATCCGGCCCCGCACGTCCTCGAGTTCGGCCCCTTCCATGGCGGTGATGTCGGTGTCCTCCAGGAGCACCGTTCCCCGGGTGGGCTCCAGCAACCGCAGGATCAACCGGGCCAGGGTGGTCTTGCCCGATCCCGACTCGCCCACCACCGCCAGGGTCCTTCCGGGAGGGATGGAGAGGGTGACGTCGTCGACCGCCTTGAGGTCGGCGTGACGGAATCCGCCGGTCTTGATCCTGAAGACCTTGGTGAGGTCCCGGATCGCCAGGGTGTCTGCGGCGCCGGTCATCGCGGGACCACCCCGGCGGTGACGGGATGGTGGCAGAAGGCGACCTGCCCGGACTGGTTCACCAGGGGAGGCTCCCGGTCGAAGCAGCCGGGGCCGGCCCGGAAGCAGCGGGGGGCGAAGGCGCAGGCGGCCAGATGGTCGCCGGGGTTGGGGACGCGGCCGGGCACCTCCCGGGGGGTGCCACCCGAGTCGAGCGAAGTGGCGATGGAGACCAGCCGGTTGGCGTAGGGATGCAGGGCCCCGCGGTATATCTCTGCCGTGGCGCCCACGTTCACCACCCGCCCCGCGTACATGACCGCCACCCGGTCGCAGACATCGGCCACCACCCCCAGGTCGTGGGTGATCAGCATCCCGGCCGCATTGCGCTCGGAGATCACCTCGCCCAGCAGCCTGAGTATCTCGGCCTGGATGGTGACGTCGAGGCCGGTGGTGGGCTCGTCCGCGATGATCAGCTCGGGCTCTCCGGCCAGGGCGATGGCGATGCACACCCGCTGGCACATCCCGCCCGACAGCTCGTGGGGGAACGACCGGTACACCCGCTCGGGATCGGTGATGCGCACCGAGCGCAGCAGGTCGAGGGCCTCGCCCCTTGCCTCCCGCCTGCCCATGTCCCGGAGGCGGCGGAGGGTGGCGGACAGCTGGTTGCCGACCCGGAACACCGGGTTGAGGCTGCCTCGGGGCCGCTGGGGGACGAATCCGATCCGGTGGCCGCGGGCCTCCTGGCGCGCCTTGGGGGGGATGAAGTCCTGCCCGGCGAAGGTGCAGGTGGCGAAGGAGGCGGTCGCTTTCGCCGGCAGCAGGTCGAGAACGGACCGGGCCGTCATCGACTTGCCGGCTCCGGTCTCCCCCACCACGCCCAGGATCTCCCCCGGCTTCACTTCCATGTCGACCCCGCGGAGGATGGGGAGGCCGGCGATCGACACCTCGAGGCCCCGGACTTCGAGGAGGGCGCTCATCGTGACTTCCTCCGGGTGGGCTCCACGAGGTCGGCCACCGACTCGCCGATGAGGATCAGGGAGAAGGCGGTTATGGCGATGGCGATCCCGGGGAAGACCGGTATCCACCAGCTGCCTCCCCTCCTCATCTCGGGTATGCCTTCTGCGATCATCGCTCCCCACTCGGGTTCGGGGAGCGGCACGCCCAGGCCGATGAAGCCCAGGGCGGCGGCGAGCAGGACCGCCCAGCCGCAGCTGACCGCCGCCTGCGTGACCACCGTGCCGACCGTGCCGGGGGCGATGTAACGCACCAGGATCTTGGACCGCGAGTTGCCCACCGCCCGGCCGGCCTCCACGTAGGCGTGCTCGCGGAGCGAGCGGACCTCGGCCCGCACCAGGCGGACGAAGGTGGGCACGCCCACGATCCCGATCACCAGGATGAGGTTGCGGACTCCCTGGCCGAGGGCGGACAGGACGCCGATCGCCAGCACGAGAGCAGGAAAGGCCTGGACCACGTCCAGGCAGCGCATGGTCACCGAGTCGCCCCACCCGCCGACATAGCCGACCAGCAGTCCGATCGGGTGACCTATGGCGATGGAGAGAGCCACGGCGGAGACCGCGATCAGCAGGTCGTGGCGGGCGGCGTAGACGACCCGGGCGAAGACGTCGAACCCGAGGCTGGCCGTTCCGAACCAGTGGTCGGCCGACGGCGGGACGAACTGGTTGGTCAGGTCGATCGCCAGCGGATCGTTGCGGGCGATGAGCGGGGCGAAGACCGCCACGGCCACCATGAACCCGAACATGGTCAGCCCGATGATCAGCCGCGCGTCGTACTTGCGGGCGTTCACTTCAGCCTCACTCGCGGATCGATCAGTGACTGCACCAGGTCGACCGCCAGGAACACCACCGTGTAGGTGACGGCGGACAGCAGGACGTACGCCTGGATGGCCGGGTAGTCGGTGTTGATGAGGGAGTTATAGCCGTACAGGCCCACTCCAGGCCAGGAGAACACCCTCTCCACCAGCACCGCCCCACCGATCATGTATCCGGCGATCAGTCCGGCCATTGTCACCGCGCCCGGCAGCGCATTGCGGAGAACGTACTTCAGGTAGAGCGGCGCCCCCCGCAGGCCGGCGGCACGGCCGAAGGCGATGTAGTCGGAGTTGAGCACCGACAGGGTGGCGTTGCGGGTGAGCCGCAGGATGGGGGCGACGGCCGGGAACCCGATCGCCACCATCGGCAGGAGCAGGTGTTTGACCGCCGTCCGGAATGTCTCCCAGTCGCCGCTCACCAGTGAATCGATGACGTACAGGCCGGTGGGGCCATCAGGGGTCGTCGCGCCGATCGGAAGGCGTCCCACCGGTCCGGGTAGCCATTCGAGGACTATGAAGAAGATCAGCAGGAGGATCATGGCCAGCCAGAAGTCGGGTACCGCAACCCCCAGGGTCGAGATGAAACGGCAGAACTTGTCCAGCAGCTTGCCCTTTCGCACCGCCGCCCATACCCCTAGGGGCAGAGCCACGACCAGGGCGAACAGCATCCCGGCGGCCACCATCTCGATGGTCGCCGGAAGCCTGGCGCCAACGTCCTGGGCGACCGAGAACCCGGTGCGGATCGACTCGCCGAGATCTCCCCGGATCAGCCCGCCGCCGCCTGGTTCCCCGAGGCAGGTCTGGCCGATCATGTAGACGCAGTACTGCACGGGCAGCGACTCGTTGAGTCCCAGACGTTCCCGGATGGCCTCCACCTGGGCTTCGGAGGCGTTGATGCCCGCGTACTGGCGGGCCGGATCCCCGGGAAGGGCATGGGAGACGACGAAGGCCAGCAGGGTGACCCCGAGCAGGATCGGGATCAGGGCTGCCAGCCTCCGGGTCATGTAAGAGAGCATCTTCTCCCTACCGCGGCGTTACAACACCGGCTACCCCCTGCATGGGGAAAGCCGCCGGGCCAGCGTACCGGCCCGGCGGCTTGTCCGGTGTCCTAAAGGTTAATTCCAGGTGATCAGACCGACTTGGTCACGTAGTAGTAGCGGTTGATCTGATCGGGTCGCCAGATGAAGCCCTGGACGTCCTGGCTGGACGCCACGATGTGGTGCGGCTCGGCCAGCCACACCGCGGGGGCGTCGGCCAGCATGATCGCCTGAACGTCGTGGTAGAGCTGGGCCCTGGCCGGATCGGCCGGGCTCAGGAACTTGGCGGCGTTCAGCTTCTCGGTGACCTCCGGGTTCTCGTAGTTGCTCCGCATGGCGAAGGCGTTGGGCTCCCAGAACAGCTCCATGTGGTACTGGGGCTCGTTCACCCAGGAACCGGAGCCGAAGTAGAACAGGAAGAAGTCCATCGGGTTGATCCGGTTTCCGTCCTCGTCCTGAGCGAAGACGTTGTCCCGGAACTGCCCGGAGTCCAACCTCACGATATTCACGTCGATCCCGATCTGGGCCAGCGACGCCTGCACCACGATGGCCAGTTCCGGAGCGAAGGCCAGCGTGCCGTCTATGTAAAGATCGGCGCTGAAACCGTCGGGATAGGCCGAGGCGGCGAGATGCTCGCGGGCCTTGTCCAGGTCCTGGCTGTAGAACGGGGCGTCCGGGTTGTACGACGGAGTGGTCGACGGGATCGGCCCGCCGCCGCGGCTGGCAGCGCCGAAGTAGACGCCTTCCAGCACGTCATCGTACGGGTAGGCGTACGAGATCGCCACCCGCACGTGCGGGTCGTCGAACGGAGCCCGGGTCGGGTTCATGTACATGACGGCCTGGTTGTTGCCACCCACCGTGGTGACCTTCACGCCCTGGTCGCGGAGGTCGGGGATGGCGGTGACCGGCACTGCCTCGGCGAAGTCGATCTCCCCGGCGGTCAGCAGGGCTGCCTGCTGGGCGGCGTCCGGGATCACCCGCAGGATGATCCGCTCCGCCTGGGCCGGGCCGAGGTAGTAGTCGTCATTGCGCTTGAGCACGATCTCCACGCCCGGTTCCAGCTTCTCCAGGTAGAAGGGGCCGGTGCCCACATCGTTGGTCTTCAGGTATTCATGGGCCCACGGGTCGTCATCGGTGGCGTTGGCGATCAACACCTCCGAGTCGTACACCGTCACTCCGGCGTTGGAAAGCACGTGGAGCGGGAACGGGGTGGGCTTGTTGAAGTCGAAGCGGATGTGGTAGTCGTCGATGACCGTGATGGCGGCCTCGATGTCGGATTCCGAACCGAAGTCGTACAGACCGATCACGGCATGGTCGAACCATCCACCGGCGTCCAGGTAGGCCGCCCGCAGGAAGCTCCACCGCACGTCATCGGCGGTCATCTCGTTACCGGTGTGGTGGAACTTCACGCCCTGGCGAAGGGTGAAGATCACCGAGGTGCAGTCCTCGTTGAAGTCCCAGCCCTCTGCCAGCAGTCCCTGGGGACGGGTGGAGTCCGCCACCAGCACGCCGTCGGCGTTCGGCACCAGATGGAAGGTGGTGAGCTGGTCGTACATGTTGGCGACCATCTCTGAGGCGCGAGCCTCGAAGTTGCGCCGCGGGTCGATGGTCGAGACATCACCGCTGATGGCCCGCACGATGGTCATTCCGGCCACCGGGTCGACCCCTCTCGGCGGAGCAGCCTCGGACTCAGGAGCACAGCTACCCTCGCCACCGGCCAGTTCCGTTCCCGTCAGCTGGGTGGTCGTAGTCACCTCCGCGGCCGCGGTGGTAGTCGTCTCCTCCGCCATGGCGGCCGTAGTCGTCGTCTCCTCGGCCATGGCGGCCGTGGTGGCAGTCGTGGCTGCGGTAGTCGGAGCCGCCGCGGGTTCCGGGTCATCCCCTCCGCAGGCGGCCGCAACGAGCGCCATCGCGAGGAGGGCTGCTATCCATACACGAGATCTGATCATGTCTCCATCCCTTGCTTCTCCGTGCTCTTCCCGGTCCCGGCCGGGTAGTCGCGCGCCAACAGATCGACCACCTGCGGCGGACAGACTCGTTAACCATAGCGAAGGGGACGTGAAGGCGGCATCTGATGATGCATTGGGGCGAGAAGGGCTCCCGGTTCTTTGTACAATCCCGGCGGTCAGACGGGTCTTGTCAGGCCCGGTACCCGGCAACCTCGACAGGTGGATCGACGATGACAGTTGTGGACGCGGTCTGTCCGCTGATGACCGACCCCGAGGCGTGGGATCTCTACATCGAAGGAGGGGTCGATATCGGGGCGCCGACCGTGGCCAACTGGGAGACCCCTTCCGAGACCCGAGAACTACTCGAGCAATGGGCCCGCTGGACGGCCGAGGACGAGCGGCTGGTCGCTGTCACCGAGCCCGGCGACTTCGACCGGTTCCCGATTCCCGGCAGGCTGGGGGTGATCATCCACTTCCAGAACGGCGTCCCCCTCGGTGAGGACCTCGCCAACTACGGCCGCTTCCACGGCCTGGGACTACGGATGGTGCAGCTCTGCTACAACTTCGCCAACCCGCTCGGCGACGGGTGCCTGAGCTCCGGTGACGGTCCTTTGACGTCGTTCGGACGGCAGGCGATAAGGGAGATGAACCGGCTCGGGATCGTGGTGGACCTCTCCCACACCGGGCGCCGCACCACCATGGACGCCATGCGGGTCACGTCCGCGCCGCCGGTGTTCTCCCACTCCAACCCGGCCGCGCTGACCGCCCATCGCCGCAACATCGATGATGAACAGATAAGGGCGGTCGCCGACCTGGGAGGCCTGGTCGGGGTGGTCACCTTCCCGTCCTTCGTGAAGCCGGGGGGCAAGGGCGCCACGGTGTCGGACCTGGTGGATCACATCGACTACCTGGTGGACATGATCGGACCCGACCAGGTGGGGCTCGGGCTGGACTTCTGCGAGTCGGGCATGGAGATGGTGCAGCGCATGATCGACTCGGGAGCGTGGACTGTCGAGGACTACCCGATGGATGCCGACCCCCGCCTAGTCGACCTGACCTGTCCCTCCCAGATCCCTAGCATCCGCCAGGAGCTGGTCCGGCGGGGCTATCCGTCCGATGCCATCGAGGGCATCATGGGCCACAACTGGATAGACCTCTTCAAGAGGGTCTGGTCCGCCTAAGGCGGCGGTCGACCCCAACGATTTTTCGCGTTCTGGCGGAAAAGGGTTGAATCTGTCACAGGTTCAACATATGTTGTCTAACGCCAAGCACCTAGACCGGCCGATGAGTGAGTAACCGATCGGAGCGGCCGGCCCGAGGGAACACACGAGACTTCATGGAGCGACAGCCGACTCCAGCGGCTGATCGGCCGCGGCTGACCACGCTCCAACAGGATGGGTGGTGGCGGGGGAGGGGCCCGGTGCGGAGCACCGGTTTTTCGCGACTTTGTGCGGTTTGGAGGTTCTTGAGGCAGGGGATAAGGATGACAGCGCCGCGAGAATCCCGAGATTTGCTTCGCATGGTCACGGACGCTCTCTATAATGGTTGGTTAACCCACCTAGTGCTCTTAGCAGGGGCTAGGCCAGCAGGGCCCGCTTCGGCGGGCCTTTGCGCGTCATGACCACTCCGGGGGTTTGCGTATCTGACCGCCTCGAACATCGTGCACCGGATCTGGTAGCTGGGAACGAGCCAGCAGTCGACGACTTAACGTACGCTTGTCGGTGCCAAACAAGTGGCGTGGCTGCTTGCTCAACTTGTGCGGGTTGACGGTAACCACAAGTATCCCTGCTCTTTCAGCCATTTCAACCGGTGTCTGGAGGTCGCTGTCATTCGACATGACGAGAGCCACATCCATCTCCTGATGACAGGCGTCCCACACTAGATGCGCTCCGAGTGAGACGTCGGAGCCTTTTTCCTCGGTGTCGATGACGGCAACAAAGTCGACAACTCCTTTCTTGAGTTTGTCGGCCAGCGGACGGGTCTTCGGCCGTTGTTTGAACTGTCCGTAGTGCACCTCCACGTCCGAGTGGGCTTGGAGAGCACGGATGTACGCGTCCTGGCGTTGGGAGAGTCCGAGGTCGTCGGCGCGGTCTTGGACGCGGGCAGTGAAGTACTTCACCTGAGTGATTTGATGCCCACGAAGGAGCGCAGATGCAAGGGCTCTTTGGTCCAGCCACTTGAAGGCCGTGCCCTTCAACGCGCCGTAGTAGAGGTTGAACCCGTCGACGTAGACGATCGTGCGGGGCTGAGGTTTCTGAGTCATGACGGAACAAGCTTAAGAGTCCCAATGGCGGGGAGTCTCTCCACGAGATCGGCTGCGATGGATCGGGCGTGCTTCTCGATCGTCAAAATCACCGGACGACCGCTTCACGGCGCTCTAGGCCAGGCCGATCCGGCTGATCAGTTCGGCTGACCTGGCCCGGGCATCCGCGATCACCTCGTCCTGGTCCACCCGGGTGCAGCGGCCGTCCTCCACGATGACCTCGCCGCCCACGATGTTCACGACCACGTCGCTGCCCCGGGCGGCGTAGACCAGGGCGGCCCGCGGGTCGTGGGCAGGGGTGAGATGGGGTCGCGTGGCGTCCAGCACGATCACATCGCCGAGCGACCCGGGAACCAGCCGTCCCGCATCGATACCCAGGGCCGCGGCCCCGCCGACGGTGGCGATCCGCAACGCCTCGGCGGCCGACGAAGCGGCGGGTTCGAGCTCCGCCAACCGGTGCATGAGCACCAGCATCTTCATGTTCTCGAAGAGGTCCTGGCGGTGGCCGCAGGTGGAGCCGTCGGTACCCATCGCCACGGTGGCGCCGGCGTCCAAGAGCTGCCGCATGGGCATCACCCCGTAGGGAACGTACTGGTTGGACATCGGGCAGTGCACCACCGCCGTCCCGGTCGAGCCGATGGCCTCGATCTCCGCTTCGTCGAGCCAGGTGGCATGGGCGAGCACGGCATCGGGGCCGAGCAGTCCCCGGCTGTGGAGCCAGATGGCCGGACGGACCCCGTATGCCTCCCTGTAGACATCGGGATCGCTCCTGGGAGCGCTGAGATGGGTGTGCCAACCGGTCCCGTGCCGGCGGGCCGTCTCCACCGCGGCCACCAGCAGGTCCTGGCCGGTGTAGACGGTGTTGATCGGTCCGGGCCATACCGCCACCCGGGAGCCGGGGGGCCGGGCCTCGATGCAGGCCTCGGTGGTGTCGATCTCCTCCTGGTCGCTGCCCGTGAAGGCCTCCCGGGGCAGGCCCTGGCGCTCGGCCAGCTTGGTGTAGCCACCGGTGACGCCGCGAGCCACCACCCCTCTGAGACCGACCTCCTCCAGGGCGGCCGCCACCGCCAGGGTGGTCTCGTAGTCGGTGCGGCCGTAGTGATGATCCAACAGCGCGGTGGTACCGGCCAGTGCGGCCTCCACCGCCGCCAGGTACACCGCGGAGGTGGTCTCCTCCGGCGTGATCCCGGCGGCATAGGGCCACATGAACCTGCTCAACCAGTCCCAGCCCGGCAGACCGTCGCCCAGAGTACGGCCCAGTGACTGGAAGAGATGGTTGTGGCAGTCGACCAGGCCCGGCATCACCAGCCGGCCGCGGCACGAGATCACCCGGTCGGCCCGGTACTCGGGGGCTGCGCCCGACTCCCCGACCGCCACGATCCGCCCGCCCGAGATGGCCACGAAACCGTTCTCGATTACCGGCCGGGTCGGGTCGAGGGTCACCAGGGTGCCGCCCTCGAGCAGCAGATCGCACTGCAGCGGCGGCGCCCGATCCCTCATGTGCCTCCCCCTGCCGGCAAGCCCGGAAGAAGATCGATGATCGTAAACCCCCTGCGTGCTAGGCCCCCGCCCGACCTAGAGTAACCCGACGTGGAGACGCTCCGCTGCCCGCCATCCGCCCGCCACGCCTCTTCGCCCTCGCGAGGATGGCCGGGATTCATGCGGAGGTTCCTGGTGTGCCTGTTAGCGGTCCTCCTGGCTGCTTGGGGTTCTGGATTGGATGCACTCCCCGCCAGAGCAGACGATGCTGCGGCACCGGCCTGTTCCGACCTCACGATCGTGTTCGCCCGTGGTTCCGATCAGAAGCTAGCGACCGCCACCGGTCACCAGGGTATGGCTCAGGCCTATTTCGATCATGTGGAGACCCGTCTCACGGACTATTCGACAAACGAATACGAGCTGGGAACTCGAGAATATGGAGGCTACCGGTATCGGGCTGTCGGTATCTCGGCGATCCTCGACCTGTACCGCTCCTACATCGTCGAGGCGATGGCCTCGTTCATCAGGCGGATCTCCAGCCCACTTCGAAAAAGCCCGCCATCGGAAAGCTCGGCTGACCTGCTCGAAATCTACCTTCAGGGAGCATCGGAATACCGGAACTCGGTCATCGAGGGTATGGGTGAGTTCATCTACTACCTCAATGATCGAGGAACCGATTGCCCTGACGAGACATTCCTGGTCGGTGGGTACTCGCAGGGTGCCCAGGTCATAAGGGGCAGCCTGCCCCTGCTCGACAAGGGGATCAGAGACCGGATCGCTCATGTGGCCCTCTTCAGCGATCCGACCCTGCACCTTCCCGAAGGGGAAAGTCCGGGTTCGGTTGCGAACTGCCGGGAGAGGACTCCGGGAGCGGTCTCACCGTGGAGGCGTGGAACGGTCGGATGCTCGACCAGCAACGGAATCCTGAATCTCGACGGGTTCAGGCCTCTGAGTATCGGTCCTCCTGTGCCTTACGTACCGGCGGACATCGAGTCCCGGGTGGGATCGTGGTGTGAGCAGACCGACGGGGTCTGTACCGGTAGCGTCCTGGACCTTGCTCTGGGCATCCATTTCGACGTGGAGAATCGACGATTCCACGTACCCATACATGGAGTGTATGCGGACAGCTACTTCGGGGAGGCGGCGAGCGAGGCCGCGTCCCGTGTGGTGGAGGCGACGGGATAGCGCGAGAACCATCCTCGCCTGCTCGACCGCCCTCCGGCCCCCGACTGACGGTGAAGTGCGACTGGCCCCCGCGCCCGGAGCGACCGGGCCGAGCCGAGAGCCTGGGCCGACCGGTGGCTCGGTGCCGCTTGATCGAACGAAACGGCCAAGGATGTGCTCACCCCCGCATGACGCCCTGAACCTGAGGAACACCGCACCGCATATGACGCCCTGAGCCTCATGTTCGTAGACTCGGCACGGGTTCGGGCATCCGAGTGCGGCGAATGGGAGGACGAAATGACCGTTGCCGACCAGTACAGCGTGACCGAGGACGAGATACGGTTCGGCCATTCCGACGAGGAGCGCCTCTACCAGGCCTTGTTCGACTACTGGCATCCGGTCGCCTACTCGTCGCAGCTGGGCGAGGAGAAGCCGATCTCCGCCACGCTGCTCGACGAGCAACTCGTGCTGGTCCGTCTGGACGGCGAGGTCCGGGCCTTTCGCGACCTGTGCGTGCATAGGGGGACGGCCCTGTCCCTCGGCTGGGTGGAGGACGAATCCCTTCGCTGTGCCTACCACGGCTGGAAGTACGGGCCGGACGGTGTGTGCACCGAGATCCCGTCCCGCTTCGGCACCCGGATCCCGAAACGGGCCCGCCTGACCCGCTATGCGGCGGCCGAGGCGGCCGGTCTGATCTGGGTGTGCATGTCGGGAGAGCCCCGCTTCCCGCTCCCCGAGTTCCCCTACAGGGACGATCCCGGCTTCAAAGTCATCGAGGTGCCTTCGTATGACTGGAACTGCTCCATGCCCCGGCGAATCGAGAACTATGTGGACTTCGCCCACTTCGCCTGGGTTCACGATGGAGTCCTGGGGGACCGCGAACAGCCGGAGGTCCCGGATCACGGGATCGGCCGGGTGGGTCACGAGCTCCGCTTCGACCACCCCCACATGGCCGAACCCGCCGATTCCGGCAAGAACAAGGGCCTCGAGTCGGGCGGCGGGCCGGTGGACGTCCAGATCGACTACCGCCTGTTCATGCCGAACACGATCCTCCTCGATCAGTGGATTCCCGAGCTCGAGCAGAGATACCTGCTGTTCTTCACGGTGTGCCCGACCGGCCGCAAGACCTCCAGGTGCTTCACCTTCATGGGCCGCGACTACTCGCTGGACGAGGAGACCGACCGGGACATGCTCGACTTCAACGCCCTGGTCATCGGCCAGGACCTCCCCATCGTGCAGTCGCAGCGGCCGGAGGAACTCCCGATGGACCTGTCGGCGGAGGTCCAGATCAAGGGCTCCGACCGGGTGGCGGTCGAGTACCGGCGCTGGCTGAAGGAACTCGCCTACAGCACGTAGAGGGGAACCCTCCCCCCACGAGGCACAGCATCACGCAGGTATGCCGGACGGCATGGCACCCTGGCAGCCTCCGGAGCCGCGATCGCTTCAACCAGTCTTGCCGACCACGCCGGACAGGTCGCATCCGTGAAGCTCCGCCAGCAGCCCGAGGAACGCGAGCACCGGCTGGCTGTAGTGCTGGGCGCGCCGCACCAGGACATGGGTCGGCAGGTAGACGCGGTGCTCATCGGCCATCCCGATGGGAAAGAGCCTCCCCATCTCGACCTCGCCCCGGATGGCGCTGCGCGGCAGGAAGGAGATGCCGAGTCCCAGCGCCACCATGCGCTTGGTGGCCTCGATGCTGTCGAGGGTGGTCTCGATCTGCGGGACGATGCCCGCCTCGTGACACGCCTGGTTGATGAGCAGGAAGTAGGTCGAGCTGGGGTCGTAGAGGATGAGCGGCTGGCGCGCCACCTCCGAGATCCGGGCGTACCCCTTCTCCGCGAAGGGGTGGTCGGGATAGGCCACGAGCACGATCTCCTCGTCGTACAGGTAGATCGAGTGAACGTCCGGATGGACCAGTCCTCTCGCCAGGCCGACATCCACCACACCGTCGACGATCATGGCGAGAACATCGGTCGAGCGTCCGGTCCGGATCCGCGCCGAGACCTGGGGGTGGCGGCGCTGGAAGCGGTCGAGCGTCGGGGGGAGCATGTAGGTCCCGATGGTGCGGGCGGAGCCGATGGTGATCGTTCCCTGCTGCTCGTCCAGGGTCTGGCTGACCGCTTCCCGACCCTTGTCGACGAACTCGAGCACCCGCTCCGCAAAGGGCAGGAATGCCTCCCCGGCCTCGGTCAGGCGGACACCCCGCCCCATACGGTGGAAGAGCGGGGTGCGGAGCTCGCGCTCCAGCGACTTGATGCGGGCGCTGAGCGACGGCTGGCTCACGAAGGAAGCGCGGGCCGCCCCCCGGAAACTGCCGATCCGGGCCGCCGCCAGGAAGGACTCCAGTTCTCTGAACTCCATACACCCTCGGAGAGTTGATAGTTCAAGCCTATCACTTCGATCAGAAGAAACAGGCTAGCTTTATCGCTGAAAACACCGCATACCTCTCCGTCGTCCACCATGCTTACCCGGAGCGATCCCATCGCGGCGCCACGCGCAGGTGGTGGGAGCGCAAGTCAATCCGAGATAGGTACCCGGGAGGGACGGAGTCATGCTGATGAATGGCCGTAACAGGTTCCGGAGAGCCGATGCTCTCCAAGCCCGTTGGGACCAGGAGGCAAGGTGGGAGGGCATCGAGCGCCCGTACACCGCCCTTGACGTACACCGCCTGCGGGGCAGCCTCCGGATCGAGCACAGCATCGCCAGGGCCGGAGCGGAACGGCTGTGGGAACTCCTGGAAACCGAGCCCATCGTCCGTACGTTCGGCGCCCTGACCGGGGCACAGGCCGTCCAGATGGTCCGGGCCGGACTCAAGGCCCTCTACCTGAGCGGCTGGCAGGTCGCCGCCGATGCCAACCTGTCGGGGCAGACCTACCCGGACCAGAGCCTCTACCCGTCCAACAGCGTGCCGAGCGCGGTGAAGCGCATCAACAACGCCCTCATCCGCGCCGACCAGATCGCGTCCATCAACGGCGAGACCGGGACGGAGTGGTTCGCCCCCGTGGTGGCCGATGCGGAAGCCGGATTCGGCGGTCCCGTGCACGCCTTCGAGTTGATGAAGGGGATGATCGAGGCCGGAGCAGCCGGGGTCCACTTCGAGGATCAACTCTCCTCCGAGAAGAAGTGCGGGCACATGGGCGGGAAGGTCCTGGTCCCGACCTCGCAGTTCATCCGCACACTGACCGCGGCCCGGCTGGCGGCCGACGTGATGGACGTGCCGACCGTGATCATGGCTAGGACCGACGCCCGCGACGCCGGACTCCTGATGAGCGACGTGGACGAACGAGACCGCAGGTTCCTGACCGGCGAACGCACGCCGGAGGGTTACCACGGGGTGCGGGGCGGGATGGAGGCCGCCACGGAAAGGGCCCTGGCCTACGCGCCTTACGCCGATCTGCTGTGGTTCGAAACGTCCGAGCCGGACATCGATGAGGCGGCGGCCTTCGCCGAAGCGATCCATGCCCGGTTCCCCGGCAAGCTGCTGGCCTACAACTGCTCCCCTTCATTCAACTGGAGGCACCATCTGAGCGAGGAGCAGATCGCCGCGTTCCAGGATCGGATCGCTGAGCTGGGCTACAGGTTCCAGTTCATCACCCTGGCGGGGTGGCACCTGCTCAACTACCACACCTTCGACCTGGCGAAGTCCTACGGCACGTCCGGCATGGCGGCATACAGCCGGCTGCAGCAGACCGAGATCGCCTCGGAGCCGTTCGGCTACACCGCGACCAGGCACCAGGCCGAGGTGGGCGCCGGTTACTTCGACGAGGTGATGCAGGTCACGACGGGTGGCCGAGCCTCCACCCTGGCGATGGTCGGGTCAACCGAAGCCAAACAATTCGACTGACCCCCATGGGTGTTCTGCGCTGACGGCAGATGGTGCGTTGACTGCCTTGTCAGTAGCCGAGTGCGCGGAACGCGAAAAACGCGCCGGCGAAACGGTGCCCCCCGCTGGGCCCTCCCCCGCCACCACCACCGTTGGCCGGGGCGTGTTCGGCCATGCCCGGCCGGTGCCGGGTGTTGGCGAGGTTGCCCCGTTGGAGCCTGTATGTTCCCTGCGGGCCGGCCGATCCGATCGGGTTCGCGTCATCGGCCGGTGTAGGTGCTTGGCGATAGGCAACATATAGGGGCGGTGTGACAAGTTCCATCGTTCCCGTCCCATCGCGGTGAACCGGTCTTCCTTCGCCGTGGATTGGAACGGGGTTCGGGGTCTCGACGAACATCCTGAGGAGCCTCCGATCCAAGGTCCACCGGCGGGGCGGGCGGCAGGACGGGCGGGTGTCGCTGGTGCCGTTCCAGGACGGGCGGGACCTCAGCGGCTCTCGCGGGCGTACGGCACGGTCAGAGCCGACGGGGCGCTGAACCGGCGGGCGGCGGCGGGGCGGGCGGAGATGACCATCAGCGCCACGATGGTCAGGAAGAACGGGAACACGTTCAGCACGTCCGGCGGGATGTCCACCCCGAGGATCTGGAGCGAGAACCCGAGGTTCCGCAGGGCGCCGAACACGTAGGCCGCCACGAGGGCTCGCCAGGGCCGCCAGCCGGCGAAGATGACCAGGGCGAACGCTATCCAGCCCAGGCCCGCAGAGATCCCGTGCTGGTAGGTCGAGAAGATGCCGGCCATCAGGTAGGTGCCGCCCATGCCGGCGCCGGCGCCGCCGATCATCGTATAGACGTAGCGGGTCAGTCCCACCGGGATGCCCACCGTATCGGCCGTGGCGGGGTCCTCCCCCACCGCCCGCAGAGCCAGACCCGCCCGGGTGCGGAACAGCCAGAAGGCGGCCACCGCCACCAGCACCCACGACATGTACACCACCCAGTCGTGACCCAGGACCAGCGGACCCACCACCGGCAGGTCACGGAACGCCTCCCCGAACACCGGCTCGAACTTGGAAACGGGCCGGGCGTAGATCAGGGACGAGTCGTTGAGGCTGCCCACGAAGCTGGCGAACCCCGTTCCTGTCACCACGAGGGCCAAGCCGGACACGATCTGGTTGACGCGGAGCGTCACCGCCAGGTAGGCGTGGATCAGCGCGAACAGCGCTCCCACCAGAGCCCCGACCGCCATGGCCAGGGGCAGCGAGGCCTGCTGGGTGCTCATCCAGAAGCCGACCACGCCTCCGCCCAGCAGCATCCCCTCGATGCCCAGGTTCATGACGCCCGAGTGCTCGGTCATCATCTCACCGAGACCGGCCAGCAGGATCGGCGTGCCGATCACCACGGCCGAGGCCAGCGACAGCAGGAGGACCGATTCGTTCATGACGCCGGCGCCTCCGCCCCGGCGGGCCCCGCCGTGCGCTCCACGCGGATGGCGTTACGGAGGAACCACTCGCCCGCCACGATGCAGAGGAACAGGATGCCCTCGAGGAGGATGACGATCTCCGACGGGATGCCCAGGACCTGCAGGCCCGGGGCGGCATTGGAGAAGCTGGCCACCAGGATGGCGACCGGGATCACCCCGAACGGCGAGAGGCGGGCCAGGGCGGCCACGACTATCCCGGTGAACCCGACACCCAGGCTGAGGGCGCGCGGATCCAGGTTGTGGAGCACGCCCCCCACCTCGATGCCTCCGCCCAGGCCGGCCAGGGCGCCGGACACCATCAGGACCGACAGGATCTTGCGGTCCACCCGCATACCCGAGTAGAGGGCGGCCCTCGGGGAGTCGCCGGTGACCATCAACTCGAAACCCCATTTCGTGTAGCGCAGCGCCCACCAGATGACCACGGTGAACGCCAGTGCGATGATCAACCCGACATGGAGCCGGCCCACCATGCGGGGCAGGAACAGCACGTCCTCCACGAACTTGCCCACCGGGAAGGTGGCGCGCCCCGGATCACGCCAGAAGCTGAAGCTGCTGAAGATCAGGTAGTTCATGATGCCCAGCGCCACGAAGTTGAGCATCAGGGTGGAGATCACCTCGTCCGTGTTCAGATAGGCCCTCGGTAGGGCGGCCAGAGCCGCAAAGAGGGCGCCGGCCAGCGCTCCCGCCACCAGCATCAGCACTATCCCTAGCGGGCCGCCCACCTGGTCGCCCACCCACAGTCCCACGCCGCTGGAGGCGACCGCACCCAGGATGAACTGTCCCTCGGCGCCGATGTTCCAGACCTTCATGCGGAACGACACCACCGCGGCCAGGCCGGTGAAGATGAGCGGCGTGGCGATGATGAGGGTTCCGGTGAGGGCGAGGCGGCCCACGAACCCCTTCCTGATCATCTCCGTGTAGGCCAGCAGCGGGTCCTGGCCGGTCGCCACCAGGATCAGGGCGCCGATCACGAAGGCCAGCGCCACGGAGAAGGTCGGCGCCAGGAACCGCACCAGGCGGGAGGGAACCGGGCGGCTCTCCACGGTGAGCCGGCGGGAACCCAAGGAGAGGCTCACGCCGCGTCCACGCCGCGGCCCGCCATCAGCATCCCGAGCAGATCGGGATCGGCACGGTCACGCGGCAGCCGGTCCATGACCTGCCCCTCGTAGAGGACGATCACCTCGTCGGACAGGTCCAGTATCTCCTCCAGGTCCTCCGAGATCATCAGGATGGCGGTCCCAGCGTCGGCCTCCTCGATCAGGAGTTGGCGGATGGCCTGGATGGCCGCCACATCCAGGCCGCGGGTCGGGGCGGCCGCCACCAGCACCCGGGGCCGGGCCGAGAGCTCCCGGGCGAGGATGGCCCGCTGGATGTTGCCCCCGGACAGGAGGCTGGTGGGCAGCGCTCCCCTCACGCCGCGGATGTCGAACTGCTTCTCGAGGGTGCGGGCCCGGTCCTCCATCGCCTGTTTCGACAGCACCGGGCCCTTCGAGAGGGGAGGCTGCCGGTAGGCCTTGAGTGCCAGGTTGGCGGCCAGCGGGAGCCCGCCGGCCATTCCCGTCCGCATCCGGTCCTCCGGGACGAAGCCGAGCCCCAGCTTGATCCGCTCCAGCGTGGTCGAGCGGGTTATGTCGACACCGCCCATGATGATCTGGCCCCGCTTGGGACGGCGCAGCCCGGTCACGACCTCGGCCAGTTCCCGCTGGCCGTTGCCGGCCACCCCCGCCACCCCGACAATCTGGGAGGCTCTGACCTCGATCTCCACGTCGCGGATCGCTTCGAGACCCCGATCCCCCTCGGCGGTGACGCCCTTGATCGAGAGGACCGGCTCGCCGGGCGCCGTCCTCGGACGCTCCGTAACGGAGAGATCGCGCCCGACCATCAACCTGGCCAGGGTGGCCGGGTCCGCCTCCGAGGTGGGCATGGCGCCCACCTTCCGGCCGTCCCGGAGCACGGTCACCCGGTCGGCCACCGCCATCACCTCGTCGAGCTTGTGGGTGACGAAGATGATCGCCCGCCCGTCATCGGCGAGGGCTCGCAGCGTCCCGAAGAGGTTCTGGGACTCCTGCGGGGTCAGTACCGCAGTCGGTTCGTCCAGAATGAGGATGCGAACCCCGCGGTAGAGGAGCTTGAGGATCTCCACCCGCTGCTGCTCGCCGACAGAGAGCTGCCACACGGCCGCCTGGGGAGACACTTCGAGACCGTACCGGCGGCCCAGTTCCCCCACCTGGCGTTCCAGCGACCTCCGGGAGGTGAAGAAGCCCGTCTCGGGGTGGCCCAGTGTCAGGTTCTCGGCGACCGTGAACCGGTCCACCAGCCGGAAGTGCTGGTAGACCATGCCCACGCCATGGTCGAGTGCCTGGTGGGGGGAACCGAGGTCCACCCGGTCCCCGTCCAGGTGGATCTCGCCGCTGTCAGGGTGGTAGAGGCCGGCCAGGACCGAGCACAGGGTGGACTTGCCGGCCCCGTTCTCCCCCAGCAGGGCGTGTATCTCGCCCCAGCGCAGGTCGAAGTCGACGTCCTCGTTGGCGGCCACCCCGAAGAAGTGCTTGGTGATCCCCGCTAGCCGCGCCGCCTCTCCGGAGGGAACCTCCGGCACCGATTCAGCCATCCACGATCAACCGGCGGGGATCTCCCCGATGACTCCCTCGATCAGCCACTGGCAGCACAGGGTGCGCTCCTCCCAAGGGATCGTCCCGCCCTCGGGAACCACCACGTTGCCCTGGTTGTCCGTGATCGGGCCGGCGAAGTAGTCCAACGAGCCGTCAATGATCTCCTGCCGGCGCTGCTCGACCAGGGCGATGGTCTCGTCGGTCACCGCCGAGCCGAAGGGGGCCATCCCGATCATGTCGTCCTTGAGCCCGCCGTAGGTGAGAGCGGGTTCCCAGGTGCCGTTGGCCAGTGCCTGGGCCTGGGACAGGTAGTAGGGACCCCAGTCGAAGGTGAACCCCGACAGCCACGAGTTGGGAGCGATTCCCGAACCGTCGATGCCGTAGTGGATGTAGCCGATCCCGGCCGCCTCGGCCACGCTGGCCACCGCCGGCGCGTTCACCTCGGCGGCGAGCAGGTCGGCTCCGGCATCCACGAGGGCCTGGGCGGCCTGCTGCTCCGCGGGCGGGTCGTACCAGCTGTTGACCCACACGACCTGGATCTCGATGTTCGGGTTCATCTCCCGGGCGCCGATCATGAAGGCGTTGACGCCGCGGACCACTTCCTCGATGGCGAAGCCGCCCACGTAGCCGATGAACTCCACGCCGGGCTGGGATCCGGCCACCAAGCCGTCCAGGTAGCGGCCGTCCTCGGTGGCGCCGTCGTAATGGCCCACGTTGGGGGCCGTCTCGTATCCGCCCCACGAAAGGTAGACGGTGTCCGGATAGCTGGGAGCGACCGTGAGGACGTCGTCCTGGCACCATGTGGTGCAGATCACCAGGTCGTAGCCCTGCGACCCGAAGTCCTCGAAGGCGGCCTGGAACTCGGAGCCGGGCGACACGTTCTCCACGTAGGTGGTCTCGACATTGTCCATGTTGGCGATCAGGTACTGGCGCCCGTTCTCGTGGGCCTCGTTCCACCCGCCGTCGTCGATCTCGCCGTCATATATGAAGGCGATCCGCAGCGGCTCCTCCGGGGCGGCCGTGGTGGTGGGCGCCGCCGTCGTCGCCGGGGCAGCCGTGGTGGTCACTTCCTCCGCCTCGTCGCCCCCGCAGGCTGCTGCTACCAGCGCCAATGCGAAGAGAACGACAACTCCTGATCGGAACCGCCTCATGCTTGCCCTCCTTTGCTCACAGCATCTCGGAGTCAGCCTACTTGATCACATCAATGTCGGCCACCGTCGGAGGTCTACGAAACGCCCTGCAACCTCGACGATCGGCAGCGTTTCCGGCTGCGAATCTGGTGTCGATGCTACCCGCCGACACCCCACTCGATCAGGCTCGATGCAGGGCGAGAAACGGCAACTCGGCAACGATCGCCGGGGCCGGAATCGATTCGCCCGCGCCCGGTATCTCCCAGGTGACCGCCACCCGGGTTCCGGCCCGGGCGAGCTCCCGTTCCAGGTGACCGAAGCCGATCAGCTTGCCGACCGTGGGGCCCCAGGTGACGCTGGAGGCCCTTCCCACCGTCCGGCCCTCGCCGGTAACCGGCTTGGCGACCCACTCCACCCTCGGAGACACGTTGGGGGCCACCCCCCGCTCGACATGGGCCTCGGTGATGGCTCGCCAGTCGATGTCCAGGCCCGCCATCCGGCGCGGCGGTCCGCCGGCCTCCTGCTCCGCCACCAGGGCGTCGCGACCCACGAAGTCGCCCTTGTCGAAGTCCACGAACCGGCCCATGCGGAGCTCGAAGGGCGAGGAGCGGAACTCCGGATCGGACGCCGAGACGGTATGCGATCCCGTCACGTCCGGACCGCCGTTGGCGTAGTCGGGGCCGGGAATCAGCAGGCCCGCCTCGACCCGGGCCACGTCGATGGCCCACTCGCCGCAGGGGCGAATGCCGAATGGCTCGCCCGCCGCCGCCACCGCATCCCAAACCCGGTCACCGGCCTGGCGCGGGGCGAGGATCTCGTAGCCGTGCTCACCGGTGAAGCCCTGCCTCGCCACGTCGACCTCGACGCCGCCGATCTCGAAGCGGCCGAGCCGGGAGAAGTCCATCTCGAGGTCGTCCACGCCGGTGGCCGCCGCCATGACCTCCCTCGAACGGGGTCCCTGGACCGCCAGAATCCCCAGGTCGTCAGTCTGGTCGGTGAGGGTCACGTCATAGCCCCCGGCCTGGGAGGCGAACCACTCGTAGCTGGGGTCTCCGGTGAACAGGTAGGCGTCCTCGCCGGTGCGGAACAGCAGACCGTCCGACACCAGCCTGCCGTCCTCGTTGCACCAGGGCGTGTAGTAGATGCCCCCCGGATGCAGGCCGGCCGTGTCCCGGGTGATCAACCAGTCGACCAGGCGTCCGGAATCAGGCCCGGAGATCAGAACCTTGCAGAGGGGCGACATGTCCCCCATCGCCACGTTGGTCCGGATGGCCCCGAGTTCCGCATGGAAGTCGTCGTACACGTCCACCACATGGCACAGATCCCAGTTGAAGTACCAGGGGGTGGCGCTCCTCCGGGCGGTCCGCCCGTGGAAGGGCGTCCCGATGATGCCGTCGGGTCGGAACCGGCTGGTCCGGGCCCTTCTCCACTCCTGGTCAGCCGTCATGTCCCGAGTCCTCCCTATGCGCCTACGCGTGATCCCGGCATTGTCGCACGCGGGGCTGCTCACGGGCCGGATGTAGAGTGGCGATCGTGCCCAGCGAAGTCGAAGTGGAAGTCACTACCGAGCCCGCCTCCGGCCGCCGGCGATACGAGGACGCTCACTCGAACAAGTGCATCCCGCCCACCCGTCCCGAGCGCGCCGAGTGAAACCCCCGCCCTTCCTGTACGCCCGGCCGGAGTCCCTTGACGGCGTGCTCCGGCTCCTCGCCGAGAACGGCGGTGACGCCAGGGTGCTGGCGGGTGGCCAGAGCCTGGTGCCGCTCCTGAACTTCCGGCTGGCCCGGCCCGAGATCCTGGTGGACATAGCGATGGTGGACGAGCTGTCCCACCTCACGATCGAGGACGGGGGGCTCCGCATCGGCGCCTCGGTCACCCAGCGCGCCGTGGAAACCTCGGCCGAGGTGGCCCGGCTCTGCCCGCTGCTGAGCAAGGCCCTGCCGCTGGTCGGTCACCTCCAGAACCGGGCCAGGGGAACCGTGGTTGGGAGCATCGCCCACGCCGACCCTTCGGCCGAGCTGCCCGCGGTCGCCCTGGTCCTCGGCGCCACCATGACGGTGCGGTCCGCTTCCGGGGACAGGAGCATCCCGGCCGAGGACTTCTTCCTCGGTCCCTTCACCACCGCCCTGGAGCCGGACGAGATCCTGGTGGAGGTCCGGTTCCCCGGCAAGCCCTCGGCCCGGACGGCCGTCAAGGAGATCGCTCCCCGATCCGGCGACTTCGCCATCGCCGGCGTGGCCGGGAGGCTCACCACCGCTGCGGACGGCGCGGTTCAGGACGTCGCCCTGGCATTGTTCGGAGTGGGCGCCGTCCCCCAGCGCCTCCCCGAGGTGGAGCGCCTGGCGGCGGGCGAGAACGTCACCCCCGAGCTGCTCGACGAGGTAGCCCGGATCACGAGGGCGACCGCCCGGTCCGGGTCGGAGGATGTCCACGCCGATCCGGCCTACCGGGCCCGGGTGGCCGGCGAGCTGGTCCGTCGCGTTGTGGAGGAGATGGCCGCATGAAGCCCGTGCCGGACCCGGCGGGAAGCGTGGCGGTGTCGATGGAGGTGAACGGCCGGACCGTCGAACGGACCGTGAACAGCCGCCGGCTCCTGGCCGATCTGCTGCGTGACGAGCTCCGCCTCACCGGCACCCACCTCGGTTGCGAGCACGGTGTCTGCGGCGCCTGCACGGTGCTGGTTGACGGTCAACCGGTCCGGTCATGCCTGATGCTGGCGGTCCAGGCCGACGGATGCGAGGTGACCACCGTGGAGGGCATCACCCCGAAGGATGGTCTCAGCCCGATGCAGCAGGCCTTCAAGGACCACCACGGCCTCCAATGCGGCTTCTGCACCCCCGGCTTCCTGATGACCCTCGCCGGGGTCGAGCCGGAGGATCACCCCGATGAGGAGAGCGTCCGGGAGCTGCTGGCCGGCAACCTGTGCCGCTGCACCGGCTACGAGGGGATAGTCGACGCGGTGATGGCCGCCTGGGATCGATCGCGGTGACCGCCCGCCCCACCCACATCGGCGCGCAGGTGGCCCGGGTGGAGGACGATCGTCTGCTGTCGGGAGGGGCGCGCTTCGCGGCCGACATCGCCCTGCCGGGGATGGTCGAGGCGGCCTTCTACCGGAGTCCGCTGCCCCATGCGCGGATCGTGGGGGTAGGCGCCGGCGACGCCCTCGAGATCCCCGGCGCATTTGGGCCCTTCACCGCGGGAGACATGACGGACGTCTCGCCCTACCCCGACTTCGACGAGCACGCCCGGCCGGTGGGCATCTTCCCGCTCGCCAGGGAGCGGGTCCGCTACGCCGGGGCACCCATCGCGGTCATGGTCGCGGATGACCGGTACCGGGCCGAGGATGCCTGCGACCTGCTGGACGTCGACCTCGACCCACTGGATCCGGTGGTAACCACGGACGCAGCCCTCGCCCCCGGCGCCCCGCTCCTCTATCCCGACTGGCCGGACAACGTGGTGATCGGCTTCCCGGTCGACAACCCGGATGCGAACGCCGAGTTCGACGGCAGGATGGCGGTCTCGGGGCGCTACGAGGTGGGGCGCCACACCGGGGTGCCGATGGAGACGAGGGGTGTGGTGGCCGAGTTCCGCGAGGGCCGGCTCACGGTATGGAGCTCCACCCAGTTCCCGCACATCGCCCGCACCATGCTGTCCTACTGCCTCCCGCTGGACGAGAACGACATCCGGGTGATCGTCCCGGACGTGGGCGGAGGGTTCGGGGTCAAGGCCGAGTTCTACCCGGAGGAGGTCACCATCCCATGGCTGGCCTTGAGGCTGGGGCGACCGGTTCGATGGATCGAGGACCGGCGCGAGCACCTCCTCGCCACCTGCCATGCCCGAGACCTGGTTCTCGACCTCGAGGCGGCGGTCGACGAGGACGGGCGCTTCCGGGCCGTGCGGGGGATGGCCGTCCAGGACCTGGGCGCCGCGGAGATGTATCCCTTCGGCTACTCGCCCGCATTCACCGCCATCGGCCACATCACCGGCCCGTACCGGATCCCCCACCAGTCGGTCGGCCTTCTCGCCGTGGCGACCAACAAGACCCCTTGCGGCGCCTACCGGGGCTTCGGGATCCCGGAAGCCACCTTCGCGATCGAGCGCCTCATGGACAAGGCGGCCGACCGGCTCGGCATCGGCAGGAACGAGATCAGGCGCCGCAACCTCATCGGCCAGGGCGACATTCCTTACACCACCTCGGCCGGAGCGATCGTCGACTCGGGGAGCCACCGGGAAGCCTTCGAGGAGACGGTGCGCGTCACCGCCGAGCGGGTGGAACACTGGCGGGCCGTGCTGGGGGACGATCCCGGCATCCGGGTCGGGTCAGGCGTGGTCAACTACATCGAAGGCGTCACGCCCACCTATTTCATGACCACCGGACACTGGACCGCGTACGACTCCTGCTCGGTACGCGTGAACCCCGACGGGACGGCGGTGGTGTCGGTGGGGGTCTCCACATCCGGCCAGGGTCTGGAATCCATGCTGACCACCCTCACCGCCGAAGCACTCGGGGTCCGCCGCGACCAGGTCCGGGTGGTGATGGGCGACACCGACCGCACCCCCTACGGGCTGGGCAGCTGGGGCAGCCGGAGCACCAACGTCGCCTCGGGCGCCCTCCGCATCGCGTCCGACCGGCTCCTGGAGAAGGCGACCCGGATCGCCGCCCATCTGCTGGAGGCCTCCCCGGAGGACATCGAGGCCCACGACGGCGCGCTGAGCGTGCGCGGAAGCCCCGGAGCCTCAGTCACCTGGCAGCAGGTGGCGACTGCGGCCAACATCCGCACCGTCGACCTGCCCGAGGGCGTGGAGCCGGGCCTGGAGGCGGCGGCAACCTACGAGCCACCGGGCATAGAACACGTCCCCGACGAGTACGGGCGGGTCAACGCCGCCGCCACGTACACCAACGCCAGCCATGCCGCGGTGGTGTCGGTCGACACCGGCACCGGCCAGGTGAGGATGCTGGAGTACATCGTCGCCCACGACTGCGGGACGGTCATCAACCCCCAGATCGTCCGGGGACAGGTGGTCGGCGGGGTCGCACAGGGGATAGGCGGCGCCCTGCTGGAGCAGCTCCACTACGACGAATGGGGGAATCCCCAGTCGACCTCCTTCCTGGACTACCACCTGCCCGGCGCCACCGAGATCCCCACCATGCAGGTTCTCCACTTCGAGTCGCCGGCCCCTGCCATGCCCTGGGGCGCCAAGGGCGCCGGAGAGGCGGGGATCATCGGCCCGGGCCCGGCCATCGCCGCCGCCGTGGAGGACGCCCTGTCGGGCATGGGAGTAGCGGAGATCACCCGCACCCCGATCACCGCCCCCTACGTGCTCAGCCTCCTCCCGACCCCGTAGGATCGGTCCGGCTACGCTCCGGCCCATGGCAGGACTCAGCGCGCAGGACGAACGGCTACTCCGGCAGGCCATTGGGGTATCCGCCAGGTCGGTGGCGAACGGGAACATGCCCTTCGGCGCCCTGATGGCGGACGCATCCGGCAATGTCCTCCTCGAGGCGGAGAACACCGGCGTCACGGGCAAGAACACGCTCAACCACGCCGAGACCAACCTCATGAACATGGCGGTGACCACCCTCACCGACCGCCAGATCGCCACCGCCACCCTCTACACCAGCTGCGAGCCCTGCGCCATGTGCAGCGGCTCCATGTACTGGGGAGGCCTCAACCGGATGGTCTACGGGATGAGCGAGCTCGACCTCCTGGAGATCACCGGGGAGGATCCCGGCACCGCCACCATGCGGGGCGTGGGCTGCCGGAACATTCTCCAGAGCGGCCAGCGCGACATCGAGGTGAGCGGCCCACACCTGGTCGAGGAGGCCTCGGCGGTCCACATCGGGTTCTACGACCGGTTCCGGCTCAGCGCTCAGGAGGAACAGCTCCTCCGGCGGGCCATCGAAGTGTCCACCAGGTCGGTCGCCAACGGGAACCTGCCCTTCGGGGCGCTGCTCGCCGACCCGGACGGGAACGTCCTGCTGGAGGCGGAGAACAGCGACATAACGGGCCGGAGCCCGCTCAACCACGCCGAGACCAACCTGATGAGGCTGGCGATCGAGAAGCTCACGCCGGAGCAGATCGCCACCGCCACCCTCTACACCAGCTGCGAGCCCTGCGCCATGTGCAGCGGCTCCATGTACTGGGGAGGCCTCAACCGGATGGTCTACGGGATGAGCGAGGCGGATCTGCTGGAGTACACGGGCGGCCACCAGCTCAACCCGACCATGACCGGCGTGGGCTGCCGGGCCGTACTCCAGAGCGGCCACCGCGAGGTGGAGGTGAAGGGCCCCTTCCTTATCGACGAGGCCTCCGTGATCCACCGCACCTACTGGAGTTCCTGAACCGGGAGAGCGCTAAGCCTCTCGATCCCGGCGACGACCGGAGACGGGATTTCCGGTCGGGAACGGGCCGCCCGTTCCCGCACTTCCAGCGCCCTCTTCCGCACCCTCCGCCCGCCCGGCGAGCAGCCCGACCGAATAGGATCAGCGGCAGCTTTCCTGACAGCACGAAAGGAGAACGCCGTTGCGTAGAGTTCCCACCACAGCCGCCGCCGGCGCCGAACTGGTACCGATGTTCAAAGACCACATGGAGTTGTGCGGGGTAGGCCCCGGCCAGACCGTGATGGCCTTCACCAACACCCAGAGCAACCCCGCCTACATCACCGCGCTGATGGGAGCGGTGAAGGTGCTGGGAGGCGACTTCTTCCAGATAATGGTGCCGGCCGACGATTCCTGGATGGAATCGCGCACCATCGTCGAGGCCTGGAAGGGGTGCGACCTGGTGGTGGGCTTCCTGGCCAGCATGGGATCCCACTGGATCTACTCCGACGCCCACAACGAGGCCCTGGAGTCGGGCGTCCGTTCCCTGATGATCGAGGAACCCGAGGACCATCTGCGCCGCCTCTTCCCCATCCCGGTCATTCGCGAGCGCGGCGAGGCCAGCGTGCGCTACATGGCGACGTCTGACACGATGCGGGTCCAGTCCGAGGCCGGGACCGACCTCACCGTCCGCTACACGGGCCGACCCCTCGGATGCCAGTACGGATACACCGACGAGCCGGGACGCTGGGATCACTGGCCGTCAGGGCAGTGCGGGGTGGCGCCGCTGGAGGACTCGGCGGAGGGCACGCTGGTGGTGGACGCCGGCGACGCGCTGCTGCCTCTGGGCAAGTACGTGGAACAGCCGATCCGTATCGAGATACGGGAGGGGAGCATCGTCTCCATCGACGGGGGCGCCGACTCCCGGCTGCTCAAGGACTACTTCGAGCAGCCCAAGGACAAGCGGGTCTACGGTGTCTCCCACATCGGCTGGGGGTACGAGCACCGGGCCAACTGGAACGCCCTGGGCCTCCGCTTCTGGGAAGGCGGGGGGGTGATGGACACCGAGAGCTACTACGGCAACATGCTGATCGCGTTCGGCGCCAACTTCTTCCGCAAGCTGGGCGGCGAGAACCGGGTTCCGTTCCACTTCGACATCCCGACCCGCAACCACTCCATCTGGATCGGCGACACCCAGATCATCGACCGGGGCAGCTTCGTGGTGCCCGGGTTCGAGCTGGAATAGCCGGACGCGCGCCATGCGACTCAAGGACAAGGTAGCGGTAGTCACCGGGTCCTCCCGTTCGATCGGGCGGGCCATCGCCGTCGGATACGGGCGGGAAGGCGCCAAGGTGGTGGTCAACTACCGGAGCGACAAGGGTGCTGCGGATTCGGCCGTGGCCGAGATCGAGGCGGCGGGCTCCGAGGCCATTGCGGTCCGCGCCGACACCACCTCGGCCGCGGACGTGAACGGCCTGATCGGCGCGGCCGTGAGTCGTTTCGGCCGGATCGATGTCCTGGTGAACAACGCCGCCATCCTGATCCGGACACCCTTCCTCGAGATCGAGGAGTCGGAGTGGGACCGGATCATCGAGGTCAACCTCAAGGGGTTCTTCCTGTGCTCCCAGACGGTCGCACGCCAGATGGTCCGCCAGGGTGACGGCGGCATCATCATCAACATGTCGTCGGCGGGCGAGACTCTGGCGGGACGGGATCTCACCCACTACTGCGTGGCCAAGGGGGGCGTGCGGATGCTCACCCGGCAGCTGGCCTTCGAGCTGGCGCCCCACGGGATCCGCGCCAATGCCATCGCCCCGGGACTGATCGAGACGGACATGAACCGGTCGGACCTGGCGGTTCCCGAGTTCCGCGAGTACCGGCTCTCCATGATCCCGCTGGGGATCATCGGGGTTCCCGAGGACATTGTCGGCGCGGCGGTTTTCCTGGCCTCTGACGAATCCAGGATGGCCACCGGGTCCACCGTCTACCTAGATGCCGGCCAGACCATCGCCTGACCCGGGGGGTTTCTCAGCTCATCGTCCGGCGGGGACCGGACGAGAACTCCTACCGGCCCGGCGGCGGTCAACATGCAACAGCCAGACAAACGAACGGAGGTACTAGATGTCAGACCTTATTGATGGTCTCTCGAACGGTCTGGAGAACGCGGGCGAGACCATACTCTCATTCCTGCCGCGGCTGATCGGAGCCTTGATAATCCTGGTTGTCGGCTGGCTGGTGGCCCGGCTGGTACACAGGGTGTTCCAGCGCCTCTTCAAGGCGGTTGGCCTCGACGCATTGCTGGAACGAGCCGGTCTCGCCGACCGGCTGAACGCGGCCGGATACACCGCTACCGACCTTGGGGCGCGAGCGATCTACTGGATCGCGCTGCTGGTGGTGTTCCTGCTCACGGCCGAGGCTCTCGACGTCGAGTATCTCAGCGACATCCTGACGGGGCTGATCGGATACCTACCGCTGGTGGTGGCGGCGATCGTCATCGTCATCGTGGCGGCCGCATTGGGTGCGTTCCTCGCCGAGTTGTCCACTCCGTGGTCGCAGGAACGTCACATCCGGTGGCTCCCCGCCACGGCGCGGTGGGCGGTGATCGCCCTCGGGATATTCGTCGCCCTCAACACGCTGAACATCGGCGAGGAGATTGTCAACACCCTCTTCATAGCCGTGGTCGGGACGGTGGGCGCCATCCTGGTGATCGCCTTCGGCGTTGGGGGAATCTCCGCGGCGAAGGAGTGGTGGAGCAGGGTCCTGCCCGACCGCGACTGACCCGGGTTGAGTCCGTTCATGTCTCTGCCGCCGGCCCGTCTTGCGGCGACCCGCGCGGGCCGGCGGCGCATGGCGGCGGTCTTTCCGGCCCCCAAGGACCACCGGATGGCCACCGGACTCACCGTCTCCCTCGACACCGGCCGACCATAGGAGCCTGATTCCGGAGCCCGACTCCGGACCGGACACTCGCCAACCCCGGGGGACCACCCGGACGACGGGCTCCGGTCGGAGTGCGGCGTAGCGCCCGACAAGGTGAGCCGATGGGAGCCCGGCACACCGAGGATGTGAGCCGCCTCAAACCAAGGCACCCTCCCGGCAGGTCCGTATGCGCCTGCGAGGAAAATGACTGGCCTCTCTAGTTGATACTGATTATCATTACCATCAGGGCCTAGGGGGATTTCGCTCGCGCAGGCAGCTCCCAAGCCCGTTCCAGGTAGCAACGCCACGGGATGGAGCATGAACAAGACGAATAGCTCGGAACCCCGCCTACACCATTTGGCCATCGGCCTGTCGCTCATGGCCCTCATCTCGGTGACCGCGTGCCAGGCGTCAGAGGACGAGGTAGCGCCGGCAGCAGATCAGTCCGGCACACCTTCGCAGGCCACGATGGACGCCCCAGACCAGCCACCAGGCATAACCGATGACAGCGTGCTGTTCGGTCAGTCTGCCGCATTCACAGGCCCGGCACAGGAACTGGGCATCCAGATGCGCCTGGGGATCCAGGCCGCCTTCCACGAGCAGAACCAGGCCGGCGGAGTCCACGGGCGCCAAATCGACCTGACCACGCTCGACGACTTCTACGAACCGGATTCGGCCTACTCGAACACGAACAGTCTCATCAATAGACAGGGGGTGTTCGGGTTGATCGGTGAGGTCGGTACTCCGACTTCCCGTTCGGCCTCCCGATTGGCGACCTATCGGGGCGTGCCTTTCGTCGCTCCCTTCACCGGAGCCGAGTTGCTGCGCCACGCCGACCTGGGAAGTGTGGTGAACCTGCGTGCCTCGTACTACCAGGAGACCGAGAAGATGGTGGATCACCTGACCGAAGACGCCGGTGTCACCCGGGTGGCGGTCCTCTACCAGAACGACTCGTACGGGGCGGCCGGATTCGAGGGCGTGCGCCTCGCCCTCGAACGGCGCGGGCTGGCTCCGGTTGCAGGCGGGCAGTATCAGCGGAACACGAGTGCGGTGAAGAGGGCTGTGTTGAGCATCGTCAGATCCGAGCCCGAGGCGGTGATCATGGTCAGCACCTACTCCTCCGCTGCCAAAGCCATCGAGTTGATCCGAGAGGACATCGATCCGATATTCATGGCGGTCTCGTTCGTCGGCAGTAACGCTCTGGCCGAGGAGTTGGGCACCGGGGCCGAGGGCGTCTACGTAACGCAGGTGGTCCCGCTACCGGGAGACACCAGCCTTCCCGTCGTCAGTTCGTACCACACAGCCCTCAGTGCATTCGACGAGGACGCCGTCCCCGGATTTGTCTCGCTGGAAGGCTATCTTGCCGGCCGGCTGGCCATTGCGGGACTCGACCTCTGCGGCCGTGATCTGAGCCGACAGTGTTTCCTCGACGCCATCCGGAACGCCGGATCGATCGACATCGAAGGGATGGTGCTCGAGTACGGACCTTCCGACAATCAGGGTTCGGATGCTGTATTCCTGACCGTCCTGGGTTCCGACGGCAGCCATCGCATAGTGGAAAGGCTGGGGGGTTGAAGATGAACCGGATTTCTATGCGCAAATCGCTGGCAGTCACGACGTTGGTGGCGTTGGTGGCAGTGATCGCCGCTTCGATCGTGGGTTGGAGCGGTCTGGGCACCCTGACCGATCAGGGCGACGCCGGTGAGGACACGGCCACGCTGAGTGGGGCGCTGGCGATATCCCAGCACTCCAACTCGCTGGCATCGGCCGGGCTGGTCGAAACCAATCTCAGGATGACCCGCGAGAGCGTCTTGGAGATGAGAAGCGACATAGCCGACGCGAAGGACCAATTGTCCACCCAGCTGTCCGGCCTCATGGGCCGGGGATACGACGAGAGGGTCTCACGGATCGAAGACCACGTCAGTGCCCTGATCGCCATCGTGGATGAGGTGGACGGCAACCGACCCGCTCTGCTCCGTAACATCGTCAACGACGAACTCAAACGGCGCGAACTCAGCAGTTCAACGACACGGATCCTGGGTCCCGCCATCATGAAGAGCATCGATGACCAGTTCTATTACATGATGACTGGTAGGAGTGACGTTCGAGACACGTCCTCGGGCGCAGACAGGTTGTCCCCGCTGGAACTCGAGCGGTACCAGCACATGACTGAGCTGCAACGTGGTGTCTCCGTGGCGCACTCGATGCTGGCGGCGGTAGTCCGAGCAACGGATCCGACGCTGATCACCACCGTCCAGGAGGCCTTCGACTCTTCGGCACAGGGCGCCAGGGCAAATCTCGAGTTCCTATCCGCGAACGGTGGTCCGGAGTTGGACCCGAGGGTGATCCCGCTCGTAACCGCATTGATCGACGCCGGATCCGGAAGCGACAACTACTTCGACGCAGTCGAGGCCCGGTTGGAGATGTCTCTCGACGAGCGAGCGCTGATCGCGTCGAGCGAGGGAGTCCTCTCGGCCATCGATTCGGAGATCGCCGCCCTGGTGGCGGACGTGAACGCCGGCATCGTCTCCTCGGCGGACGAATCCGAGCAGGCGGCCGCGAGCGGGCAGACGACCGTGCTCGTCGTGGGAGTCATCGGGATCGTCCTGACGCTTCTCGTGGCCGGCTACCTCGGCTCACGGAAGCAGGAACGGTAAGTAACCGGCTGCAGGAGCAAGGCCGGCAATTCATCGCGCCGGTGGGCATTGGCCTGCCGGTCGGTGGCCGGGTGGTCGAGGGGAACGGTGACTCCGGTGAGCCCCCTGAAGGACCTGAGCATCTGATGCGCATGCCCACCAAAGGGGCGCCCTCGGCCATCACCGCCGACTAGTGTCCTTGATCGCGAGCAACCCCTCTCCATCAGGTAACTCCCCTCCAATGATCCCCGGCCCGGACAGCCCAACGCTCACACCGGCGCGGCCGGACTTCGCGCAATGATGGCGCCCATGCTGGCGGCGTCCGGGTCGGGAGGCACCCTGGACGAACACCAGGTGCTCGTCTTCCTGATGCAGCTGGCCCTGCTGGTGGGGGCCGCCCGCCTGCTGGGCGGGATCGCCGACAAGCTGCGCCAGCCGCCGGTGGTGGGCCAGATCCTGGCGGGAGTGCTGATCGGCCCGAGCGTCCTCGGCAAGCTTTACCCGGGCGTCTTCGATTGGCTCTTCTCCGACTCGACCGCCGGATCGGTCGTGTACGGGGTGGCGTGGCTGGCGGTGATCATGCTGCTGGTCGTCATCGGATACGAGACCGACCTGGGGATCATCATGCGCTTCCGCCGGGCCGCCGTCAACGTCTCGGCGGGAGGACTGCTCGTGCCGCTGGCCGTGGTCGGGGTCGTGGCCCTCCTGACACCCTCGTCCTTCATCGGGGATGCGGGTAGGGGCCTATACGCCGCCTTCATGGCGCTGGCCCTGTCGGTGGCGGCCCTGCCCGTGGTCGCCAAGATCCTGGCGGACCTGGGGATGCTGCGGCGCAACTTCGGCCAGGTGACCCTGGCGGTGAGCATGACAATGGACTCCGTGGGGTGGCTGATCCTCGCCGGGCTGGCCGGAATGGCCCGGGACGGCTTCCGGCCCTCCGACCTGCTCGCCTCCCTCGGGGGCCTGGTCCTGTTCCTGGTGCTGGCGGCCACCATCGGCAGGTGGGCGCTCGACCAGGCGATGCGCCTGGCGCTCCGGCGCGGGCGGAACCTCCCGGCCGCTCTCACGGTGAGCCTGGTGGCGGCCATCGGAGGTGGCGCCGTCACCCAGGCCCTGGGCCTCGAGGCCATCCTGGGAGCGTTCATCGTCGGGATAATCCTCGCCACGCTCCGCTACCAGGTCGGCGCAGTGAGGCACGTCCTGGAGACCGTCACGGACGCTTTCTTCGCCCCCGTCTTCTTCGCGTTCAGCGGGCTGCGAGTCGACATCGCCCTGCTGGCCAGCCCCAGTGCCATCATCTGGACGGTGGTGCTCATCGTGTTAGCGGTGGCCGCCAAGGTGGCCGGCGCCTACGTGGGTGCGCGCCGGTCGGGCCTCAGCTCGGGAGAGGGCCTGGCCCTGGGATCCGGGTTGTCGGCGCTCGGCGCGATGGGGATCGTGGTCGCGCTGGTGGGCCTCAGCCTCGGCGTTCTGAGCGACACCGGGTACACCGTGATCGTGGTGGCGGCCATCGTCACCTCGCTGATCGCCCCGATCATGCTCCGGGTGGCGGTACGGGGAATGGAAGCAGGCGAGGAGGAGCAGTCCCGGTTGGAGTCGGAGGCCATCCGCTCGCAGGCCCAGATCCTGGGATCGAAGCGGATTCTCCTTCCCACCCGCGGAGGCGCCAACAGCGTCTACGCCGCCCACCAGTTGAAAGCCCTGTTCCCGGAGGCCGAGGTGACCGTGCTGACGGTCGCCGACCAGCCGACCGGCTGGCGGAAACGGCTGCTGGGGGACGAGGCCGAGGAGGACGCCGGTCCGGGAGAGGTGATGAGGACGCTCGGACCCGATCGGTGCCGGCTGATCCGTCGCCGGCGCGCGGACCCGGCCGAGGTGATCCTCAACGAGGCCGCGCTGGGATACGACATGGTGGTGCTGGGGGCGACCGAATCCACCGACCGCAGCCAGGTCTTCTCCACGGTGATCGACCGGGTGCTCTCCAGGCTGGAGTTGCCCACCCTCATCTTCCGCTATCCCGGTCCAGGCGAGCAGGGCGGGCTACCAGACCCCGACTCCCTCACCGTGCGAACGGTGCTGCTGTCGGTCGAGTCGAACCGGGCCGCGCGCGCCGCCGAAGAGGTGGCCTACTCCCTGGCCGCCCACAACGACGGGTCGGTTCTCGCGCTGCACCTGATCGCGGAGACCCGCGACGCGGCTTTCTATCTCGATCCGACGAGCAGCAGCGAGAACCACAGGGCCGGCGTGGAGCTGGTGGAGGAATCGGTCTCATTCGGCGAACGGCTGGGGGCGAGGGTGAACGCCGAGGTCAAGCCGGTCACCCGGCCGGCGGGAGAGTTGGTCGACGCCGCCAACACCGGATCGTGGGATCTCCTGGTCATGGGTGCGACGAACCGGCCGCTCAGCAGGCGGCCCTTCTTCGGATACGACATGTCCCACGTGATAAGGCACGTCACCATCCCGATGGTGACGGTTGCCATCCCGGATGTCGTGTCCCGGTACGGGTCCGCAGAACATCGGAGCGAAGCCATCTGAGCCCGCGAGCCGTGGAGGGGGTGGCACGGAACGCCGCCCCTCTTCGGGTCAGGTGTCGATGCGGGGCCAGGGTCTTCCACCGGTGACATGCTCGGCCCAAGCCGAGACGATCCGGATAAGCACCCGGGTGGCCCGGTGCATGTCCTCCGCGTCCACCCACTCGTCAGGGCCGTAGAAGTTCCCGGCCAAGGCGCCGAAGCCGACCGTCGCGACTCCCAGGCAGCGGATCGGGAAACGGATGTCCGAGGCCACGTGGGCCGGGTAGGGGCGAGGATCGGCACCGGTCTCGGCGCGGATGGCTCGGGCGGTGAGGTCCACGAGGGGATGGCCGGAAGGGACCTCAGCGGGGTTGGACCGCACGCCGAACAAGCCGGTCGAGCAGGCGCCGGCCTCCATTGCCACCCCGGCGAGACGCTCGTAGACGCCGGTGAAGGTACCCCCGCGGAACCAGACGGCGCCCTCCGCGACGGCCTGCTCCGGCAGCACGGTCGGGCCCACACCAGCGGAGACGCGGTTCACGGAGCACAGCAGGTCCTCCCGGTCCGCCCACCTGCCCACCGCGCCGAGAACTCCCTGCAAGCGTTCGAAGGCGTTGATTCCCCGCCGAGGGTCCTCGGAGTAGGGGGTGCGGATCTCCACCGGCGGCGGTCGCCGGCCTTCGGTCTCGATCCGGAAGTTGAAGAACCCGCGGCTGGCGATCTTGAAGTGCTCCATGCCCAGGCCCGTCTCGGCCGGGTGGCAGTAGACGGACGCCTCCACGTCACCGACCCTCTCCATGGCCGGGAGGGTCCCCAATCCGCCGCCCAGCTTCCCGTGGACCAGACCGATCACCAACCGCACGCCCTCGAGGTGAGGGACCAGCGCCCGGGCCGCAGCCAGCACCGACACCACTCCGGCCTTGTCGTCGGCGGCGCCCAGGCCGTGGATCCGCCCGCCGATCTCGGTGGCGCGGTACGGATCGGTACTCCATCCGTCCGGCGGATCGGGCTGCTCGGTGTCGATATGGGCGAACAGCAAGATGCCCGGCCCGCTGCCGCGGGACGCCAGCACGCTCACCAGACCATCCGGATCCTCGGCGGCCGGCCGGGGCGGGCACCACTCGGGATGGCTCTCCAGATCGCGCACCGGGGGCGTGAGCAGCTCCACCTCCATCCCGAGCCGGTCAAGCTCCTCGGCGCACAGCTCGTGGATATCGGACGGCTCGCCGCGCACGCTCCGCCGCGCCACCAGCGAGCCGAGCAGTTCTCGCTCGTAGCCGCGCGAACGGTCCGCCGCGCCCAGGACGGCTGTCAGGTCAACAGGCATGCCGACCATCCTATGAACATGGCGATCCCGGATCGGAGAATCACACGATCCCCCAGCACCCGGGCATATGGCATGAACCCGGCATCGTGTAGCATGGCGGCCTCACGGGCCCGTAGCTCAGGTTGGTTAGAGCGCATCCCTGATAAGGATGAGGTCCCTGGTTCAAATCCAGGTGGGCCCACCTGTCCCTACTCTTCGGCTGAGTCCGCCGCGTCCATCACCATCGCTACGGGTACCTCTATCTCGCTGCTGCGGAACCAGACGCCCGCCGGGAGGTCGGCCGGCAGGTAGCGGATGCCGGGAACGATCACCTCGCCGTCGGCGCCCACGAACCCCAACTCGAACCGGCCATTGGCAACGGGCCGCGCACGGATCCTCCCGATCGAGGCTCCTCCAACCTCGACGTCCCCGCTCACCTGCCAGCTGCCGGCAGGTCCGTCGGTACGCAGGAACCGCTCCGGCGGCAGGACACGCTCGCCACCGGCGAGCTCCACGCCGTGCTCCAGGCGGCCGTCCTCACCCAGCCGGGCCATGATGCGCAGCCGCTGGGGCTCGGGGCTCGATGACAGCGCCAGGGGCCTACCAAGACCGAGCGACTCGCGCAGCTCGATGTTGTTGATCGACAGGCGCCGCAGGAAGCGCAGGTTCGCCGCGTTGGCCGTCTCTACCGCGCAGAGTGCACTGTCGACCGCCAACCCGTGGACGGGCCGGAGCGCGCGCATCTCGGCGTCCAGAGCGAGCAACTCGTCGATGCCGGTGGAGCCGCCTGCCTCGAGCGCGTCGCCCAGTGCGTTCGCTCCGGGCCGGCAGCCCGCCCCGCCTGCGATCATCGCCCGGACTTCCGGGTCCTCCCAGCCCTCATCGCTGGCCCGGGCCGCTTCGACGATCTCGCCGGCTGTCACCGCCGCCGCGACGACGCTCTCGGCATAACCGACCTCGGCCTGGACGCGGAGGGCCTCGCCGAACGACAGTTTCTTGCCCCCCCATTCGATCAGCCCTTGGAGGGAGCGCCAGGAGGTTGCCATCGATGCGTACTGGGCGGATGCCGTGCCGGCCGCCTCGAGGATCGACTCCTCGATGGCGACCGGGTTGAGTGCCTCTCCGGCGGCCCAAGCCTCGGTCATGCCCGATGCGTCGGCAGCAGACACGTACCGATGCGCGAATGCTTCGAGAAGCGCGGCGGTCGACAGGTCGGCCACGGTGACCGGCGCCCGGACCGCTCCCTCGGACAGAGGTTCTATCCCCGGCCGTTCGAACACGCCGTCCAGCAGTTGGGTCTGCACGCCGGCCGTGTAGATCGCTCTCGACCGGACCATCGGGTCAACTTCGGCGTCCGGGTCGGCGGCGGAGACCACCGATGTCGTCACCTCCCCTTCGTCGTCGGCCTCGGCCGCCACGGTGTAGGTCGCTCCGTCCACCCTCACGTCGACCGGTCCGAAGGTGGGGCCGTCCAGGACCATCAGGTTGTGCCAGAGACCGTGGAACCCTGTCTCGTTGTCGAACGCGTCGAACGTGAGAACAGCTACGAACACCCACGTAGGGCCGGGTCGGCCGAAGCTGATCTCGAACGGGTCCAGGTCGTCGATCGCGGTGCTGGCCCCGCTTGCCGTCTCCTCTCCGGCGTGGTACGAGACGCCCTCCTGCCAGATCCCCGCGACGTCGCCGGTGCGCTCGAACACGCGGGGCCCGACCACGTACAGCACGGCGTACCCACCGGCGGCGAGATCGCCCCCCAGGTTGCCGGCGCGGTAGTGGACGGGGAAAGGAACACCCGCCACGACTTCCGCGGGGGTGTGCACGTCCTCGATCTTCAGCTTGGATCTCGCCTGTTCCGCCTGCTCGTCCACCAACCGGACGGTGAGGTCGAAGTCGGCTCGCAGGGGCTGGTAGTCGCGCTCCAGGTAGGTGGTGGCCTCGATGAAGTAGAAGCCGGCCGGCAGGTACCGCTCTATGCGGGCGTTGCGAACCTCCCCGCCGTCGTCGTTGGCTCCGATCACAGCGCCCGGTAGCGACGCCAGGGACAGGACGGGATCGCCGTCCTCCGAAGTGAGGTCGATGCGCACGCGACCGGCCTGTTCGAGGATGAACGAGTAGCCGTGGGCGGGGTGCTCCACCACGAAGCGCGACCCGCACGTATCGAGGGTCCAGGAGCCGGATGCGGTCAGATCGGTGCCCGCTTCCAGCGCGCCGAGATGCACCGGCTCGCAACCGGAGACGCGGCTGACCGCGATGGCGAAGTCCGCCGGCCCGCGGGACCGCCCACCAACGGTCGTCGCCTCGATCATGTAGACACCGGGCGCCAGGTCTCCCTCGACCCGGGCGTCGAGGTTGGCTCCGCCGTCGTCGTTGTCAGCGATCCGGCTGCCGTCCTTGGCCAGCAGGTAGAGGTAGGAGTCAGCCCCCGCGGACATCAGGTCGACCCTGATCCGCCCTGCTTCAGCCACCTGGAACCGGTAGGTGTGGGCATCGCTTCCGGCGCGGAAACGCGAGTCACAGTCCTCGGTCGTCCAGCGCCCGACCGCCTCCAGAGCGTTGCCGTCGGCGCTCAGCGTCCCGAGTTCCGTCACCTCGCAGTCCGGGGACTCCTGCGCCAGCAGGGTGCCCGGCGCGGGCAGGGCCAGTACACCGGCAATCAGGGCCAAGGCGATAAACGCCGGCGCCAGATGGCGCACTCCGGACCTGCCAACCATGACTCGGTTCATCTCGAACCCCCCTCACCTCGATGTGCCGTCAGAGATAGCGGCCTACGCCCGAACGGCCACCACTGAGGCGACGGGCGGAGCGATCACATCACCACCTCGCCTCACTGCGACATTCGAGACAGGCGAGCAACCACGCGTGTGCGCAGCGGGTCGCGGCCTCGGACCGGGGGTCATGGTACAGGGCATCCGCTCTCGAGCCACCGTCGACCGCGGCGGGCGGGCTGGGACCGGCGAAGAAGGTCTCTGGCCGCCGACCGCGTATAATGCCCGTGCCGCCTCCGGGTTCCGTCGAGAACCTGCCATTTCTCCTTGGGCCATCACTGCCTCCGGTCACAGTTTGGGACAGCCTGAGGGAGAACACGCCATGCAGACTCTGAAGCGAATCCCGACCATCATGGGTGCGTTCTGGCGATTGCTGTTCATGTCTCGAGAAGAAATCGATGACTTTCTGACGGCCTATGACTTTTTTGGAAATGACTTCACGTCAGAAGAACACATGAGAAGCGTGTTGGGGGAGGACTACATCGAAATATATCGAAGGAGTGTGCGGGACCGTTACCACGTGATGAACTTTCTTTGCGCGCTCGGAGACGTGGAAAAAATGTACTCGCCCCCACTGATTGATGAGACGAAGTCGCCGTTCGACAACCAGTTGATGTTCGAGAAGCGTATGGTCGAGGATATAAGACCGGCCTTGACTCCAAATGGCAGATTACTTGACCTGGGAAGCGGACGGGGTACCGTTTCGGCGAACGTTCATGAACAGACCGGCAACGGCGTAGTGGGCATCAATATCGATCCGACCCAGATCGAAGTCGGTCGAAAGCTGGCTGTGAAGAAGAAATACCCCATCGAGTTTGTGCTGGGCGACTTCAACGAGCCCGAGGCCTTCGGTCTCTTGGAGGAAGGGTCATTCGACGCGGCGTACCAGATCCAGGCGTTGAGTAATGTGCACGACAAACCCAGATTCTTCAGAAGCGTCAATCGTTGCCTGCGAGTCGGAGGGCGATACTCGATCCTGGCATATTGCCGCAACCCGCACTATGACCGGGACAATCCCACCCACTACGACCTGATGGTACGCACCAAGCAGTTGATGGCGGCGATTTACTCTCCGCTGGCAAGCGAATTGTCGGAATGGTTGGAAGATTCCGGATTCCGTGTTGTCCATTCGGAGGACATGAGCGTGAAGGGCGAGCTCTCTTGGTTGGTTCTGTACGAGAAGCTGAACAAGCATTTCAACAGGATCGACACGTGGGTGTCGCGGCTGTCCAGATACAGGATCCTGCCCCGGGGAATGGCGGAGATGCTCGCCAGGTTTACGGCCAACGGGGACGCCTGGCACGAGGCGGACCGTTTGAGGCTGATCGCCCCCGCCTGGTACATCATCGCCGACAAGGTTCGGGATGTGGAACGGTGAATCAGACAGCCGTCGTCAAGCTCTGAGACGGTGGAATCCTCACCGGTAGGGATCACTAGCGAGTAGGCCCCCTCAACCCGCTTCGTAGGCATGCGGGATCCTGTCCGGCCGGCCACCTGCCGCGCCGGTGAGGATATGCATGATCGGCTCGGTATCAGCGGAGGGACAGGCCCTCGGCAGGTAGTCTGGGCGCCTGCCTGCTATGTCCCAGCAACCACCCTCGGATCCCCGGAAGCGGCCGCTTGGCCGAGCGGTTGCTCCTATCGTGGTGCTGGTGGTGCTCCTGGCGCTGGCGGTGGTGCCGACCGACCTGGGCCGGGACGGAGTCGAGAACAGCACCACCTCCGGCGCGTCGAGCATCGCTTCCCACACCACGGGCGTAGCCTCCGAAGATACCTCCGCCGACGAAACGGCTCCGTCCACCACCGGCGTTGCGACGACCACCGCCGCAACGGAGCCGGCCCCGGCATCGACGACCACCGGCGTCCCGCCGAGCCGCTACTTCGACACGATCACCGTGGCCGTGCCGGCCGGGATCACCACGTTCGATCCCGACGCCGCCGCCTCGGGCCGCGATCTGGACATGCTGGCCAACCTGTACTCGGGGCTAACCCGCCGGGTGCTGGAACCGTCGGCGGTCGTCCCCGGCCTGTACCGCTGGAGCCCCACCGAGGTTGAGCCCGATCTCGCCGAATCGATCGACATCTCCGCTGACGGGACCGTCTACACCTTCCGCATCCGTCCGGACCTCGAGTTCCCGGGCGGGCACGCCTTGAGGGCACGTGACTTCGCCTACGCCTGGGAACGGGCCCTGGCGCTTGCCGCATCCGGTGACGCTCCCCGCTCCACTGCCGCCGGCCTCGCCGCGGCGGGGATACACAGCATGTCCCAGGTCGAGGTGGTCGACGACCATACCCTGCGGGTGACCCTGGTCCGGCCCAATCCCCGGATCCTGCGGGTCATGGCCATGGGCGTGATGTCGGCGGTGGACTCGATCCTGCTTCGATCCCAAGCCACCGAGGCCGACCCGTGGGCGACCGCATATGCACAGCGCAACCCCTCCGGCTACGGCCCGTACATCCTCGTCGACCGTGAAGCGGGCCGGCACATGATCCTGGAGCCGTACGAAGGGTGGTGGGACCACAAGACCGCCGCCAGGAGCAGGATCGTCTACCAGGTGGTGGCTGGTGAGGCGCGCCGACTGCAACTGGCCCGAGACGGAGCGGTCGACCTCGCCCACGGCATCTCGCCGCTCGGCACCGGGCAGGCGGGCGACAGCGTTCAGGTCATCGGTCTCGAGTCCGCCGGCCAGCGGTTCCTGGTATTCGACCGGACGGAACCGCCGTTCGACGATCCTCGGGTACGGCAGGCGGTCGCCTGGTCCCTGGACTACAACCGCATCAAGCGGGACGTGTATGCCAGCCGGGCCCGGATCCCGACCGGCTTTCTACCGGCCGGCCTCGGAGGACCGGACGGAACCTGGCTGTACTCGCAGGACATCGGCCGGGCACGCACTCTCCTGACGGAGGCGGGATATCCGGACGGATTCGACGCCGAACTGCTCGTACCCTCGGACGTGCCCGAGGGTAGGGCCCTCGCGGAGCGGGTGCGGGCCGACTTGGAGTTGGCCGGAATCGACCTCGTCCCATGGCCCATAGAAGGAAGGCACCTACACGTGGCGATCCGGCTCGGCGGGGCGACCTTCGACATGGCGATAGTGGCGTGCGGGTCGTGGCTGCAGGAGGCCTGGTACGCGTCGACGCAACTGGCCGAGATCACGCCGTCCTGTCCGACCTCCTTCATGCATCCGGAGGTCGAGCAGTTGCTGGACGAGATGGAACCGGCGCCCACGGCCGGAGCCGCGGCCGCCATGTCCGGGCGGATTCAGGACGTCTGGGCACAGGAGGCGGCGTTCGTGCCGCTCGGCCGACCCGACCAGATCGAGGTTCTCGGCCAGGAGGTCAGCGGGTTCGTGCTGACCAACGAGGACGACGCCCTCTACTTCCCGCTGCTACAGCGAGGATCCGCAACCACTCAGTGATCGCGCACTAGTTGGCGGCGCCACCCACGGGTTCCGTACCACGGCGCCAACGCTGATCGGCATAGGCATCAGAGCAGGGGCCGGAAAATGTCACACCCCTTCTATACGTTGTCTATCGCCAAGCACCTACACCGGACGCCAGCGTCTCACCGATCGGAGCGGCCCGGCCCGCAGGGAACATTCACAGGCTCCAAAGGGGCGAACCCGCCGTGACCCGGCCCCAACCCGGGCATGGCCGAACACGCCCCGAGCCAAGGACAGGTGGTGGTGGGGGAGGGCCCGGCGCGGAGCACCGATTTTCGCGACTTCTCGAACTTTGGGCAGAGGACACCGCTAGCGGCGCCCAGAACCTCAGGAACATCGCACCATCAGCGGCGCCCTGAGCCTGAGGTTCCTGGATTGCCGGTTCGTTGGCGGGATTCTGGAGTTCTTTCAGCGACCGGTGGCTGTGTGCGCGGCACTCGGGGCTGACGGGCGGCGGGCTAATCCGGTTCGGGCAGGGAGAACCGCCGGAGCATCGACACGAGTTGTTGCCGTACCGGATCGGGCAGCTCGATGTCGCTTCCCCGGTTGGCGAGCCGCGCCTCGGCCTCCGGCTCGCCCGGATAGAGAACCGGTTGCGACTCGTCGGCCAGCCGGGTGTCCTTGAGGTGCTCGGTAAGGATCGAGGAGCGCTCCTCGAGCTCGGCCATGGGCACGAAGAGCTCGGGATCGATCACGACGATCATGGAATCGTTGCTGAAAGAACGGGCCGGGTCGCCCGAGATACCCCCGCCCGACATCACCCCGGCCAGCAACTCCACCATGAAAGCGAGCGCATAGCCCTTGTGTCCTTCGGCTCTTCCGAGGGGGAGCAACGCTCCCCCTTCGGCGAAGTCCTCCGGATCGGTGGACGGGTTCCCGTCGGAGTCGAGGATCCAGCCGGGCGGTGTCGGCACTCCCCGCGCCCGATACACGCGCACCTTGCCCTCCGCCGCGACCGAGGTGGCCATGTCGAGCAGGAAGGGTCCGGCCAGACCGGACGGCACCGACATGGCGATCGGGTTGGAGCACAGCCTCCGCTCCGTGCCCCGGAAAGGCGCCTGGTTGATACCGTGGCCGCCGCCGTTGGTGAAGATCATCGACACCAGGCCCGCCCCGGCCACCTGCTCGGCGTAGCGGCCCAGCCGTCCGATGTGCTTCACACGGCGGACGGTCACCACGCTGACGCCGGCGGTCCGGGCCTTCTCGATGGCCAGGTCGGTGGCGAAGGTGGCGACCACCTGGCCGAGGGCCCAGCCGCCGTCGACCTGCGCGGTGGTGGGTGTCTCGTTGACGATCCGGGCACCGGCGTCGGGGATCAGTTCGCCCCGGTGAGCCGCCTCGATGTAGTCCCACAGCCTTATGACCCCGTGGGAATGGTGCCCGAGGATGTCGTTGTCGACCAGATGGTCCGCCACCAGCCGAGCGTCATGGCCGGACGCTCCGGCCGCGCGGAGAATCGCAGTACACATGTCCTCGAGCCGGGTGGGAGAGACCTTCCACATTCAGCGCGTCCTTTCGGTTCCGGCGGCGGGTGCTCATGCCGCGTCGCTATACGGGGCGGCAGGCCGCAACGCTAGTGGCCTGCCGGCGTCGGGCGCCGACGGCAGGCAGGGTATGCCAGGTTGCTTCGGCTGGCACATCACTAGAACCCAACGGGCAGATCGCGAGGCAATCTGCTCACGCACAGCCCGATTGATCGGGCAGGACTTGGCGAAGCGGACGTAACCATTGACGGGAACCGGCAAGGGGGTGCCGGCCGGTGTCGCGCTGTGCTCGGAGACGCGCGTGCCTGCTACCCTGCGGGCCGTCCTCCGGGGGTTCGACAGCGCCTTTGTCCTGCTCTCCGGAAGAGGAGCCACGAGTTTCGGTTGTGCCATGAGATATGCCGCCCCCACATCCATCGAAGAGGCCGTTTCGGTCCTGGCCGGTGACGTCCATGCCCAGGTGTACGCCGGGGCCACCGACTTCATTCCCCAGCTACGGATGGGCCGGCCGGAGCCCGGTGTGGCAGTCGATCTGAAGCGGATCGACCGGCTGACCGGCCTTCGCCGGGAAGGGGACAGCTGGGTGATCGGCGCTGCCACCCCTTCGGCACGGCTGGGCGAGGAGGAGGACCTGGTCGCCGAGTTGCCGGGCCTGGTGGAGGCCGCGGCCCTGATCGGATCGGACCAGATCCAGAGCCGCGCCAGCCTGGGCGGCAACCTCTGCAATGCCTCACCGGCCGCCGACTCCGTTCCGGCCATGGTGGTCAACAACGGACGGGCGGTGATAGCCGGACCCGCAGGCATGAGGACCATACCGGTGGCATCGGTGGTCACGGGCCCCGGCAGCACGTCGCTGGCCGCGGACGAGTTCCTCGTCGAGTTCGTGTTCGACCGTCCCCCGCCCCGCACCGCCGACGCCTACCTGCGGTTCATCCCCCGCACCGAGATGGACATCGCAGTGGTCGGCGCCGGCGCCCGCCTCACGCTTGACGAGGCAGGAAGGTGCCGGGAGGTGTCGGTCGCTCTGGGAGCCGTGGCGCCCACGGTGGTCATGGTGCCGGCGGCGGCCGGCATTCTGGTGGGCCACCCGCTCACCGACGAGGCCCTGAAACGGGTGGCGGCGGAGGCCTCGGCGGTCTGCAACCCCATCGACGACAAGCGCGGCACCAAGGCCTACCGACGGCAGGTGGCCGGAGTACTGGCGGTGAGAGCCCTCAGGCTGGCGGCCGACCGCGCGGCCCGGACCGGCTCATGAAGCCCCTGCACCAGTGAGGATTACGGTATGAGCAGAACGCACGTCACCTGCACCATCAACGGCGACCCCGCCGAGTTCCTGTGCGACAGCGATCAGACCCTCCTGGACGCCCTGCGTGACGTGGTCGGGCTGATGGGAGTGAAGGAAGGCTGCGCCACCGGCGACTGCGGGGCGTGTTCGGCCATCCTCGACGGACGGCTCACCTGCTCCTGCCTGGTCTTCGCCCCCGAGGCGGAGGCGGCGACGATCGAGACGGTCGAGGGGATGGCCGGCCCCGATGGTCTCCACCCGCTCCAGGATGCCTTCCTGGAAGGAGCGGCCTTGCAGTGTGGGATATGCACGCCCGGTTTCCTGGTGGCGGGCAAGGCGCTGCTGGACCGCAACCCCGACCCTGACGAGGAAGAGGTGCGCTACGCCATCGCCGGCAACCTCTGCCGGTGCACCGGGTATGACAAGATCGTGCGGTCGATCCTCGACGCGGCCGCCCAGATGAGAGAAGCCGCCCCGGCTTCATAAGGCAAAGGAGAAGGCGTGACCGCTACCGCAACCACCACCGATCCCCAGCCGAGCTACAAGTGGGTGGGCACCCGTCCGGTCCGCCATGATGGTCTGGACAAGGTGACCGGCCGGGCCAGGTACGGTGCCGACCTGAACCTGCCCGGGATGCTGATCGGTGCGGTGCTCCGGTCTCCCCACGCCCACGCCCGCATCCTCGCCATCGACAACTCCGCGGCCGAGGCGATGGAGGGAGTCCGGGCGGTGGTGACGGGCGCCGACTTCCCGATGCTCGAGTCCGAGATGGGCGGGAGCGGGGAGGAGTTCGTCGACTTCCGCGACCTGTGCCGCAACGTGATGGCGCGTGACAAGGTCCTCTACGAAGGCCATGCGCTGGCCGCTGTGGCCGCCACCTCCCGCCGGGAAGCGCTGGCGGCGCTGGATGCCATCAAGGTCGATTACGAGGTCCTCCCCCACGTGCTCGACGTGTCCCTGGCCATGGCGCCCGATGCCCCGATCCTCCACGAGGACATGATCACCGAAGGGGTGGATCCGGCTCCCGATGGGCCCTCCAACGTGGCCGACCGCTACGTGATCGACCGTGGGGACATCGAGAAGGGCTTCGCCGAGGCCGATGTGATCGTGGAGCGGGAGTTCGTCACCCAGCCGGTCCACCAGGGCTACATCGAACCCCATGCCGTGGTGGCGGATGTGGGCGAGGACGGCAAGGCCACCGTCTTCTGCTCCTCCCAGGGCCATTTCATGGTGCGGTCCTTCACCGCCCGGCTGCTCGGTTGGGAGCCGTCCCGGGTCAAGGTGATACCGGCCGAGATCGGCGGCGGCTTCGGCGGCAAGACGACCGTGTACGTGGAGCCGGTGGCGACTCGCCTGTCGCAGAAGGCCGGCCGCCCGGTCAAGATCGTCATGACCCGCGACGAGGTGTTCCGGGCCACCGGTCCCACCTCCGGGTGCAAGATAAGTCTCAAGGTGGGCGCCACCAGGGACGGCAGGCTGACCGCGGTGTCCGGGTCCATGGCATACCAGGCGGGCGCCTTCAAGGGTTCGCCGGCAAGCCTGGGATGCATGTGCGCCTTCGCCCCCTACGCGATCGAGAACGTGTTCCTGGAGGGCCTCGACGTGGTGGTCAACATGCCGAAGGTGGCCGCCTACCGGGCGCCCGGCGCGCCGATGGCCTCGTTCGCCTCCGAGACGTTGCTGGACGAGATCGCGGAGGAGTTGGGCATGGACCCGCTCGAGTTCCGACTCCGTAACGCCGCAGAGGAGGGCGTGCGGTCCGTCTACGGGCCGATCTTCAAGCGGATCGGCTTCAAGGAGACTGTGGAGGCGGTCCGCGACCACCCGCAATACTCGATCGAGCTCGGACCCAACCAGGGCCGGGGGGTGGCGAGCGGCTTCTGGTTCAACTTCGGGGGCAGCTCGAGCGCCACCGTCCACATCAACGAGGACGGGTCCGCCTCGGTGCTCACCGGCAGTCCCGACATCGGTGGGAGCCGGGCCTCGATGGCGCTGATGGCCGCGGAGGAACTGGGCATCGACATCTACGACATCAGCCCTATCGTCAGCGACACCGAATCGGTCGGCTTCACCGATGTCACCGGAGGGAGCCGGGTCACCCACGCCACCGGCATGGCGGTCATCGATGCCTGCCGCAAGGTGGTGGCCGACCTGCGAGCCCGGGCGGCCAAGGTCTGGGATGTCGATGTCTCGGAAGTCGAGTGGGTGGACGGACGGGCGCAGCACGTCTCCGGGGACCGGGCGCCCATCACCGCCAGAGATCTGGCCGCCGACGCCGCCGGGACGGGCGGCCCGATCACCGCCAGCGCCGCCGTGAACGCGCGGGGCGCGGGCGCCGCCTTCTCGACCCAGGTATGCGACGTCGAGGTCGATCCCGAGACGGGCGCCGTGAAGATCCTCCGCTACACCACCGCCCAGGATGCCGGGCGGGCCATCCACCCGAGCTACGTCGAGGGACAGATGCAGGGTGGCGTGGCACAGGGAATCGGCTGGGCGCTCAACGAGGAATACATCTTCGACAGCGGCGGGACCATGGAGAACCCGGGATTCCTGGACTACCGGATGCCGGTCGCCTCCGACCTGCCGATGATCGACACGGTGATCGTCGAGGTACCCAATCCGGGGCACCCCTACGGAGTGCGCGGCGTGGGCGAGGTCGGCATCGTGCCCCCAATGGCGGCGGTGGCGAACGCCATCCACGACGCCACCGGCCTGCGGCTGAGCGAGTTGCCTATGTCGCCTGTGAAAGTGCTGGAGGCAATCGGAGCCAACGGGGGCTGACATGGCCCGGGTGATCTTCGGATCGGCGCTCCGGCGTTACACCGGAGGGGTCGAGGAGGTCGAGGTCGAGGCCACCACGGTGCGCTCGCTGATCAACGCCCTGGACCGGCGGTTCCCCGGCCTGGGAGAGCATCTGGGGTCGGGCCTGGCCGTGGCGATCGACGGCGAGATCATGGCCGACGCCCTCTACGAGCCGGTCCCCGAGGGAGCCGAGGTCCACTTCCTGCCGCCCATAGGAGGCGGCTGACCGACACTTGCCGCATCCCCCTCAGCCACGAGCGCGGCGATCGCGGTGATCCACTCACCCTGTCGTAGCGAAGGCCCGGAAAATGTCACACCCCGTCTATACGTTGCCTGTCGCCAAGCACCTACACCGGACGCCAGCGTCTCACCGATCGGAGCGGCCCGGCCCGCAGGGAACATTCACAGGCTCCGAAGGGGCGAACCCGCCGTGACCCGGCCGCAACCCGGGCATGGCCGAACACACCCCAAGCCAAGGACAGGTGGTGGCGGGGGAGGGCCCGGCGCGGAGCACCGATTTTCGCGACTTAACGAACTTTGGGCGGAGGACACCGCCAGCGGATCCCGGAACCTCAGGAACACCGCACCGCTAACGGTGTCCTGAGCCTGAGGTTCGGTGCTTTGCGACGGGCGGTCGGGGAGTTTCGGAATCCGTCTCTAGCTGAAGTGGGCGTCGATCACGTCCTGCTCTGCGCCTGACGGGCTGTACATCCAGAACAGTTTCACCGGGGTGTCGCCGGTGTTGAAGAACTGGTGGCTGACTCCGGGCGGCGTGAAGACGACCGTGCCGGGACCGGTGACGATCTCCCGGTCGCCCACCGTGGCCCGACCCCGGCCCTCGGAGAACATCCAGATCTCGGCGGCGTCCGGATGCGTGTGCAGGCTCCCCATCTGGCCGGGCGGTACCTCGCAGGTGCCTATGGCGAAATCTCCGATGCCCGGCTGGAGGAGGGGCGACAGCAGTGCTTTCACATGGCGCACGAACGGTTCCGGTGTGGTGAGGCCCACCCCATCCGCCTCGGTCGTCACGATCGGTGTACCCGGCTCGTAGGTCATCCGCCTGCCTCCTCGCTTGCGTCCCGGCGCCGGCGCCGACTATCGGGTCAGCCGACTCCCACCGGCACCCGGGCTTCAAGATACGCGGCCAGGTGATCCACCAGGTCGCGGGCGTCGTCCTCGGCACCGTGGATGAAACTCGACTTGCGGCGGCGCAGGAAGTTCAGCCCGATCACATACAGGCCCGGTGACCCGCTCACCACCCCGCCTTCGTGCCGGATCCGGCCCTTGTAGTCCAGCACGGGGACATGGAGCCACGAGTAGTCGGGGCGGTATCCGGTCGCCCACAGAACGGTGCGGATGTTCTCCTTCGCCAGATCGATCAACAGCGGCGGAGAGGTCTCCACCCGCGTGCGCTCGAAACGATGGGGTGGCTCGTACCGGCCGTCCAACCCGTTCTCGGTTACCCATTCGTCGATGGTGGTAAGCAGGCGGTTCATCTTGAGGTCCGAGCGGGTGACCTTGTTGTTGAGGGAACCGGAAAGCTGGGCCTTCCCGTCCCTTATCCCGGCCAGGCGTCCCACCATGCGCACCCCCTGATCGGTGAGGGCGTTGAGGTCGAGGGACTTGCGCTCCGGGGATCCGACCAGCTGCGGAGAGGGAACCGTGCGGGCCCGGAGGATGTCGTCCACCTCGTCGTAGCGCTCATCGGATACGCCGGTCACGTCCATCCAGTACCGGATATCCCGGCCCCTGTAGATCCTGGGCATGCGGACATGCTCCCCCACCGACACGGTGACCGGACGTCCGGATCGATGGATCTCCTCGGCCAGCTGGACGCCGGTGGCGGACACTCCCGCCACCAGCACGCCTCCATCGTCCAGATCGGAGGGGCGGCGGTACTCGAGCGGGGTCACCGAACGAACCGTGTCGGGGAGGGCGGCCGCGATGGGAGGCACCTTGGGCAGGTTGAAGCCTCCGCTGGCCAGTATCACCGACCGGCACTGCCACGTGCCGCGATCGGTCACCACCTCGTACCCGTCACCGTCCGGCCGGACCGAGGTGACGGTGGTGAGCGTACGGAGCGGCGGGTTCACCAACCGGGCGTACCGGTCGATGAAGCCCACCAGCTCCGTCACGGTCATGAAGCCGTCGGGATCGTCACCGTCGTAAGCGAGGCCGGGCAGGCTGACCTGCCAGTTGGGGGTCAGCAGCCGCAGGGAGTCCCAGCGTTCGGTCCGCCAGGTGTTGGCCACCTCTCCCCGCTCCAGGACCACATGGTCGACGCCCCGAGCAGACAGGAAGTAGCTCGCCGATAAGCCGGTGTGACCGGCCCCGATCACGACGGTGGTGGTACGCATCCGATGACCTCGAATCGGGTGTCTCAGTTGACGCTTACGGTCACGTTGGTGGGGTTGGTCATGATGTCGAAGACCGCCGAGATCTTCTGCGACTGCGCCACCAGCGCCTCGAGATCAGCCTCGCTCGTGTCGTCGGCATCGATCTGGTAGTTGACCCGGACGTCGTTGAACCCGTTCCTGACATCGGGGTCCGCTCCGAGGATGCCCCCGATATTCATGTCGGCTTCGAGCGTCGCCTTGACCGAGCGGAGCTTGATCTCGCGGTTCTCGGCCACCGCGGCCACGCCGGCGGTCAGGCAACTGGCCAGGCCTGCCAGCACGATCTCCACGGGAGTGGCGGCATTGTCCTCCGCGTTGAACTCCAGCGGGTGGTCGGCCTCGAACTCGTAGGTCCCCTTGTGGTTGCGCTCCTCGCCGAGACCGAAGTAGCCGTCGATCTTCGTCTTGCTGTGGGTTCCGTGGACCCACTCGTTCGAGGCCCTCCACGTGTAGTCGCCGGCGGCCGGTGTCTCCCCGACCACTCCCCGCGCGAACAGCAGGTGGGCCGTATCGACCCCGTTGATGTCACCAGTGCTCATTGTTCTTCTCCTTAGTGATTCCGTTGGAAACGGTTGGTTCTCTTGCGTTCTGTACCAGTTCGGGTCCGGTTTCCGTCCTGAAAGATCCGGAACGTCAAGCGACAGATCGGGATCGAGGACCCGTGGCTGGGTGGCCTTGTTGGCTCCCGGGTGGTGGCGTGGTTACGGGCGGTTGCCAGGACCGCCCGGGTGGATCACCCGGGAGCCTGGACAACACATGCACCTGCTGGATGCTGGAGGCTTGAAGTGCAGGCGATCCATGTGTGACAGTCTCCTCTCGCTTGTACGCGCTCGTCGAGCGCCGCGAGCGGAATCCCGCCTCGGCAGTCTCATCGATCAGGCATTGGCACCGCTCTTGTCGGTTGCCGCGGCTTCAAAGGGCCTGTCCCTCCACCGCTCTGGATGAGCGCGTTGTAACGGCAGAATTACACCATAAGAAAGGGCGGATGTCAAAGATCCTCGGGGTTCGGCGGTACGGCGGCTACCTCCGCCAGCGGTGGGGCCGGTTGCGGATGGCGCCGAAACCCAGCCTGTCGCACAGTTCGAGGAAACGTGATCGATGGGCGCCGCGCCATTCGAGGTCCGCCAGATCCTCGTCCAGCGGCACGTCGAGGCGGAGGGTGGTGAGCGTGCGGTAGAGGGCCGCCTCGGCGCGGGCCGCTTCCAGGTTGGTGGACAGCCGGGCGGCGCCCCGGACCTTCACGTCCCAGCCGGTGGGCGATCCGGGGATGTTCTCGATGTGCCCGTACCGGGCCAGGAGCGTGGAACTGGACTTCGCCCCCCAACCGGGAATCCCGGGAACCCGATCGGCGGCGTCACCCACCAGCGCCAGGTAGTCGGGTATGGAGGAGGGACGGATGCCGAACTTCTCCACCACCCCGAGCTCGTCGTAGCGCTTACGTTCCCGGCGGTTGTACGTCACCACCCGGTCCCCGATCACGCACTGCATCAGATCCTTGTCGGGGCTGAGGATGACCACCCGCTCCACATCGTCCATCCAGCGGTGGGCGGCCGTGGCGATGGCGTCGTCGGCCTCGAAGTCCCGCATGGCCCATACGGTCACACCAAGGATCTCCAGCGCCTCCTCCGCCAGCCGGAACTGGGCGAGCAGGTCTGGTTCGATCCCCTCGCCCGTCTTGTAGCCCGGGAAAATGTCGTTGCGGAAGGACTCGATCACCGCATCGGTGGCGGCGGCCAGGTGGGTGACCCCGTCCTGGCGGAGCAGGCGGATCGTGGAGTCGAGCACCCCGTAGACGGCGCCGACCTCCATCCCGTCAGGAGCGGCCCGCCTCGGATACCCGAAGTAGGCCCGGAACAACTCGTAGGTGGCATCCAGCAGGTGAAGGTTCACGACATGGCCAGGCTAGGCGGGATGGTCGGAATCGCCCAGCAGGACCGCCTCGGAACCATGAACGATCCGCGGCACCTGTTCCCGGTCGTGCCGGGCGAGGGCGAGGACGAAGCGCCGGGAGGGGTGGTGGATCGGTTGGTCGAATAAAGGAGGGTCTCCTAGTAGCCTGGGGCCGTCTCCCGTCGCTGTCACGGTGGCGGGTGTTCGTGTTTACGGATGGAATCCGGTTTGCAACCCCGTTCAATGCTCCGCTCTGCCAACGGCCTGCGACGCGCCCTGCCCGGGCGGCGAGGATCGCCCCGCAACAGGGGCTCTGCGTCTGTACTTAAGGCCTTCCGGCATCGCAGTTTCACCGTCCTCTGGACCGGGCTCTTCTTCTACCGGGCGGGTTTCTGGATCGGCCTGCTCACCTTCCAGCTGATGGTCGCCCGCCTGACCGACAACAGCCCGTGGATGCTGGGCCTGCTGTCGTCCTTCAGTTCCATCCCGATGCTGCTGGTCACCCCCTTCGTCGGTGTGGTGGCCGACCGTTTCGACCGGAAGCGGCTCATCGTGGCAAACCAGGCGGGCATGGGGATTGCGGCTGCGGTCATGAGCTACATGGTCATCACGGGCCGGGCCGATTCGGTGGCCATGGTGTTCGGCTTCGCCATCGTGTTCGGGATCGGACTGGCGTTCGCCATGCCTGTCAATCATGCGGCGGTGGCCAACTCGGTCCCGCCCGAGGACCTGCGGAGCGCGGTGTCGATCAACTCGATCGGGCTCAACCTGGCCCGCATCGGGGGACCGGCGCTGGCCGGGCCGATCCTGGCTCTCTGGGGACCGGGGGGAACTTTCGCGCTCTGGGCGGTGGGGGCCCTCGCCGGAGCGGTGGCCATCTCGATGATCAGGCTACGGCCCTACCAGCCCGAGGAGGACACGCTCGGTGTCATCGCTCGCATGCGGCAGGGCATCGATTATGTCCGGGAGCGTCCCACCATCGTGAGGGGGCTGGCGATGGCCTCCATGGTCACCGTATTCGGGAGCGCATACATGGCCGTGCTCCCGGTGGTGGTCTACGACACGCTGGGCGGGAGCGACCAGACCTTCACCACGATGATCATGCTGATCGGACTCGGCGCCATGCTCGGCGCGTTCGCGGCCGGGAGCGGCCGGTTGCCGCTCAACATGTCCACCATCACCTGGGGAGCGGTCGCCTTCGGTGTGGCTGAAGCCTTGTTCGGCCTGACCGGGACGGTCTGGGCGTCGATGATCCTCGTGACGGTGGCGGGGGGCCTCAACTTCTTCCTGCTCACCTGCCTGACCACCCTGGTCCAGACCCTGGCCCCCGAAGCCAAGCGCGGACGGGTGATGAGCCTGTTCGTGCTGGCGTGGGGTGGTCTCTTCCCGGTCGGCACGCTGGTGCTCGGGGCTCTCGGGGAGGTGATCACCACCCCCTACGCCCTGGCCGTGTTCGGGTCGGTGCTGGTCGCCTACAGCCTCTGGGCCCATCCCGGACGCCGGCCCGTCAAGTCCACCTCAAGACACGCAAGCCCCTGAGCCTTACGAGAGGCCGGTTCCAGGACTAGTTTCTTCCGGCGCGGATGTCCGGCCGGTTCAGAACATCACCGCCGAGGCGATCGATATCTCGATCTCATGGATGGCCTGGGCCACGGCCTGGCCGATCAGGTCCAGCTTCCGTACCTGTTCGATGCGAGCCGTAGCCTGATCCAGTTCCTGCTTGGACAGCAACAGCTTGAAGATGCCGCACACGTCAGCCAGGCAGATGAGCACCACATCATGCGGATCCGGGATCTCGTCGCTGAACAGGACCCCCATGATCCGTAGCTTGACCTCGCGCTCCGCCTCGCCGTCGACCGCCGGGTAGCGCCTCGAACGGAACACCCAGAGGAAGGAATCCTCCTGGCGTTCCAGGATCCCCCGCTCCACCAGCCGCGACAGCGCCTCTTCCCGGATCTCGTCGGCGTACCGAGCGGTGTTCTCCACCCAGAAGAGAGCATTGCGCTTATCCCCCGAGGTGATCATGGCCAGGGTCGGGTCCAGCAGGCTGTCGCCCGTAGGGGTGTCATCGAGCAGGATCAGGTCTTCGAGATCGGTGTCGATGCGGTTCTCCATGGCCAGGTCCATGAGTACAGCCCCCGAGATGGCGCGATCCATCGCGAACCGGGACACGTGATAGAACTTGCCGTCCTCGTCACGGAGCAGTAGGAGGAGGATCTCCTCCACGAATCTCAGCATGCGGTCACCCCCTATGGCGGGTTGGGAAGGAGTCGGGTACCGCTCGTCGTATCCGCCAGACAGTCGGCCCCGTCCCGGCCAAGTGTAGCCGGTCCGTACTCCGGATCACCGGGCCGCGCCGGGTCTGCCGCCGGTGCCCGTCGGGGCGAGTCGGGAGGCTAACGTTCGCGGGTCAGCGCCAAGGAGATCTCAACCGGTGGACTTCGAGTATCCGTCGCGGGTGGAGCGGCTCCGGTCCGCGTTGGCGGACTTCATGGACGAGCAGGTCTATCCCGCCGAATCCCTCTATGCAGAGCAGATGGCGGCTTCGGGAGACCCCCACCACCATCCGCAGGTCATGGAGGATCTGAAGGCGGAGGCCCGCTCCAGGGGATTGTGGAACCTGTTCCTGCCCGATCCGGACCTTGGGGCGGGGCTGTCGGTCCTCGAGTACGCACCGCTGGCCGAGATCACCGGCCGCAGCCCGCTTCTGGCTCCCGAGGCGGTGAACTGCTCGGCGCCCGACACGGGCAACATGGAGGTCCTCCACATGTTCGGAACCGAGGAGCAGAAGCGCCGATGGCTCGACCCGCTCCTGGAGGGCGCCATTCGTTCATGCATCTCGATGACCGAGCCGGATGTCGCCTCGTCGGATCCCCGCAACATCCGCACCCGCATCACCAAGGACGGCGGTCACCTGGTTATCCGTGGTCGCAAGTGGTTCTCGACCGGGGCGGTCAGCCCGCGGTGCAAGGTGGCGATCCTCATGGGGGTAACCGATCCGGACGCCCATCCCTACCGGCGCCAGAGCATGGTGCTGGTCCCGCTCGACAGTCCGGGGGTGACCATCGAGCACGACTCCCCTGTCTTCGGCTATCACGACCGGGGAGGTCACGCCACCATCCACTTCGACAACGTCCGCGTTCCGGCCTCGAATCTCCTGGGCGAGCCGGGCGAAGGTTTCGCCATGGCCCAGGCCAGGCTCGGTCCGGGTCGGATCCATCACTGCATGAGGGCGATCGGCATGGCCGAGCGGGCGTTCGACCTGATGTGCGCCCGGGCACAGGCCAGGCAGGCCTTCGGGTCGATGCTGTCGGACCAGGGCGTGGTGCAGAACTGGATCGGCGATTCGCGGATCCGGATCGAACAGGCTCGCCTGATGGTGCTGAAGACCGCCTGGATGATCGACACTGTGGGCACCCGGGAGGCTCGGGTCGAGATCTCGGCCATCAAGGTGGCCGTGCCGCGGATGGCCAGGCTGGTGGTCGACCGCGCCATCCAGCTGTTCGGCGCCGCCGGGTTGTCCGACCAGTTCCCGCTGGCCCATCTCTACGCGCACGTCCGGTCCCTGCAGATCCTCGACGGACCCGACGAGGTGCATGTCCGGGCGGTGGCCCGCCGCGAACTGGCCCGCTACGAACCGGGTGAGGTCCCCCCTCCATATCCCTTCTGAACGGCCACGGCCGCCGCACCGCAGAAACAAGGAACACTTCAGCGCCGGCGGCTGTTGCAATAGGTATGAGACACAGCACGATACCGATGACCCTCACCGCCCTCCAGCCCGCCACAGCGGGTGGGGCGTCATGGCGCGACAAGGCGGCGTGCCGGACGGCCGACCTGGACATCTTCTTCCCCGATCCGGGCGACGTGGTGGGCGTCGAGCGAGCGAGGCAGGTGTGCGACGGATGCCCGGTGGCGTCCGAGTGCCTGTCCTACGCGGTGGGCACCAACCAGACCGAGGGTGTCTGGGGCGGCACGACTCCGGGCGAGCGGCGCCGGCTCCGGCAGCGGTGGCTCAAGGAGCTGAAAGAAGCCGGCTGACCCGCCCCTTCCCGGCAATCCCCCGACGGTCAGGGACGTTCATCTCCCACCTACCACCACGGTGCCAGGAACCTGAGGAACAGGGCACCACCAGCGGTGCCCACAACCTGAGGAACAGGGCACCGCATACGGTGTCCTCTGCCCAAAGTTCGAGAAGTCGCGAAAAACCGGTGCTCCGCACCGGGCCCCTCCCCCACCGCCACCCATCCTGTTGGAGCTGGTCGGCCATGCCCGGCTGGATGCCGGGAAACGGCTGTCGCTCCATGAAGCCTCGTATGTTCCCTCGGGCCGGCCCCTCCGATCGGTCTCACCTCATCGGCCGGTACGGGTGCTTGGCGATAGGCAATGTATATGGGGGGCGTGACAGATCCGGGCATTCACAGGCAGAACGCGAAAAGTTCTTCCTTCAGGGATACGAGACGGACCTGGTGCGGGCGTGATGGGAATCTGATCGTGTCTCCCGAACAGTGCGGATCGTGACCGGGGTATCGTTGGCGACATGACGGAACGGATCTACTCGGTTGACTCCTATGCCCGCGAGATGGCGGCCGAGGTGGTGGCCACCGATGTCGACGACGGGCGTGTGTTGCTCGACCGGACGGTGTTCTATCCGGGCGGGGGTGGCCAGCCGGTAGACATCGGAGAGTTGACCATCGGGGATGACCGGCTCGAGGTCGTGGGGGTCAAGCAGGACTCGGACGGTGTCTGGCACTGGCTCGAGGGCGGGCTCCCGAAGGTCGGGACCAGTGTGATCGGCAGGATCGACTGGGACCGCCGGTACCGGCTGATGCGTACCCACACGTCGTTGCATGCTCTGTGCGGGGTGATCTGGGAACGGTTCCGGAGTCCGGTGACGGGCGGCAACATGGCTCCCGGCCACGGTCGCCTGGACTTCGAGATCCCCAACTGGGATCCCGCCGACCGGGACCCTGTCGAGCAGGCCTTGAACGAGGCCATAGCCCGCCATTTGCCTGTGGACGTCTCCTTCATGCCCCGCGAGGAGGCCGACCTCGATCCCAGCCTCATCCGGACCAAGGTCAACCTGATCCCGCCCTCCGTGCGCCGGATCCGGGTGATCGACATCGTGGGCCTGGACCGCCAGGCGGACGGTGGCACCCATGTCCACACCACCGAGGAGGTAGGCCGGGTGAGGATCACCAAAGTCCAGTCGAAGGGCCGAGGGTTCCGCCGGATCCGCGTGGCGCTCGAAGACGAGCCCACCTAGTACCGGCGAGTCGCCTACCGGGGTGCCGGATGAGTATCAGGACGGAACTGGAGGGTCGGGTCGGGGAAGTGATCGGGGTGGGCGATTGGCACACCATCACCCAGGCCGACATCGACCGTTTCGCCGACGCCACCCGTGATCATCAGTGGATCCATGTGGACGCGGCCCGGGCTGCCGAAGGGCCGTTCGGCGAAACCATCGCCCACGGGTTCATGACCCTGGCGTTGATCCCGGGAATCGGCCCCGCTCTCGACCTCCCCGGAGTGAAGATGATCGTCAACTACGGCCTCAACCGGGTGCGGTTCATCAGCCCCGTCCCCACCGGGTCGAGGGTGCGGGTGATCAGGGAGATTGCGGGCGTGTCGGAGAAGCCCAACGGCATCCATCTCGAGGAGCGGGTGACGATCGAGTTGGAAGGGTCCGCCAAGCCCGCCTGCGTGGCCGAGACGCTGGTCCTGCTGGTTGTCTAGAGGGGCGTCTTGTTCAGGAGGGCGTCAGTCGAGCGCCAGGTCCCGGTGGGTGTAGGACCGCTTGCCTGGCCCGTAGTCGCCCACCACCTGCCCTTCGCCCCGCAGTAGCCACTTGGTTGTGAACAGCCCTTCCGCCCCCATCGGACCCCTTGCGTGGACGCGGCCGGTGGCGATGCCCACCTCGGCCCCCAGCCCGTAGCGGAAACCGTCCGCGAACCGGGTACTGGCGTTCCAGAACACCGAGGAGGAATCGACCGTGTCGAGAAAGCGCCGGGCGACCTCGGCGTCGTCGGTGACCACGGTGTCGGTGTGCGCCGACCCGTGGGTGTGGATGTGATCGATGGCCTCGTCCAGCCCGTCCACCACCCGGGCGGCGATGATGAAGTCCCCGAACTCCTGGCCGAAGTCCGAAGGCTGGGCCGCTGTGACACCCGGAGCCATGGCCGCCACATCCTCGTCTCCGCGCACATCGACCCCGGCGTCGAGCAACGCCTGGACGACGGCCCCGCCGGCAGGGAAGTCGCGGTGGAGCAGTAGGGTCTCGGCAGCGTTGCAGACGGCGACATAATTGGTCTTGGAATCCACCGCCACCCGGACGGCCATGCCGGGATCGGCGGCCGCATCCACGTAGACGTGGCAGATACCGTCCGCATGACCCAGCACGGGGATCCGCGACGCCGCCTTGATGGCGCGCACCAGATCGGCAGAGCCCCGAGGGACGACCAGGTCGATGTGCTCGTCCATGGCCAGCAGGTCGGCCACCGCCTCCCGCCCCTCCACGTTCTGGACCACGTCGGCGGGTCCGCCCGCCTTGACCACCGCCTCCCGCAACAGGTCGGTGAGCGCCCGGTTGGAGTGCAAGGCCTCCGAGCCGCCCTTCATGAGTACCGCATTGCCGGTGCGCAACGCCAGAGAGCCGATCTGGATCACCGCATCGGGCCGGCTCTCGAAGACGATCAGCAGCACCCCGATCGGAACCCGTACCTGCTCGAGGACCAGCCGCTCGTCCAGCTCCCGGCGGATGAGCGGCCGCCCCACCGGATCGGCCGAGTCGATCAGAACGTTCACGCCCTCGCGCAACGTCTCCAGCTTGGAAGCCGACAGCGCCAGGCGCTTACGGATGGGACCCGGGAGGTCATCCGCCCCCGGCGCCTTCAGGTCCCGCTCGTTGGCGGCCGCCAGGTCGTCCGCACGCTCGCCGAGCAGGCGCTCCAGATTCCGCAGCACCTCGGTCCGCATGTCGGCGCCCATCGCCACAAAGGAGCGCTGAGCCTCGCGAGCGGACCTCGCCTGGTCATTTGGTGTAGCCCCCACAGACATAGGGGCAGGAGTGTAGTGATCTCCCGGTCCTGGAATCGCACCGCTCCGAACGCCCGATGAGACGCATGGCCGGAGCGAACTATGGGCTATCCAACCCGAAGACAGGAGACGGCGATGTTCAAGGCATCGTGACCGCTCCGGCGGGACCTTTTCACTGTGTGAATCTTGTTCACCCAGGTCGCCTCCTGGGAGTTCAATAAGTTGGAGAACATGGGCCGTCTTCCAGACAAATAGCCATTTGCTCAGTGTGTAGCGCTCGTCTAACGGGTAATCTTGAGTATCGGGCACGCCACCGGCCTGCCCGCGGAGGTTCCCGACCATGAATGGGGGTCCACAGTGCTAACCCGCATCACCAGAAGGGGACGCCGCAGTGTGTTTGTCGTACTCTTTGCCGTGCTGGCGCTCGTCGTCACCGGCTGCGCGGAGGACGATTCCCGCGGCTCCCAGACCACGATCAAGCTTGCCGTCAACCCCTGGAACGGCTCCGCGGCCAACGTTGCGGTCGCGGCCCAGCTGCTGGAGAGCGAGCTCGGCTACACCGTAGAACGGGTGGAGATCGACGAGAACGCCCAGTGGGCCGCCATCAACACCGGGGACCTGGACGCCTCGCTGGAGGTATGGCCCTCGGGTCACGCCCAGAACGTGGCCGACTTCATCGACAGCGCGGACGGCAATGTGGACAACGCCGGTCTGATCGGCCCCATCGGTGAGATCGGTTGGTTCATGCCCTCCTACATGGTGGACCAGCACCCGGCGCTGGCAACCTGGGAGGGATTCGCCGATCCCGAGCTGGCAGGGTTGTTCGCAACCGCCGAGACCGGCGACAAGGGACAGTTCCTGAGCGGTGATCCCAGCTGGACGATCTACGACGAGCAGATCATCGCCAACCTCGGCCTGCCGCTCGAGATCGTCTATGTCGGCTCCGAGGCCGGCATCCTGGCCGCCCTGGACTCCGCCTACAGCCGCCAGGAGCCCGCGCTGTTCTACTTCTGGACGCCGCACTCGGCTTTCAACACCTACGACCTCACCCGGGTAGCGCTCCCCGCATACAGCGATGCGTGCTACGCCACGGGTGATGCGGGCGGTATCGACTGCGACTACCCGGAGGACGTGCTGTTCAAGATCGTCAACGGCGATCTGGCCGAGAACGCCCCCGACGCCGATGCCTTCCTGCGGGCCATGAACTACTCGACCGCCGACCAGATCCAGATGCTGTCGGCCATCGAGAACGACGGCCTCACGGTGGACGAAGCCGCGGCGCAGTGGATCGAGGCGAACTCCGACGTCTGGAGTGCCTGGCTCCCCTCCTCCTAGACGGCAGGCGGGAACCGGTGCCGGCGGCTAGCGAAGCCTTCCGGCACCGGCCGCCTTCCCCGGAGGAATAGTTTCCTTGTACGACTTCATCATCGTGGGAGGAGGCTCCGCCGGGTGCGCGCTGGCCAACCGGCTGAGCGCGGACGCCTCCAACCGGGTCCTGGTGCTGGAAGCCGGGCGCCGGGACTACAAGTGGGACGTCTTCATCCACATGCCGGCGGCCCTGGCCTTCCCCATCGGGAACCGCTTCTACGACTGGCGGTACCGGAGCGACCCCGAGCCTCACATGGGAGGTCGGAGGGTCTACCACGCCAGGGGAAAGGTGCTCGGCGGCTCCAGTTCGATCAACGGCATGATCTTCCAGCGCGGGAACCCCACCGACTACGACAAGTGGGCCGCCGAACCCGGCATGGCCAACTGGGACTACCGCCACTGCCTCCCGTACTTCAAGCGCATGGAGACCTGCCTGGCCGGCGCGGACAGATGGCGGGGAGGCGAGGGTCCGCTGGTCCTGGAACGGGGACCGGCCGACAGCCCCCTCTTCACGGCCTTCTTCGAGGCGGTGCAGGAGGCCGGGTACGAGCTGACCGAGGACGTGAACGGGTATCGCCAGGAGGGGTTCGCGGCGTTCGACCGCAACATCCATCGGGGGCGGCGGCTGTCCGCGTCCCAGGCCTACCTACACCCGGTGATGCGCCGCAAGAACCTCCGCGTGAAGACCGGCGCCCACATCCGCCGGGTGCTGTTCAAAGGCCGGCGGGCGGTGGGCGTGGAGTACCGCCGGCGGGGTCGCGACCGCACCGTCCGGGGCCGCCACATCCTGCTGTGCGCCGGGGCCTTCGGATCCGCCCAGCTGCTCCAGGTCTCCGGGGTGGGGCCTGCCGATCTCCTGGAGTCCCTGGACATCCCGGTGGTGGCCGACCTGCCGGGGGTCGGTGAGAACCTCCAGGATCACCTGGAGGTCTACGTCCAGTACGCCTCCCGCCGGCCCGTGTCCATGCAGCCGGCTCTGAGGGTGTGGCGCCGGCCCTGGATCGGTATGCAATGGCTGGCCAGGAGGGGGCCGGGCGCCACCAACCATTTCGAGGGCGGTGGATTCGTCCGCTCCAACCCGGACGTCTCCTACCCCAACCTCATGTTCCACTTCCTGCCGCTGGCCATCCGCTACGACGGCTCGTCGCCGAGCCACGGCCACGGCTACCAGGTCCACGTCGGGCCCATGTACTCGGACTCCCGCGGCTACCTCCGGATCAAGTCCCACGACACAGCGGTGAAGCCGACCCTCCGGTTCAACTACCTCTCCACCGACCAGGACCGCCGGGAGTGGGTCGAGACCATCCGGGTGACCCGCCACATCATGAGCCGGCCCGCGTTCGCCCCCTACAACGCCGGGGAGCTGTCGCCCGGACCGGAGGTCTCGACCGATCAGGAGGTCCTGGACTGGGTCGCCCGGGACGCCGAGACCGCCCTGCATCCCTCCGGTACGGCCCGCATGGGCAGCGACGACCGGTCGGTCGTGGATCCCGGATCGATGCGGGTCCACGGCACTTCAGGGCTGAGCGTGGTGGACGCCTCGGTGATGCCGACGGTGACCAACGGCAACATCTACGCTCCGGTGATGATGATCGCGGAGAAGGCGGCCGACCTCATCCTGGGCAACCAGCCCCTGGAACCTCTGGATGTCCCGGTCTATCCGGCTGACCGGGTCGGGTAGCAGGGTGCCGGAAAATCGACGGCAGAAGTTGGGATAGACGCGATGGACGCAGCGCGAGACACGAGTAACGAGGCCTCCCGGGTCCGGGTCGAGGGCGTGTGGAAGGTCTTCGGCAAGCGGCCCGAAGAGGCGCGCCGGATGGCGGAGGCCGGGGCCGGCCGGGAGGAGATCAGGACAGCCGTAGGCAGCGTGGTGGCGGTCCGCGACGTCACCTTCCAGGTGTCGCCGGGGGAGACCTTCGTCGTCATGGGCCTCTCCGGATCGGGGAAATCCACCCTGGTCCGCTGCGTATCCCACCTGATCGAGCCGACCGAGGGAACCGTGGAGGTGTGCGGCACCGATCTCACGCAGGCCGACAGCGCCACGCTGCGCGACCTGCGACGCCGCAAGATGGCCATGGTGTTCCAGCACTTCGGGCTGTTCCCCCATCGCACGGTGGTGGACAACGTGGCCTACGGGCTCGAAGTGCAGGGGATGGACCGCGGCGAGCGGCAGGAGCGAGCCCGGGAACTCCTGGACACGGTAGGCCTCGAGGGCTGGGGCGACCACCACCCCCAGCAGCTCAGCGGCGGCATGCAGCAACGGGTGGGCCTGGCCCGGGCGCTGGCCGTCGATCCCGAGGTGCTGTTCTTCGACGAGCCGTTCTCCGCTCTCGACCCGCTGATCCGCCGGGACATGCAGGACGAGCTGATCGAACTCCAGATGAGGCTTCGCCGGACGCTGGTCTTCATCACCCATGACTTCGTGGAGGCTCTGAAGCTGGCCGACCGGATCGCCATCATGAACGACGGGGCCTTCGTGCAGGTCGGAACCCCGGTGGAGATACTCACCAATCCGGCGGACGACTACGTGCGGGCGTTCACCCAGGACGCCCCGGTGGTGAAGGTCCTGCAGGCCTGCTCGGTGATGCGGCCGATCGGGGGGACGGAGGTCGATCCCGGGTGGGTGAAGGTCTCCGCCACCACACCGCTGGAGGCGGCGCTTCCCCACCTGCTGGGGTCCACCGAGCCCGTGCTGGTGTGCGATGAGCAGGGAGCGCCCATGGGGTTGCTCCACGGAGACGAGGTCGCCGGCGTGATCTCCCCGGACCGGCGATGACGGCGGCGAACGGGGCCCTCTCGAGGATCGGCGGGCTCCGGACCGGGTGGGGAAGTGGGCGGGCGCGCTTCGCCCTGGTGCTCGGCGCGGTGGTCCTGCTGATCGCGGCCTTCCGCATCCTCACCGATTCCGGCGTCTTCCCGGAGGCCTGGAACATCGGGCTGGCCGACCCGATCGACCGGGCCAGGCGCTGGCTGATCAACAACCAGACCTCCCACTGGCTGTTCGTCTTCTTCCTGAACCCGGTTACCGACACCCTCGACTGGGGAATCCGCCGCCTCGAGTCGCTCCTCGAGTGGTTCCCCTGGTATTCCTACCCGCTGTTCACCGGTTTGGGGCTGTGGTGGACCCGGGGCCGGGTCGCCGGCCTGCTGGGCCTGGCCGGGGTGACGCTCATCGGGGTGGTGGGCCTCTGGGAGGAGTCGTTCGCCACCCTGTCATTGATGGGTGTGTCGGTTCTCATCTCCATGGTCATCGGCATCCCGCTGGGGATCGCAGCGTGGCGCAGCGAAGCGGTCGCCCGGATCACCCGGCCCACCCTGGACGCCATGCAGACCATGCCGGGGTTCGTCTACCTCATCCCCTTCGTCCTGCTGTTCGGGTTCGGAAGGGTCCCGGCCATGATCTCCACGGTGATCTTCGCCCTGGCCCCGGTGGTGAGGCTCACCGAAGTGGGGCTGCGCACCGTGCCGCAGTCCACCGTGGAGGCGTCGGAGATGTTCGGCGCCACCGAGCGCCAGACCCTCCGCCTGGTGCGCCTGCCCCAGGCGAGGCCGGCCATCCTGGCGGGGATGAACCAGACCACCATGCTGGCCATGAGCATGGTGGTGATCGCCGCCTTCATCGGCGCCGGGGGCCTCGGCCAGGTGGTGCTGCAGGCCATGCAGAGCATCAACGTGGGCAAGGCTTCCGAGGCGGGCATCGCCATCGTGATCATGGCCATCATCCTGGACCGCTTCTCCACCGGCATCGCCACTGCCGATCCGGGCGAGGACGCCCGGGCCATCCGGTGGCTGGCCATGGTGACGGCGGTCGGGGCCGTGGTAGGGGGCTTCCTCGGGTTCAACGACTTCCCCGATGCGCTCGGCTGGCGGTTCGCCCCCTACGTGAACAGCATGGCCGACTGGGCCCGGGACAACCTGTACGACATCGGTGGTTCGGGCATCGGGACGGGTCCGTTCAGCGACTTCGTGACCCTCGAGTTCGTGACTCCGTTGCGCGAGTTGCTCTCCGCCGGCATCCCGTGGCCGGCCATGATCGGGATCGGGGTCGTGCTCGGGCTCTGGGCCCGAGGGCTCCGCCTGGCCGTAGGGATCGGTGCGGCGCTGGCGGCCATCGGCCTCCTGGGCATGTGGGAGCTGTCCATGGACACCCTGGGCCAGACGCTCCTGGGCGTGGCGGCCACCCTGGCCATCGGTCTGCCGGTGGGGATCCTGTCCTCGCACAACGACATCCTCCGCTCCGCTCTCAAGCCGGTCCTGGACTTCTTCCAGACGATCCCGAGCTTCGTGCTGCTGGTGCCGGTGATCACGCTCTTCCACGTGGGCCGCATCCCGGGCATCATCGCCTCGGTCGTCTACGCCCTACCGGCTGCCGTCCACTACACCGACCTCGGTCTGCGCCGGGTACCCGCCGAGACCCACGAGGCGGCGGAGAGCTTCGGGGCGACCCGGGCCCAGCGCCTCCGCCAGGTGGAGATGCCGCTGGCCGCACCCGAGCTGATGGTGGCGGTGAACCAGGTGATCATGCTCATCCTGGCCATGGTCGTCATCGCCGGCCTGGTCGGCGGGGGCGGGCTGGGCCTGGAAGCCGTGCGGGGTCTGCGGCGCAGCGACGCGGTGGGCCGCGGCTTCGAGGCCGGCATCGCCATCGTGCTGCTCGCCGCCATCCTCGACCGCCTCACCCGTGCCGTGGCCGACCGCCTCCGCCCCCCTGCCGCCGTCTGATCGTTAACGGGGTCCTGCCAACTGTCGCGCTTGTGGAGTGTTAAGGGCCAGCGTCGACGGGGTCCGTGAGCTGGGACGGCTGGTCGCTCAAGGGGGCAAGGTATTGGTTGGTCAGGGTACCGGCCACGACGAGTAGAAGGTCTAGGGGGAGGGTCCCGATACCGGAGTCATCCGGATGGATGACCGGCACCTGCGGTGCCGCGAGATAGCAGCCGCCCTTGAAGCGCGGATAGCGCCTGATCAGGGCACGGAGGCCGGACCGGCTGTGACTGGACGACGATGCGATTTCGAAGGCGAGGGGTCGGTCCGGGTGGTCGAACACGAGATCGACCTCGTGATCACCATCACGCCAGTGAAAGAGGCGGACTCCCGTCCGCTGGGCAAGCGCGCGCAAGGACGCCGCGACCAGGTTTTCAAGAAGGGCCCCCATCTCTACGGGGTCGTCAAGCACTGCCAGACCCCGGTGCAGAGCGGCGTTGCGCACCGCGCCATCCACGAAGTAAAGCTTGCGACCTCGCCTCTGGACGTTGGTTTCCCTGCCGGAGTAGTTGGGAAGGGTGAACACCAGAAAGGCACGCTCCAGATAGGACAGGTAACGGTCCAGCGTCTGAATCGATATGCCCAGTTCCCGGCTTATCCTCGAAGGTGACAGTATCCCGCTCACCTGCGCGGCAAGCACGTACAGGAGCCTTTCCAGCATCAGGGGGTTGCGGACTCCGTAGGATTGCGGAATGTCCTTGTACAGGGCACGTTCGACAGCGTCGCTTCGCAGGACGTGTTGGGATTCAAGCACTAGGTCGGGCTCGTCACGCGGAGGACGCAGATCATCGGCCTGAAATAACTCCGGCTGGCTTGGCAGGACGTGTTGGGGCCCGAGCCCTAGGTCGGGCTTCCCGCGCCGAGGCCGCAGATGATCGGCCAGCAATAGCTCCGGGAAGCCCCCGACCAGCATCAGCCGTCGCCGGGTTCGCCTGAGTTCCTGCGAGGAGTGCTGACCCCCTGCCAACGCGGCCAGACTCTCGGCGAGCGATTCTCCGGCCGGCACGGGATGCGCCATGTCCAGCAGTTCCAGGTATTCGGGAAGGAGGTACGGGGTTAGTAGCTGCTCCGTCCACCGACCGACCCCGCTCTCCATACGGCGATCACGCAGGGCGGCGGTGGCACTGGAGGTAGCGGCCACCCTTACGGGCCAGCCTTCGTCGTAGAACGTCTTGAGCCAGAGATCCCACCTGTCGGCATAGACCAACTCGTCGAGCATCAAGTACACCGGCTGCGCAGGGGACGCGTCGACTGTATTTAGGACAACCCGGACGAGCGGACCGAGATCCAGTTGCATGAGCAGGGGATGATCCATCCGTAACCACCAGATGAGGGATGGCGGTGTGCCCTGTTCGATGAGGTGACGCACGGTTTGGTAGAGCACGGTGGTCTTCCCGACTCGGCGCGGCCCGAGTACGATCTGGTACCGCCGCGGCCGGTCGCTGACGAGCAACCGCCACAGTGCTCTCGCCATGGGCCGGTCGGTGGGCGGGGCCATGGACGCCGAAACCCGACCGAGCTGGAACCACGGGTTTTGCTCGCGTATCACCGTCTGAAGGTCTTCGGGACGTGGTTCCCAAGTGGCCAACGCACTCTCCGGCTGTGAGATATCCGAGCCGATTATACCTCACATCGTGGGGGTTATTTGGGTAATAATGTCCATGCCGTGGTTGGGGTGAGGGTTAACCGGGGCATTGGGAACCCGGATCCCTGTCCGCCATCCTCTCATTACCGCTTGGCTCCGGGGGCTCTATATAGGGTTTGGAGCGGCAGGGAGGAGGCGGCGCCATCGGGCTGGATCAGATATACACCAAGCCGGCCGTGGCGGATCGCTGCTTCCGCTTCCTGCTCGAGACCGTGGGTGGGCTGCGGGATCTGTGTCCCGACCGGATCCTCTATGTGGAGCCGAGCGCCGGGGAGGGCTGCTTCCTAGACCTGCTACCTGCCGGGCGGCGTATCGGCATCGACATCGAGCCCCGGCGGGCCGGCATCCTGCGGCACGACTTCCTGACCTGGCCGTTCGAGACCTCTGTTAAGAACTCCCGGCAGACGGTCGTGGTGGGCAACCCGCCCTTCGGGCACCGATCGAGGCTGGCCATCCGGTTCTTCAACCGGGCGGCCGCCATGGCAAACACCATCGGGTTCGTGGTCCCCGTCCACTTCCGGAAGTACTCGGTCCACAAGAACCTGCGGGCCGGGTTCCGGTGGATCGCCACGATGGAACTGGACGGCCCGGCCTTCTACACCCCTGCCGAGCCTGACTACCGGCTCAACGCCGAGTTCCAGGTGTGGACCAGCGAGACCAACCACGACTTCGAGGACATGCGCCTGCTGAGCCCGCCCGCCATCCGCCACGCCGACTTCGAGATGTGGCAGTACAACAACACGCCCGGGGCGCTCAAGGTCTTCGAGCACGACTTCGACTTCGCCGTGCCCAGGCAGGGTTACCAGGACTATTCGAGGCGGGAGACCTCCGCCGACCGCTGCGAGCGCATCAAGCAGTGGATCCTCTTCAAGGCCACGACCCCGGCCGTCCTCGACCGGCTGCTGAGCCTGGACTTCGCCGCCCTGTCGCAGAACAACACCATCACCCCCGGCTTCGGCAAGGCCGACGTGGTGCAGGAGTACGTGAGGATCACGGGGCAGGAGGATGGCGCCGGCGCTTCGGCTGCGGGATCGCGGAGCCGCGAAACCGACCCGCCGGAGGGTAGGCGGCAGGATTCGCGGAACTTGTCACAACCTCGCGCTACCTTGCCTACTGCCACTGGACTTCTGGGACGCTCCTAGGGTCCGGAGGGTGAGGGGCGCTGGGCCGCGACAGGATCGGCGGATAGGGGTATCTGCGGACGGGGGACGTGCCGGGGGTGACTCGGCAGTGCGCCGTGGTCGCCGGAGAGAAGCGAGAGGAGCCATGCACCGACCGTTGACGAAAGATCGGGGTCGCGACGCTGCCGGAGGGGTCGGCGGCGCCGGGCCGGGCGGGATAAGTATCAGGCGTAACCGCCTGTACGTGGCGGACTGCGTGGAGTTCATGGCCCGGATGGACGCCGATACGGTCGACCTGACCGTCACCTCCCCTCCCTACGACAACCTGCGCCACTACAACGGGTACTCCTTCGACTTCGAGGCCATCGCTCGCGGCCTGCTCCGGGTCACCAAGCCCGGAGGCGTGGTGGTGTGGGTGGTCGGGGACAAGATCGACGGTGGGCGGCGTACCCTCTCGAGCTTCCGGCAGGGTCTCTTCCTCCAGGAGATCGGGTTCCGGATGCACGACGTGATGATCTACCGCAAGAAGAACACCCCCTTCATGCGCTCCAACGCGTACACCAGCGCCTTCGAGTTCATGTTCGTGTTGAGCAAGGGAAGCCCGAAGACCTTCAACCCGCTGAAGGAGCCTACGGTGCGGAGCGGGTACGAGATGCTTCCCCACAACAAGGGTCCGGATGCGGTCAACAACAAGGTGCTGAGGGAGCTCAAGAAGGAGAAGACCCGTACCAATATCTGGGCTTACGCGGTGGGCATGGGCGGCACGACCAGTGACAAGGTGGCCTTCGGGCACCCCGCGGTCTTCCCCGAGAAGCTGGCCGGCGACCACATCCGGTCGTGGACGGAGCCGGGGGATCTGGTGTTCGATCCGATGTGCGGTTCCGGGACCACGCCGAAGATGGCACGGCTGGCCGGGAGGCACTACATCGGGGTGGACATCTCTCCCGAATACGTGGCGATCGCCGAGCAGAGGTTGGAGGCGTATGGATAGGTCGAAGGGTGACCGGCTAGGGCGATGAGGATTCCGCCGTCCGGGCGCGGTTCCGGTCGGCGTGGCACCGGTCGGTAACGCCTCGGTGCCTGCGGACTAGCGGCCGAAGCGGCGGTCGGAGGCGGCGTAGTCTCGCAGGGCGCGGAGGAAGTCGACCCGCCGGAACGCCGGCCAGAAGACGTCCACGAAGGCGTACTCCGCATAGGCGGCCTGCCAGAGCAGGAACCCCGACAGCCGGGACTCGCCCGAGGTGCGGATTATCAGGTCGGCATCCGGCTGGTCGGGCTCGTACAGATGGGCGGCGATGCCGGCGACATCCACATGCTCGGCCAGTTCCTCGGGAGGCGTACCGCTTCCGAGCAACTCATCCACGAGGTCGCGGCAGGCGTCGACGATCTCCTGGCGCCCGCCGTAACCCATGGCGATCGTGACCTTGCGGGAGTCCGGAACAGCGGACCGGCTGGTCTCCACGGCATGCTTGGCGGCCTTCACCAGGTCGGCGGGTAGCAGGTCGAGGCTGCCCATCACCTTCAGCTGGAAGCCCAGGCGGTTGGTGCGCTCCGGAAGCCGCCCGAACATCTCGATCAGCGTGTTGAAGTAGGGCTCGATCTGCTCCGCCGGCCGGGCCAGGTTCTCGGTGGACAGGACCCAGGCGGTGATGGACGGGATGGGCAACTCGGCCGCCCAGCCCAGGAACTCCTCGAACCGTCTCATCCCGCTGCGGTAGCTGTGCGAGTAGGTCTCCAAGCCCTCGGCTCGGGCATAGCGCCGGTGGCCGTCCAGGATGATCCCGATATGGCGGGGAAGCCGGTCGGCATCGAGCTGCCGCAGGAGGCGCCGCTCGTACAGCCGGTACAGGGGAGCGGCCAGGGAAGTGGGGCGCTCCTTGGTGGTCATTGGCCCTCCCGGGAAACGGTCTTGCGACCTGGGCATCATGGTGGTCCGCTAGAGGATGGTAGCCCTCGCGCCGCCGGTTCTCACCTCACCGATCCATTCGGAGCTGTCGATAGACCGCTGGCGGGTCGCATGGAGCGGCTTCTACGACAATTCAGGAAGGGTATGGCCCCTCCTGATCAACCCCACTCCCAGCAAGATGGCCCAGATTGCCTGGACGAGGGCCAGCATGCTGCCCACCGAGTAGGCGACGACAACGCCTTCGTGGACATGCGAGCCCAAGAGGAGGAGTACCAGAGCGCCTATCCCTGGCACGATGGCGAACACCCAGGCGAGAATCTTGTCCTGCCCTATCAGCCTGACGTTCATCACCCCCAATGCGAGGAGAACGAACCCCACCCTGGACACGAAGGTGGCAAATAGACCCAGGGTTCCTTCTATTCCGAATACCACTACTGCGGCATCGGTGGCCGCCATCGTGCCGGCCGGTCCTTCCACGCCATGGGTCACGATGTTGGTTACGAGGTGTCCCATGGCGTATGAGGCGGCGCGGAGTCCGAACGCAGCCACGAGGGCCACGGCGCCGGCCTTCCTCAGGTACCCCGCCCAAGTCTCTCCATCCCGGTACAGGCGTTCCACGCCGAGAACGCCCAGCACGTAGGCGAAGGTTGCGAAGAGCGCCACTTCCACGGTGAGATGGGCCACGCCGCTGTTGGCTGCTATGTCTGCGACGGCCGTCGTCATCGCGTCCGTAACACCGTCCGGGTGGTCGGTCGTGAAAGATCCCGGCTTTATCAGGACCATTACGGTGGCGACCGCCGATCCCACAACCAGCAACCAGCCGGTCAGCTTCGCCAGTTTCGCGGAAGTGACCATCATGTTCTCCTTTTGGATTGCTGTATCGGAACCCGGCCCGGGGGTGGGGCTTCGAGCGGTCACAATAACAGTCGGGCATCAGGTTCACCGTGCCCGGCGGCGGTGGTCCGGCCGCCTCCCTCCTGGATAGACGGCCGTGATGGTTCATGCCGCCGGGCGTAGGACTCGCGTGATCTGGTCCAGTACCCGGGCCGGGGTCTCGGTTAGATCCTTCCACGTGAAGCGCAGGACTGTCCACCCGTTCAGCTGGGCGAGATTGTCACGGCGCCGATCGTTCTCGAACGCCTCCATGGTTGTATGCCAGCGCCGTCCGTCACACTCGATGATCAGTCGGGCGTCTTCAAAGGCGAAGTCGACTCGACCCTTGACAGGACTCCGCCACGGGAGGGGCATCTGGAGGGTGGGCATGGGCAGGTCGCTGGCGGTGATGAGAGCGAGCATCCTCTCCTCCAGGACGCTCTCCGGGACGACACACCCGGGCGACACCTCTTCGAGAAGCTTGCGGAATCGGGCTGTACCGGGACGGCCCCGCCGACCCAGTTCTTCGAGAATCGCGGCGAGGTCTTCGAAGGTCATGCGGCGCCCTATCAGTGCCTTCTGTGCCATGCCGCGGAGCCGGACGAGGTTGGTTACGGATGCCAGATCGAACATCGTGCGGATGGGGTTGGTGACAGGGAGGCCGGCGACGTGGGTGATGTAACGCTCGTCGAGGTCGGTCGATTGGTGAACTTGTACTCCGCTAAACCGGTGAGTGCGCCGGATGGGTACGGTGGCCACGGCGCCCGTGAAGCGTCCGTAACCGAGCCCGTGTAGCTGGGCTGCGGACTGATGGGAGACCACCGCCGGCAGAGCTAGGACGGCGGCTCGAAGATGGACCATTGCCGACGGGGCGCCGTGGATCAGGTATATGTCGTTGCCCAGGCACTGCCACTCCCCCAATCCGACTCTTCGCCTGATCACCCACCTCGACAGACCTGCGCTGACCGCCTGCTCACCGGTCACCAGTCCATTCTGGGACTCCGACAGCTGCCGGATCGTCACTCCCGCCGATGTGGTCATGAGCCCATCTCCTCTGTGTTGTAACTGGCCGTAATGGGATACCAGTTACAAAGATGCGTTCATGTGGGCGAGTTTTCAAGTGGGTCGTTTGGCATGCGACCGGTCACTCTCAGTCTTAGGGGGGTCAATGGGGGGAACCTAAGGCTCAGAACGCGCCACACCACACCCCGAACCTAAGGTTCGGGGATCGTGTGAGTCGGGAGTGGTCTGTTCCGCTCGCATCTGCCCTGGGATTCGGCGGGCCCTCCTCTAGGCCAGATCCCCGGGGGGCGCGGTGGGGGGGGGTTAGGGGTTTCTGGTGAAGGTATTGACGTCGCTTGCTCGGTGGGAGGTCACCTCTGCTCTCAGAATGTCGCCTTCCATCACTCTCTCGAGGAAAACGTCGTAGCCCACCGGGCCGGTGCCGTCGTAGTAGTAGTCCCTGGAGTCGTACGCGATCCTGTAGGGGCCGTTCGTCGGGTCGTACACGAAGGTGCTCCTTCTGGTGTCGTGGAGCACTAGGTCGCCTCGGGTGTCGCCCTGCGGTGCGGGGAGCACCCAGTAGTGCTTTGTCATCCCCTTGACGGTCACGGTCTCGTCTTCGACGAAGGTGGTCGCGAAGTCTTCGACTCCGGCAGTGCCGAGGTTGCGGACGTAGGTGACCGTGGCCTCGCCCCGCCGGCTGGTGTCCTTCCGGTAGTTCTCCTTGGCCAGGTTCGGATCCGTCGAGTCGGCTCCCACGCCCGCAGAGTCATCTGATCTGAAGTGGACGGTTTCGCCGCGGACCGGGTCGCCGTACTGGTCGATCAGGGTGGCGGTTACGCGGTTGCGGGCGCCGGAGGATTCGGCGGTGTGGTAGGCGAGGGTCTGGCTCAGGATCAGGGTGGTGGGCTCGCGAGCGTCCCTGGACCACACCAGCGAGACGGTCGAGGTCGGGATGGTCATCATGTCCTTGTCGACCACGTCCAGACCGGATGAGTCCAGCACCTCGACATCCAGCGTGCTTTCGGTGTCGCTGGTGCCGAACCGGGGGCGGCTGATGCGGTATCTGACGGTGACCTCGCCGCCCGAGTCGGTGTAGTAGGTGTCGGTGTCTCGATTGGCCAGCTGCCCGTTGCTCGTCTCCTCGAGCCGGATCTCGATCTCCTCATCCTCGCGGCGCACCGGCTTCCCGTCCTCGTCGATTAGCTGGAACGTGAAGGTGACCGAGTCCCCGTACATCACCTTCGTCGCTTCGGGATGCAGGTCGTTGGTGATCTGGATAGCGTCCGGCGGCGCCACGGCGGTGAACTCGATCGACTCGTATCTCGTGCGGTCGAGATCGAAACGGTCTCGCAAGTCCCCGGTCCACGCCCAAAGGGTCAGGTCCTCGTCCACGAACACGTCGTACTCCAGGTTCCCGTCCGCGTCCGTGGTGTCGTCGCTCTGGTCGATCACGCAGGCATCGTTCCCGAAGGTGGCCCGTATCTCGTCCTCCTCGCACCGGCCCTGGGCGTCGAACGGGTCGACCCGGCGGGAATCCGGCACGGGCCACTCGAATATGTCCACCAGCGCATCGGTCACGGGGCGGTGCCACCGGTCCCGTACCGAGATCACCACCTCGGCGTCGGCCTCGGCGTCCACCACCACGCCGTCCGTCTGCATGGTGAGGCCGGCGGGCCGGGCGTTGGTGTGTCCGAGCATCCGGGTGAGCGCCAGCGCCATCTCGGCTCGGGTCACCTTCCTGCCCGGGCTGAAGGTGGTGCTCGACGTTCCTTCCAACACCCCCATCTCGAACAGGGTGCGCACCGCGTCATAGACGCTGAGCGGCTGGTTCCGCAGGTCCTCGAAGTGCCTGTCATCGGGGAACGCATCCTCGACATCGATCCCTCCCGGACCGACCGGGGCCAGGTCGAGGAACCGGTACAGGAAGAGCGCCATCTGGCGGCGGGTGACCGGAGCGTTGGGATCGAAGGTGTTACGGGTCTTGCCCTGAGTGATGTCCAACTGGAGCAGCTGGTCGATGGCCTCCCGCGCCCGGATGGACAGCCCTTGCACATCGGTGAACTCCTGGGCGGGGCGAGCGGACGGCCTGGGCAGGTCGATCCCGGCCGGTTCGGCAGCCCGGACGAGGAACAGGGCCATGTGCTTGCGGCGCACCAGAGCCTCGGGGGCGAACGTGCTCCGGCTGGTCCCGAACGTGATCTGGTAGTGGGCCAGGCAGTTGATCGCCTCCCTGGTGGCGGCGGGATACCGGCGAATGTCCGTGAACCCGGCATCTTCCAGCGCCGGACCCACGCAGGCGGAGTAGAGGGCCGGCTCGTCAGCCTCGCCGTTCCAAGCGGAGGCCGGGAGTATCGAGATCGCCAGCAGCACCGGGAGCGCGGCTGCCACCAACCAGGTTGTTCTTCTCGACACTGCGAACATCGGTCCTCCCGAGCGGATTTTCGCGTTCTGGTACTCAGGATAACGATCAGCCGGCTCAACGGGCAGAACATCTTGGATCCGAGGCCTCGTTTCATGCCCCTGTTTGTGTCACACCCTTGTTTTACGATGCTGAACAACCGAAAGCACCTACGGTCCGGGTCCAGACGTCGGCCGGGCCGGGTGAGGGAACATATCGTCGAGGCAGCCCCCACCCCGGGGGAGGACGGAACGCGCTCGACACCAAGGTGGTGGCGGTGGGGGAGGGCCCGCCGGGCGGAGCCCGGCGGCGCGTTTTTCGCGTTCTCGGGATGGGGAGGGGTTGCGCGCCGTTGAGTTGGAGGGTTTGGGGTTCTTGGGACGGGGAGGCTGCGTGGTCCTGAACACCGGAAGAACTCACGAACCCTGAACCCAGGGATTCTCGTGGTCTTTGAACCCGGGGATTGTCGTGGTCTTGAAGCGGGGGTTACGTGGTCTTGGGGGTGGCTTGTGGGGGGGGCTAGGGGTGTGCGGGGGTTAGGAACTGTATCCACCAGAAGGGGAGGGGGGACTCGCTGTCGGGATCGGTGCTCAGGAGTTGGCGGCTGCCCGTGCCGTCGGCGTTGATCAGGGAGACCCATGTTCGGTTGCCGGGCTCCCACAGGCTGGCGGCCACCTTGGTGCTGTCGGGCGACCAGTCGATGTCCAGGATGAAGCCGGTCGTGGTGAGCTGCCGATGATCCTCACCGTCGGCATCGGCCACCCACAGGCTCGATCCGTCCCCGGACTCGTGGTAGACGCTGTAGGCGATCCTCCTCCCGTCGGGCGACCAGTCGACGTGCGAGACGAAATGGCCGGTGGCGACAAGGCGGCGGTCATCGGGGCGGCCGTCCACATCGATCACCCACAGCATGCTCTCTCCGCTGTCAGGGTCGAAGCCCGGATAGGCCAGCCTGGCATTGTCGGGTGACCAGTCGAACGCCGGGGCGGCGTAACGGGTCGTGGCGAACTCTCTATTGCCCGCATCGCCAGCATCTTCGGCATCGATCACCCACAACCCTGTCCCGTCCTCGCGGCCGTAGAAGACGCTGTAGGCGATCCTGGAACCATCGGGCGACCATCCGAACGAAGGCCCGAATAGGCGGGAGGTCGTAAGTTGCCGGTTGCCGGTGCCATCGGCATCGATCACCCACAACCCTGTCCCGTCCTCGTGGCCGTAGTAGACGATCCTGGAGCCGTCGGGCGACCAATCGAAGGACGGCGCGGCATAGCCGGTGGTGGTGAGCAGCCGGTGATCGGCTCCGTCGGCATCGACCACCCAGATCTCGGCTCCGGCGGTGTAGGCGAGCCTGGAGCCGTCGGGCGACCAGGCCGGATACGTGTCCATCCGTTGCGGTAGCCACCCGGCGGTCGGGACCTGCCGGTGGTCGCCACCGTCGAGGTCGATCACCCCGATCCCCGAACATTCGAACCTTGCGCCGAGGTAGCACCTGCTGTACCCGATGCGTTGCGACACGGGTATGGCCGGCGGCGCGGGTGGCCGTCCTCTCCCGGAGAGCCTGTGCCACAGCCCGATCAGGTAGACCCCCATCTGCGCCCGGGTGACCGGCTCCGACCGGAAGCCTTCCCCCGGAGGCAGCACTCTCAGGCCGGTGAGGCAGGTCACCGCCTCCTCCAACTCGCCACTCACGCTGCTGTCGGTGTCGGGGCAGATGGTCCTCGCCTTCTGGTAGACGCGCAGCAGGAGCCGCGATATCTGGGTGACCTTCAGCGGCAGTTGCGGCCCGTAGGTGGTGGGAGTCACGCCCTCGGTGATACCCAGGTTGTACAGACATTCGATGTTCTCCGAATGGGTGCCACCGGCAGGGACGTCAGTGAACGGCGACCCTCCTTCTGGACACTCACGGCCCAACACGTCACGCCACAGCCGCACCAGAAAAGTGGCCATCTGGCCGCGGTTCAGCACCCGATCGGGCCCGTAGGACCCATGGCCGGAGCCGACCGACAGGCCCAGGGCCCGCATGCAGAGTATGTACGCCGCGCCGTAGCCGGCGGGGTCCACATCGGTGAACTGCCTGACCGATCCCGAGTCGCACAACGCCGGCTGGGACTGCGCCACGGCAGGAGCCATCTCCCCCGGCGCCAGCAGCGACATCAAGACCATTAGTCCCGCCAACGCCCCGACCAGCCTGGCGCGCACTGTCCCGGACGTCCTCACCGCGTCACCGGCGGACATCGAGCAAGCCGGTACCACCCGAGACCACTGCACCGACCGCCTTGCAACATCCACCGCAGACTACGCGAAGGGCCGGACGGCCGGTGGATGTCAACGTACAAATATAGAGGCTCGGTATTATCGTTCAGCGACACATGGGGCACGGAGGGTGAACGCCATAGGGCTCGGCCACGGCATCCGCGCGCTCCGGCGCCGTCGTGGTCTCACGCAGGCGGAACTAGCCCGGCGGGCCGGCGTGTCCCAGCCGTGGATCTCTCGCCTGGAAAGGGGCCATCCCGGCGCCGCCCTGTCGCTGGTGCTCGATGTGATCGGAACCCTGGATGCTCGAGCTTCGGTTTCTCCGATTCCAGAGCGCAAGGGCCCGGGTCTGGATGAGTGGCTGGAGAGGTTCGGCAGGTGACCGACGATCTGATCGTACTGATGGATGAGGTCGAAGCCGGCCTCATGATCCGCGACGCCGGGGGACGGGTTCGTTTCGCCTACAACCCGCTGTATCCGACCACCGCCACCCCGCTCTCCCTGTCGATGCCCCAAGGAACGTACGCCTTGCACGACGCGAGTGCATGGTTGGAGGGACTGGTCCCCGACAACGAGCAGGTCTTGCAAGGGTGGGCGCTACGGGTAGGTGCCAGATCCAGCCAGCCCTTCGATCTCTTATCAACAGGCATCGGGCGGGATTGCGCCGGCGCGGTCAGGTTCTGCCGACCGGACGCTCTCACATCGATGCTTGGTCGAGGCAGCGGCATTGAACCGCTAAGCGAGACCGATGTGGCGCGCAGGCTTAGAGACCTGGAAGAGGACGGCGCCAGATGGCACACCGACAGCGGGGGCATGTTCTCCCTGTCGGGTGCCCAACCCAAGATCGCGCTGCGCCTCGAGGACGGAGCATGGGGCCAGCCCTGGGGTGACATACCTACGACCCACATTCTCAAGCCCCCCGGTCACACCTCGACCGCCGGGTCACAACGAGCATCCACATCAACGAGCACCTGTGTCAGGAGGCGGCGACCATTGTCGGAATTCGAGCGGCGAGAACCTGGCTCCAATCGTTCGAAGGACAGGAGGCCCTGGTCGTCGAACGATTCGACCGTCTCGGCGCTCACCGGATCCACACCGAGGACCTATGCCAGGCACTCGGCGTCCGGCCACGTCACAAGTACCAGTATGACGGTGGACCCGGACCGTCCGATGTCGCGAGGCTTCTGCGTGACACTGCCCAACCCGGCGACGACCTGCTCTTCTTCGACGCGATGGCCTACAACTGGCTTATCGGCGCCACGGACGCCCATGCCAAGAACTTCGGGATCGTACTGGCGGGACAGGACGCCACCCTCTCCCCCGTCTACGACACGGCATCGTGGATGCCTTATGCGATCCGCCCGGAGCGATCCCGGTTCGCCATGAAGCTAGGAGAGGATTACCAACTCCTGAAGAGTCATCCGGTCCGAGCCTGGACCAGTACGGCCCGGTCAATGGGCTTCGACCCATCTCCGGCGGTTGATCGGGTAGCGAGACTCGCCGCGAGACTTCCCGAGGCGTTCGCCACCGCCGTCTCACGCATCGCCAACGAAGCCTGGACGGGCATCGCCAACCATTTGGCCGAGTCCATCGTGGCCCATGTGGAGAAGCAGCGCGGAAGGCTCGATCATGGCCATTGATGAGTCCACGGCACCGGCGATGATACGGGCGGTCGAGTTCCATACGGTGGGGCAACTGGGCGCCATCGTAGGGATGCGGCGCCGGGAGCTCGGGATGACCCAGGCTCAGCTGGCGGAACGCTGCGGCGTGTCACGCCAGTGGGTGGTGCGGTTCGAAGGCGGAACGCAGAGCGTGGAAACCGGCCTCGCTTTGCACACGCTGCGCGCTCTCGACCTCCATCTCGAACTCACCGCCACCTAGGAGGTCGCACCCGAAACCCGAATAGCGGTAGGACCGGACATGCTCGAAGGCATGGCCGCAATTCTCCGCCGGATCGGGACATCGGCCCACCGCACCCCCATTTGTGTCACACCCACGTTTTACGGTGCTAAATACCGTAAGCACCTACGGCTTCGCCCAGACGTCGGCCGGGCCGTGTGAGGGAACATATCGTCGAGGCAGCCCCCACCCCGGGGGAGGACGGAACGCGCTCGACACCAAGGTGGTGGCGGTGGGGGAGGGCCCGCCGGGCGGAGCCCGGCGGCGTGTTTTTCGCGTTCTTGGGGGATGTCGATCCTGATCAACCTCCATCTCGAAGTCACCACTACCTCGCGGACCGTACCCGCGTCGCCGACCCGCCAGGCTGGGACGGACGGCGTGACCCGGACACCCCTTGAAATCTTCGGAGTAGGGTACGTTTGGGGTTAGGGAGAAGGAGCGATAACCGCCGATGAACGTCACTGAACCCCTTGCCGACGCGAAGGACGACGCCCGCCAGGCAGAGGTCCGTACCGACATCGCCACTGCCCTGCTGAGAATCGAGGAACGGTTCGCTTCACAGACCAGGTGGATCGTCGGAGTCGGTATCGGCATGACAGCCATCATCATCGCCGTCCTGCGATAACGGTCATGCCTCAGCCCGGACAGTAAGGGTGTTGGCCGGGCTTGACTAGGGCCATGTCCGGGGTGGGCCAGGCCTAGGGGGGGGTCGGCAGGGGGGTCGGTAACATGGCGGCGATGCGCGACGGAACGTCCGGGCGGGGCTCCCGCATTCCCAGATGGCTCCTCGTGTCGGCGGCGGCGATGCTGGTGACCTCCCCGTTGCTGGGGGTCGGCTTCCAGGGCGACCAGCGCACCTGGATGTTCATCGTCATGAACGAGACGGGCGGTAATCCATGGGAGGTCGTAGCCCGGACCGTCCGCAATATCGACTTCTTCCTGTCGGCCGGCAACTTCCGCCCGCTCGGGAGGATGCTCACCGATCTGGAGCATGTCCTCTACATGGAGATAGCTCTGGCATCGGGTGTCCCTCCGCATCTGGTCCACGGCTTCATCCGGCTGGGGATGGTCGCATTGCTCGCCGTGACCGCCCACCGCTTCCTGCAGGCTCTCGAACGATCCGCCGCATCCGGAGATCCGGGACCGGACCAACCATCTTCCAGCCGAGCGTCCGGCCTCGCCGGCATCCTGTTCCCGGTCGTGTTCGCGGCGGTACTGGTGGTCGTCGGCCTGCATCCGCTGGTGTTCTTCCCTTTCTGGTCGATCGCGGTGGTGGCGGCCATCATGGCGGTCCCGCTCGTCGTCGCCTCCGACCGGGCGCTGGGCACACGATGGGCCTGGGACAGCCGCCACCGGCCGAGGGGCGAACTCCTCCGATCGGGCTTGATGGTCGTGCTCGGCGCCTCTCTCGCCATGACCTACGACCTGCTCTATATCGTGCCTGCCGTCTGCCTGGTCCTGATCGGGGCGCGTGGCATCCTCGCCCGGATCGGGTGGCGGGATCTGCTGCGGTCGGTGGCGGCCGGCCGCTTCATTGCCTTGTGCGCGGGGTTCGTGGCGGTATTCCTGCCAACCCGCCTGGCCATCGCATCCCGCTGCCAGATCATGCGCTGCTCCCCGACCGCCGAAGTCGACGTGGCAGGACTGTCGCTCCAGACGGGCCTCTACCGGGCGGTAACCGGTCTTCCGGCCGCGAGCTGGTACGCAGGTAGGCGGAGGGCCACGGACACCGACCTGTCCCTGACGGGCCTGCTGGAGTTGCTCGGCGGTAGCTCGACGCTGCTCGTGGTGGCCTTGCTGATCGTGACAGCCGTCCTCGCATACAGGAGCTCGCTCAGGATCCGCATCGACAGGACCGTCCATCTCCGGCTGGGGACGGCATCGATCCTGGTCGGTCTGGTTCTGGTCGGGCTTCCCGCGTTGATGGTGAGCCTGACGCCGACCATCCAGAACACGTATCCCGACGCCATCGATGTGCCCTGGCGGGACACGCTCATGGTGCAGGTGGGATGGTCCCTGGCCATCACCGGGGTCCTCCTGCTAATCACATCCTTCGGGTGGTCCAAACCAGGTCGTTACAGTTTCCACATAACGCTAACCATTCTGTTTCTCATATTACTGAGTGCTAGCATTATCACCTACCACACCAATCGCACAGCAGCACAGGATCACTACAGCCGACCTACAAGCGTCACAGACAGCCTCATATTTGAGACACTCGTTAATTTCAATAACAGCGGCCAGATGGAACGGGTGCGTTGTGACATTCTCGAGTCGTACAGGGACGTTCGAGACCGGGGCGTGGTCGCCGACCTCAACATTCTGGCGAACTCGCTGTACGGCAGCGACTTCTGCGGCGACCACGAGTTCGTCGGCTCCACCGGCATCTTCGCCGACGACGATCAGAGCCCGTACGAGCATGAGATCGATGTCTTCGCGGCCTCCGGAGTCACGGATGGATGCGGTTACCCGTGGCCGGAGCCGAGGGAGATCCTCTTCTTCTGCCCGGAAAGCCGCATTGCCGCCAGGCACATGGCGGTGTTCCTGAAGCGTCTGGCGACCCTGGAACTGATCGAACGCAAGGTCGTCAACACCTTCGAGGCGCAGTACGGGTCCGTTCCCGGCCATCCCCTGACGCGGGCGGACATGACCCTGTTCCTCCCCTACCTCTCCGACCACCTGGTCCCGGTCACCGATCCGGCGGGACTGTTCGCCGACATCGGGGACCAGCACCTCGCCGGGCATGCCGAAGCCGCCTACCACGAGGGGATCCTCGAGGGCTGCGCCACCGACCCACCGCTGTTCTGCCCGGACGATCCACTCACCCGCGCCGAGGTCGCCTCGTTGCTCGTCCGGACCCTCGATCTCGAAGGACTCTCAGCGAACTTCGGATGAAGTCCTCGATGGAAACCCACCTGGTCCCGGTTGGCGCGGGAACAGGGGGGTTGAACTTGGCGCACCGCCGCTATAAGTTGCTATCGCCAACACCGACGCAGGCCGGAAGCGGCTCGAAGGATCGGAGCGGCCACCGCGAGCGACGGGCAGCTTCGGGGGGCGAGTTGGTTGCGGTTCCGTAAGGGACCTGCTAGCAACAGAATCCAAGCGCCTAGCGGGCATTAGTAAAGGACACCTGATGGCTACCACCAAAGAGGTCGAGCGCAACTACGAGGCGTTCCGTAGGTTGCTGCCCGAACTGATCAAGACCCACCCGGGGCAGTGCGCCCTGCTGAGGCATGGTCAGCTGATCGAGGTCTACCCAACGAGTCTCGAGGCGCGGTGGGAAGGAAGGCAGCGGTTCCCTAATCACGACTTCTCCATCCAGTCGATCAAGGCAAGCGACCTGGACTTGGGGTGGTACTCCCATGTTCAGCCATAGCGGGACGTGGGACGCCGGAACCGGACCGCTCGTCGAGGTGGGGTTGTTTTCCGGACCTACCGGCTGGCATTCGCCAAAGGAGATACCCCGCTTTCGAGCCCTGATTGACACCGGGGCAGAAGAGACGTGCGTATCGCGTACGGCTACCGCCTCTCTCGGGATACGGGATAATCCCATCGGCCTCCGCTCGGTGGTTTCGCCCTCCGGTAGGGCACGGCTGAACGTCTACGAGATGCACCTGGTGTTCTTCATAACCCCTACCGTTACCCAGATACTGGAGATGGAGGTGGCGGAGACCAAGACCGACTCCCACGACTGGGACGTCCTGTTGGGCCGTGACGTTTTGTCACGTGCCATGTTCACGATGGACTTCGGGGGTCGGTTCGCCGTTGGCCTGGTCCGATGACCGTCTTCTCGACCTGGTCGGCCGGCTGGTCTACTGTGCCGTGACCCTCTGTGGCGTTGCCGAAGTGTCGGCTCCCGGACCTGCACGTTCATCACGCAGCACAATCGCCAGCACGTCAAGGACCTCTTCGTTGGTGACGCCATCCTGATAGGCGACCGCCTCTAACTGTGCCTCGAACTGTCCGGCAGGCCTGTATTCGTACCGGACATACTCGAAGGCGAAATCCTGGATCCGATACGGAGCCCTGCCCTAACCCTCTCCCGTAGCGCTCCGGCTTGGTTCACGGCCCACTTGCGAGCACCGATCTGTTTGGCCACCTCGTCACCGAGAGCGGTTAGCCGTACGGGGCTGCCTCGGTCAAGGGTCTTGGATGGAAGACGTTGGAAGATCTTCTTGATGTCGGCCCGGATTTCGCGCATGAACTCGCTGACCTCTGATTTGTGTTCGTTGACGCCACCGATCCACATCAGGAGTCGGCCTGCAGCCGTGGCTACGGCTAGCGCCAGGACCACAATCGATGCCGGGTGCATGAGGATCTCAGACATGAACAAGCCTCCCTTCTAGAAAGGGTAGAAGAAGCATGGCAGGAAGGTGTGCCCTCAGCTCGGGATTGGCCGGGCGTTCGCGGTGACTGCGGTCACGGCAACTCCTCTCGCTGAACGCTCTCCCGGGACTATCAGGGTGGTGGGTGGGGGTGACTAGTGCCTTGGCCGGGCCGTGCAGGGTGCGGCTCAGGTCGAAGTCGGTGAACGCCTGATCGGAGGCATCCGGTAGCTCGAACCCGGCCGGGCCCGCCGCGGTGTCCTGAACCTAAGGCTCACAACGGAGTGAGACACGTCCTGAACCTAAGGCTCACAACGAGGTACAGCACACCCCGAACCTAAGGCTCACAACGAGGTACAGCACACCCCGAACCTAAGGCTCACAAGGGAGTCAGACGCGTCCTGAACCTAAGGCTCACAAGGGAGTCAGACGCGTCCTGAACCTAAGGCTCACAAGAGGAGTCAGACGCGTCCTGAACCTAAGGCTCACAAGAGGAGTCAGGCGCGTCCTGAACCTAAGGCTCACCAGAGGAGTCAGGCGCGTCCTGAACCTAAGGCTCACAACGGAGTGAGACACGTCCTGAACCTAAGGTTCGCAAGAGGAGTCAGGCGCGTCCTGAACCTAAGGTTCGCAAGAGGAGTCAGGCGCGTCCTGAACCTAAGGTTCGCAAGAGGAGTCAGGCGCGTCCTGAACCTAAGGTTCGCAAGGGGGGTGGGCGCCGGGGGGTGGCCCAGGAGCTGGGGCCTGGGGGGCCGCGGCTCCTGGGGTGGGGGTCCGGGGGGTTAGGGGGCGGGGAGGGTGTAGGTGTTGGGTTGGCCGTCCGGGGTTATTTGGAAGGTGAGGGTGGCACCTACCTTGAGGGTGTCGCGGAAGGTGGAGATGCGGACCCTCTCGTCGCCGATCTCGAAGCGGTCGGCGGGGGTGTAGTCGACAAGCCAGACGTCATTACTGGCCACTATTACGGCGCGGTTGTTTGCTGGGTCTGTTACTACTACTTCTCCGGAGCCGGTGGTGTTGGCGGGGATGGGGGCGGCCCAGTACTGGCTGGCGGTCGCCTCCAGGTCGCCGGAGCGGGCGGTGATCATCTCGATATTGCCGGAGCCGGCGTCGCGGCGGTAGTCGAAGGTGGCCACGCCTGCCACGTTGGTCCTGCGGTTGATGCTGTTGGGTGTCACGGAGGGGTCGGTTGACGTGAACATGATGGTCTCGCCGCGGCCCGCTCCAGACCCGTACTGGTCGGTGAGTTTGGCCCGCACCCGGCTGCTCGCGCCGAGGCCCTCCGACGTGGCAGCCACGTACTGCTCCGTCACAGACAGGGTGAGGGTGGTAGCCACACTTTCCTCGTCGGACCAGTCGAGCAGGGGATCCTGGCTGTTACCGTCGTCGGCCAGCATCCTGAGGGTGGTCCGGTCGCTTACCTCCAGCCCGGCGCTGTCCAGAAAATCGAGGTCCAGCCGGGCGACGTCTCCCACATCCTCCTTCTTGGGGTTCGGATCCGGGTTGCGGAAGCTGAGCTCGACGGTGCCGTCCGGACCGGTCTCCAGGGAGAAGGTACGAGGGCCGGCGGTGCGCCCGTTCTTCGACTGCTCCGCACGGACGCTGAACTTCACGCCGGGCTTAGCTACCGGGTCACCGTTCGCGTCCACCAGCCGGAAGGTGAAGGTTACCGTGTCGCCGAGGCGGCGCTTCTGCGCGGTGGGGGGCATGTCGTCGGTGACCTCCAGGGCAACCGGAGTGCCGAGGCTCCTGACATCGTGGACCGCCGCCGTGCCGGCATCGTTGTCGTACACGGCGCCGCTGGGACCTCGCCAGGCCCAGACCCGCAACGCGCCGACATCCTCCGCCAGGTCCATGTCGATCCGTAGGTACCCGGAGGCGCTCGTAGCGCTGTCGGAGCTATCCATGACGCAGGCCCGTCCGAGCCCTACGGCCGTGGAGACATGGCTGGTGCACCGGCCGGAATCGTCGAAGGCCTTGTCGGGGTTCGTAGACACGAAGACGTCGAGCGCCCTGGCCGCCCGGGGTTGGTGGTTGTCGTCCCGGTAGGAGACCGACACGGTGACGTCGGAGTCCCCGGAGAGGGCCGGTTCGGCAGCCTGGATGGTCAACCCGGCAGGCCGGGCATGGGTGTGGGCCAGCGTGCGGCTGATGAACACGGCCATCTGCCCCCGTGTCACCTCCCTGGCGGGCGAGAAGGTGAAGGCGGAGGTGCCTTGGGTCACACCCAGTTCGTAGATCTTGCGGATGGCAGCGCGGGTCCTGAAGTCAACCGAGGCCACGTCCGTGAAGTGGTCGTCGTCGGGCTCGATCGTATCGATGTCCGTGCCTCCCGGGCCGGTCGGCGCCGCGCTGAGGAAACGGGCCAGCCACAGCGCCATCAGGTTGCGGGTGACCGGGCTGTGCGGGTCGAAGGTGGTGGCCGAGGTTCCTTCCATTATTCCGAGCTCGACCAGCTGGTTGATGGCGTCCTGGCTGCTGGACGCGACGTCGAGGTCGGTGAACCCCTGATCGGAGGCTTCCGGTAGCTCGACCCCGGCCGGTCCGGCCGCCCGCGCCAGGAACAGGGCCATCTGCCGGCGGGTCACCGGCTGCTGGGGCGAGAACAATCCCAGCTCCGGGTTGGTCCCGAAAGTGATCTCGTAGTGAGCGAGGCAGTCGGCCGCTTCCTTGGCGAAGCTACCCTCCGTGTCGCGGAAGCCCGCCGACTCGAGAGCAGAGCCCACGCAAGCCGAGAGCCGAGCCGGGTGGTCCGGAACACCGACCACACCATGGACCGGCGCGGCAGGGACCAACAGGAGGGAACCCGTAAGCGCCACGGCAGCCAGCGGTATCAACCACCGGCGGCATGCCCTTCCCCTTCCGGGGAGGCTTGCTGCCGATCGAAGACCGGCGTCCGGCACCGACGGAAACACCCGGAACTTCACGGGGTCACTCCTCTCCTCGTGCTTGGTGACATGGTAGGCCACCCGGAACACCTGTGAAGCTGCTTCGCGCCGAACCTAAGGCTCAGAGCGAACTGTGGAACATCGTGAACCTAAGGTTCGGAGGTTAGGGAGGGGGTGCGGGGGAACCGGAAGGATCCCCCGCACCTGGGTGGGTGGGGTGGCGTGGCTGTTACAGCGTGTAGGTGTTCACGTCGCCAGAGCTGACGCCGGTTATGTTCACGTCGATGGTGAGGCTCCCGATGGTTCCATCGGCCTGGGCATCGGCCAGAGCTTCCTTGAAGGCCTCGTAGCCGATCGGCAGCGCCGTGCCGGTGGCATCGTCGAAGAAGTGGTCGAATGCGTCGAAGGTGATCGCGTACAGATTACCGTCGTTCACGCCTCCGGTGACTTGGAACACCAACGTATCCGTATCCGCGTCATAGTGGCGGATCGTGACACCCGCTTCGACCAAGTTCCGGGGAGTGTCGTTGACCCAGTAGTGCTTGACCGTTTCGCTACAGGAAGTGCAGTCCTTGACGAAGGCATTGATCGTCTCGATCATCGAGGCGTTCGAGTTCCGGACGTAGGAGACCGTAGCCACTCCCCGCCTGCTGGTGGTCTTGCGGTGAGCGTTCTGGGCCTCATCGAGGTTCTGGGTATTGTCTTCGTTCAATTTCGAGTACAAGCCGTGCTCATCGTCAGACACGAAGTGGACCCGCTCACCGCGTACCGGGTCGCCGTACTGGTCGAGCAGGGTGGCGGTTACACGGTTATGGGCGCTTCCTGTGGCGGTGGCTCGGCCGTAGACCGAACTCTGTTCGAGCAGCACGGTCCAAGGTTCGGGGTCGTCGTCCGACCACTCCAGCCGGCCGGCCGTGACCTCCACTTTCGTCTTGTCCGTCACCCGCGTGTTGTAGTCAGACCTCAGCACGTCGAGGTTGAGGTACCCGTGAGGATCGTTGCTGTCCGAGTCGGGGTCGGTGATCCGGAAGGCGAGCTGCACCCGGCCCGAGGAATCAGTGCTGTGGGTCCTGACCCGTTCTGGACCCCGGCGGCCGTCGTTCCACTCCTCGGAACGGATGCGGATCTCGGCGTCCTCCACGGCTACCGGATTGAGGTCCTCGTCCACCACTTGGAAGGTGAAGGTGACGGTCGTCCCGAACGGGAGCCGCTGCGCGCCCTTGGGCATGTCGTCGGTGATCAGGAACCCGTTGGGGCTCTTGGAAACGGCGAAGTCCAGGGAGGCGTGGTCGGTGCTGCCGATATCGAAGCGATCGTTTCGGTCACCGGTCCAGGCGTACACCGTCAGGCTTTCCGGAATCTCCATGGTGTAGAACAGGTTGCCGTCGCCGTCGGTGGTCTCATCGCCGAGGTCGATGACGCACCGGTTGTTGCCCGCCTCGATGATCGCCTTGCTGCTGCATCGACCGCTGGAGGTGAATCCTTCATCACTCGAGGCCACGTAGAAGAGGTCGATTGAAGCGTCGACCACGGGCTCGTGGTTCTCGTCCCGCAGCGACACCACCAGGTCGGCAGTGTCGTCGGCGGTGACCGAGGTGTCCTCCGTCTGCATGGTGAGGCCGGCCGGTCGGGCATTGGTGTGGGCCAGCATGCGGCTGAGGAACCGGGCCATCTGGCCCCGGGTAACCGGATCGTTGGGACTGTAGGTGGTGGGCGTGGTGCCCTGTGTCACCCCCAACTCGTATATGAGCCGGATGGCGGTGAAAGGATCGTGGGGAATCTGCTCGATATCGGTGAACACCCGGTCGTCCGGTACGACCGATCCGACGTCCACACCGCCCTCGCCAACCGGCGCCAGATCCAGGAAGCGGGTGAAGAACTGGGCCATCTGGCGCCGGTTGACCACGCGGTCGGGCACGTAGGTCGTCGGGGTTCTACCCAGGGTGATTTCCAGTTGGGCGAGCTGGTTGATGGAGTCCCTCGTCTCGCGGGGCAGGTGGCCGATGTCGTCGAACCCCTGATCCCGGACCCGGGGCACGTCGATACCGGCGGGGCCGGCCGCCCGGATCAGGATCACTGCCATCTGCTCACGGGTCACGCCATCGTCGGGATCGAAGGTTGTAGAAGAGGTACCCGACATGATGCCGTAGTGGACCATGCAGCTGATGGCCTGCCTGGCAGAACTCCCCGATACGTCGGAGAAGTCCACGGTTCCTATGGCCGAGGGCACGCATGCGGTGTAGAGGGGGAGGTCGTCCGGCTCCCCGTTCTTGGCGGCGGCGGGCAATACCGGCAGGGCCAGGAGCGTCGCAACAAGAGACAGCAGGGCCAGTACGGCCAACGGTGAACGCCTCGACATCAGCTTCTCGCTCCTTGCCCGTGGACTAGCCACCCAGCCTAACGGAGAAACCGCCATATTCGTGGTAACTCAAAGGATCGCCGAGCTGGGAAGGCGTCAGCGCAGGAAGTTGGGAAGGGTGCGGTTGAACAGGGCCCGAACGCGGGAGGGTCCCGGCGAATGCCGGGACCCTCCGTACTCTTGGCTCCTGTAAAGGAGCTAACCAACCGCTACTCCTAGTTGTTGGTTTCGATGTTGAAGGTGTTGATACCAGACGCGGTATTGATGGTCACCGCCACATCATCAGCCGTGGCCCCGCCACTGGCATCGTTGAGTGCCTTCTCGAAGGCGTCCATCGTGGCAGA